>NZ_JASLGR010000023.1 GCF_030150155.1 Nocardioides sp.
TCGTGCTGGGCGTGCTGACCTTCCACACCGGCTGGACGTCCTACGACACCTGGATGCTGCGTCGGCTGAACGCGCACATCGGTGCCTGGGGCGCGGGTGAGCTGCTCGGGTTCACCCAGCCGGCCATCGCGATCTCGCTCATGGCGTTCGTCCTCGCGGGGGCACTCGTCGTCCGGCGCTTCGACGTCGCGCTGCTCGCGGTCGCAGGCCCGGTGATCGGGGTCGTGCTGGTGTCAGGTGTGCTGAAGCCCGCGCTGGACAGGCCGGGGCCGCTGGTGATCAACGGGCAGCTGGCCACCGGGAACGTGGGCTCGTACCCCAGCGGCCACCAGATGGGCGTCACCTGCGCCGCGCTGGTGCTCTTCCTGGTCGCCTGCCAGCTGCCGATCGGGCGGCGCGCCCGGACGGGCGTAGCGCTCGTCCTGCTGGCCTGGGTCGCGGTGGCGTCGATCGCCCTGACCCGCGGGGTGTTCCACTACTCGACGGACACGATCGGGGCGGTGGGCCTCTCGACCGCGGTCGTGCTGGGCACCGCGCTGCTGCTCGACCGCTGGCTGCCCGACCGGCTGCGGACCCGGCCGCCCGTGCCCGCGCTGCCGGAACGGGCGCGGGCCGCTCAGTTGACCTGACGGTCCCGGTCGGCCCAGTACGACTCGCGCAGCTTGAACTTCTGCAGCTTGCCCGTGGCGGTGCGCGGCAGCGACTCGACGAACTCGACGCGCTTCGGGCACTTGTAGCCGGCGAGGTTCTCCCGGCAGTGCGCGATCAGGTCTGCCGCACTGACCTCGCTGCCGTCGGTGACCACCAGTGCGGTGACCAGCTCGCCCCACTTCTCGTCCGGGATGCCGATGACCGCGACCTCCTTGACGGCGTCGTGCGACATCAGGGCGTCCTCGACCTCGATGGACGAGACGTTCTCACCGCCGGAGATGATCACGTCCTTCTTGCGGTCGGAGATGACGAGATAGTTGTCGTCGTCGATCAGGCCGCCGTCGCCGGTGTGGAACCAGTTGCCCTGCTGCGCCTCGGCCGTGGCGTCCGGCTGCTCCCAGTACCCCTTGAGGTTGTGGTTGGACTGCGTCAGCACCTCGCCGTCGACGTCGGTCGTGACGCGCACGCCGAGGGCCGGGGCGCCGGCACGGCCGAGCCGCTTGGCCCGCTCGTGCGTGCTCAGCCCGTCCCACTCAGCGCGCGAGCGGTTGATGGTGACGAGCGGCGAGGTCTCGGTGAGGCCGTAGATCTGGATGAACTCCCAGCCCAGCTCCTCTTCCATCCGGGCCACGGTCCGGGTCGGCGGCGGGGCACCGGCCATGATCATCCGAACCTTGTCGCGGCCCGGGATCGGGCCGTCCCACTCCGCGGCTGCGTCGAGCACGGCGGCGGCGACCGCCGGGGCACCGCAGAGCACGGTGACGCCGTGCTGCTCGATCCGGCGCAGGATCTCAGCGCCGTCGACCTTGCGCAGCTCGATCTGCTTGACGCCTAGACCGGCGCCGACGAACGGCATCCCCCACCCGTTGACGTGGAAGGTCGGCAGCGTCTTGAGCAGCACGTCGCGGTCGCTGAGACCGACGTGCAGGCCGAAGGTGGTGGCGTTGGTCCACAGCGCGCGGTGGGTCAGCTCGACGCCCTTGGGGCGGGCGGTGGTGCCCGAGGTGTAGTTGATCGTGGCGGTGGTGTTCTCGTCGCCCTCCCAACGCCGGGCACGCGCACCGGCGGGGGCGAACAGCTCCTCGTCGTCACCGAGCACGATCCGGTGCTCGACGGTCGAGCCCTCCCGGCCGAGGTCGCTCAGGGCGGTGTCGAGCTCGGGGTCGACCAGCAGCACCTTCGCCCCGGAGTCCTCCAGGATGTAGGCGATCTCGTCGGGCCGCAGCCGGAAGTTGACCGGCACCAGGATCCGGCCGGAGCCGGCGACACCGAAGTAGGCCACCGCGAGCCGGGCGGAGTTGTGGCTGACGATCGCCACCCGCTCCCCCTCGCCGATCCCCCACTCGTCCAGGCGCGCGGCCATCCGCTCGGCCAGGTCGCCGACCTCGCGCCAGGTCAGGCCCGCACCGCCGAGCGGTCCGGCCGGCTGCAACGGCTCGTCGACGATCCCGATCCGGTCGCCGTACGCCGTCACGGCACGCTCGAGGAAGGTCATCAGGGTCAGCGGAACGTGCACGGGAGCCTCCAGATCGCTCAGGTGAGATGCGCGTCACACTAGACGAACCTGGGGGCAACCGCGGGCCCGATCACCTCAGTGAGGCGACCAGCGGACGCTGCGCTGCGATGAACGGCACGAGGCGGGCCCCGACTCGGTCGGGGCCCGCCTCGTGACGGTCTCAGCTCACGACGTCGCGTGAGCGGCGGCGATCAGCGCAGGTCGTAACGGTCCGCGTCGAGCACCTTGGCGAACGCCTGGGCGAAGTCGGCTGCGAACTTCGCGCCGGCGTCGTCGGAGGCGTAGAGCTCGGCCAGGGCACGCAGCTCGGAGTTCGAGGCGAAGACCAGGTCGTTGCGGGTCGCCGTGAGCGTCTCGCCGGACTCGGTGGTGCCAGTGAACAGGTTCTCCGACTCGTCCGTTGCCACCCAGGTGGTGCCGAGGTCGAGCAGCTTCACGAAGAACTCGTTGGTCAGCGTGCCGCTTGCTGCCCACAGACCGGCGTCGGTGCCGGAGTGGTTCGCACCCAGGGCACGCAGACCCCCGACCAGCACCGTCATCTCGGGAGCCGAGATGCCGAGCAGGTTGGCCTTGTCGATCAGGGCGTACTCCAGCGGCAGCACCGAGCCCTTGCCGAGGTAGTTGCGGAAGCCGTCGACCTTGGGACGCAGGTACTCGAAGGACTCGACGTCGGTCTGCTCCTGGGTCGCGTCACCACGACCGGTGGTGACGTTGAGGGAGACGGTGTACCCAGCGTCGGCAGCAGCCTTCTCCACGGCGGCGGCGCCACCGAGAACGATGGTGTCGGCCAGCGAGATGCCGAACTGCTCCTTGACCTCA
Source organism: Nocardioides sp. (assembly GCF_030150155.1). Lineage (GTDB taxonomy): Bacteria > Actinomycetota > Actinomycetes > Propionibacteriales > Nocardioidaceae > Nocardioides. The sequence continues at coordinate 2,987 of NZ_JASLGR010000023.1, forward strand.
CCGAGCTTGGCCAGGACAGCGGCCAGCTCGGCCGGCTCGTTGATGTCCCAGCTCTTCTGCGGCTCCAGGGCGATGCGGGCACCGTTCGCGCCACCGCGGTGGTCCGAGGAGCGGTACGTCGACGCCGACGCCCAAGCGGTCTTGACCAGCTGGGTGACGGTGAGACCGGTGGCCAGGATGGCAGCCTTGATCTCAGCGATCTTAGCGGCGTCGATCGCGGTGCCGGCCGGGATCGGGTCCTGCCAGATCAGGTCCTCAGCCGGAACCTCGGGCCCGAGGTAGCGAGCCTTGGGACCGAAGTCACGGTGGGTCAGCTTGAACCACGCACGGGCGAACGCCTGGGCGAACTCCTCCTGGTTGTCCTTGAAGCGACGCGAGATGGCGTCGAACTCCGGGTCGACACGCAGCGCGAGGTCAGAGGTGAGCATGCGCGGCTCGCGCTTGCCCTCGCCCTGGGCCTCCGGCACGAGGTCGGCACCACCGTTGTTGACCGGACGCCACTGGTTGGCACCGGCGGGCGACTGGAAGAGCTCCCACTCGTAGCCGTAGAGGATGTGGAAGAACTCGTTGTCCCAGCGGGTGGGGTGGTAGGTCCAGGTGACCTCCAGGCCCGACGTGATCGCGTCGATGCCCTTGCCCGAGGCGTAGGAGGACTTCCAGCCCAGGCCCTGCTGCTCGATCGGCGAGGCCTCCGGGTCGGGACCGACCAGGGCGGCGTCACCGGCGCCGTGGGTCTTGCCGAACGTGTGACCACCGGCGATGAGCGCGACGGTCTCCTCGTTCGTCATGCCCATCCGCTGGAAGGTCTCCTTGATGTCGACAGCCGACGCGAGCGGGTCGGGGGTGCCGTTCGGACCCTCGGGGTTGACGTAGATCAGACCCATCTGGACGGCCGCGAGCGGCTCCTCCAGGTTGCGCTCACCGGTGTAGCGCTTGTCGTCGAGCCACTCGGTCTCGGGGCCCCAGTAGACGTCGTCGTCGGCCTCCCACACGTCGGGGCGGCCGCCACCGAAGCCGTAGGTCTCCAGGCCCATGTCCTCGAGCGCGACGTTGCCGGCGAGGATGAACAGGTCGGCCCAGGAGATCGCCTGACCGTACTTCTTCTTGACCGGCCACAGCAGGCGGCGGGACTTGTCCAGGTTGCCGTTGTCCGGCCACGAGTTCAGCGGGGCAAAGCGCTGCTGGCCGGTGCCCGAGCCGCCGCGTCCGTCCATCGCCCGGTAGGTGCCGGCCGAGTGCCAGGCCATCCGGATGAAGAGCGGGCCGTAGTGACCGAAGTCAGCCGGCCACCAGTCCTTGGAGGCGGTCATGACGGCCTTGATGTCGGCCTTGACCGCGTCCAGGTCGACGTCGAGGAACGCCTTCTTGTAGTTGAACTCACCGTGGTTCGGGTCGGAGACGTCGGTGTTCTTCGCCAGGATCTTCAGGTTGAGCTTGTTCGGCCACCAGGCCTGGTTCGGGTCACCCTGGGTGGGGTGGGTGAGGGCACCGTGCATCACGGGGCACTTGCCGGCAGCAGCGCTGCCGTCGTTGATGTCGGCCAAGACCGCGTCGTCGTGCTCAGACATGGAAGGACCTTTCCTGGGAGGTGACTGTTTCGGATTATTCGGTTCAGGAGGAGGCACCGGCGCGGCACTCCGCGCAGGTCCCCCAGTAGATGACCTCGGCCTCGTCGATCTCGAAGCCATGGTCGTTGGAGGCGGTCAGGCAGGGCGCCTCGCCGACCGCGCAGTCGACGTCGCCGATCGCCCCGCAGTGCCGGCAGACCACGTGGTGGTGGTTGTCCCCCACCCGTGACTCGTAGCGGGCGACGGAGCCCAGTGGCTGGATCTTGCGCACCAGGCCGGCGGAGGTCAGCGCGCGCAGGACGTCGTACACCGCCTGATGGGAGACCTCGGGGAGCTCCTCGCGGACGGCGGCGATCACGGTGTCGGTATCGGCGTGCGGGTGGGCGTAGACCGCCCCCAGCGTCGCGACGCGCGGCCGCGTGACCCGCAGGTCAGCGCCGCGCAACATCCGTTCGAACTCCATGGCTTCACTCAACCGTAAAAACTTGAACTAGTCAAGAAAAGGGCCGGTGGCCGGAAGACGACGAAAGCCGGACCCCTGGGGGGTCCGGCTTGGTGCTCTCGTCGCGTAGACGTGGGCGAAGAGGGACTCGAACCCCCGACTTCCTCCTTGTAAGGGAGGCGCTCTAACCAACTGAGCTATACGCCCGCAGCGGGGTCAACCTTAGGGGGCGACGGCCCCCGGCCCGAAATGGAGATGTCCCCCTGACGTCTCGGGTCGTCAGGGGGACACCAGAATGATAGGCGGCCGAGCGCCGCGAAGCACGTCGCACGCAGTATTTGGTGACACTGGTCCAGACCAGCACCTGCTGGCAGCGTGTGCTGTCAGAGCGCGGCGGCCTCGAGCTGGCGCAGGTGCTCGGCGAGATCGCGGCTGTCGCTGTTCGCATTGTGCACCGCCCAGCGCAGGGTGCCGGCCTTGTCGATCACGTACGACGAGCGCCGGGCCATCCCGCGAGACTCGTCGAACACGTCGTAGGCCTGGGCGACCTCGCCGTGCGGCCAGAAGTCCGAGAGCAGCGGGAAGTTCAGCCCGTCGGCATCGGCGAAGGCGCGCAGCGCATAGACCGGGTCGCACGACAGGGCCAGCACCTCGGTGTCGAAGGTCAGGAAGGAATCCAGCCGCGACCGGATCCCCGACATCTCCCCCGTGCACACCCCGGAGAACGCCGCGGGGTAGAAGAGCAGCAGGACCGCCTTCGAGCCGACGTACGACGACAGCCGGACGTCAGCACCGAACTGGTCGCGCAGGGTGAAGTCGGGTGCCGGCCGACCGAGCTCGAGACCACTCACGCCGTCGCCTCCGGGCTCCACGCCCGCAGCTCGCGCTTGAGCACCTTGCCGGTCGCGTTGCGCGGCAGCTCCGGCATCACGACGATCTCCCGCGGCACCTTGAAGCGCGCCAGGTTGGCTCGCACCCAGTTCTGCAATTCCGTGACCTCCACCTGCTCGGACGTGACGACGAAGGCCCGCAGGCGTGCCCCGAACTCAGCATCGTCCACGCCGATCGCCGCCGCCTCGACCACGACAGGATGACGTGCGAGGCAGTCTTCGACTTCCTTGGGGAAGACGTTCTCTCCCCCCGACACGATCATCTCATCGTCCCGACCCTCGACGTAGAGCCGCCCGTCGGTTCCGAACCGGCCGACGTCGCCGGTGGCCATCAGACCGCCCACGACCTCCTTGCCGCCACCGCCGGTGTAGCCCTCGAACAGGAAGCTGTTGCGCACGAAGATCCGCCCCGAGAGACCGTCGGGAACGGGCGCGCCGAGCGGGTCGAGCACCTGCACCACGGTGCCCCACGGCGGTCGTCCGGCCGAGGTCGGCTCGGCCCGCAGGTCCTCCGGCGTCGCGACCGAGGCGTAGGCCACCTCCGTCGAGCCGTAGATGTTGAAGAGGTTGTCCCCGCAGGCGTCCATCCAGGCCAGTGCGAGGTCGCCCGGCAGCGCCGAGCCCGAGGAGGCGGTCACCCGGAGCGCACTCAGGTCGTAGCGGCCCCGCACCTCGGCAGGCAGCTCGAGGATGCGCTGCAGCATGATCGGGATCACCACGAAGACCTCGCAGCGCTCCTGATCGAGCACCGCCAGGGCTGCCTCAGGATCGAAGCGACGACGCAGCACCAGCGTGGTGCCCAGCAACATCGACAGCAGCAGGTGGGCCAGCCCCCAGGTGTGGAACATCGGCGCCGCGATGTGGGTGCGCCAGCCGGCCCGGATCGGCATCCGCGACAGCAGGGCGATCGCGGAGTCGAAGCCGGCCTCGTTGCGCGGAGCGCCCTTCGGCGTGCCGGTGGTGCCCGAGGTCAGGATGATGATCCGTCCGTGCCGCGCCGGCACCGGTACGTCGTCACCGGAGTAACCCGCGATCAGCTGCTCGGCGGTGTCGACGCCTGCCGCCATGCCGGCGTCCGGCTCGTCCACCCACGACAGCACCCGGTCGGTGATCGGGGCGTCGGCGAGCAGGCCGGTGAACTCGGCGTCGTGCAGCACGATCCGGGGCTGCTCGCGCTCGATCACCTCGGCCAGCTGCGGCCCGGCGAACGCGGTGTTGAGCAGCAGCACGTCGGCGCCGATCTTGCCGGCCGCGATCAGGGCCTCGACGAAGCCCCGGTGGTTGCGGCACATCACTGCGACCCCGTCGCCCTCGCCGACACCGCGCGCGGACAGGGCGCGGGCCAGCGCGTTGGAGCGGCGGTGCACCTCGCCCCAGGTCAGGGACCCGGCCTCGTCGATCAGGCCGACGCGGTCGGGGTAGCGCACGGCCAGCGTGGTGAAGCCGCCTGCGGCGCCGGTCCCCCACTGCCGCAGCACGCCGAGCAGCCGTGCGAGCGCGCGGGGTGAGTGCGGGCGCACGACACCGGAGCGGAGCGCGACACGAACGGCGGTGGCCGCCGTGGCGCCCCGCGTGACCAGAGGCTCGAACGGCTTCATGAGCAAACTGTAACTGAGAGTTACAGTTTGCTCATCTCAGTTCGGGGACTTCGGGGTGACCAGCCGCGTGGCGGCCCAGTCCTTGCTCACCGCCGCCGTCGTGGTCTGCGACAGGCCGGCCAGCGGAGCGGCCTCGGCGATGTCGGCAGCGTCGACGGCGCCAGGACGACCGACCTTGGGGGTCAGGAGCCAGATCACGCCGCCGCCGACCAGGTCGGAGAGCGCGTCGACGAGGCCGTCGACCAGGTCGCCGTCCTCCTCGCGCCACCACAGCAGCACCGAGTCGACGTCTGCGCCGTAGTCACCGTCGACCAGGTCGGCCTCGATGGCCTCCTCGACGGCCATGCGCAGCGCGTCGTCGGTGTCGTCGTCCCAGCCCAGTTCCTGGACCACCATTCCCGTTGTGAAACCGAGACGGTCAGCCGGCCCTGCGGCCGCGGTCGAGCCCACGTGTACCCCACTCCTTGTTGGTGTCCGAGACCGATCACGGTGACCGTTCCCGAGTGCTTGTTGCGACGCCGTACGCCGCCCCTGCGGTGACTGTGATGGACAGTCCACCGGAGAGACCGCCTCCGACGCAAGGCCTCGGCGTTCCGCACGCCAGAAACCGAAGGCTGTACTCGCGGGTAAGTTTGGTCGGACAGGGAATGGTGACAGTATCTATTCGTGAGTGAAACCCCTACCCCGGGCCAGCCGCTGCCCACCGTGATCCACGAGGGCCTTCCTACCCAGCTCCCTGACATCGATCCCGATGAGACCAGGGACTGGCTCGCCTCCTTCGATGCGATGGTGGATGCGCGCGGCCGTGATCGTGCCCGCTATGTGATGCTCCGCCTCCTGGAACGCTCCCGCGAACACGCCGTCGGCGTTCCCGCCCTGCGCAGCACTGATTTCATCAACACGATCCCGCCCGAGCGGGAACCGTGGTTCCCCGGCGACGAGGAGACCGAGCGTCGGATCCGCTCGTTCATCCGCTGGAACGCCGCGATGCTGGTCTCCAGCGCCAACAGCAAGGGCCTGGAGGTCGGCGGCCACATCGCCACCTACCAGTCCTCGGCCTCGCTCTACGAGGTCGGCTTCAACCACTTCTTCCGTGGCAAGGAGCACGCCGGCGGCGGCGACCAGGTCTTCATCCAGGGCCACGCCTCCCCCGGCATCTACGCCCGCGCCTTCCTCGAGGGCCGGCTCAGCGAGGACGTCCTCTACCGGTTCCGCCAGGAGGTGCAGCACGGCGTCGGCAAGGGCCTGTCGTCCTACCCGCACCCCCGCCTGATGCCCGACTTCTGGGAGTTCCCCACGGTCTCGATGGGCCTCACCGGGATCAACTCCATCTACCAGGCCCGGTTCAACAAGTACCTGCACAACCGTGGCATCAAGGACACCTCCGACCAGCGGGTGTGGGCCTTCCTCGGCGACGGTGAGATGGCCGAGCCGGAGTCGATGGGTGCCCTGCGCATCGCGGCTCGCGAGGAGCTCGACAACCTGACCTGGGTGGTCAACTGCAACCTGCAGCAGCTCGACGGTCCGGTGACCGGCAACGGCAAGATCATCCAGGAGCTCGAGGCCAACTTCCGTGGAGCGGGCTGGAACGTGATCAAGGTCGTGTGGGGCCGCGAGTGGGACGAGCTCCTCGCCCGCGACGTCGACGGCGTCCTGGTCAACAAGATGAACTCCACCCCCGACGGTGCCTTCCAGACCTACTCGGTCGAGGACGGCGCCTACAACCGTGAGCACTTCTTCGGTCCCGACCCGCGTCTGCGCAAGATGGTCGAGCACCTCACCGACCGCGACATCGAGAAGCTGCCGCGCGGTGGCCACGACTACCGCAAGGTCTACTCGGCCTTCGACCTGGCCACGAAGACCAACGGTCAGCCGACCGTGATCCTCGCCCACACCGTCAAGGGCTGGACGATCGACTCGCTGATGGGCAAGAACGCCACCCACCAGATGAAGAAGCTCACGGTCGACGACGCGAAGAAGTTCCGTGACCGGCTCAACATCCCCGTCTCCGACAAGGAGATCGAGGAGAAGTACGCCTCGACCGGCAAGTTCCCGCTGTTCCACCCCGGTGCGGACTCCCCCGAGATCCAGTACATGATGGCGCGTCGTGCCGAGCTCGGCGGCTCGCTGCCCAAGCGGGTCAACCACGCCAAGGCGCTGGAGCTCCCGGCGGAGAAGGTGTACGCCGACCTGAAGAAGGGCTCGGGCGGTCACAAGGTCGCCACCACGATGGCGATCGTGCGTCTGCTCAAGGACTGGATGCGCGAGCCGGGCATCGGCAAGCGGATCGTCCCGATCGCTCCCGACGAGTACCGCACCTTCGGCATGGACGCGATGTTCCCCTCGGCCAAGATCTACGACCCGGCGGGTCAGCAGTTCGAGGGCGTCGACCGGAACATGCTCCTGCAGTACAAGATGTCGACCGCGGGCCAGATGCTGCACGAGGGCATCTCCGAGGCGGGCGCGATGGCCTCGGCCACCGCCGCCGGATCGTCGTACACCACGCACGGCGAGGCGATGATCCCGTTCTACATCTTCTACTCGATGTTCGGGTTCCAGCGCACCGGCGACTCGATCTGGGCGATGGCCGACCAGATGGCCCGAGGATTCCTCGTCGGCGCCACCGCCGGTCGTACGACGCTCACCGGCGAGGGTCTGCAGCACGCCGACGGCCACTCCCCGCTGCTCGCGGCGACCAACCCCGCGGTCGTGCACTACGACCCGGCCTTCTCCTACGAGATCAGCCACATCATGCAGTCCGGCCTGGAGCGCATGTACGGCACCGGTGGTCCCGAGGGCAAGGGCGAGGACGTCATCTTCTACCTGACGGTCTACAACGAGCCGGTGGCCCAGCCCGCCGAGCCCGAGGGCGTCGACGTCGAGGGCATCCTCAAGGGTCTGCACCAGGTCTCCGTGGGCGAGGGCTCCGGCCCCCGCGTGCGGCTGATGGCCTCCGGTGTGGCCTACCCGTGGATCGACGAGGCCGCACGCATCCTGCGTGAGGACTGGGGCGTCACTGCCGACCTGTGGTCGGTGACGTCGTGGAACGAGCTCTCCCGTGACGCGATCGACGCCGAGCACTGGAACCTCAACCACCCCGCCGAGACGGCGCGGACGGCGTACGTCAGCGACAAGCTCGCCGGTTCGGACGCGCCCGTCGTGGCGGTCTCGGACTACATGCGCGCGGTTCCGCTCCAGATCGCCCGCTGGGTCCCGGCCGACTACCGGGTGCTCGGTGCCGACGGGTTCGGCTTCGCCGACACCCGCCCTGCCGCGCGCCGGTTCTTCGAGATCGACGCCCAGTCCGTGGTCGTCCAGGCCCTCCAGGCCCTGGCCGACGCGGGCACCATCGACCGCTCGCTGGTGGTCAAGGCGTTCGAGACCTACCGGATCGACGACCCCACCACGATGGAAGGTGTCCAGCAGGCCGGCGGCGACGCCTGATCCTGGATCAGGCCAGCTCGACGGTCGGCTCGATCGAGTCGTGCAGAGCATGAAGTGGCGCCGGTTGCCCCGTACGGAGCAGCCGGCGCCACTTTGCACGCGAGTAGGTCGCAGGGACGGTCGAGGCCATGAAGTCATCGAAGAGCGACACGAACAGGCGGGGGTGGTCCTTGTGCGGGAAGTGACCGGCGTTCGGGATCACCTCGACCCGGGCCTGCGGAGCCAGGGACGCCACGATCTCGGCGTGCTCGGCCGGGATCACCATGTCGTCGGCACCCCAGACCACACCCAGCGGCATCGCCTCGGTGAGGTAGGCACGATCGCGCATCGAGACGATCTGTCCGCGCCAGTCGATCGCGTTGGTGACCAGCTGGTGCACGGCGCGCCGGGTGCGCGGGTCGCGGAAGGACTCCACGATCGCGGCGACCTCGCCCAGGTCGCGGGTCTCCTTGAGCGGCACGACCGCTTTGAGCAGCCGCATCACCCCGACGTTGAGGTCCAGCACGCCGGGCAGGGTCAGAGCCTTGAGTACGACGTCGTAGCCCGGCAGCGCCAGCAGCCGGATCAGCGGCGTCACCTCGCGGCCCAGGCCGCCGGGATCGACCAGGAAGAGCCGCTCGGTGCGCTCGGGGAACTGGTAGGCGAACTGCATCGCCACCCCGCCGCCGAAGCTGTGCCCGACCACCGTCACCCGGTCGACGCCCAGGATCGTCAGCAGGTCGCGCATGCCGTTGGCGAAGCCGCCCACGGAGTAGTCCCCGCGCGGCTTGTCGGACTCACCGTGCCCGAGCAGGTCGGGCGCGATCAGGGTGTAGCGCTGTGCCAGCGACGCCCACACCGGATCCCAGGTGTGCCGGTCGCAGGCCAGGCCGTGCAGCAGCAGCACCACCGGTGCCTCGCCGAGCTCGCGGCCACCCATCACATACGCACGACGGTGCCCATGAACGGTGACGAACCGGGTCTGCGGCATAGTCAGCGATTCAACCACGTGATCACTCGCTCGTCAGGAGAAGAAGCATGAGTCGCCGCACCGCTCCCCGGGGTGCTGCCGTCCTGCGACGGTCCACCGGTCGTCTGGCCACCGCCGCCACGGCCCGGATGGAGACCGACCTGGCATGGTTCCGCGACCTCTCGGCCCAGGACCGCTCCTGGGTCGGCCTGATCGTCCAGGCCGGTATCAAGGGCTTCACCGAGTGGTACTCCGGCGGCCAGAGCGAACGGGTCGACGGCCCGGCCCTGGCGGCGACGGTCTTCGGTGCCGCACCGCGCGCGCTGACCGGCGTGATCACCCTCAAGCAGACCGTCGACCTGGTCCGGCTCTCGATCGACGTGATCGAGTCCAACCTCGACGCCATCCTCGGCGAGGACGCCCCGCCGGTGCACGAGGCGGTGGCGCGCTACGCCCGCGAGGTCGCCTTCGCCACCGCCGAGGTCTACGCCCGTGCCGCCGAGCAGCGTGGCGCCTGGGACGCCCGGCTGGAGGCACTCGTCGTCGACGCGGTGCTGCGCGGCGAGACCGACGAGGCCGTGCTCTCCCGGGCCAGCGCCCTGGGCTGGGCCGGCGCCGGCTGCCTGATGGTCGTGGTCGGCACCGCCCCGGCCGGCGGCACCGACCTCTTCGAGGAGGCCCGCCGCCTGGTCCGAGCCGACGGCCTGGACGCCCTGTGCGCCATCCAGGGCGACCTGCTGGTGGTGCTGCTCGGCGGCGTCACCAAGCCGCTGGAGGCAGCACACCTGCTCGACACCCTGTTCGCCCCCGGCGCCGTGGTCGCCGGTCCGGTGGTCACCTCGTTCACCGAGGCGACCGTCTCGGCCCACGCCGCCATCGTCGGCCACCGGGCCAGTCCGGGCTGGCCCGACGCCCCGCGTCCGGTGCTCGCCGACGACCTGCTCCCCGAGCGGGTGCTGGCCGGGGACGCCGCCGCGGCCGACCAGCTGGTCACCCAGATCTACCTCGCCCTGGACAACCCGGCGCTGGTGGAGACGCTGAGCGCCTACCTGGAGGCCGGCGGCTCGCTGGAGGCGACCGCGCGCCACCTGTTCGTGCACAGCAACACGGTGCGCTACCGGCTGCGCCAGATCGCCGACGTCACCGGCCTGAGCCCGACCGACGCCCGCGAGGCCTGGGCGCTCCGCCTCGCCCTCACCCTCGGTCGACAGCGCGGTCTGTAGGAATGCTCCAAAGTCCCTCCCCGATCTTCGTGTACGGCGATCAGGGGTGACTCGTCGGTAGCCCGACAGAGTTGATCTCGTGCTCGTCGTTGTTGCTCCCGGACAGGGATCCCAGACCCCCGGCCTTCTCAGCCCCTGGCTGGAGGTCCCCACCTTCGCTGCTCGCCTCGACTGGCTGAGCGCGGTCTCCGGTCTGGACCTGGTGCACTACGGCACCGAGGCCGACGCCGACACCATCCGCGACACCGCCGTCGCCCAGCCGCTGCTGGTCGCGACCGGCCTGCTCACCGCCCTCGAGCTCTTCCCGCAGCCCGCCGACGCGTTCGGCAAGATCGGTGCCGTCGCCGGGCACAGCGTCGGTGAGCTCACCGCTGCTGCCGGTGCCCGCGTGATCACCGCCGAGCAGGCGATGGTGCTGGTCCGCGAGCGCGGTGCCGGCATGGCGGCCGCCGCGGCGACCACCGCGACGGGCATGACCGCCGTCCTGGGTGGCGAGCGTGACGACGTACTCGCGACGCTGGAGCGCCACGGTCTCGTCCCGGCCAACGACAACGGCCCCGGCCAGATCGTCGCTGCCGGCACGATGGAGCAGCTGGCCGCCCTGGCCGCCGAGCCGCCGACCAAGGCCCGCCTCGCCCCGCTCAAGGTCGCCGGTGCGTTCCACACCGAGCACATGGCTCCGGCCGTGTCGCGTCTGGAGCACCTCGCCCGCTCCGTCTCGGTGCACGACCCGCGCACCCGCGTGATCTCCAACCGCGACGGCCAGGTCGTGCACTCCGGTGCCGACGTACTGCGCCGGATCGTGGGCCAGACCTCGCGTCCAGTCCGCTGGGACCTGTGCCTGGAGACGATGGCCGACCTCGGCGTCACCGGCATCCTGGAGATGCCGCCGGCCGGCACCCTGACCGGGATCGCCAAGCGCTACTTCAAGGGCATCGGCCACGCCGTGGAGACCTTCTCGCTCAACACCCCCGACCAGCTCGACGAGGCTCGCGCGTTCTGCGACAGCCACGCCGTGGAGTCCGAGTTCAACCTCAACCCCACCTGGCGGATGGTCGTCGCTCCGGCCAAGGGCACGATCGAGCTCGACGCCACCAGCCGTGACTCCGCCACGCTGCCCGCCGGTGCCGCGATCGGCGCCATCGTCAGCCTGCGCGACCGGATCGCCGTCACCTCGGCCCACGGCGGCCAGGTCGTCGAGTGGCTGGTCGAGGACGGCGACCTGGTCTCCCCCGGTCAGCCGCTGGTCCGGCTCCACCCCGAGGCGACTCGATGACCACGTTGAACACCCCCACCGGCGCGGCCCACGCCCGCATCCTCGGTGTCGGCGGCTACCGCCCCTCGCGGGTGGTGCCCAACAGCGAGCTGGTCGAGGCGATCGACTCCAGCGACGAGTGGATCCGCACCCGCACCGGGATCGTCGAGCGCCGCTGGGCCAACGACGAGGAGACCGTGCAGATGATGGCCGTGGCCGCGTCGCGCAAGGCACTCGCCGCCGCCGACCTCGCCCCGCAGCAGATCGACTGTGTCATCGTCGCCACCGTCAGCCACCTGATGCAGACCCCGTCGGTGGCAGCCCTGATCGCCGACGAGCTGGGCACCGAGAACCCGGCCGCCTTCGACATCTCCGCCGCCTGCGCCGGGTTCTGCCACGGCATCGCGATGGCCAACGACCTGGTCCGCGGCGGCAGCGCCCGCCACGTCCTCGTGATCGGCGTCGAGCGACTCTCCGACCTGACCAACCTGCAGGACCGCGGCACCGCCTTCATCTTCGCCGACGGCGCCGGTGCCGCGGTGATCGGGCCGAGCGACGAGCCCGGCATCGCTCCGGTGGTCTGGGGCTCCTCGGGCGACCGTGCCGACCTGATCCGGCAGAACGTCGACTGGCTGACCTGGGGCACCGCCGCCGACACGACGGAGAAGCCCTACCTCGCGATGGACGGCAACCCGGTCTTCCGCTGGGCCTCCTTCACGATGGCCAAGACCGCGCTCGAGGCGCTGGACAAGGCCGGGGTCAGCCCCGACGAGCTCGACGTCTTCGTCCCGCACCAGGCCAACATGCGCATCATCGATGCGATGGCCAAGGCGATGAAGCTGCCCGATACGGTGAAGATCGCCCGCGACATCGCCACGATGGGCAACACCTCGGCCGCCTCCATCCCGCTCGCCCTGGAGCGGATGATCGAGACCGGTGAGGCCAAGTCCGGCGACACCGCCCTCATGATCGCCTTCGGCGCCGGCCTGGTGTACGCCGCCCAGGTCGTCGTCGTTCCCTGACGATCCCCACGAAGTTCAACTCCATACTCGCCGGGCGACGACCGTCGTCCGTGAGCCACCCTGTGAAAGGAAACATCATGGCTGCTAGCACCGAAGAGATCCGCGCCGCCCTCGCCGACATCGTCAACGAGGTCGTCGGCACCGACGTCGCCGACGTCCAGCTCGACAAGAACTTCACCGAGGACCTCGACGTCGACTCGCTGTCGATGGTCGAGATCGTCGTCGCCGCCGAGGAGAAGTTCGGCGTCACCATCCCCGACGACGAGTTCAAGAACCTCGCCACCGTCGGCGACGCCGTTGCGTTCATCGAGCGCGCCGGCGCCACCGTCTGATCTCGTCTCATCTAAAGGAGTTGTGACTATGGGTCGCGTTCGGGTTGTCGTCACCGGGTTGGGCACCACCAATCCCGTGGGCGGGGACGTTTCGTCCACCTGGGAGGGACTGCTCGCTGGACGCTCCGGCGTCAGTGCCCTCACCGCACCCTGGGCCGAGACCCTGCCGGTGCGGATCGGCGGCCAGATCGCCGTCGAGCCGTCCGAGGTCCTGGAGCGGGTCGAGGCACGCCGCCTCGACCGCTCGACCCAGTTCGCGCTGATCTCGGCGCGTCAGGCCTGGGCCGACGCCGGCTTCACCGGCACCACCACCGAGGTCGGACTCGACCCCGAGCGCGTCGGAGTCTCCTTCGCCTCGGGCATCGGTGGCGTCACAACCCTCCTCGACAACTACGACACCCTGCTGGCCAAGGGCCCGCGCCGGGTCTCGCCGTTGTCGGTCCCGATGCTGATGGGCAACGCTCCGGCGGCCAACATCAGCCTGCAGTTCGTGGCCCGTGCCAGCGTGCACGCCCCGGTCTCGGCCTGCGCCTCGGGCAACGAAGCGATCGCCGTCGCGGCCGACCAGATCCGGCTCGGCCGCGCCGACATCATGGTGGCCGGCGGCACCGAGGCAGCGATCCACCCGCTGCCCATCGCCGCCTTCGCCAACATGATGGCGCTGTCCAAGACCGGCTCCGAGGAAGGTGGCGACCCGACCGCGGTCAGCCGCCCCTGGGACACCGGCCGCGACGGCTTCGTTCTCGGCGAGGGCGCCGGCGCCCTCGTCCTGGAGCGCCTCGAGCACGCCCAGGCTCGCGGTGCCCGGATCTACGGCGAGGTCCTCGGCTCGGCGATCAGCGCCGACGCCCACGACATCGCCCAGCCCGACCCGGCCGGTCGCGGTGGCGCTCGCGCCATCCGGATGACCCTGGCCGACGGCGACATCGCCCCCTCCGACATCGTGCACGTCAACGCGCACGCCACGTCGACCCCGCAGGGCGACATCGCCGAGGGCCTGATGCTGCACGCCACCCTCGGCGAGCACGTCAACCAGGTCGTGGTGACCAGCACCAAGTCGATGACCGGTCACCTCCTCGGCGGCGCCGGTGCGCTGGAGGCTGTCGCGACGGTCCTCGCCCTGCACCACCGGATCGCTCCGCCGACGATCAACCTGGACAACCTCGACCCCGCCGTCGAGCTGGACATCGCCACCACGCCGCGTGAGCTGCCCGCCGGCGACATCGCGGCGCTGAACAACTCCTTCGGCTTCGGTGGCGCCAACGTCGCGGTCGCCTTCGGGACGGTGCGCTGATGACCGCCGTCGTCGAGCCCGCGGTCAAGCCCGCGAAGACCGAGGACCCGCGCCACCCGATCAACCGGCTCGGCGCCATGTTCGACGCCGACTCGATCGAGCTCCTCTCCCCCGTCGACGACTCCGGGATGCTCGCCGCGATCGGCTCCGTGAACGGCGTACGGACGGTGGCGTTCTGCTCCGACCCGACCGTGATGGGCGGCGCGATGGGCGACGCCGGCTGCCGGGTCGTCGTGGACGCCTACAACCGCGCGATGACCGAGCGCGTCCCGATCATCGGCCTGTGGCACTCCGGTGGCGCGCGTCTGGCCGAGGGTGTGCTCTCGCTGCACGCCGTGGGCCGGATCTTCAGGGCCATGACCCAGGCCTCGGGTGTCATCCCGCAGATCTCCGTCGTGCTCGGCTTCGCCGCCGGCGGTGCCGCCTACGGCCCCGCCCTGACCGACGTCGTCATCCTCGGCCCCGAGGGCCGGATCTTCGTCACCGGCCCCGACGTGGTCCGCTCCGTCACCGGTGAGGACGTCGACATGGAGCGCCTGGGCGGCCCCGAGCCGCACGGCCGCCGATCCGGCGTCGTGCACATCGTGACCGAGTCCGAGGCCGAGGCCCTGGGCCGCGCTCGCGACATCACCACCCTGCTCGGAGCCCAGGGCAGCCTGTCGGTCCCCGCCGTTAACGACGTCGACCTGGCCGGCCTGCTGCCGGAGAATCCCAAGCGCGCCTACGACGTGCACCCGCTGGTCGCCGGTGTCCTCGACGAGGGCAGCGTGCTCGAGCTGCACGAGCGCTGGGCGCCCAACATCGTCACCGCGTTCGGCCGCTTCGGCGGGCGCACCGTCGGTGTGATCGCGAACAACCCGCTGCGTCTGGGCGGCTGCCTGGACTCGCTCTCGGCAGAGAAGTCGGCCCGCTTCGTGCGGCTGTGCGACGCGTTCGGCATCCCGCTGATCGTGCTGGTCGACGTGCCCGGCTACCTGCCCGGCGTCGGCCAGGAGTGGGACGGCGTCGTGCGTCGTGGCGCCAAGCTGCTGCACGCGTTCGCCGCCTCCGTGGTGCCCCGCATCACGATCGTGACGCGCAAGACCTACGGTGGTGCCTACATCGCCATGAACGCAGCGTCCCTGGGTGCGACGAAGGTCTTCGCCTGGCCGGGTGCCGAGGTGGCCGTGATGGGCCCCGTGGCCGCCGTACGGATCATTCACCGGCGTCGCCTCGCCGAGGCTCCCGCCGACCAGCGGGCCGCCCTGGAGAACGAGCTCGCTGCCGAGCACGAGCGGATCGCCGGTGGCGTCGAGCGTGCCGTCGAGCTGGGCGTGATCGAGGAGGTCGTCGAGCCGAGCCGGACCCGTTCCGCGGTGGCCGAGGCACTCAACGAGGCCATCCAGCGTGACGGCGTCATCCGCGGCACGAACGGGAACATCCCGCTCTGATCCGTAACCCGGTCCGGGTGCCTGCGTTGAACCTGCTGTGAGGCGGATCACACTAGCGGGACTCTTGCTCGGACTTCCCGGACTTCTGGGACTCGCCCCGGCCACCTCGGCCGGGGCGAGCTCGTTCCAGGCCGGGTACGCAGCCCCGGACCAGACGCTGGTCCGGGGCTGCTCCTGGTACCGGTACTCCTACTGGGTGCAGCCGGGCGACAACGACTGGGTGCTGCAGATCGGAATCGTCGACGCCGGCGGCGTGCACCAGGCGTTTCAGTTCTTCACCTCCGGCAGCCCGGGTGACCCCACCAGTGGCACGGCGAGGTTCCAGCTCTGCTCGGCCAACGTGCACGCACCCGGTCGGTTCAGCCTCGTCGGCGAGCTCGACCTGAGCAACGGCTCGACGCAGACGGCGACCACGCTGCCGACCGTCCACTTCACGGTGAAGCCAGCGAAGGCGGCGGTGAAGCACCACAAGAAGAAAAAGAAGAAGCGCCACCACAAGAAGAAGCGCGCTGCTGCCGTGACGCGACCGCACTGACGCCACATGAGCCGTGCCCAGACATGCGAAACGCCCACCGGCAGACCGGTGGGCGTTTCTTGATGACAGTGCGTCTCAGACGACCTGGTGCAGCCAGCGGACCGGTGCACCTTCGCCGGCGTGCCGGAAGGTCTCGAGCTCGTCGTCCCAGGGCTTGCCCAGCAGCTTGTCGATCTCGAGGTTGATCGTGGTCTCGCCCAGAGCGGACTTGACCACGGCAGCCTTGAGCCGATCCTCCGGAATCATGATGTCGCCGTGCAGGCCGGTGACAGCATGGAAGACACCCAGCTCGGGCGTGTAGGAGAACCGCACACCTTCGGAGCCGGACGTCGGCTCCTCGGTGATCTCGAACCGCAGGTGGGTCCAGCCCTTCAACGCCGACGCGACCGCGGCCGCGGTGCCGATGGCACCGGTCCACGACAGCTCTGCTCGATACGTCCCTGCCTGCGCCGGCTGGGTGGTCCAGTCGAGGCTGATGGCAGAGCCGAGCACGCCGCCGACCGCCCACTCCACGTGGGGGCACAGCGCCGAGGGGGCAGAGTGCACATAAAGCACGCCCCTCGTAGCAGGACGAGAGGACGCAGCGTCGTTGTATCCATTCACTGTGGTTCTCCTTCGTTCCGGCGTGAGCTTCGCCTTCCCCAGCGCTCTCACATGGATCGAACTCGAACCATCTCGTGCGGTTACGCCACTAGTGTGACGGATGGGACGCATGAATTCCAGCAACGTGGCCGGGCCACGACGCAGAATTCATGCGTCCCATCACCGTTGTCGTCGTCCTTACTCGGCCGGACGCGCCTTCTCCAGGGCGGCGGCCCGCTCAGCAGCGTCGGTCAGCTCGTCGGCGTCGATCGCGAACGTCCGGTGGAACCAGGTCAGCGCCTCGTTCGGACGACCAGCGGCCTCGAGGGTGTCAGCGTAGGCGTACCGCAGACGCACGACCCACGAGGCACGGCTCTTGCTCATCAGCGGGGAGAGCTCAAGCGTGCGCAGAGCGGCGTCGAACTGGCCCATGTCGCGACGAGCACCGGCCTCGACGATCGTCATCTCGGCCTTGGCCTCCGGCACGAAGTTGCGCACCGACGGGCTCTGAGCGAGCTTGAGGGCTTGCTCCGGGTGACCGAGCGCCCGGTGGCAGTCGGCCATGATCGGCAGGTACGCCGTGGCGCCGTTCATCCGCTTGGCAGCACGCAGCTCGGCCAGGGCCTCCGCATAGTGGCCTGCGGCGTACGCGGCCTCACCGAGGGCCTCGCGGACCACGGCCAGGCGCTGAGCGCGGTTCTTCGCCGCCAGGGCGTGCTGGTAGGCGATCTCCGGGTTGGAGTCGATGAAGTGGCCGGCCGCCGCCAGGTGCTTGGCGACGCGGGCAGCGAGCTTCTCCGGGAGACCACGCAGCTGTGCGGTGATGGCACGGTCGAGCTCGTCGCCGGTCACCCACTCGGGCAGGTCCGGGCCGTCGTAACGGCGCTGGTCGTCGGTGCGCTCGACCTGCTCGAGGCTGTCACGCCGCTCCCGACGCTCGAAGCCACCGTCACGACCGCCACGCTGCGGGCGGTCCCCCGACGGCTTCCGGTCGTAGGGCTTCTTGTCGCCGTAGGTCTTCCGCTCACCGTAAGGCTTGCGGTCACCGTAAGGCTTGCGGTCACCGGACGGCTTGTCACCGTAGGTCTTCCGCTCACCGTAAGGCTTGCGGTCACCGGACGGCTTGCGGTCTCCCCCGGCGCGGCCACCGCCACCGGCGGCGGGCTTGCCCCGGCCAGCACCAGGACGACCCTGGCCGCCACTGCTTCGTCCGCCGGCACCCTGCCCGCGGTTGTTCTGACGTCGCTCTTCAGCCATGACTCATGTTCTCCTGAAATACAGCGAGGGGGCCACCTTGCGGTGGCCCCCTCGGGAAATTTTGTCCGGCGGCGTCCTACTCTCCCACAACCTCGCGGTTGCAGTACCATCGGCGCTGAGAGGCTTAACTTCCGGGTTCGGGATGGGACCGGGTGTTTCCCTCTCGCTATGGCCGCCGTAACTCTATCTCGATCACTGCGAGCACTCAGAGAGCGCATCGAGCAGTGTCGAAGCCACTATTCAATTACAAACTGTGTTTATTGTTGTGGACGCGGGCATTGTTACGCAATTGCCGTTTGTTGGTTTTGTTGAGTGCTTGTGTGACAAGCCCTCGGCCTATTAGTACCGGTCGGCTGGGCATTACTGCTGTACACCTCCGGCCTATCAACCCCATGGTCTATAGGGG
>NZ_JASLGR010000029.1 GCF_030150155.1 Nocardioides sp.
CGGGAGGCGCGCGAAGAACCACCTCCTCGAGGCGAACCTCCGTCTCGTCGTCTCGCTGGCCAAGCGCTACACCGGTCGCGGGATGCTGTTCCTCGATCTGATTCAGGAGGGCAACCTCGGTCTGATCCGCGCGGTCGAGAAGTTCGACTACACCAAGGGCTACAAGTTCTCGACCTACGCCACCTGGTGGATCCGTCAGGCGATCACCCGCGCGATGGCCGATCAGGCCCGCACGATCCGTATCCCGGTGCACATGGTCGAGGTGATCAACAAGCTTGCGCGTGTCCAGCGGCAGATGCTCCAGGACCTGGGCCGCGAGCCCACCCCGGAGGAGCTGGCCAAGGAGCTCGACATGACCCCGGAGAAGGTCATCGAGGTCCAGAAGTACGGTCGTGAGCCGATCTCGCTGCACACCCCCCTGGGTGAGGACGGCGACTCGGAGTTCGGTGACCTGATCGAGGACTCCGAGGCCATCGTCCCGGCCGACGCGGTCTCCTTCACGCTTCTCCAGGAGCAGCTGCACGCCGTCCTCGACACGCTCTCGGAGCGTGAGGCAGGCGTGGTCTCGATGCGCTTCGGTCTGACCGACGGCCAGCCCAAGACGCTCGACGAGATCGGCAAGGTCTACGGCGTGACGCGTGAGCGCATCCGCCAGATCGAGTCCAAGACGATGTCGAAGCTGCGCCACCCGTCGCGCTCGCAGGTCCTGCGCGACTACCTGGACTGATCAGCCCCTGACGTCAGACACGAAGCCCCGCCCGGTTCGCCGGAGCGGGGCTTCGTCGACTTCCGGGTTCGCCACCGCCGACTTCCGGGTTCATCACCGCCGACTTCCGGGTTCACCACCGTCGACTTCCGGGTTCGCCCCCGAACTCAGTCCAGCCTGAACCGCATCCGCGGCAGAACCCGCCCCGGAACAGACCCGCTCGGCGACTCACCGACGACCTCGGCACCCTGGCTCCGGTAGAACGCCGCCGCGTCGGGATCGGCGTCGAGCAGCACCTCGGCGTACCCGCGTCGACGGCCTTCGGCCAGGGCATGGTCGAGCAGGGTGCGACCGATGCCGAGCCCGATGTACGGCGGATCGACGAACAGCATCGCCAGCTCACCGCTCGGCGCCGGCCCGTCGAGCAGCACGAACCCGGCGACGTTCCACCGCCCGTCGTCGGAGGCTCCGTCGTCGGAGGCCCCGACCTCGGCAACCGTGACGTCACCGACCTGGGACTGACGCAGGGTGAGCTCGGCGCGGCAGACGTCCAGGAACTCCGCGGAGTAGCCCCAGTGCCCCTTCGAGCGCAGCGCCAGCGCCGAGAGCAGGTCGACCTCGGTCGGCAGGGCCGGGCGCAGCAGGACGGGCGACGTCATCGGGTCAGCCTAGAGCGACCAGGGCGACGGCCACGCCGGTCAGTCCGAGCCCGAGGGCCTGGATCTTGTGCACGTGCTCGCGCAGGATCGCCACGGCGAGCAGGACCGTCACCGCCGGATAGAGCGAGCTGAGCACGGCTGCGACGCTGAGCATCCCGGAGTTGGCGGCGGCGAGGAAGAAGATCACCGCGGTGCCACCGAGCAGACCACCGGCGCTGGCCCACCAGTCGCTGCGTCGGGTGGGACGCCAGGCCTCGCCCAGGAACGTCGCGATCAGGGCGGTGAAGAGCGCGCCGACGGCCATCGAGAGCACCACCGGCCAGTGGCCCGCGGCCTCGGGTACCTGGGCGATGGTGGCGAAGCCGAACCCGAAGCCGACACCGGCCAGCAGGCCGAAGAGGGCGCCGGAGTCCGAGGTCGGCACCGGCGACGACCCTGAGGGGGACCCGGCAGAGTCCTCGACGCCCGCCGCCGTTGACGTCGCCGCGGCGGTCGGCGGCGCAGCAGCGACCAGGAAGACGGCCGGCAGCGCCAGCACCAGGCCGGTCCACACGATCCCGCCGGGGCGGTCCCCGTCGATCACGCCGACCAGGGCGGGCACGATCGCGCCGACGATGCCGGTGATCGGGGCGACGACGCCCATTCGGCCGATCGCGAGGCCGTGGTAGAGCGCGACCATCCCGAGGCCCGTGCACACGCCGGAGAGGGCGCCCCACGCCAGCGAGCCGCCGGTGAGGTGGCTGGTCGTCGCCACGGAGATCACGATCGTCGCCGCCATCCCGCCGAGCTGGCTGCAGAACGCCGAGGTCCAGGCAGGGATCTTGGTGCTCACCACCCCGCCGATGAAGTCCGAGGTCCCGTAACACAGGGCCGAGAGCAGAGCGAAGAGGACACTCACGTGACTACCACCATTCCAGTCAGGGTGACCGCCACAGCGAGCGCCGCGACGGAAAGCTCGATGAGGAGTGATAGGCCCGCCGCCTTGAGGGCGACGAACGTTGACGAGGTGGCCTCACCAGCACCCAGTCGTACCACCTCGGCGATCCACACGCCGAGAACGAAACCGAGCACCAGACCGATGACCGGGATCACGAAGAACCCCACCACACCGACCCCGAGGCCGATCAACTGGGTCCGGCCCGGGATGCCTGCGTCGGCGAGCCGGCGGCCCGGGACGACGTACTTCACGACCATGCCGGCGACCAGGAGGGCCAGCGCCACCGAGGTGAAGATCCAGGCCCGGCCGTCGTCGGCCTGGAGGGCCCAGACCACCGTGGCGGCGGCGATGATCAGGCTGCCGGGCACGACCAGGGCGACGATGCCGCACAGTCCGAGCAGCATGGTGAGGAGCAGCAGGACTTCGACGCCGGTCATGAGGGCAACCTAGTCTCGGTCGACCGACCTGACCCGACCGACCTGACCCGACCGACCCCGGAAACGACGAAGCCCCGGCCGCAAGGCCGGGGCAACGTGTCGAGGGGAGCGCTCAGTCGACGATCGGGCGCTTCTCGGTGAGCTTGTGGGTCTCGTCGACGACGTTCGCGGCGAGCTCCTTGATCTTGTCACCGTGCTCGCGGGCGTGGTGGGCGCAGAACAGCAGCTCTCCGCCGGACTGGAGCTCAACGCGGAGGTAGGCCTGGGCTCCACAGCGATCGCACCGATCGGCGGCGGTCAGTGCGGGGCTGGGGGCAACGGCGGTGGTCGCAGTGCTCATTTCGGGCCTCATTTCTGTCTCGGTGACTAGTGCAACGTAGCGGGGGGAACCAAGATTCCCGACTCTGCGTGTCACCTCTCACATCATCCAATCATGGACTGACACTCGAGACATCGGCATTTCGGCCTGTGAACTTCGCTCCTTGTGGGTAGTGCCGCGCTACCGGTCGTCTCGTTCACCCTCCAACCTAGTCGGCCGTTCAACGCGCGTGCCTCCACACCGGATCGGCGTGTCGCGGGTAGATTTGGACGACCATGAGCGACACGTACAACGCCGCGCACCTGCTCGTCCTGGAGGGCCTGGAGGCGGTTCGCAAACGACCCGGCATGTACATCGGGTCCACCGACACCCGCGGCCTGATGCACTGCGTCTGGGAGATCATCGACAACGGCGTCGACGAGGCCCTGGCGGGCTTCGCCGGCCGCGTCGAGGTGACGCTGCACGCCGACGGCTCGGTCGAGGTGTACGACGACGGGCGCGGCATCCCGACGGACAAGGAGCCCAAGACCGGGCTCACCGGCGTCGAGGTCGTGGCGACGAAGCTGCACGCGGGCGGGAAGTTCGGCGGGTCGTCGTACGCCGCCACCGGTGGTCTGCACGGTGTCGGCCTTTCGGTGGTCAACGCGCTCAGCTCGCGGATGGACATCGACGTCGACCGGTCGCCGGCCCGGCAGGGGATCAGCTTCCAGCGCGGTGTGCCCGGTGTCTTCGACGGCGCCGAGCCCGACGCCGGCTTCACCCCGGCCAACGGCCTGACCCGCAAGGGCGGCCGGGTCGCGAAGGGCAAGTCCGGCACCCTGGTCCGGTTCTGGCCCGACCGTCAGATCTTCACTCGTGACGCGGGTTTCGTCTGGGACGACCTGGTCGGTCGCGCCCGGCAGACGTCGTTCATCGTGCCCGGCCTCGAGCTGGTGCTGCGCGACCTGCGCGGCGAGCTGCCGGTGGAGGAGAAGTTCCTGCACGCAGGCGGCATCGGCGAGTTCGTCGACTTCCTCTCCACCGGCAACGCGGTCACCGAGGTGCTGCGGCTGCAGGGCTCGGACAACTTCACCGAGACCGTGCCGATGCTCGACGACAAGGGCCACATGACGCCCCAGGACGTCGAGCGGACCCTGGGCGTCGACGTGGCGCTGCGCTGGGTGGACGGCTACGACACCGTGATGAAGTCCTTCGTCAACGTGATCGCCACCCCCAAGGGCGGCACCCATGTCTCGGGCTTCGAGGGCGCGCTGAAGAAGACCTTCAACGACGCCATGCGCGCCGCCAAGGTGCTCAAGGTCAACGACCCCGACATCACCACCGAGGACGCCCTGGAGGGTCTGACCGCCGTCGTCACGGTGCGGCTGGCCGAGCCGCAGTTCGAGGGCCAGACCAAGGAGATCCTCGGCACCCCGGCCGCCCGCTCCGCGGTCCGCAAGGTCGTCGCCGCTGAGCTCAAGACCTTCCTGACCTCGACGAAGGCCAAGGAGAAGGCCCAGGCCAAGCTGGTGATGGAGAAGGTCTACGGCGCTGCCAAGACCCGCATCGCTGCCCGTCAGCACAAGGAGACCCAGCGCCGCAAGAACGCCCTGGAGTCCAGCGCCCTGCCCGCCAAGCTCGCGGACTGCCGCGCGGCCGACAACGAGCGCACCGAGCTCTTCATCGTCGAGGGTGACTCCGCGCTCGGCACCGCCAAGATGGCGCGCAACTCCGAGTTCCAGGCGCTGCTGCCGATCCGCGGCAAGATCCTCAACGTCCAGCGGGCCTCGGTCGCCGACATGCTGAAGAACGCCGAGTGCTCCTCGATCATCCAGGTCGTCGGCGCCGGTTCGGGTCGGACCTTCGACCTCGACGCAGCGCGCTACGGCAAGGTCATCTTCATGGCCGACGCCGACGCCGACGGTGCCCACATCCGCACCCTGTTGGCCACCCTCTTCATGAAGTACATGCCCGAGATGGTCAAGGCCGGCCGGATCTACAGTGCCGTGCCGCCACTGCACCGGATCGAGCTCTCCAACCCCAAGAAGGGGATGGAGAAGTACATCTACACGTACTCCGACGACGAGCTGCAGCGCAAGCTCGCCGAGCTGAAGAAGAAGAACATCAACGTCAAGGGCTCCCCGCAGCGCTACAAGGGCCTGGGCGAGATGGATGCCGACCAGCTGGCCGAGACCACGATGGACCCACGCCACCGCACCCTGCGTCGCCTCACCGTCGACGACGCCGAGGCGGCCGGCAGGATCTTCGAGCTCCTGATGGGCACCGACGTGGCCCCGCGCAAGGAGTTCATCACCGCCGGAGCCAGCCAGCTCTCCGACACCGATCTCGACTTCTAGGAGTCGACGATGACTGATCAGAAGGCACGGCGGATGGCCGTCGCCAAGGCCTTCCGTGAGCACAAGATCCCGTTGCGCAAGGGGCACTGGAAGATCCAGGGCACCGAGGTGGTGTGGTGGGTGAACCTGCGCTCGGATTCGCCGCTGCCCACGGCGGCGCTCGGCTTCGAGATCGGTGCCTGGGTCGCCGGTGCCGGCCCTGAGCCCGAAGGCGGCGCGATCGACTGCCCGCTGCTGGCCGACCAAGCCCTCGGTGCCGACCCCGCCGCCCAGACGGCGGCGCTGGTCGCCCAGCTCCAGGCGATCGGCACCGTGGCCGAGCTGGACGCTGCCGTCGATGCCGACGCGTTCCCCGAGGCCTACCTGGATGCGACGCTGCGGGAGATCCTGGGACGATAGCGGGGTGAACATCGGCACCCCGCTCTCGGCCTCCTCCACCACCGCACTCCTGCTCGGCTCCGGCGAGCTCGGCAAGGAGGTGGTCATCGAGCTGCAACGGCTCGGCGTGGAGACCGTCGCCGTCGATCGGTACGCCGACGCGCCGGCGATGCAGGTAGCCCACCGGTCCCACGTGATCGACATGCAGGACCCGGTGGCGCTGCGTGAGCTGCTGCTGGCCGAGAGGCCCGACGTGGTGATCCCCGAGATCGAGGCGATCGCGACCTCGGTGCTGGCCGAGCTGGAGGCAGCGGGCCAGGTGCGGGTAGCCCCGACCGCGCAGGCCACGGTGCTCACCATGAACCGTGAGGGCATCCGCCGGCTCGCCGCGGAGACGCTGGGCGTGCCCACGTCGCCGTACGCCTTCGTCGACAGCCTGGAGGAGTTCCGCGCCGCCGCCGACGAGCTCGGCTGGCCGGTCGTGATCAAGCCGGTGATGTCGTCCTCGGGCAAGGGCCAGTCGGTGGTCAGGAGCGCTGCCGACGTCGAGGCGGCGTGGGAGTTCGCCCAGACCGGTGGCCGCGGCTCGCAGTCGGCGCGCTGCATCGTGGAGGGGTTCGTCGCCTTCGACACCGAGATCACGCTGCTGACCGTTCGCCACGTCGACGGCACCACGTTCCTCGACCCGATCTTCCACCGCCAGGTCGACGGCGACTACGCCGAGTCGTGGCAGGAGCCAGCCGGTACGGCGTTCGGGTGGCTGTCGGCGGCCCAGGAGGTCGCCGGTGCTGTCACCGAGGCGCTCGGCGGCTGGGGGCTGTTCGGGGTCGAGCTGTTCATCCGCGGCGACGAGGTGATCTTCAGCGAGGTCTCCCCGCGCCCGCACGACACCGGCCTGGTGACGCTGGTGAGCCAGGACGTCAGCGAGTTCGGCCTGCACGCCCGCGCGGTGCTCGGCCTGCCGGTCGCCGTCACCCGCTGGCCTGGCGCTGCAGCGTCGTGGCCGATCAAGGTGCACGGCTCCGGGGTGCCGTCCTTCGCCGGCCTGGCGGACGCCTATGCCCTCGACCCGAGCGTCCAGGTCCGGCTCTTCGGCAAGCCCCGCGTCGATGGCGAGCGCCGGGTAGCGGTCACCCTGGTCCGGGGTGCGGCCTCGGGCACCGACGGCGCGCCGGCGGCGGCAGGTACGGCCCGGGCGCTGGCCAAGGCAGCCGCTGAGGCGATCACGGTCACCCTGGCCTAGCCGACTTCCGGGTTCACCACGCCCGACTTCCGGGTTCGCCACGCGCGACTTCCGGGTTCGCCACGCCCGAGTTCCGGGTTCGCCACGCGCGACTTCCGGGTTCGCCACGCCCGAGTTCCGGGTTCGCCACGCGCGAGTTCTGGGTTCGCCACGTGCGAGTTCTGGGTTCGCCACGTGCGAGTTCCGGGTTCACCACCGGCGACCTCCGGGTTGTCCACCAGAGCCTTGGCGCCAGTACGACGAAGTCCCGCCCTGCGCATGATGAGACGCGCGGGGCGGGACTTCGGACGTGAGTAACCCGGATCTCGATGGGGAGAAAGCCGGATCTCGGCGGTGGTGAACCCGGATCTCGGCGGTGGTGAACCCGGAAGTCGGCGGATCAGATCTTCTGCGAGATGAGGCCGGAGTCAACGTCGTAGACGAAGCCGCCGACCAGGGCGCGGTCGCCGATCAGGGGGTGCGAGGTGACCTTGTGGACGTCCTCGCCCAGGGCGCGGAGCTGGTCCTCGACGACGTGGAAGGGCTGCCAGGAGGCGTCGACGCCGGCGGACTTCTCGACCCGCTCGCGGATCTCGGCCTCGGTGCTGCTGGCCACGGCACAGCGGGTGTGCGGCACGATCAGGATGCGGTTGACGTTGAGCAGGTGGACGCCGAGGATCAGCGCCTCCATCGCCTGCGGCGTCACGCGGCCACCGGGGTTGCGGAAGATCTTCGCGTCACCGGGCTTCAGGCCGAGCATGTTGAGCGGGTCGATCCGGGAGTCCATGCAGGTCACGATCGCCACGCCCGCGTGGGCGACACCGTCGAAGCCGCTGAGCGGGAAGTCGGAGGCGTAGGTGGCGTTGGCACCGAGCAGATCGTCGAAGTTTCTCACCGAAGAATCCATAGCCCGACCTTAGCCGGTACGCCGACCCAGCAGCAGCAGGGCCAGCACTGCTGCGATCGTGGCCGCCCCGGCGGCCCCCACGAAGACCGCGTGCTCCTGGGCGATGCCGGCGTTCTGGATCAGGGCGCTGAACTCGGCGCACCGGGACTTGCCCGAGCAGACCTCCTGCACCGGCGGCAGGTTCGCCTGCTCGGCGTAGTAGCGCCGCAGCCCGATCCCGGTCAGCACCGAGATGCCGACCAGCATCCCGATCATGCGGGCCACCACCGTGGCGGCACTGGCGACACCGTGGGACTGCTCCGGTGCCGCGGCGAGCACCGCATGGTTGATCGGGGCCAGCGCCAGGCCGAAGCCGAGACCTCCCAGGACGAGCGGCACCGTGGCCCAGAACGAGGAGAGCGCGTCGGCATCCCAGGAGGCCATCAGCGCGAAGCCGAGGGCGGCGAGCACCATCCCCCCGGCAGCGACCAGGGCGGGGGAGAGGCGCTGCACGAGCCAGCCACCGGCCACGGCCCCGATCGGTAGGGCGACCAGGAACCGGACCAGCACCAGGGCGGCGAGCAGCTGGGAGTCGGTGTAGATCGTCGTCCGGGCGAAGAGCGGGATGTCGACCAGGGCGACCACCAGGGCGGCGCCGACGAAGAAGCTGACCAGCACCCCGCCCCAGGCCGGTCGGGCCCGCAGAGTCGCGGGGGCGATCAACGGCGTCGGGGTCCGCCGCAGATGCACGACGAACGCGACCAGGGCGAGGGCGGAGATGGCCAGGTACCAGCCGCCCAGGGGCGTCAGGACGCTCACCTTCGGGTCGGCCTCGGCGAAGGCGAGGACGACCCCGCCCAGGGCGAGTGCCAGCAGGAACGCTCCGGGCAGGTCGGCGGCACGGGTGTCGCTCCACCACCGGCGCAGGTCGATCAGCGGCCGGCGGGCGACCAGGCAGCGCACCACGAAGAGCACCGACCCGCCGATCACGGTCAGCCCGAGCGGCGTCATCCAGTCGCTGAGCCCGGTCACGGGCACGTACAGCTCACCCCAGGTGAGGTCGGTGACCAGCGAGGTCGGCTTGATCGTCAGCAGCATCGCCGCGACCGCCGTCGCCGCCGCGATCAGGACGCCCAGGAGGTCGGGCACCCGCAGCGGTGACCGGTCCCGGGTGCGGATCGCGACGGCCAGGACGACGGCGACGACCAGGTTGAGGGCGAAGATCGCCCGCCAGTCGGTGATCGCCAGGATGGCGGCCCCGAGCAGCGGCCCGAGCACGGCGCCGAGCTCCTGAGCGGCCGAGACCAGACCCAGGGGCATCGCGCGGCGTTCGACCGGATACAGATCGGCGACCAGAGCGAGCGTGGCCGGCACCAGCGCGCCCGCGCCGACCCCCTGCAGGAACCGGCCCGCCACGATGGTGGGCAGACCGTAGGAGAGCGCCGTCACGAACGAGCCGAACGCGAACAGCACCAGACCGGCGACCAGGACCGGCGCACGACCCCGTAGGTCGGCGATCCGGCCGATCAACGGGAGCATGGCGACGTACCCCAGCAGGAAGCCGGAGATGATCGGCGCCCCGCGCTGGAGCTCGTCGACCGAGAGCCCGACGCCGTGCATGATGTCGGGCAGCGCCAGCACGATGACGTACGTGTCGGCGGCGGTGAAGCAGACGGCGAAGGCGGCCAGCGCCAGCAGGCCGCGTCGCAGCGTCATCTCAGATCACTTCGGAGCGGTGATGGTCTTGCTGGTCCCGTAGTGGTCGAGATCGATGGTGTACGTCTCGGTATCCCCGGTGTTGTAGATGTCGCCCTTGAGCACGATCTGGCGCAGCTCCTCGGAGTCGGTGACCGTGTACGTGACGTCGAGGTCCTTGGTGATCAGCGGCACCAGGAGCTGGCCGGATTTGGCCGGCAGCGTCCCCGAGTACGACGTCAGGATCTCCTTGTTGCCGACGCCGCCGCGCACCTTGTCACCCTCGACCAGTCCCGTGGTGGCGGTGAGCCAGTCCGAGAGGCCGCCACTGGCAGCGGCCAGGGTGGCCGGGTCCGGGGCGCCGTACTCGGAGGGGTCGATGGTCTGCCAACCGACGCTCAACGGCAGCTGGGCGTAGACCTTGCCGTCCACGGCGACGATCGGGACCTGGGGCTTGAGGCCCGCGTACTGCACGGTGATCGAGCCGTCGAAGCCCGGCGCGTGGGTGAGCGTGCCCGAGCCGCTGAGTAGCGCGGTGACATCGGTGGGCACGCCGGTCGCGGTGATGCCGAGGTTGAGGCCGCTGGTCTCGTCCAGGGTCTTCTTGGCCTGGGCGAGCACCTGGGCGGGGGTCGTCGGCGCCGTGGACTCCTTCGAGCCCGACGTCGTGGAGGAGCCACAGCCGGCGAGCAGGGAGAGTGCGAGGCAGGCCGTCAGGAGGCGTCCGGTCGTGAGCATGGGGGTCACCCTCCCACGGGGCCGGCGACGGCGTCGATCGGCTGGGACGCCGGGACCCCGGAGCCGTCGCGACGCAGGTCGGGCTCGGGCAGGTCGATCGGGGCACCGGAGTTGGCCGCCGCGCGGGCGGGGCCGGGGCCGGCCCAGGCGAAGATCACGGTGTCCTCGCCACGCAGGTAGCGGTGGCAGCGCACGCCGCCGGTGGCGCGGCCCTTGGCCGGGTACTCCGAGAACGGGGTCACCTTGACCGAGCCGGTCTCCGTGCCCGGCAGGGCCGAACTGGAGCCCGAGGCGGTGACGACGACCGCGTCGGTCGGGTCGAAGGCACCGAAGAAGATGGCTTTCGAGCCGGCGGCGATCCGGATGCCGGCCATGCCGCCGGCGTTGCGTCCCTGCGGGCGGACCAGGTCGGCGTTGAAGTGCAGCAGCTGGGCGTCGGCGGTGATGAAGCACAGCTCCTCGGTGCCGGTGGCGAGCTCGACGGCGCCGATCACCTCGTCCTTGTCGGCGAGGTTGATCACCTCCCAGTCGTCCTTGCCGAGCACCTCGGGGTTGACCCGCTTCACCACGCCGAGCTTGGTGCCCAGGGCGATGCCGTGGCCCTCGGTGGCGAGCGTGACCAAGGCCAACGCGCGCTCGGTGCCGGTCAGCGCGAGCACCGCGCTGAGCGGCACTCCGCCCTGCAGGTTTGGGTCGCCGGCCGTGGCCGGGATGGCGGGCAGGTCCAGCACGCTGAGCTTGACCAGTCGTCCGGCCGAGGTGATCACGCCGATCTCGCCGCGCACGCTGGTGCGCACGATCGAGGTGATCACGTCGTGGTTGGCGCGACCACCGCCGGTGGCGATCGGCTCGTCCGAGGACGTCCGGGCCAGCAGGCCGGTCGAGGAGAGCAGGGCGAAGCACGGGTCGTCGGCGACCTCGGCCGACATCTTCTGCGCCTCGATCGCGGCTGTGCCGGCGCTGGCCAGCAGCACCGTGCGGCGCGGCGTGCCGAACGTCTTGGCGACGACGCCGAGCTCGTCGGAGACGACCTTCTTGAGCAGGTCCTCGTCGCCCAGGATGGCGTCGAGGTCCTCGATCGTCTTCTTGAGTTCCTCGGACTCCTTGTCCAGCTCGATCTTGGAGAACTTCGTCAGCCGGCGCAGCGCCATGTCGAGGATGTACTCGGCCTGGAGCTCGGAGAGGTCGAAGACGCTCATCAGGCGCTCCTTGGCCGCCGCGGCGTTCTCCGAGGAGCGGATCAGCTGGATGACCTCGTCGATGTCGAGGATCGCCAGCAGCAGGCCCTCGACCAGGTGCAGTCGGGCGGCGGCCTTGTCGCGGCGGAACTGGCTGCGCCGGCGGACGACCTCGTAGCGGTGGTCCAGGAAGACCTGGAGCAGCTCCTTGAGGCCGAGCGTGCGCGGCTGGCCGTCGACCAGGGCGACGTTGTTGATCCCGAAGGAGTCCTCCATCGGGGTCTGCTTGTAGAGGTGCTCGAGCACGACCTCGGGGACGAAGCCGTTCTTGACCTCGATCACCAGCCGCAGGCCGTTGTCCTTGTCGGTGAGGTCCTTGAGGTCGGCGATGCCCTCGAGCTTCTTGGACTGGACCAGGGTCTTGATCCGCTCGACGACCTTCTCCACGCCGACGGTGTAGGGCAGCTCGGTGACGACGATGCCCTTGCGTCGCCCGACCGGCTCGATCCGGGCGGTGGCGCGGATCTTGAAGGAGCCGCGGCCGGTCTCGTAGGCGTCGCGGATGCCGTCCAGACCGACGATGGTGCCGCCGGTGGGCAGGTCCGGGCCGGGGATGAAGCGCATCAGCGCCTCGGTGTCGAGGGTGGGCTTCTTGATCAGCTCGCGCAGCGCGGCGATTACCTCGACCAGGTTGTGCGGGGCCATGTTGGTGGCCATGCCGACCGCGATGCCGGTGGTGCCGTTGACGACCAGGTTGGGGATCGCCGAGGGGAGCACGGAGGGCTCGGTCTCGCGGGCGTCGTAGTTGGGCCGGAAGTCGACGGTGTTCTCGTCGATGTCGGCGGTCATCGCCATCGCGGCGGGCGCCATCCGGCACTCGGTGTAACGCATCGCGGCCGGGCCGTCGTCCAGGGAGCCGAAGTTGCCGTGGCCGTCGATGAACGGCACCCGCATCGACCAGGGCTGGGCCATCCGCACCAGGGCGTCGTAGATCGCGGTGTCGCCGTGCGGGTGCAGTCGACCCATCACCTCACCGACGACACGCGCCGACTTCACGTGGCCGCGGTCGGGGCGCAGCCCCATGTCGGCCATCGTGTAGAGGATCCGGCGCTGCACCGGCTTGAGGCCGTCGCGGGCGTCGGGCAGGGCGCGCGAGTAGATCACCGAGTACGCGTACTCCAGGAAGGAGGACTCCATCTCGGCCTTGATGTCGGTGTCGAGGATGTGCTCCTCGAACTCTTCGGGAGCGTCGGGGGTGCTGCGCCGTGCCATAGGGGGCATTCTCCCTGAGGCCGCCGACACTTCCGCGCAGGCTCGCGCAGTAGAGGCGATCCTGCTCCCGAATCGCGGATGCGGAGGCCGATGCTCACCCCTGGCCCGGTAGATTCCTGTCGTGACCTCGGCTGACGAATCTCCTGCTGACGTAGGCGTACAGGCCCCGCCCGACCACTGGGAGGCCGACGTCCTGCTGCGCGACGGCAGCACCGCCCACATCCGGCCGATCCTGCCTGCCGACGAGGAGCTGCTCGTCGACTTCTACGACCACCGGGTCAGCGACGAGTCGAAGTACTACCGCTTCTTCTCCCCGATGCCGCACCTGTCCGAGCGCGACGTGCACCGCTTCACCCACGTCGACAACGTCGGCCGGGTGGCGTTCGTGGTGATCCTCGGCGGTGACATCATCGCCACCGGGCGCTACGACGAGGTCACCCCGGGCGAGGCCGAGGTCGCCTTCCTGGTCAGCGACCAGCACCAGGGCCGCGGCATCGCCCAGATCCTGCTCGAGCACCTCGCCCAGGCGGGCCGCGAGCGCGGCATCTCCTCCTTCATCGCCGAGGTGCTGCCCGACAACTCCCGGATGATCCAGACCTTCCGCGACGCCGGCTACCGGGTGGCCAGCGGCTACGAGGACGGGATCATCAGGCTCGAGTTCCCGATCGAGCCCACCGAGACCGCCATCGGGGTGATGCTCGACCGCGAACACGAGGCCGAGGCCGCCTCGATCAGCCGCTTCCTCAACCCGCGCTCGGTCGCCATCATCGGTGCGTCGCGGCGTCAGGAGACCATCGGCCAGGTCCTGGTCCGCAACATGGTCAACGCCGACTTCACCGGCCGGGTCTACGTGGTTAACCCGAACTCCAGTGCGGTCTCCGGGATGCCGGCGTACAAGCGCGTCCAGGACATCGACGCCGACGTCGACGTGGCCATCGTCGCCGTCCCGGCCGAGGCGGTCCAGGACGTCGTCCTGGACTGTGCCGCCAAGGGCATCCACGGTCTGGTGATCATCTCCGCCGGCTTCGCCGAGACCGGGGAGGAGGGACGCGCCCGTCAGCGCCGCCTGGTCGGGCTCTCGCGCTCGTACGGGCTGCGGATCATCGGCCCGAACGCGCTGGGCATCATCAACACCGACCCGTCGGTGCGGATCAACGCCTCCATCTCCCAGGTGATGCCGCCGCGCGGTCGAGCGGGCTTCTTCTGCCAGTCCGGTGCGCTCGGCTCGGCGATCCTGGAGAAGGTGCAGAGTCGTGGCCTGGGTCTGTCCACCTTCGTCAGCGCCGGCAACCGCGCCGACGTCTCGGGCAACGACCTGCTGCAGTACTGGGAGGAGGACGACTCCACCGAGGTCGTGATGATGTACCTGGAGTCGCTCGGAAACCCGCGCAAGTTCTCCCGGATCGCGCGCCGCGTCTCGCTGCGCAAGCCGATCGTCGCGGTCCGGTCGGGCCGCACCACCCAGGGTGTGCCGATGGGCCACGCGGTGCGCAAGATCGCCGCGCCGCCGCAGGCGGTGGACGCGATGTTCCGCCAGGCCGGCGTGATCCAGGTCGACACCCTCGAAGACATGTTCGACGTCGCCCAGCTGCTCGCCCACCAGCCGCTGCCGCGGGGTCGCCGGGTCGCGATCGTGGGCAACTCCGACGCGCTCGGCCTGCTCGCCGCCGACGCCGCCGCCGGTGCCGGGCTGGTGGTCAACCGGCAGATCCCGCTCTCCTCGATTCCGACCGCCGAGGAGTTCGAGGACGCCCTCGACCAGGCCATCGACGACCCCGAGGTCGACGCCGTGGTCGCCGTCTACATCCCGCCGCTGTCGATCAGCGGCGAGGAGATCGCCAACGTTCTTGCCGCCGTGGGGGAGCAGTCTGACAAGCCGCTGCTGGCCTCCTTCCTGGGCGCCGAGGGTGTCCCGGAGCTGCTGCGCGTCCCCGACGTCGCCGGCTCGACGGCCGGACGCGGCTCGGTGCCGTCGTACTCCTCGGTGGAGAGTGCGGTCCGTGCGCTGGCCCGCGTCGTCGAGTACGCCGTGTGGCTGCGGACCCCGGACGGCCCGATGATCGAGACCGCCGCCGCAGACCTGAGCCGGGCGCGGGCGATCGTCACGACCGCCCTGGAGCAGCGCCCGCTCGGCGGTGACCTGACCCGCGACGAGCTCGCCGGGGTGCTGTCGTGCTTCGGCATCGAGCTGTGGCCCACGCGTGCCGTCGACACCCTGGCCGACGCCCAGGAGGCCGCCCGCGACCTGGGCTGGGACGTCGTGCTCAAGTCGACCGCGGACCACCTGCGCGAGCGGCCCGACCAGGCCCACGTGTGGCGCAACATCGTCGACGACCACACGATGGAGGAGGCCTGGCGTGCGCTGACCGGCTTCACCGGCGACCTCGCCGGTCGGGGGACCGCGTCCAGCTTCGTGGTGCAGCGCCTCGCCCCGCCCGGTGTGCCGCTGATGATCCGCTCGATCGAGGACCCGCTCTTCGGGCCGGTGGTCTCCTTCGGCATCGCCGGACCGCTCAGCGAGCTGCTCGGCGACCGGAGCTACCGGATCCCGCCACTGTCCCAGCGCGACGCCGCGGCGATGGTGCGCGAGGTCAAGGCGGCTCCGATGCTCTTCGGCTACCGGGGTGCCGAGGTGGTCGACGTGGACGAGGTCGAACGCCTCATCCGCCGGGTCGCCCAGCTCCAGAACGACCTGCCCCAGATCAGTGCGCTGACCCTCGATCTGGTCCTGGCCGGACCCGACGGTGCCAGCGTCCTGACGGCCGGGGCCCGGGTCGAGCCGGTGCTCGATCCGCGCTCGGACTGGTTCGTCCGCCGGATGCCGTCGCTGCCTGGCGACACCATCCCGAACTGACCCGGTCGGGTCGTGACAGACTGACCCCTATGAGCACCACCCATCCGAGTCACGCCGAGGTCGACCGGACCGCTGATCTGCGCCACGCCATCGACCTGACGGGCTACTACCCGGAGGTCGTGGCCGACGGGGTCGGCGGGGCCGTGGCGGGGGAGCGGGTGGTCGACTTCTTCGTGCACCACGAGCCGACCTTCGACCACGACGAGGTCCGACGTCACCTCTCGGTGCTGGTGCTGACCCCGACCCGGCTGATCCTGGCCCACACCGACGAGCACCCCGGCGACGACCTGCTGCCCGAGCCGTACACGTCGACCTCGACCGAGGCGATCCGGCTCTCCTCGCTCACCTCGGTGGTCGTCACCCGGATGAGCGCCAACCCGACCTCGGGCCGGCCCGCTGCCGCCGAGGCGGTGCTCAGCCTGGGCTGGGGAGCGGTGCAGCGGATCGACCTGGAGCCGGCCGGCTGCGCCGACCCGAACTGCGAGGCGGACCACGGCTACACCGGTCTGCTCAACTCCGATGACTTCTCGCTGCGGGTCTCGGCTGCTGCCGAGGGCCCGGAGGCCGTTGCCGGCCTGCTGCGTTTCGCCCAGGCCCTCTCAGCGCTGTCCTACGTCGCGTGAGCACGCCGACCGCGGGGCACGACGAGTTCGTCACCCCTGCCTACGGGCGGCGGTCGCTGGGCGACGTCGTGCCGGCGATCGCCCATGCTCTCGACCTCGGGGGCCTGGCCACGCCCACCGAGCTGGAGCTGCCCGATGCCTCGGCGTACGTGGTCTTCCTGGTCGACGGCCTGGGGGCCAACGTCCTGCGTCGCTACGCCCACGCGGCGCCGTACCTCTCCTCGCTGCTGGCCGAGCCCGGCACCGCCGGCGTGCCCTCGACCACGGCGACCAGCCTGACCTCGTTCGGCACCGGGCTGACCCCGGGCGCGCACGGCCTGGTCGGCTACACCAGCCGGATCCCCGGCACCGACCGGCTGCTCAATGCGCTCCAGTGGAGCAAGGACATCGACCCGCACGAGTGGCAGCCCAACCGCACGACGTTCCAGAGCCTGCGTGAGGCAGGCACGCCGGTGGCGGTGATCAACAAGCGCGAGTACGCCGGCTCCGGCCTCACCGAGGCGGCGCACCGCGGTGCGGAGTTCATCGGCGCGGACAAGGTCGGCGAGCGGATCGCCGCCGCATCGATCGCCTCGGCCGAGCGTGGCTCGATCACCTACCTGTACGACGGCGACCTGGACTGGACCGGGCACCGGCACGGTGTCGCCTCCAGCCCGTGGCTCCAGCAGCTGTCCATCATCGACTCCGAGGCCGAGCAGCTGCGCGAGTCGCTGCCGCACACGGTCAAGCTCCTGGTGGTGGCCGACCACGGCATGATCGACTGCGGTCCCGAGGACCGCACCGACGTCGACACCACCCCGGGGCTGCGCGACGGGGTCGCCCTGCTCGGCGGCGAGGCGCGCTTCCGGCACCTGTACTGCCGCAGCGGTGCGGTCGAGGACGTCGCGGCCACCTGGCGCGAGGTGCTCGGCGACAAGGCCGACGTGCTCACCCGGACCGAGGCGATCGAGGCCGGCTGGTTCGGCACCGTGGTGCCCCAGGTGCTGCCGCGCCTGGGCGACATCGTGGTCGCCAGCCGAGGCACCCACGCGGTGATGTCCTCGGCGTCCTTCCCGTACGAGACCACCCTGGTGGGACTGCACGGGTCGCTGACGGCCGACGAGATGCTGATCCCGATCCTGCTCGACTAGCGGGCCCCAGGCGGGCGGCCGCTCAGTCGAACGGCAGCGGCTCGGCGGCCAAGGAGACAGCCTTGGCCCGTCCGGCGGTCAGCTGACGCCGGTGATGCTGACGGCACAGCACCTCGTAGGTGACCTCGCCGGGTGAGGTGAGCTCGGCCTCGACGTCGCCGACGACGATCACGTCACCCTCAGTGACCATGATGCCGTCCTCGACCCGGGCGTTGTGGGTAGCGCGCTTGCCGCACCAGCACAGCGACTCGACCTGGAGCACCTGGGTGGAGTCGGCGAGCTCGACCAGGCGAGCGCTGCCCTCGAAGAGCTTAGAGCGGAAGTCGGTCAGGATGCCGAAGCAGTAGACGTCGATCTGCAGCTCGTCGACGATCTTGGCCAGGTCGTCGATCTGCCGGGTGGTGTAGAACTGGGCCTCGTCGCAGATGAAGTAGTCGATCCGCGCCCCGTGCGTCAGCGCGTCGACGGTGTAGCGCCAGAAGTCGAAGTCCGGCGGCACCTCGATGGCCTCGTGGGTCAGGCCGAGACGGCTGGAGACGAGGGCCTGCCCGGCACGGTCGTGCACGGTGAACAGACGCCCGGCGAGGCCGCGGGCAGCCCGGTTGTGGTCGGTCTGGAGGGCCAGAGTGGACTTTCCGGAGTCCATCGGGCCGGTGTAGAAGCGCAGCTCAGCCATGAAGCGGACGGCGTCGCCGGCTCAGGCCGGGTCGGAGTCGGAGGAGTCCGAGGACTTCTCCGCGTCACCGGCACCGCCGAACATGATCTCGTCCCACGACGGGACCGACGCGCGACCGCGACGCTTGGCCTTCTTCGGCGCCGCGGGGGCGGCGACCGGAGCCTCGACCACGGGCTCCGCCACGGTCTCGGCGGGGGCCTGCGCGGCGGGCTCGGCAGGAGCCTCGACCGGGGCCGCGGGAGCGACCGGGGCCGCCTCCTGCACCGGTACGACGTCCTCGACCGGCTCCGGGATAGCCGGGGCCAGCGGGGGGACCGCGGGGGTCCAGGTCGGCTTCGGTGCCAGCGTGGCGGCGGGCTGGTCGTCGTCGCGGGAGTCGCGACGCACCCGGGCAGCGCTCAGGTCGTCGAGCACCGGCGCGGCCGGAGCCTCGACCACGAGGTCGCCGACGAGCCAGCGAGCGTCGTCGTTGTCCAGCGAGACGTAGTTGCCCGGCGGGTCGAAGGTGAACTCACCGGCACCGGAGCGGGCGGCGGTGGTGTAGAGCGCGACCAGCGCCCACCGGCCGTCGGTGCGACGCCAGGCGTCCCACTCGACAGCGTCTTCGACACCGTCGGTGGTGGCGAGCTGGAGCGCCACCGCGTCACCGAGGGTGCGGGCGGTCGACTCGGTCGCCTGCCGGCGCACGCTGGCCTTCTGGGCGCGCCCGGCCATGTGCTCGCGCTCGGCCATCACCGGAGCGGCAAACGGCATGATCCGCTCGAGACTGGTGCCGGCCGCCTCGGCGACGGACTCGGGACTCTCACCGGAGCGGATCCGTGCCTGGATGTCGCGGGGGCGGAGGCTGGGGGTCTGGTTCACTGTCGTCTTCTCCGATCGCCGCGGCAGCGCGGTGGGTGCAACCGCCACGGACATCTCGTTTCCGTCGGCGTCGACCAGCAGCATGCGGGTGCCGTCACGGCTGATCGAGGCGACCGTCCACGTCTGCTGCTCGGTCCTGGGACCAGCAACGTCGTGGGGCAGTTCTTCGGCCGACATAGGACGAGCCTAAGGGTTCGGCATTCCAGGTTCACGTTGCCACGCCATTAACGTCTCCTTGTGGGCTCTGATCCGTCGCTTCTGATCGACCTCCTGGACTTGGTCGGTGTGCTCGTCTTTGGCATCTCCGGTGGCCTGGTGGCGGTCAATCGGGGGATGGACATCATCGGCGTCCTGATCCTGGCCGGCACCACCGGCCTGGGCGGCGGGATGATGCGCGACGTGCTGATCGGGGCCACCCCGCCGGCGGCGTTCTCCGACCCGTGGCTGCTCGCCGCGGTCGCGGTGGCCGGCCTGATCACGTTCTTCTTCCACCCCGCGATCAGCAGGGCCGAGGCCACCATCGAGGCGATCGACGCCATCGGCCTGGCCCTCTTTGCCGTGGTCGGTGCGTTCAAGGCACTGGACTACGGCCTGGACGCCGTGCCCGCGGTGCTGATGGGTCTGCTGACCGCGATCGGCGGCGGGGTGCTGCGCGACATGCTCGGCAACCGGCTGCCCGACGTCTTCCGCAGCGGGCTGTACGCCACCCCGGCCGTCACCGGCGCCGCGATCGCGGTGGCACTGGTCCGGGCCGACGTCTCCGACGGCTGGGCGGCGTTCGTTGGCGGTGCGGTCTGCTTCGGGTGGCGGATGATCGCGCTGCGCAACGACTGGAACGCGCCGATGCCGCGCCCCGTCTCCGAGGCGTGGGTCAGGGCCCGAGCACTCGATCGAGGTAAGGGTTGGCGAAGAGGCGGCCGGGGTCCAGGCGGTCCCGCAGCGCCGTGAACTCGCCGAAGCGCGGGTAGGCGGGCTCCAGGTCCGCCCGGGTGCGGGTGTGCACCTTGCCCCAGTGCGGACGGCCGTCGGCCGCACGCAGGATCGGCTCCAGCAGGTCGAAGTAGGGCCGGTGGTCCACGTCGCGGTGGACGTGGAAGGCGAGGTAGAAGGTGTCGCGTCCGTGCGCCGTGGACAGCGCCGGGGCGTCGGCCTGGGCCACCCGGAGCTCGACGGGAAAGCTGATCGCCAGGTCGGAGGCCTCGATCGCCCGGCGACACTCGGCCAGCACCTCAAGGCCGGAGGCGAGCGGGACGGCGTACTCCATCTCGCGGAAGACGACCCGTCGTTCGGCGATGAAGACCTTGTGCGCGCGGTCGGCGTAGGTGCGCGCGGCCAGCAGCTGGGAGGCGGCCCGGTTCACCGTCGGGATCGCGCCGGGGAAGCGGTTGGTCGCCCGGCACAGCGCGCCGAAGACGGCGTTCTGGGTGACGTCGTCGTCGAGCCAGGCCTTCCAGGCGGGCAGCGGCTCGAGCTCGTCGAGGCCGACCCTGACGTTGCGCTTGGTCGAGATCCGGTCGGTGTGCGGGAACCAGTACGCATCCAGATGCGCGGGTACGCCGGCGTGGTCGGCGATCAGCTCGTCGAACCGTCCGACGAACTCGTCCCAGGCCATCGGGGTCTCGGTGGCACGCAGGCCGAAGATCGGCTCGACCTTGAACGTGATCGAGACCAGGATGCCGAGGGCGCCCAGACCGACCCGGACCAGGTCCAGCAGGTCGGGGTCCTCCTCGGTGACGGCGACCAGGGAGCCGTCGGCGGTGACCATCTCGACGCCGACCACCTGAGCGGCCAGGCCGGCGACCCGGCCGCCGGTGCCGTGGGTGCCGGTCGAGATCGCGCCGGCCAGGGTCTGCTCGGCGATGTCGCCCATGTTGTGCAGCGACAGGCCGAGGCTGGCCAGGGCGGCGTTGAGGTGCTTGAGCTGGGTGCCGGCCTTGGCCGTCACCGTCATCGCCTCACGGTCGATGGCGGTGATGCCGGTCAGGGCGACCGGGGAGAGCATCAGGCCGTTGGCACCGCTGACGGGGGCGGAGATCCCGGTGAAGCTGTGGCCGGTGCCGACCATCTTCACCTTCTGCCCGCCCAGGGCGGCGGCCGTGACGACGCGTGCCACCTCCTCGGCCGAGTGCGGTGTGAGCACCCGTGCGGGGGAGGCGGCTTCCAGCCCGGACCAGTTCTTCCACTCGGCCATGCCGGACAGGCTAGTGGGTCGGCGACCTAGACCGCCGCCCTCGGAGCCGCAGCAGCCACCGTCTGCTGCCAGTGCTCGGAGGAGGTGATCAGGTCGTGGGCGGCCCGCAGGGTGCCGCGGTAGGTCCGCGGCGGGCGGCCCGTCGCCCGGTCGGCCGAGCCGGGGACCAGCACCCGGGACTCGGCCGCGGTGCGCCACAGCGCCCGGGCGGCACTGCGAAGCTCGTGGGAGCGGGGTGCGGGCGCGGTGGTGGGCAGGTCGGCCCGACGTACCGACGTGGTCAGGTCCTCCATCCGGCCATGCACCTGCACCAGGCCGGAACGGGCACCGGCGCTGAGCGCGAGCAGGGCGCGCTCGTTGCGCCCGACCGCGAAGTCCCACCCGGCGCGGTCGAGCTGGGGAAGGTGCTCGACAGCGCGCCGGGGCTCCAGGGCGTCGGCGATCAGGGGTCGCATCACCTGACGGACCAGGCCGACGGGGTGGCCCGCCTGGTGCCAGCGACGGCCGAGGTCCTGAAGCATCTGGGCCGACTCGTGGCCCACCGACTGGTTGACCCGGCCGACGGGGTGCTCGACGTCGACGTGGGTGGCCCCGGCGATCTCGGCGAAGGCACGCCACAGCGGGTGCTCCTCGGCCCGGGAGCGGGGCAGCGGCAGCACGTGCAGGTGCGCCACTCCGGGGTGGGCACCCCAGTCGGTGACGATCCGGTCGATCTCCTGGGCACGGTAGTAGGTCCGCCACGACCGGCTGGCGGGGTCGCCGCCGCGGGCCGGGTCGATCAGGCGCAGGTACTGCGGCCAGCCGGCGTCGCCGAAGTTGCGGCTGAACGTCTGCCACTGCGAGGCCAGGCCGCCGACCTGGTCGCGCACCACCAGCACCACGTCGACCCGCAGGCCGGCGAAGGGGCGCAGCAGGGCGTCGATCTGGTGCGGCTTGGCGAAGCTGAGGAACTCCGAGGAGATCACCGCGGTCGGGGCGGGGGAGCGGCGGGCGCGCTCGGCCAGCTCGTGCCAGGGCCGGGCGGCCTCGGCCGAGGAGGGGCGGGCGAGCACCTTGGCGGTAGCCCCTGATGGCCGGCCGAGCAGACGTCCGGTGACGACCCCGCCGGCAGCGAGCCGGTCCCGGTTGGAGTCCAGCACCGCCTGGAGATACGTCGTTCCTGTCTTCATCGCTCCGATGTGGAGCACCACCCGCTCGGCCACCGGGAGATCTTTACTTTTCTCTTTACTTTTCTCCTCGGTGTGCGCTGTGACCTCGCTATGAGGGGTGCGCTGGGCACGTCGGCGGGCCGAATAGTGTGGGGGCATGGATGTGCACCCGTACGACGCCCTGCTGCTGGTCTCCTTCGGCGGCCCGGAGAAGCCCGAGGACGTGGTCCCGTTCCTGGAGAACGTCACCCGGGGCCGGGGGATCCCCCGGGAGCGCCTCGTCGAGGTCGGCCAGCACTACTTCGGGTTCGGGGGGAAGTCGCCGATCAACGACCAGAACCGTGCCTTCCTGGCCGCGCTGCGCGAGGACTTCGCCGCCAACGGGATCGACGTCCCGGTGTACTGGGGCAACCGCAACTGGGACCCCTACCTGACCGACACCGTCGCCCAGATGCAGGCCGACGGGATCACCCGGGCCGCCGTCTTCGCGACCAGCGCCTACTCGTCGTACTCCTCGTGCCGGCAGTACCGGGAGAACCTCTACGACGCCTTCCACGCCGTCGAGGGTGCCCCGGTGCTGGACAAGCTGCGGGTCTACTTCAACCACCCCGGCTTCGTCGAGCCGGTCGTCGACGGCGCGCTGGCCGCGCTCCAGGACCTCCCGGCCGAGCGCCGCGACGATGCCGTGCTGCTCTTCGTCA
Source organism: Nocardioides sp. (assembly GCF_030150155.1). Classification (GTDB taxonomy): domain Bacteria; phylum Actinomycetota; class Actinomycetes; order Propionibacteriales; family Nocardioidaceae; genus Nocardioides. The sequence goes on from NZ_JASLGR010000029.1 coordinate 22,948, forward strand.
CGCACTCCATCCCGGAGTCGATGAACGCCGCCTCGGGGGCGCCGGGCGAGGGCGGTGCCTACCTGCGCCAGCATCTCGACGTGGCCGCCGTGGTGGCCGAACAGATCAGTGCCCAGACCGGCCTGGCCCGGCGCCACGAGCTGGTCTTCTGCTCCAAGTCCGGCGACGGCCGGATGCCGTGGCTCGAGCCCGACGTCAACGACCGGCTCGAGGAGCTGGCCGCCGAGGGTGTCGGTGCGGTGGTGATGATCCCGGTCGGCTTCGTCTCCGACCACATGGAGGTGGTCTACGACCTCGACACCGAGGCGCTCGCCACCTGTGCCCGGCTCGGCATCGAGGGACGACGCTCGGCCACCGCCGGCACCGACCCGCGCTTCGTCGCCGCGGTCCGCGACCTGCTCGTCGAGCGGGCCGCACGCGAGCGCGGCGAGGCCGTCGCCCCGGCCAGCATGGGGGAGATCGGCGCGCTGTGGGACCGCTGCCCGGTGGGCTGCTGTGCCGGCCGGGTCGACCGGCCCGCCCTGTGCGGACAGGACTCCTGATGAGCAGCCGCGGTCCTCTCGACATCGACGCCCTGGCCGACCTGGCGCTGGACACCGCCCGCGCCGCCGCCGACCTGGTCCGCGAGCGTGCCGCAGCCGGGGTCGCCGTGGCCGCCACCAAGAGCTCCGAGGTCGATGTCGTCACCCAGGCCGACCGTGACTCCGAGGCGCTGATCCGGCGCCTGATCGGCGAGGTCAGGCCGTCCGACGCCTTCCTGGGCGAGGAGGGCGGTGCCACCGGTGGTGCCGGGGACGCGGGAGACGCGGGAGACGCTGGCAGCGCCGCCGTGCGCTGGATCGTGGACCCGATCGACGGCACCGTGAACTTCCTCTACGGCCTGCCCGAGTTCTCCATCTCGATTGCCGCCGAGGTCGACGGCGTGCTGAGTGTCGGGGTGGTGCTCAACGTCGCCACCGGCACCGCCTACCGCGCCCGGCGTGGGGCCGCAGGCCTCCAGGCCGAGGTGCTCGACGGCCCCGGGCAGCGGATCGGGGTACGAGCCCCGGTGCCGCTGTCCCAGCAGCTGGTGATCACCGGGTTCTCCTACGACGCCGACGTACGCCGGCAGCAGGCGGCGGCCCTGGTGAGCCTGCTGCCCCGGGTGCGCGACATCCGACGTCACGGCTCGGCGGCCCTGGAGCTGTGCAAGATCGCCGTCGGCCAGGCCGATGCGTACGTCGAGGTCGGGGTGAACCTGTGGGACTACGCCGCGGGTGCGCTGATCGCCGAGGCGGCCGGTGCGCGCTGGGAGGTGCTGCCGGGGCTGGCTGGGCGGGACCTGGTGGTCTGCGCCCCTGCGGCGTCCTTCGACGACGTCCGGGACCTGGCTCTCGACGCCGGTTTCGGAGCCGGTTCCGGGACTGGCTCACGCCCCTGAGTCGAGCCACTAGACCGGTCCCATGCGTGATTGTGGGTATCTCGATCTAGAACAGTTGTGTGATTCGGGTGACGGCGGGAATACTCCGCGTGCCAGCACGGTTCAGGCGACGAGATTCGGGCAAGTGTGCGAGAACTGGGCGAACAGTGCCGCGATAGTGCACAATCACCGCCCGAGCAGAGAGGGAGTGATGACGGATGGCCACAGACTACGACGCCCCGCGTAAGACGGAGGAAGAGCAGTCAGAGGAGAGCATCGAAGAGCTCAAGGCGCGCCGTCACGACAAGAACTCGGGCAAGGTCGACGAGGACGAGGCCGAAGCGGCCGAAGCCTTCGAACTCCCCGGTGCGGACTTGTCGCATGAGGAGCTTGCCGTCGAGGTCAAGCCGAAGCAGGATGACGAGTTCACCTGCATGAGCTGCTTCCTGGTGCATCACCGGTCGCAGCTGGCGGACGCGAAGAAGATGATCTGTCGCGACTGCGCATGATCTGAATCGACGAAGAAGGCCCATCCCGTCGGGGTGGGCCTTCTTCGTGTCTGAAGGTTCGGTGCCGCCTCAGCGCCGGGCGCGGGTCGACTTCCTCACGCTCTCCAGGGCCGGGGAGGTGGCCGGGAGGGCGGAGCGCTTCTGGTAGTTGGCGACGGCGCGCTGAGCGACCAGCTTGGCCAGCGCCACCCCGGCGCCGGTCGCGGCGGCCCAGGTCACTGCCTCCCAGGTCGCGACCTCGGGGTCGGCGGGGTTGGTCGGCGGCTTCTTGCCCGTGACCGCCTTCCAGGACATGTCGAGGGTCTTCTTGAAGATCGTCGCGGCACCGACGGCCGTAGCGCTGGCGGCCAGACCGTAGACCTTCGATCCGTTCGCGGCCGACTTCTTCTTCGACTTCTTCGCCATAGGGGGAGCCTAGGGCATCGACCGGGCTTCTAGCGGTCGGAGGAGGTCTCCGTCAGGGAACGGACAGCCGCAGCGAGCGCGTCGGGGCGGCGGGTGGAGACCAGCCAGTACGGTGCGGGGTCGGCCGGGTCGGTGATCTCGATCCGGACCGCACGCTTGAGGTAGGGGCGCATCAGCAGGAACGCGCGCACGTCGGCGTCCTGGCCGGCGATGCGGCGCGCGGCGGCCTCGTCCAGCGCCTCCACCGCACCGAGCCAGCGGCCGTCGATCCGGGCGGGACCGGCGTACAGCTCACCGTCACGGACGGAGATCTGGGCCGAGCCGTAGGCGACGAAGGCAAGTGCGAGGAGGGCCAGGATGGCGCCGGCGATGGACCAGGCCCACGGCTCGGGGACCGCGACGATGAGGGCGAGCCAGAGCGACGCCACGAACATGACTCCCTGGACCCACCAGCGCAGCGGGACGTACAGCCGCTCGCTATAGGTGGTCACAATCATCAAGTTTCCCATAGGGTCCCCGGGTGGTTGACATCGCACTGGTCCGGCTCGACCCTGAGCTCCCGATTCCGTCCTATGCGCACCCCGGCGACGCGGGTGCGGACCTGATGACGACGGTGGATCTGCATCTGGCACCCGGTGAGCGGGCCTTGGTCCCGACCGGTGTCGCGATTGCTCTGCCGGAGGGGTACGTCGCTCTGGTGCACCCCCGCTCCGGCCTGGCCGCCCGGCACGGACTCTCCATCGTCAACACGCCGGGGACCGTCGACGCCGGCTACCGCGGCGAGATCAAGGTGTTGCTGATCAACCACGACCCGCACGAGGCGATCGAGTTGCGCCGCGGTGAACGGATCGCCCAGCTGCTGATCCAGCGGGTCGAGCGCGCTACGTTCGTGGAAGTGGAGTCGCTTCCTGAGTCGGTACGCGGTGCGGGAGGATACGGTTCCACGGGAACGGCCGGCCTCTAGGCCGCCGCCCCTGCCAGGCACCATCCAAGGTTCGTCAGGAAGTAGTCCGTTGAAGTTCCGTCGCAAGTCCACGCCCGCCGAGGCAGCGCCTGAGGTCGAGGCCGCCCCGAGCACGCCTGAGTCGTCCGACCCGTCCGCGCCCAGCGCGGAGGGGACCGAGGCCGCCGAGACCATCGAGGTGCCGATCGGGCCCTACGACATCGACGCGATCCCGGTGCCGATGGACCAGGTCGACCGCGTCGACCTGGGCTCCATCCTGGTCGCGCCGGTGCCCAACTGCGAGCTGCGCCTGCAGATCGACGAGAACACCCAGGAGGTCCAGGCCGTCCTGCTCACCTCCGACGAGGGCGCCCTGGAGCTGCGTGCCTTCGCCGCCCCGCGCAACGGCGACCTGTGGACCGAGATCCGGCCCCAGCTGGCCGCCGACATCACCTCGCGTGGTGGCGTCAGCGAGGAGATCGACGGCCCGTGGGGCGTCCACCTCGTCGGCCAGATGCCGGTCGTGATGCCCGACGGCACCGAGGGTGTCCAGGCCTCGCGGATCATCGGCATCAACGGCCCGCGCTGGATGCTGCGCGCCACCCTGATCGGTCGCCCGGCCGTCGACGGCGAGTACGCCGGCACCTGGCTCCAGGGCATCGCCGCCTCGGTCGTGCGCCGTGGCAACCACGCCCTGCCGGTCGGCGAGGCGCTGCCGCTGGTGATGCCGGTGCAGCAGCAGTCCCCGGACGCCTGATCCCCGATGGGCAAGCTGCGTGACCGGCTCAGCGCCTGGGCCAACAACGACAGCCTGGAGGCACGCGATCTCCAGGAGGCCTACCGCGCCCAGGACGTCTACGCGATCGCGGAGGCACCTGACCGGGAGAAGGTCCGCCTGCGCGGCATCCTCAAGACCGTGACGCTGCGTCCGCGCGGCGGGGTGCCGGCCCTGGAGGCCGAGCTCTTCGACGGCACCGGCGTGGTGACCGTGGTGTGGCTGGGCCGTCGCCGGATCGCGGGCATCGTGCCCGGACGCTCGATCCAGGTCGCCGGCAGGATCGGCGCGTACGACGGCGCCCGGGTGCTCTACAACCCGCGCTACGAGCTGATCCCGTGAGCGAGCAGCGCCCCGAGCCCGGCGAGAACGCTGCCGCCGCGGCGGAGCCCGCCACCGAGCCGGAGTCCTTCGCGGAGACCGTCTCGGAGGTCGTGCACGAGGTGCTGCACGACGGTGAGCAGCCGACCGCGCCCGCCTCCCTGGACACCGTCGAGGCCGTCGTACGGCGGCAGATGGCGCAGTCCCTGGGCGGCAAGCGCGGCATGATCGAGGCCGGTGTGCCGTCGATCATCTTCACGATCCTGTGGCTCACCACCAAGGACCTCAAGCTGGCGCTGCTGTGTGCCGGTGGCGTCGCGGTCGCGGCGCTGGTGGTGCGGCTGGTGCAGCGCTCCTCGACGCAGTACGTGCTCAACGCGATCTTCGGCATCCTGATCGGCTGGGTCTTCGTCAGGATCGCCGCGGGCAGCGGCGGCTCGGCCTCGGACCAGGCACTGGCCTACTTCCTGCCCGGGATCATCTGGAGCGGGGTCTACACGATCGTGATGGGGATCTCCTGCTTGGCCGGCTGGCCGGTGATCGGCTTCATGGTCGGCTCGGTCAGCGGCGATCCGGTGGCCTGGCACGAGGACAAGCAGGTGGTGCGGCTGTGCCAGCGCCTGACCTGGCTCTTCCTGCTGCCCGGCGCCGTCGGAGTGATCGGCCAGGGGCCGCTGTGGCTGCTGGGTCACACCGGTGCGATCACCGCCTCGACCGCGGTCGCGATCATCGTCGTGCTGCGCCTGGGCCTGGGCTGGGTGCTGCGGATCGGCTCGTGGGCGGCGATGATCTGGCTGCTGGCGCGCAACGCGACGCCGGTGGAGCCGAGCGCGGCCGGCACCAAGCCTGAGCCTGCTTGAGCCCGCCTGAGTCTGCGTGAGCCTGGTCAGGCTCACCGACCAACGCATCGGGCCCGGCCCGCGGAGTGATCCGCGAGCCGGGCCCGATCTGGTCTGCGCGGTGGGTCAGCCGCCGTGCTTGGACGGGGCGAGCATCCGCTCGAGCTCGTCCTCCTTGTCGGCCGGGACGATGAACATCAGCTCGTCGCCCGACTCGATCGGCTGCGCCGGGTCCGGGGTGTAGACCATCCCGTCGCGCAGGATCGTGACCAGGGCACAGTTGTCCGGCAACGGGATCAGACCGGCCTGCTTGCCGACGTACGGCGAATCGGCGGGCAGCACGATCTCGACCAGGTTCGCGTTGCCCTGGCGGAAGGTGAAGAGCCGGACCAGGTCGCCGACGGTGACGGCCTCCTCGACCAGTGCCGACATGATCCGCGGGGTGGAGACGTTGACGTCGACCCCCCACGCCTCGGTGAAGAGCCACTCGTTGTGCGGGTGGTTGACCCGGCCGACGGTGCGGGGCACGCCGAACTCGGTCTTGGCGAGCAGCGAGGTGACCAGGTTGACCTTGTCGTCACCGGTCGCGGCGATCACGACGTCGCAGCGGTCCAGGCGGGCCTCCTCCAGGGAGGAGAGCTCGCACGAGTCGGCCAGCAGCCACTCGGCGTCCGGCACCCGCTCGGGACGGATCGAGTCGGGGTTCTTGTCGATCAGCAGGATCTCGTGGCCGTTGATGATCAGCTCGCGGGCGATGGAGCGACCCACGGCGCCGGCTCCGGCGATGGCGACGCGCATGTCAGGACTCCTGAGGACCGGCGTTGAGGGTGTCGTAGACGTGCTGCGCGTTCTCCTCGCGCATCACCAGGTGGAGCATGTCGCCCTCCTGGATCACCGAGTCGCGGGTCGGCAGCACGCCCTCGCCGAGGCGGTCGATCCAGGCGATCCGGCTCTGGGACTGCTCCTGGAAGTGGATCGTGCGCTGACCGATCCAGGCCTCGGTGATCGGGACCTGGTCGAGCCGGATCGTGCCCGAGGGGTCACGGTAGTCGGGCTCGGCTCCGGCGGGCAGCAGCCGCCGCAGGACCTGGTCCGAGGTCCACTTCACGGTCGCGACCGTGGTGATGCCCAGACGCTGGTAGACCTCGGCACGGCCCGGGTCGTAGATCCGGGCGACGACCTGCTGGATCCCGAACGTCTCGCGCGCCACGCGGGCGGCGATGATGTTCGAGTTGTCACCGCTGGAGACGGCGGCGAAGGCGTCGGCGCGACTGATCCCGGCCTTCTCCAGCACCTCCTGGTCGAAGCCGACACCGGTGATCTTGTCACCGTTGAAGGTCGGGCCGAGACGGCGGAACGCATCGGGCTCGGTGTCGATCACCGAGACGGTGTGGTTCCGGTCCTCGAGGCTGCGCGCGAGGGTGGAGCCGACCCGGCCGCACCCCATGATCACAACATGCACTCGCTGAGCGTAGCCGTGGAGGAGCCCTAGCGCCGCACTGTGCCGTAGCGTTGCGCCTCGTGGGTGTCGGCGATGTCTCCAAGCGGATCCTGATCGGCCGCAAGCTCCGCAGTTCGCAGTTGGGGGAGACCCTGCTGCCCAAGCGGATCGCACTGCCGGTCTTCGCCAGCGATGCGCTCTCGTCCGTGGCCTATGCGCCCGACGAGGTCTTCATCATGCTGTCGTTGGCCGGGATCTCGGCGTACGCGTTCTCCTGGAAGATCGCGATCGCTGTCGCGGTCGTGATGGCGGCGGTGATCGCCTCCTACCGGCAGACGGTGCACGCCTACCCGAGCGGTGGTGGCGACTACGAGGTGGCCACGGTCAACCTCGGCTCTCGCGCCGGTACGACGGTTGCGTGCGCGTTGATCGTGGACTACATGCTCACCGTGGCGGTGTCGATCTCCTCGGGGGCGAACTACGCCAGCGCAGCGATACCCGCGTTCCAGGGCCACGAGGCCACCCTCGCGGTGGCGCTCGTGGTGGTGCTGACAGCGATGAACCTGCGCGGGATCCGCGAGGCCGGCAGTGCCTTCGCGTGGCCGACGTACGCGTTCATGGTGGCGATCCTCGGCACCGCGGTGGCCGGGTTCGTGATGTGGGCGACCGGCAACCTGCCGCACGTGGAGAGCTCGAACTTCGACATCACCCCGCGCGAGGGGATGGAGTCGCCGCTGTCGACCGCGGCCCTGCTGTTCCTGCTGGCGCGGGCCTTTTCCAGCGGTTGTGCGGCCCTGACCGGTGTGGAGGCGATCTCCAACGGCGTACCGGCGTTCCGGCGACCGAAGTCGAAGAACGCCGCCACCACGCTGCTGCTGCTCGGTCTGATCGCGATCTCGATGATGGTGAGCATCATCGTGCTGGCCAAGGAGATGGGTCTGCGGTTCGTGGACCCATCGGACCAGCACCGGCTCACCCTCAACGGGGTGCCGCTGGGCGACTCCCACACCCAGAACGCGGTGATCGCGCAGGTCTCCAAGGCGGTCTGGGCCGACTTCCCGCCGGGCTTCTACCTCACCGTCACGGTGACCGGCCTGATCCTGGTGCTGGCGGCGAACACGGCGTTCAACGGCTTCCCGGTGCTCGGCTCGATCCTGGCCCGCGACGGCTTCGCGCCGCGTGCCCTCGGCTCGCGCGGTGACCGGCTGGCGTACTCCAACGGCATCGTCTTCCTCGCGGTGATGGCCGCGGTGCTGATCATCGCCTTCGATGCGCAGACCACGAAGCTGATCCAGCTCTACATCGTGGGTGTCTTCGTCTCGTTCAACCTGAGTCAGCTCGGCATGATCAGGCACTGGACCCGTGAGATGGCCGCCGAGCACGACCCGATCAAGCGACGCTCGATGATGCGCTCGCGCACGATCAACACGATCGGCCTGACCTTCACCGCCGTCGTGCTGGTGGTCGTCCTGATCACGAAGTTCCTGGCCGGTGCCTGGATCACGATCCTGGCGATGATCTTCTTCTACATCGTGATGCGGCGCATCCGCAGCCACTACGACAAGGTCGAGGTGGAGCTCGAGGCCGGCGACGAGGACAAGGTCATGCCGACCCGGGTGCACGCGATGGTGCTGGTCTCCAAGCTGCACAAGCCGACGCTGCGGGCGCTCGCGTTCGCTCAGGCGACGCGGCCCAACACGCTCGAGGCCGTCACGGTCTCGATGGACGACGAGACCACCGCCAAGCTGCTGGAGGAGTGGGACGAGCGCCACTTCGACATCCCGCTCAAGGTGCTGCACTCGCCCTACCGCGAGCTGATCCGCCCAATCATCGACTACGCGACGGCGATCCGGAAGGCGAACCCGCGCGGCGTGGTCGCCGTCTACATCCCCGAGTACGTCGTCGGCCGCTGGTGGGAGTCGCTGCTGCACAACCAGTCGGCGCTGCGGCTCAAGGCGCGGCTGCTCTTCACCCCCGGGGTGATGGTCATCTCCGTGCCGTACCAGCTGGTCTCGGGCCTGCGGAAGGCCAAGGAGCTGCGCGATACCGCGTGGGTCCGCCCGGGCAGCATCCGACGTGACGACGACCGAGACAAGCAGGTGCGACTGTGAGCCCGAAGCCCGAGGGCAGGCCCGATCGGCGTCGTCACGGTGGCCGCGGTAACGGTGGGCGCCCGGTCCGGGCGCGCCAGCCCCGCGGACGCTCCCGGGTAGGGGAGCGGTTCGAGGCGGTCGTCGGACCCGTCGCCCACGGCGGCCACTGCGTCGCCCGGGTGGCCGACGGGGAGTCCCAGCGGGTCGTCTTCGTCCGGCGCGCCCTGCCGGGGGAGCGGGTCGTGCTGGAGATCACCGAAGGCACCGACGGCGACAGGTTCTGGCGCGGTGACGCGATCGAGATCCTGTCGGCGGCACCGGACCGCGTGGCGGCGCCCTGCCCCGCCGCGCGACCGGGTGGCTGTGGTGGCTGCGACTTCCAGCACGTCACGCTGGCGGCACAGCGGGGGCTGAAGGCCACGGTGGTCCGCGAGCAGCTGTCGCGGCTGGCGGGGCTCGACGTCGACGTCGAGGTCGAGGCGGTCCCCGGCGACGTCGAGGGTCTGCGCTGGCGGACCCGGCAGCGGTACGTCGACGTGCCCGGCGCCCCGCACGCCCGCGGGATGCGCGCCTTCCGCTCCCACGACGTGATCCCGGTCGAGGAGTGCCTGATCGCGGCCCCGGGGGCGCGCGAGGGCGGTGCCGGTAGTGAGGAGACGGTCGTGGAGACCGTCGCCGTGGGCTCCGAGGAGCACCGGTTCACCGTCGCCGCCGACGGCTTCTGGCAGGTCCACCCCGGGGCACCGTCGACCCTGGTCTCCACCGTGCTGTCGATGCTGGACCCGCAGCCGGGGGAGTCCGTCCTGGACCTCTTCTCCGGCGTCGGCCTGTTCGCCGCGTTCCTCGCCGACCACGTCGGCCCCACCGGCCGGATCGTCGCGATCGAGGGGGACCGTCGGGCATCGGCGTACTCCGCGCAGAACGTGCCGTCGGCCGAGGTCGCCTGCGGCGACGTCGCCACGGTGCTGGGCTCCGACTTCACCGACGAGTTCGACCTCGTCGTCCTGGACCCGCCCCGCGAGGGCGCCCGCCGCGCCGTGGTCGAGGCCGTGCTCGCCCGTTCGCCGAGGGCCGTGGCGTACGTCGCCTGCGACCCGGCAGCGCTGGCGCGGGATGTCGCGCTGTTCGCTGACGGGGGCTATGAGCTGGCGCAGCTGCGGGCGTTCGATCTATTTCCGATGACGCACCACGTGGAATGTGTTGCTTTGCTGACGAAAACCGGCTCTGACCTGCGGTGATGCATTTGGGGCTGACGGGGAATTCCACCTCGCAGGGGCCTTAGTGCCCGGTTTGGGCCCGCTTTGAGGTTGCGAGCCCGCTTCTGGTTGATTGGAGGGCGGCCCTTGACGGGGCACAGCCGGGCTACGTCGCCGGCGGCAACGCGTGGCCGGATCGGGCACCGGGGGCGAGGCGTTCGGTCGCTGCCCGGTAGTCCGGAACGACGAGTTTTCGGCTGATGTCATGCCGCTCCGTCACAGCCTTGGAGGTGTGGCCGAGTTGAGTGCTGGCCGCTTCCGCGTCGTAGAACTCGTCGATTTCGGTCGCGACGGTGCGTCGGAAGGCGTGCGGCGTCACATCCTGAAGGACCTCGACGTCTGCGTTGTCACCTATCTGTGCAGCAGACCCCCGAAGGTGCCCGGAGGCGTTCTCACTGATCGGAGTGGCTTTCCTACCTGTTCGTACAGGTCAGGAGAACGTCCGACCCAGATGTCGTCATGGAGATCCGACTGGCCGGCTCTGCCGCTACTCCCAATCGGTTGTCGGGTCGAAGTTCAGGGCCGGGTCCTGGACCTCGTGGAGGAGCCGAGCGATCTGGAGCTGATCGCCGACCCAGCGACAGATCAGGACATGCCGTGGCTTTCGCACGCGGCCGCCCGGACTGTGCATGACGCCCTGGGCGAGGTGCCAACTGAGGAGGTCGCCGCGCAACTCGCCTCGTTTCTTGAATCCGAGGGTGTTGGGGTCCTGAGCAGCGTGTGCGATCGCGGCCGCGATGAGCGCCGAGTATCGGGCCTCTGCGTCGGCGCCGAAGTTCTCGAAGGACCACTCCAGCGCGTGTGCGATGTCGTTCTGGGCCGAGCCTGAGATGTGAGGCTCGGGCTTCACTGCCCCGGCGTCCTCGGGGAGAGACGTGGGCTCAGCCCGTTGATAAACGCGGGGAGGTCCTCAGCGGCGACCGCAGTGAATCGACCGTTCTCGAGGTCATCAAGCCCGGTCTGAACTGCCTCGCGGAACGCCTCGACCTTGGCGTCGTGTGCCCGGCGGTCGGCTTCCATCTTCCGGAGTGCGAAGTCGACGACTTCGGCCGCGTCCTTCGCCTCTCCACTCTCGACGACAGCAGCGACGTACTCTCGGCCGTGGTCGCTGAGTGGGACGTTTTGCGTGGTCATCGGGGCGCCTCCTGAGTCGATTCTAGCGCCGAAGGGGCGGGAGGGCGGGGCGCGACGCGGTTCGCTGTGGGAGAGCGGTGCCACCACCCGAACCTGTGGTCGTTTGCGACCGTCAGCGACTGCTGACAGCAGGGCGCACTTTGGGCGCACATTGGTTCGCAAAGGCCCGCAACCGACCACCGCCACAAGCGGGGTTCGAAATCGACATCATCGCAGGTCAGCGGACATTTTCGCCTGCCAATCGCAGCCGGGCGCAAACACCTGCAATCACGCGTAGCCTCGCCGGTGTGTTCCCGATGACGCACCACGTCGAATGTGTTGCGCTGCTGATGAGAACAGGGCCGACTTGCGGTGACGCCTTCGGTGCTGGCGGGCAGTTCCGCCTCGAGGGGATCTGAGGGCCCGGTTTGGGCCAGCTTGGACATTGCACGCACGTCCGGGCCCTCGGAACGGGGCCGTCGGTATGACCATCGAGTTCACCGCTCCGAGGACGGCCGTGCTCACGATCATGGCAAGGCCAGTCTCGCGACCTTGTGATACGCGAATGGCGGCACGAGCAGTCCGGCGATGAGACCCGCGACCAGGATCGTGATGTAAAGGCCGTCGAGGGTGCCGCTCGCAGCCACCGCGATCCAGCCCACCGCGATGACGCCGACGAGGAAGGTGAGGTTGAGCGCGACCGACCAAGCGCCGAGACCGACCTCCTCCATCGTCGTCAGCGCGGCGATGGCGATCGCGGTCAGGCCGAGGCTCGGACCGACCACGTGCAGGTAGTGGGTGGCATGAGCGGCGGCGGCACCGGCTGGAAGCAGTAGGTCGACCAGCGCAGCGGCGGCGGCAACGACGACGATCGTGATGACGGCATAGGTGCCCACGAGCACGGCAAACGCGTGACGCAGCATGCTGACGCGGTGACCGGTGCGGGCATTGACCAGGACGGCGATGCCGGAGCCGAATCCGACGGCAGGGATGGTGACTAAGTCTTGCACTGTCAGGGCGCTGCTGAACCCCTCGAGCGTGGATCGGTCTCCGTAGGCGCCGACCACGTGCAGCATGACGACGCTGTTGAGGAACAGCACGAGGAACGAGGCCGCGATGGGCAGTCCGATCTGCAGGGTGGTCGGCACCATCGTCGGGTCCCAACGGGCGAGGTGCGGCGGTCGGAGGACATGGCAGCGGGTCAGCAAGACCGCACCGAGCGCGAGCTCGACGACGCCGGCTAGGGCCGAAGCGATTGGTAGCGCGTCGAGCCCTACTGAGAGAGCCAGTCCGATGAGCGCCACGAGCCCAACGTTCACCGCGGCGAGGGTGATCGAGACGAGGGTGCCGAGCGTGGCGCGGCCCAGGCCACGCAAGGTGGCGGCGCTCAGCTCCCCGATTGCCCCGACCAGTTGAGCGACGACCATGAGCAGGGAGAAGTGACGCAGCTCCGGGGCCAGGGAGGCAGGCATCGAGGAGAGTGCGGCCAGCGGCGCGGCAGCCAGCGCAACCAGTACGGCGAGGACCGTGAAGGCGAGCACAGCGAGCCGTGCCGAGGAGCCGATCCTGGCCGACTGGTCGGGAGGGATCGCCTTGCCGTGACGACTGCGGGCGACCGCTACCTGGAGCGGGACCGCGATGCCTGTCGTGATCGCGGTGAGGATGAGTGAGAGTGGCAGGTAGACCGACCGGACATAGAGCGCTGTGCCGCCCATGTGGCCGACGAGCCCGGTGATGACCACGGTTACGAGCAGTTGTACCGCGCTCGTTGTCGCAGCCGGTACGCAGGTGTGCATGACCTCCGCTATCGGACTGCGTGTCGGTGGAGCGGCAGGGGGCGTCGTGACCTCGGAGCCTTCAGACATCAGCGATCCCTCGAGTTGGCCGAGGATCAAGGTCCCGCGTGGCCCCGGCGGTGACGTTGACCAGCGGCACGTTCGACACCCCCTCCAAGAACTCCAGCGCCCGTGCGCCTCTGCGCCACTTCTCGGGTCGCGGATGCGCATCGATGGTGTCCGGTCCGAGAGGGTACGCGGCCCACTCTGCCATGGCGGGGCGCCGTGCTGACCGAGATCGGAGAAGCGCCCGGCCGGGCAAGGATTGGGAAGGGAAGCCTCGGTCCTCTCAGCCTCGGAGCCGTGGGGATATCTGTCAGTCGCTCCGTTCCGTGACCGACCCCCGCCACGGAGGGCGGGGCGGGTTCATCGGACCGAGCATGCCTCGAATGCTAGTAGCCCGAGGGTGTCAGCGGACCAGGTTCAGGGAGACCATCACCCTGCCGTCGTGGTAGCTGACCAGCAGGTTCTCGATCCGCCCACCGGTGGTGGACTTGTCCGTCATCGCGGAGCAGAAGTCGGACTCGGGCTTGCAGTAGACGTCCTGCAGCGGTCCCCAGGGGCGGGTGCCGCCGGTGGCGGTCGTCCAGGCCGGGCCGGAGAACCAGGTGCGCAGATCGGCGAAGGTGAAGGAGGTCGGTACGCCGAACCAGCGGATCACCTCCTCGCCGTTGTCGGACTGCGAGCCGTCGATCGAGGACTGCACCCAGGTGCTCGGGATCGGCTCGGCGGCGGCGCGGGCGAACGCTGCGGCTGAGGCACCGGTCGGGGGCTGGTACTGGCGGTACTCGGCGAAGACACTGACCTGGGTCGGGGCGCCGTCGATGCCGGCGTACGCCGTCGCCTGGACGGTGTACTCGGGGTGCTGGCCGGCGGCTGGGATCAGCTGGGCCTTGCAGGTGGTGGTCGGATCGGTGCTGCAGTAGACGGTCTGGATCGCGCCGAAGGCCGGCCCGCCGGGGTGGGACGTGCTGGTGGTCCAGCCGGGTCCCTCCAGCCAGGAGCGCAGGTCGGCGGCGGTGACCGTGTGCGGGACGTCGTACTCGCGCGACATGCTCTTGTTGTAGAACGACACCGAGCCGTCGTCACCGCTGGAGCTGCTGCTCAGGGTCCAGTCCGCGGGGAGCGGCATGGCGTCGACCTTGACCTTCAGCGCCTTGATCTGCGGTGGCGGGACGAGGTAGAACCACCGCAGGTTCGTGAACGTCACCACGCAGGCAGCGCCCAGCCCGCCGATCAGGATGAGCTGGAGGAACCAGCGCAGGATGCCGAGCCCGAGGCCGCCGAGCGGGCCGAAGGTCTCCATGTACTCCTCGCCGCCGCCCTGCCCGCCGCTCGCGGCGACGCCCCAGAAGCCGAAGCGCGCCACGATCCAGAAGACCGTCGGCAGGGCGAACGCGCACACCAGGGTGGTGGGGATCCAGCGGTGGTGGTCGAAGATCGACGCCAGGCCGAACGCCCACAGTCCGATGCCGATGAGCACCGGGATGACGTGCCACGCCACCAGGATCAGGGCCGCGCGGCCGAGGCTGCCGTGGGTGCGCGCGGCCAGGGACGGCGACGAGTGGCCCGAGAGTTTCGCCATGCCTCATTCAATCAACCGCCCGTCGACCGACCGTTGACTCCACGCCGTCCACCGGCGCGAGGCGCGGTCAGGATCGGGGCGATACCCGACACCAGTGGGAGACTGGAGCCATGAGCCTCACCGCCCTTCACTCTGCCCTGGCTGCCACCGATCTGCTCACCGAGCTCGAGATCGAGGACGGCTTCATCCACGGCGAGACCACGTTCGCGGCGGCCGGTGTCGAGGTCGTCGTGAACGTCGACCCCGACCCCGAGGAGGAGGGCCGCGAGGTCGACGCCGCCGCGATGGTCGAGCGCACCCGCGCCCTGCTCGGCCTCAGCGCCGAGGAGTTCACCCGGATCGTCGGTGAGGTCGCCGACGAGATCGACGCCGCGCTCGAGGAGGAGGAGATCGAGAAGGTCGCCGACCTGCGGGTCGACCTCACCCCGGTCTCCCTGATCGTCCTTCCCGAGGGTGCCGGCCTGGTCCTGCTCGCCCCCACCCAGCTGCCGAACGGCGCCGTCACCGTGATCCTCGACGACGAGCGCGAGATCACCGAGATCCAGCTCCAGGGCCCCGAGGGTGGCTGCGGCGAGGGCTGCGCCTGCGGCTCCGAGGGTGCTGAGGGCGAGTCGTTCACCAGCGTCGAGGAGCTGATCGGCTCGCTCTCCACCGAGAGCTGAGCCCCTGCGCGGCCCCCGAGGCCGCGACGAGCAACCCTGACGCCCTGCCCCGTTCAACGGGGCAGGGCGTCAGTGCAGCTGCAGGGTGCCGATCTGACGCGCGGTCAGGGCGGCGAACAGTCCGTCGGCCGGGTCGGCCGAGCCGACGAAGTGGCCGGCGAGCTCCAGGCTGAGGAAGCCGACGACGGCGGCGAGCTCGGCGAGCACCGCTGCGGTGCCCGACGGGTCGCCGGCCTCGAGCCGGGCCATCTGGGTGCGCAGGTCGGGGGACTCGAAGCCGGGCACCGGCCGCCGGGCGCCGACCGCGAGGAAGGGCGCCGCCACCCGAGCCGCTGCGGGCACCGTCTCCGCCGGCGCGACGTACCCCGGGATCGGGGTGCCGTAGATCAGCTGGAACTCGTGGGGCGCCTCGATCGCCCACGCCCGGAGTATGTCGACGAGGTGCTGCCAGGCCTCGGCCTCGCCCCACACCGGGTCGACCGTCAGACGATCGGCGAGCCGGTGGTAGCTCTCCATGATCAGCTCGGTCAGCAGGGCGTCGCGGCTGGGCGCATAGCGGTAGAGCGCCGAGGGCACCAGGCCGACGGTCCGCGCGATCCGACGGATCGACAGCCCGCCGCCGCCGTACTCGGCGATCTCGTCGCGGGCGGCGGCGAGGATCGCCTCCCGGGTGCGGGCCCGGGACTCCTCTCGTACGGCCATCGGTGGTCCTCTCGTGCTCCGTGGTCGGGTCCCACCAGTCTGCCACACAAGTGAGAACAGTGTTCTTGACAATGAGAGAACAGTGTTCTTGAATCGGTGGCATGAATAGTGAACAGCGTTCTCGTTTCCGGTCTCCCGCTCCACACCTCGCCGCGCCCCTGGTGGGCTCGGGCGTGCTGATGGCGCTCTACCTCCTGCTTCGGCCCTACGGCGACACCCGCAGCGACGCCGACCTGGCCGCGGCCGTCGCCTCGACCCGCTGGCTGGTGGCCCACCTGTGTGGCATGCTCGCGCTCGCCTCCGCCGGCCGACTGGCCCTGCGGATCCACGACCTCGACCCGCGCCCGCTGACGGCCGCGGCGCGGTGGACCGGGCTGGCGGGCGTCGTACTGGTGCTGCCGTACTACGGTGCCGAGGCGTTCGCCCTCCATGTCATCGGCGGCTCGGTGCCGGACCCGACCACGGCCGCCGACCTGGTCACCCAGGTCCGCGGTCAGGGGCTGGCGATGACCATGTTCGGCCTCGGCCTGGCCCTGATCGCCGTCGCGGCGGTCCTGATCGGGCTGTGGTGGCTGCGATGGGTGCGCGGGAGCGCGACGACGAGTCGTCTCCTGGTCGTGGCGCCCTGGCCGTGGGTGATCCTGACCGCGTGCGTGCTGCCGCAGTTCTACCTGCCGCCCGCCGGCCGGATCGCCTTCGGCGTCGTGTACCTCGTCGCCGCCCTCGGCTTCCTCGCGGCGGTCCACCGTGTCGGCGCCCTTCCGGTTGCCGGGCAGCGTGCTCGCACGACAGCATGACCGCGTGATCGCCCGCACGCCGACCCCGCCCTACACCGCCGTGATCTTCACCTCGCTGCGCACCGAGGGGGACCAGGGCTACGCCCGGATGTCGGAGCGGATGGCCGACCTCGCCGCCCAGCAGCCCGGCTTCCTGGGGGTGGAGTCGGCCCGGGAGGACGTCGGGATCACCGTCTCCTACTGGGTCGACGACGCCGCTGCCGCAGGGTGGAAGCAGGTCGCCGAGCACCTGATCGCCCAGGAGCGTGGCCGATCGACCTGGTACACCGACTACCAGGTCCGGGTCGCGACGGTGACCCGCTCCTACGGCCCCGACGGCCCGCGCTGAGCCAGGCTTGCCTTACCCCGGGGTGCCCGCACGGTCGGTGCGATGATCGTCGCTGCCGTACGCCGACCCGCCGCCCCGGCCGGCGTCGGCACCGCAGGACGAAGGAGCCCCGATGAGACCGATGCCTGGGATCGCCCTGGGGCAGCTGACCGGCGACCCGACCGCGAAGACGGCGAAGGTCGAGCGGGAGACGCTGCTGCGGGTGATGGGGTTCGCCCGACCGCACCGCTCCAAGATCGGTGCCTTCCTCGTCGTCACGGTGCTCGACGCGCTGATGGTCGCGGTGCCGCCGTTGCTGATGCAGCGGATCATCGATGACGGCGTGGCCAAGAGCGACACCGGGCTCGTCGTACGACTGGCGACGGTCGTCGCCCTGGTCGCCGTCGTCAGTGCTGGTCTCTCGGTGGTCTCGGGGGCGCTGTCGAGCCGGATCGGGGAGGGGCTGATCTTCGACCTGCGGACGAAGGTCTTCGCGCACGTGCAGCGGCTGCCGCTGGCGTTCTTCACCCAGACCCAGACCGGCGCCCTGACCTCGCGGCTCAACAACGACGTGATCGGTGCCCAGCGCGCCTTCACCTCGACCCTGCAGAGCACGGTGTCGAACCTGATCGGCGTCGCGGTCGTCGGGGTCACGATGCTGTTCCTGAGCTGGCAGGTCACCGTGGTGTGCCTGCTGATGGTGCCGATCCTGTGGATCGCGTCGCGCTGGGTGGGCCAGCGCATCTCCGGGCTGACCCGGCGTCAGATGGACGGCAACGCCGACCTGGGCAACGCGATGACCGAGCGGTTCAACGTCGGCGGCGCCCTGATCGTGAAGCTGTTCGGCCGGCCCGCGCACGAGGATGCGGTGTACGCCGAGAAGGCGGCGGTCGTGCGCGACCTCGGGGTCCGGATCTCGCTGTTCACCCGTTCCTACATGGCGGTGATGGCCCTGGTGCCGGCGCTGGCCACGGCGTTCGTCTACGGCATCGGCGGCTACCTGGCGGTGAAGGGCTCGCTGAGCATCGGCACCGTGGTCGCGCTCAGCATCCTGCTGACCCGGCTGCTCGGCCCGCTGCAGGCGCTGTCCAACGTCAGGATCGACGTGATGACCGCCCTGGTCAGCTTCGACCGGGTCTTCGAGATCCTCGACCTGCCCAACGCGATCACCGAGAAGCAGTCCGCGCAGGGGCTGCCGGCCGGCGCGAGCGGCGTCGAGTTCCGGGACGTGCACTTCTCCTACCCGGCCTCTGGCTCGGCGTCGGCACCCTCGCTGGGGGCCGGGGTGAGCCGGTCCCGACGTGGCTCCGGTGAGGTGCTGCGCGCGGTCTCCTTCACCGCTGAGCCGGGCCAGATGGTCGCCCTGGTCGGACCCTCCGGGGCCGGCAAGTCGTCCCTGACCCACCTGGTCGCGCGGCTCTACGACGTCGACGCCGGCCAGGTGCTCGTCGGCGGGCACGACGTCCGCGACGTCACGTTCGCCTCGCTGACGGACACGGTCGGGTACGTCACCCAGGACGCCCACATGTTCCACGACTCCATCCGGGCCAACCTGCTCTTCGCCCGGCCCGAGGCCACCGAGGCGCAGATGTGGGACGCCCTGGAGCGGGCCCAGATCGATGCCCTGGTGCGGTCCCTGCCCGAGGGGCTCGACACGCTGGTGGGGGACCGCGGCTACCGGCTCTCGGGCGGTGAGCGTCAGCGCCTCGCGATCGCCCGGCTGCTGCTCAAGGCACCGGCCGTGATCGTCCTCGACGAGGCCACCGCGCACCTCGATTCAGAGTCCGAGGCCGCCGTACAGCAGGCTCTGGATCACGCCCTGGAGGGCCGCACCTCCCTGGTCGTCGCCCACCGACTGTCCACCATCCGCAACGCCGACCTGATCGTGGTGATCGACCACGGCACGGTCGTCGAGCAGGGCACCCACGCCGAGCTGATGGCGGCACACGGCCTGTACGCCGACCTCCATGCCACCCAGTTCGCGGAGCGCGCCGGGGCGGAGTGAGTCAGGCGTCGGGGTGGGATGGTCGACGAGGTGCTGCGTTCTCCCGCGGCAACGGCGCAGGAGCCCTAGGGTGACACCGTGTTCCTCACGGTCGCGAAGAGCCCGACGGGCGGCGTCGTCTGGCGCCCCAGCCTCCCGGCGAAGGTCCTCACCGGCCTCCTCGGCCTGGTCGGCGGCACCGCCTGCGCGTGGCTGTTGCTGACGGGGGACGACCAGTCCCTCAAGGACCAGGGCCTGCAGGCACTCTGCGTGATCGCGGCGCTCGTCGCGGTGCCACCGGCGGTGTTCCGGTGGCGGGTGGTCCTGGAACGTGACGAGCTGCTCTTCGTCTTCCTCAGCACCCGGCGACTTCCGGTGCGCGACATCGTCCAGGCGACGTGCTCGTCCGGCGACGGCGTGGCGTTCGTCTGCGCTGACGGCCGTAGCGAGTCGACCAGCCTGGTCGGCAACGGGCTGTGGTCGCATCGACGGACCAAGCCGACGGATGCCGACCTGATGGCGCGCACCGTGCTGTGTGCTGCCGCCGAGGCGCGGGGCGAGGCCCCGCCGACCGAGTTCCGGCTGCCGCCGGTGAGGCTGACGAAGAGGCAGCTCCTCCGTGGCGGCGTCTTCGCGTTCCTGTTTGGGGCGTTCTTCAGCGACTGAGCCCGGCCCTCACCCCGGCCCACGCTCGGCATGGGAGCGGAAGTCGTGCTCGTCCCCGGCGAGCCACAGCGGAACCGTCGCCTGCAGGACTGCGGTGAGCAGGGGGCGGCGAGGCCCTTCGAGGGTGGCCTCACCGAACATCGTCCGCAGCCGTTGTCGCCTGTTCCTCACGGTCTGGACGTGGACGCCCAGACGAGCCGCGCTCTGTGCTGCTGGACCACCGACCTGCAGCCAGTCGAGCAGGGTCTCGGCGAGGTTGATCCGGGCCGTGCCGCGCAGGGCGAGGAGCGGGTCGAGGACGTCCTGGACCAGCCGCTCCCGGACGCTGAGGTCGGCGCGGAGCCAGAACTGGAGGGGATCGTCGGAGCAGTGCACCACGCTCCCGCCGGGCAGGATCCTCGCCTCGACCATCGCGGCGAGGCGGTGCGCCCAGCGGAGGGCGAGATGGACCTTGTCATGCGGACAGTCCCAGCCCTGCAGGAGGGTCACGCCGGGGAAGTGCTGCGCTGCCTCGGTGACGACTGCGTCCTGGACCTCGGCATCGACCAGGAAGGTCTGCCAGCGATCAGGCGGGCCGGCGAGGGTCGCGGGGTGCCGTGTGAGGAAGCCAGCGGCGGCGGCGTCGTCGGTGCTGATGACGGCGCAGCGGCTCGGCATCGGCCATGCCGAGGCGTGGGCCAGCGCCGCGAGCGCGGAACCACGTCGGGGCTCGAGGTGGCGCTGAGGATCCGTGTCGCTCAGGCCGGCCCAGAGCGCGGCGTACTCGGTGGGGGAGCTCTTGACCCGGAGGTCGTAGCCGGTCTGGAGCTCGGTGCTGAGCCGTTCCCCCAGCCTGAGGAGCTGCTCGAGCATGTCGGTCGAGGTCACGGAGGCGGAGCGCTCGGCACCGTCGCGGACGAGCTCGCGGTAGGTGGCGAGGGCGCCGTGGGTGACGGCGAGATGGAGCAGCTTGGGGGAGCGGTGCTGCTCCGCGGCGATCCAGCCGAGCCGACCGAAGAAGCCGGCCGCACCGTCCCACTGCAGGGCGCGATCCTTGGTCGGCATGGTGAGGATCTGGAGCGTGACGTTGGCACCCTGCTGCATCAGTCGATGCTCGGGACTGCCCGTGGCGCACTCCAGCCCCGGGATGGAGGCGCGCACCACCTCCACGGCATCGAGGATGGCGGGGCGGAGGGCGGTGGCGAGATGACGGGTGATCCCACGGCGACGCGGCGTGCCGGCGTCGGAGGTCTGGGCCTCAGCCGCCATGAGAGGCCACTCGTGCCAGTGCCTTCAGGACGCCGCCGGGTATCGTCCGCGCCTGTTCCCAATGGATGAGGGTGGGCAGGACCGTCAGAAGCAGACCCTGCATCCGTACGTCGAAGTCGAGCGGCCCCAGCTCCTGGACCAGCTTGCGCCGGTGGACCCGGGCGGTCCGCTCGCAGACGCCGGCCTGGTGGGCCAGCTGCACCCCGCTCCGGGCCCCGCGAGCCGCCGCGCTCAGGACACGCAGATCGGTGGTGAGCGTCGTCGTGCCGGCATGGATCAGCGGAGCCAGGTAGCGAGCGACGTCGTCGATGTCACCGATGGTGATCTCGCTCTGGTGATCGTGAAGACCGACCGGTCGGGTGATCTGCACGCGTCGGGTCGGCCTGGTGCCGGCACGGGCCAGCAGACGGAACGCGGTGACGGCCTCGGCGTAGGCCGGCCGGATCACGTCGGGGGCGAAGGCAGGGGTGGCGATCACGATCCGGTCGGCGCGGAGGATCCGCGGGGCGAGGGTGAGACGGAACCGGTGCTCGAGCTCGTGCGGGGACAGATACACCACGTGATCGGCACCTGCATGGATCGGGCGGGACCAGCTGCCGGTCAGCCCGGCCGGTCGACGTGGAAGCGGTGGCAGGCTGCTGCTCGCGACAGTGTCGGGGCCGACACCGCAGACCCAGAGCACCAGAGCGGTGCTGCCTGTCTTCCAGTACCCCTGGGCGATCGCTGCCGCGGCGGCGGGGGCAAGGTCGGCTCGGCGCCGTGCTGAGGGCACGCGAATGCCGGGTGACGACGGGCGTGCGGAACGCTGCTGAACCATCTCGTGGGGAACCATCTCACGTCTCCGAGAGCGATCAGGTTGGTCCTGATCTCTTCCTGTCATTCTGAGGTTCTGGGAAGGTCTCAAACGCGAGATGGTGAAGATGGCCGGTTTCGGGGCCAAATTTCTTCTTTCCGGGGCTGAAATAGTCACCCCGGTACTAACGGATGGGACTAAAGCCTCTCCCATGTCATTTCCCCTGGCGCAGCAGGTGTGCCACTGTCCAGCTGCGCCGGAGGGGGAGGTAGACGCTCGACCCGGCGTAGCTGACGCGCACGCGGCTGCTGGTCCGTAGAGCTCGAGTTCGCACCGTCACGCGCACCCGGCCCCCGCTGAGGTTCCGCACGCGGGTCCAGCCGCGCCCCCGGATCTCGACCCTGCCGGTGGCCGGCCCGAGTCGTCCGCCGACGGTGAGGGTGAGGATCGCGCGGTGGTGTCGCCGACGCAGGTCGAGACTCAGGTGGGGCGCGACCCGGGTGGGGCTGGGATGGGTCGTGGGGCGAGGTGCGGCGGGGACCAGGACCGCGTCCGAGGTGGCGGCACCCGGGATGATCCCCGCCGCCGACGCGAAGATCCGCACGCTGATCCGGTGGCCCTGGTCGGCCGCCGTGAGCGTGTACGCCGCGGTGGTGACCGCGCTCGCGAGTCCGTCGGGCCCCGTGGCGGTCAGCGGGGCGCCGTCGCGGAGCCAGAGATACTGGAAGCGCAGCAGGCCACGTGCGGCCTTCCAGGTCCCCAGCGACGTGGTCAGGACCGAGCCCGGTCGCAGTGGCCCGGGAGTGGCGCTGAGCACCGGCGCCGCGGTGCTGACGGCCGCGCAGGAGCCGCCCGGCGAGAGCGGACCACCGTTGATGCAGGACCGCTCCGGTGGGGTGGTGGCCTGCTGGGCGAGGAGATCGCGCGGGACGAGGGAGAACTCCTGCCAGTGGGTCGGCATCGGGGACTGGTCCTCGTCCCGCACGATGTGGTGGAAGCCGGTGTTGATCCAGGCGACCGGGTCGGTGAGGGGCGCGGCATCGTTCCTGACGTAGTCGCTGATGCCCTCACCCGGACAGCCGGCGTCGAGGTTGTCCCAGGCGTACTGCTGGCACGGAGCCGCGTTGGTGAAGGCCACCTTGAAGTCGGTCATCGACCAGAAGCTGTCCTGCACGGTGTCGTTGGCGATCTCGTAGGACCGCGGGTGCCCGTCGGGGTTGAGTGAGGCGGGGTTGAGCACGCGCCACCACGTCGTACGCGGGGTGTCGGCGGGTGCGATCAGGGCTCGGGCCTCCGTCGTCGGAACCCCGTCGAGGCGATACGCCGAGGTGGACGAGGGGGCGTAGTCCCAGCGTTGGACCTGCTGAGGTCCGGCGCCGATGCCGAAGTCGACGCGGTAGATCGCGTTGTGCCAGTGGGAGGCGGCGCCGGGCTGGCCCGTCTCCGTGGTGGTGGTCGTGGTCGCGGGGCCGACCTGCCAGCCGAGGGCGGGATCGGTGGGGAACAGCAGCGTGCTCTGACCGATGTCCCCGGTCGCGCCGAGGGCGACGGTGATCTGCCCCTGGTCGGTGAATGTGTAGCGCTGTTGGTACTCGTACCATCCCACCCGGGACAGCGAGGACACCTCCAGGGCACTGCCCCGGGAGTCGTAGCGGTCGGCGGTGACCCCGACATCGTCCTGGGCATGCCACGCCAGTCCGGTGGAGGTGGTGGCGAGACAGATGCCGGGGATGGTCCGTTCGATGTGAGCCGATCCGCTGACCAGCGACTGCTCCACGGGGATGGTGGTGCCGGCGCAGGTGGTCGCGTTCTGAGCGACGAGCTGGGGTCCGCCCAGGCCGGTGCCGGTGACGTCGTTGAACCCGACCAGGCCGTGGTCGTACGGGACGTGGAGCTGGGCCAGGGTGAGGGAGTCGATGACCGGCAGCCAGCCGTCGTACTCCCGTGATCCGGTGGCGGGCTTGAACTGGATCGACTCGGCGACCAGACCGGTGAAGTCGTGGACCCGCACGCACATCCGCCAGGCCGAACCGGTCGGCAGTGTGCGGGTGACCTCGGCGACGCCGCAGCTCAGATCGGGGGCGGCGGTGGCCGCCGACCGAGGGGCCGACGCGTTGGCGGGGGCGAGGGTCAGCAGGCTGGTCAGCACCAGGAGCGCCAGGGGCACCAGGCGGAGGTGCCGGCCCCGTCGGGGCCTGCGCGCCGGGTCAGTCGTGGTGGGCATCGTGCTGCTCGTTCTCGAGCTGGTCGGTCGGAGCCACTGGGGTGGTGATGAGCCTGCGGACGGTGAGATCGACGACGAAGTCGGAGGTGTCCAGGTAGCGGCCGGACGGGAGGTCGATCTGGAGGCGAACGCATCGGTGGCTGGCGCAGGCTCCGGACACGGTGGTGTCGAGGGCCGCTGCGGTGCTCCTCCAGGTCAGGCCGATGGCGTGCACCTGCTCGGCGGTGACCAACGGCGTGTGGGTGAGGGAGCGGTACTCGGCCACGAAGCGTGGATGCGGAGTCGCGCTCAACGCTGTTTGCAGGGCGATCCCAGTCTCGGCGGGGGTCGGCGGCAGCTGTACGCCGCGGGCGCTGTGCGTGCTGGCGACTGTGCCGCTGCTCAGGTCGACGGTCGCCTGCCGGGTGGTGTTGTCGGTGTAGTCGTAGAGCACCACCTCGACCAGGCGGCGGCTCCGCTCGGTCGGGACGAGGGGGAGGTCGGCCAGCAGCACCTCGGCGCCGGCCTGGCCGTCGACGTCGCGGGAAGTCGGAGGGAGGGTGCCGAGCGCCAGCCGGACGGCGTAGCCACGCTCGTCGGTGCTGAGCGGCGCCCGGGCGGCTCGCAGCCGTGGCGGTGTGGTGGGAAGCGGGCCGCGTACGACGGCGAAGGCTGTCGAGGCACTCGTCGGGGTGGTGCTGCCGGTCCACGAGGCGAGCGAGGGTGCCCGTGCGAGGAGGACGGCCGCGACGAGGAGCGTCACGCTCCCGATCGCGAGGAGGCGCGAGCCGGGCCGGAGCCGGGTCGGTCGGGTCAGTCGTGGGTGCGGGCGGTGCTGCATGTCGGTCCTCCCGAGACCGAGGGGTGAGGCGGGGCGCAGCAGGGAGTAGTACGCCCCGCCTCACGAGGTGATGGCTCAGAAGCGAGCCCGCCGGGTGGCGTGGGATCCCGCGATGGTGCCGTTGCCGGCGTAGTCGACGGAGATCGTGTAGGTGCCGCGCTTGAGGTTCTTCACGGTGACCGTGGCGACCCCGGCCGCGTTGACGGTCGCGGTGGCGCGCTTGGTCTTCTTGCCCTTGATCAGGATCTTCACCGTGCCGGCCTTGGAGACGGCCGCGCCGGAGCGGACCGTGATCGTGAGGGTGACCTTCGCGACCACCTTCCGGGTCTTCCCCTTGGCCTTCCACGAGGTGAGGAGGGTCGAGGAGGCCTTGGCGACCGTCACGGTGGCCCGGGCGCTGCTCGGCTTCGTGCCGGTGGTGCCGGTGTAGGAGGCGGTGAGCTGGTGGGTCCCGACCGCCAGGGTGGCGGGCAGGGTCCAGGTCGCCTTGCCGCCGGTCAGCGCGACGGTGGCGTGCAGGGCCCCGGTGGCGAACGCCACGGATCCTGTGGCCGGTCCGGTAGCGGTGGCTACGGTTGCGGTCACGGTGCGCCGGGTGCCGTAGGCGCCGCCGGCGGGGGAGACCGCCAGCCTGACGGTGGAGGCCACCGGCGCGGTGACGGCCGCGGTCGGCTCGGAGGTGGACGTCACCGTGTCGGAGCCACGTGTCGCGGTGGTCCGATAGGAGACGGTGGCGCCGATCAGGTCGTCGGTCACCGTCATCGTGGTCGCGGTCTGGCCCTCGATCGGGGTGGTGACCCCGTCGCGGGTAGCGAACCACTGGCCGGTCGCGGGGGCATCAGGCGCGATGGAGAAGGTGGCAGGATTCGCGGTCAGCGTGCTGCCCACGACGGGGGTACCGGTGACGGTCGCCTCGGTGGCGGTGCGGAAGCCGGTGATGACGGCGACGGCGTGGGTTTCGCCGATCGCGATCGAGGTGATCGGCTGATTGGCCAGTTCGTCGAGCTTGGCTTGATTGCTGAGGTCGGCGGCATAGGGGCTGCCTTCCGAGCCCCACACGGCGACGCTGGTCGCCCCGGTGGCGGTGTCCTTGAGGACGACGGCGGCGTCGCCAGCGAGCGCCAGAGATTCGACCGTTTTACCGGGGAAGGTCTTCGCCGGCGGAGCGGAGCTCTCGCCCCAGACCTGCACGGTGCCGTCGGCCAGGACGGCTCCGAGCGAGAAGTAGCCGCCCGCGATCTGGGTGACCTTGGTCCCGGCCGGGATCGGAGGTGCGGTGTACGTCGCGGAGTTCCCCCAGCCCATCACGGAGCCGTCGCGGCGCAACACGATCCCTCCGTTGCCTGTGACGGCGACGTCGACGATGTCGCTCAGATCCTTGATGGACTGCGGCAAGGTGGTGACGGAGGCCGCCTGGGCGTAGCCCCAGGTGACGAGCTTGCCGGCGGTTGTGACGGCGAAGGCGGCGCCGTTGCAGAGCGAGAACGCCTTGACGTGGTCGGGTTTCCCAGTGCTCAGATCAAAGAATCCGCCCCAGGTGGTCAGGGTCCCGTCGCGGTGGAGCAGGATGCCGGCGTAGCCGCCGGCGTCGAAGGCCACGGCGGTGGCGTCGGTGACGTTCGTCGGAGCATTCATCTGCACAAACCCGGTGGGGTCCCCCCAGATGCTGAACGTGCCATCGGCTGTGACCACCGCGGTGCTGGCCGAGTTGGCCGCGGCGTCCACCACCGTCGAGCCGAGGTCCGGGGGAATGGTGGTCGAGCTCGCGGCAGAGTCCGCGCCCCAGGCGAGGACGGTGCCGGCCTTGACCGGATCGGCGGGGGTCTCGGCGTGTGCTGTGGCCGGCGTGGCAATCGCGACGCCGCAGGCCATCGCACTTGCCGCAGTGACCGCGAGCCAGGTGCGTAGATGCATGGTCAGTCTCCTTCGGTGACGGAGGGATGTCCCGTCCCCCCGGATGTGGACTGAATCGTGGGGCGCGACGGGCATGGTGAAGCGGCCTCACGACGGCGGGAGGCCCGGTCGTCGTCGCCGTTGTCATCGGCGTGACAAAGATTCGGCGGGTGGGGGATGCCCGGCGGCAAGGTCGCTGCCGCCGGGCATCGTGATGGTCTACCGCGTGGTGCTCTGACTGATCAGGGGATGAAGTCGATCAGTCCCCCGGTCCCGGTGGTGATGTTGAGCGGGACGTGCAGGGTGACGGCGTTGCCATTGGCGATGAGGCCGGGGACGCAGGATCCTCCAGTGACCTTGGCCATGGTGAGGGTGCCGTCCAGGGTGAGCAGCTGGGAGGCCGGGGGGCCGGCCTTGGGGGTCTCGTCGAAGGTGTAGCCGACGTTGCCCCAGAGCTGGAAGGTGCAGGCCCCGTTGCCGAAGTTGACGTTGACGCATCCGTTGGTGCCGCTGGCGCCGCTGGTGCCGAAGTTGGCGGTGCCGGTCAGAGCGGTGTCGTAAGGGCCCGCGAAGGGAGCGACGGCGCTGGCCATGGTGGTCAGTGCGGTGGTCGAGGACGGTGCGCTGAAGCCGATCCCGGCCGCGGTGACGCACTTGGTGTCATAGGAGATCACGACGGCGAGGCTGGGGATGATGGAGGGACAGTTCAGGCTCAGGTTGTTGACCGAGAGCCACGGGGCAGGGACCGGGGACGCGGCCGAGACGGTGCCGCTGGCCGATGCGCTGGTGCAGGTGACACTCACGAGCCCGGCGACGGTGGCGGTGATGGGAGCCTTGCCGACTCCGGTGAACGTTTGGGTGCCGGTGGCACCGCCGATCCGGTTGCCGCTGGGGGTGACCGCCTGGGCGACGGTGGGGGCCAGGGCGAGGCCCAGCGCCACCGCGACGGTGCCGAGGCTGAGAAGGAGTTTTCGCATGGGGATGTCGCTTTCTGTGTGTCGTATCGACGCCGTTCGACGTCGAAGACAGCGTCACGGGCCCTGCCGCGGATGACGCCGGCCATCGCGGAAATGATCGGGATACGCGACCTTTCGCGGCGTTCCCCTTGCGGGGTGAGACGCGTGGGCGTACAAGCGGCACGCTGGCGACGGGGGAAGGCAAGCGGTAGCGGGAGGAATCTGCCGGGGTCGCCCGGTTTTGCTAGCAGGCTCACAACGGTCAGGTGATTTCCGTCATTTCCGGGTGAGGCCGGCGCTTCCGGGTCACAGGGCTTCTTACGGTCGGGGCATTCCTGTGCCATTCGGGCCAGGGTGTGTGGCTGGAGGAGTGCAATGCGGGGACGGAGAGTGGCGGCAGTCGTGATTACGGTCTGCTTGATGGCCGGTGGCGTGGCGGCGGTGGAGCCGACCAGGCCGGCAGCGGCGGAGGAGGCGTCGGGGTGGAGCATCCCGGCGATGCAGAGCGCGGCGGTGCCGCTGGCCCAGGCCGGCGAGCTGGTCGCGTGGGGGCTGAGCGATAGCGGTCAGCTGCCGTTGCCGGCGGCGATGCGGGACGTGGCGATCGTGCAGACGGTGGATGTCGGCGGCGTGATCCTGGCGTTGACCGCTTCGGGGACGGTGCTCGCCGCAGGGGGTAACCCGGCCGGGGTCTCACGGATCCCGGCTCGGGTGAACGAGATCGGGGCGGTCCAGCTCACTGGCTCCGATGGCAGCTATGCGGGTGCGATCTTGAAGGACGGCACCGTCGCGGTGTGGGGGATCAATTGGGGTGGGTCGGACCCGCTGGATGTCCCCGCCGGCCTGAGGGACGTCAAACAACTCCTCATCGTCGGGTTCGTGGCCTTTGCGTTGAAGACCGACGGCAGCGTGGTCGTATGGGGAGCCCCGGCCAGCACGACCACCACGACGGCAGCGTTGTGGGCGGTGCCGACCGGATTGCGGGCTACTGCCTTGTCGGGCGGTGCCGACATGGTCTCGGCGCTGACCGCCGATGGCACCGTGGTGAGTTGGGGATTCCGGGGCGATTACAACCCCCCGCCGGAGTTTGTTCCGCCGGAGGTTACAGAGTCGGGCAACGTCACAGCGGTCTCGCGGTTCGGTGACGGGGCACTCGCTCTCCTGAAGGATGGCTCGGTCGTCCCCTGGGGCTCGGCCTACCGGACTGCTGGTGGAGACCTGCTGCCGTGGCTGCCACCGTCGATGACAGGCCACGCGATCGTCGCCTTCAAACAGGAGTACGGCTCGGTGATGGCGGTGGACGAGGTCGGCAGCCTGCATCTATGGCGTACGGGCGGTTTTGCGGGCCCGCAGGACTGGGCCGACGTGCCTTCTGACGCGTTGGCGGGCAAGCACATCGCCCAGTTTGACGTTGGCATGTCCAACGCCATGGTGATCGTCACCAAGATGTTGAGTGCCGTACCGCCCTCGGTCACCGGCGCAGTCGTGGCCGGGCGAACGGTGACGGGCGTGCCCGGGACGTTCTCCGCCTCACCGACCTCCGTGTCCTCACAGTGGTACGTCAACGGGGTGGCCTCGGGGAACACCTCGCCGACGTTGAATCTCACGGGCCTGCAGGGCAAGACCATCGCCTACGTCTCGACCGCTGAGAAGGCCGGGGAGACCACGGTGACGTCGACCTCGACCCCGGTCACGGTCGCCCCGGCCCCGAAGCCGCCGGTGGTGGCGAAGGTGGCCGCCAGTATCAAGGTGACGAGTCTCAAGGTTGCCAAGAAGGGCGCCAAGGTCAGCATCGCTGGCAAGGTGGTCGCGGCCAAGGCCCCGACCGGCGCTGTGACCCTCACCGTCTCCAAGGGCCCCAAGCGAGTGGTGACCACGACGCTGCGGGTGCCCGCGAGCGGGGCCCTCAGCGTCACGATCGCGAAGTTCTCCAAGCTGGCGTTGAAGGCAGTCAAGGGGAAGTCGAAGAAACGCTACCGCGGCACGTACGCGCTGGTGATCGCCTATGGCGGCAACAGCCTGGTGAAGCCCGCAAGCGCGCGGGCGACGTTCCGCGTCAAGTAGCACCCGCGTGTCGGTGCCTGGCGGCGGCTCGGGAGTCGCCAGGCACCGACATCGGACTGTCAGGGTCCCGCGAGGGCGGCCACGTGCCGCCCGGGGCCTCCGTTGAGAAGCAAGGGATCCCTCATGAATCTGCCCAGGATGCGCCCGAGATCGACCGTCCGACTCCTGCTCGCGTCGGCGATGGCAGCAGCAGTGATGGCCGCGGTGCCATCATCGAAAGCCGACGACTGGTGGCCGGGAATCCCCAACGCGGTCGACGTTGCTGACGCCTGGTACGGCTCGGCCGTGGGAGGGATGGGGTACAGCACGAAGGCGGCCCAATGGTTCAGAAACCCGGTCGGGATATCTGTGGCGCGGGCCCAGGCGACGATGCAGGGATCCGTTGGAGTTCCGCAGGTGGACAGCTCGGGCAACCCGGCCAATGTGCAACGGGGAGAGGCCGTAGGCGAGGCCTACATCGTGTCGCCGAGTGGCGCGCCCGCGAACTACGGCTATCTTGCCCCCGCCACGGTGCGGAGCGTGGGGTTCGGGCTGATGCCCGTGGAGGCGACGATTCAGGTCAGCCAGCGTCGCCGCAATGGCTATCCGATTCCGATCAGGGCAGTACTGCATGGGCGATGGGTGGCACGCCACCTGGGGGAACCCTACTCGGAGATCATCTCGGAGCCCGTTGTCGTCGACGACGCATTGAATGTGGAGGTCAAGGCCGTCAAGATCGACGGACGCAGTGTCGGCCTGCGCCCCGGCTGCCGCACTAGGACTCCCGCGCCGATCCATCTGGTGGGGCCGGGCTACATCATTGACACGCCACAAGACGAACCCGGTTGGTTCGCCAGCCATGACCCGACCACCTTCTACAGCCCCTTCCACGGCGGTTACATGGAAGGCACCATCACCATCCCGCCCTTCACCGGATGCCGCACGGCGACCGGCGACGACATCTCCGCACTGATGACGGTCTCGGCCTCCGGGCCGGGCAACCCGATCAAGGCCGTCAGCAGCGACCCGTTCGAGTGCAGCGACCATATGCCACATATCGACGGGCAGCGGTGGCCGTTCCCGCCCGGCGCCAGCACCCCGAAGAAGACGGGGTGTGCCGGCCCGATGACCCTGCCCTACCCGCCCCGCCCCTCGAGCTGAACGGTCCTTCCAGGTTCTGAATGACGACATGCCCGGCGGCAGGTTCACTGCCGCCGGGCATCGTGGTGCCTATGGCGGGACGTGCAGGTTGACGGTGTTGGAGGTGAAGTAAATGACGGGCAGGCCGGAGACACCGGACTCCCGCTGATCCCCGCTGGCGCGGGGCGGACGACCACGGTGAGACTCACGCTCTGACCGGCATGGGCTCATCCCCGCTGGCGCGGGGCGGACAAACCGATCAGATTGGCGTTCTCGCGGTAGACGGGCTCATCCCCGCTGGCGCGGGGCGGACGTCGGCACCACCGCCGTCAACAAGGCCGTCACGGGCTCATCCCCGCTGGCGCGGGGCGGACAGATGCCAGACCGGACCATCGACCCGCAGCGGCGGCTCATCCCCGCTGGCGCGGGGCGGACGCGGCCGTACAGGGCCGCAGCAAGACCGACGAGGGCTCATCCCCGCTGGCGCGGGGCGGACGGGCGCAACGCCACGTCAACGAAACACAAGAGGGGCTCATCCCCGCTGGCGCGGGGCGGACCGGGACGTCGCCTTCCAGAACACCAGCCCGTGCGGCTCATCCCCGCTGGCGCGGGGCGGACCCGCTGTTGCAGCCGTAGTGCGCCGGGGCAAGGGGCTCATCCCCGCTGGCGCGGGGCGGACATGTGCCGGACGATCCGGAAGGACTCGGCCTCCGGCTCATCCCCGCTGGCGCGGGGCGGACGTCGCCGACGGCATCTCGAACACCCTGACCGGGGGCTCATCCCCGCTGGCGCGGGGCGGACTTCTCGGCAAGATCTGAGCCTGAGGCGCACCCGGGCTCATCCCCGCTGGCGCGGGGCGGACGGCACGGTGTCGATCACCAAGCAGGGCCGCGTCGGCTCATCCCCGCTGGCGCGGGGCGGACCGGGTGACGAGGTCACGCCACCAGTGCTGCCCGGGCTCATCCCCGCTGGCGCGGGGCAAACTTCTCGTCACGGAACCGCTCCAACGATGAGAAGGGCTCATCCCCGCTGGCGCAGGGCGGACCGCATCCTGGTGTCGATCTGGGGCGACGGCGACGGCTCATCCCCGCTGGCGCGGGGCGGACACCTGCCCGGCCCCGTACTCGTCGGTGAACGTGGGCTCATCCCCGCTGGCACGGGGCGGACTATGACCCCTCGGTGCTCCTCAAGCCACTGGAGGGCTCATCCCCGCTGGCGCGGGGCGGACGCGGATGTATGCCTTGCTCACGGCGTCGGCTCCGGCTCATCCCCGCTGGCGCGGGGCGGACACGGACCTGGTCGGCCGAACGGTCGCCGAGGAGGGCTCATCCCCGCTGGCGCGGGGCGGACGTCTTGGCGCACATCTCGCACCTCGTGGTCGTGGGCTCATCCCCGCTGGCGCGGGGCGGACGGGCGCTCGCCGGGGATCGTTCAGGCCACCCGGGGCTCATCCCCGCTGGCGCGGGGCGGACGGGCCGGGGCACCGCCGTGACGGACAGGCGCCGGGCTCATCCCCGCTGGCGCGGGGCGGACAAGTCCGACATTGCCACCGCGTACCCGGACTGCGGCTCATCCCCGCTGGCGCGGGGCGGACAGAGCTCGCAGGGCGAGCGCTTGGCCTTGGCCGGGCTCATCCCCGCTGGCGCGGGGCGGACAGAACCGATCCACCGAGGCCGCCCTCGTTGTCCGGCTCATCCCCGCTGGCGCGGGGCGGACCAGCAAAGCACTTCCCGACGCGGAACGTCGCCCGGGCTCATCCCCGCTGGCGCGGGGCGGACGAAGTCGCGTTCGATGCCCCGCCGATGCCCCTGGGCTCATCCCCGCTGGCGCGGGGCGGACCGGCCCAAAGGCAATCACGCATCCATCGCAGACGGCTCATCCCCGCTGGCGCGGGGCGGACGTCCGGCGTGCTCGGTCCCTGGTGCGTGAGGAAGGCTCATCCCCGCTGGCGCGGGGCGGACTTCTCGGCCTTGGCGAGGTAGGTCACTGCGGCGGGCTCATCCCCGCTGGCGCGGGGCGGACACCGGACCGTCGGCCTGGAGGTAGTCGGTCCCGGGCTCATCCCCGCTGGCGCGGGGCGGACGGCGACGTCGAACAAGGACGCGAAGTTCGGGAGGGCTCATCCCCGCTGGCGCGGGGCGGACCTCATTCTTGATCGCGAGCGTTGGCATAACGAGGGCTCATCCCCGCTGGCGCGGGGCGGACCTCGCGACCGTCGACGTACTCGATCTGAAGCCGGGCTCATCCCCGCTGGCGCGGGGCGGACCCAGTCCGGCAGCGCCTCGAACCGCTCCACCCAGGCTCATCCCCGCTGGCGCGGGGCGGACTCTTGCAATATCACCGCGTGCGCGAGGGGGGACGGCTCATCCCCGCTGGCGCGGGGCGGACGCCAGCGAGACGACCTCGTAGGCGTAGGGCACCGGCTCATCCCCGCTGGCGCGGGGCGGACGCGGCCGAGATCGCCGCCACGGCGATGACGCAGGGCTCATCCCCGCTGGCGCGGGGCGGACCCGTCTTGCGTAGTGTGCGGAGGGCTTCGCCAGGGCTCATCCCCGCTGGCGCGGGGCGGACGGTCGCCATGCTGTGCCCGAAGATCGAGACGTGGGCTCATCCCCGCTGGCGCGGGGCGGACATTGGCGACGCCATCGACACCCCGGACGAAGAGGGCTCATCCCCGCTGGCGCGGGGCGGACGAGATCATCTTCACCAACGGGTCGCGGATCCAGGGCTCATCCCCGCTGGCGCGGGGCGGACGTCTTGGCGTCCAGGCGCAGGCGGGCGTCGACGGGCTCATCCCCGCTGGCGCGGGGCGGACCGTCGCGGCCTTCTTGATGAGCTCGCTCAGCCGGGCTCATCCCCGCTGGCGCGGGGCGGACAAGTTGTCGACCTTGTTCTGCCACTTCTGGGCGGGCTCATCCCCGCTGGCGCGGGGCGGACGGTCTCGCAGTCGCCCAGGGCCATGAGGCTCAGGGCTCATCCCCGCTGGCGCGGGGCGGACCGGTACGCCTGGATTCGCCCTCGGTCGCCCCAGGGCTCATCCCCGCTGGCGCGGGGCGGACCGGTGACGCTCTGGCACGACGACAGCCCGGGCGGGCTCATCCCCGCTGGCGCGGGGCGGACCCGCCCTCGTCGGACTGCGTGTTCTCAGCCCCGGGCTCATCCCCGCTGGCGCGGGGCGGACAGTAGCGCGACCTTGTACGACGCCGAGCGGCCCGGCTCATCCCCGCTGGCGCGGGGCGGACTTGCGAGGGTGGTCATGCTGCTGCCTTCGTCTTCGGCTCATCCCCGCTGGCGCGGGGCGGACCGGCCCGCCTCCAGGTCCCGGTCGCGTGCAGAGGGCTCATCCCCGCTGGCGCGGGGCGGACGCGTACTGGCACAGGTCGCAGAGGGCCAGGCCGGGCTCATCCCCGCTGGCGCGGGGCGGACATGCCTGGTCGGTCGACCAGGTCCGAGTAGCCGGGCTCATCCCCGCTGGCGCGGGGCGGACGACCCAGGCGCCGGCGGCCGCGGTGGTGAACGGGGCTCATCCCCGCTGGCGCGGGGCGGACGGTGGCGATCCGGTCGCGCATTGCAGCAAGCAGGGCTCATCCCCGCTGGCGCGGGGCGGACGTGCTTCGGGTGGTCGGGTGCATCGAGAGTGATGGGCTCATCCCCGCCGGCGCGGGGCGGACGAGTGCGGAGTGAAACATGATCAGCACGTCGGGGGCTCATCCCCGCTGGCGCGGGGCGGACACTACCTGACCTGCAAGGATGCCAGACAAAGTGCCGGAATTGGATCACTTTCGTCGTGCCGCATGGCGGGACTTGGCGGCTCGACTCCATCCTTTCCTCAGGGCCGGAGTGGCTTCGCCATCGCTGGGCCGGCGCATCAGCCAGATGCCGTCGAAGTCTTCGGGGACCCAATCGTGTCGATGGAGGCGGTACTCCATCCCCTGCTCATTGTCAGAGCTGTGGACCATGATCGCCCTGCCGTCCTTTGCCAGGTCGAGCACTCGCAGCCACATCAGGTCTCGCACGCGAGCGCTGATCTGGCCGACGAAGACTCCGGGGCTGATCTCCATCAGCCAGCGAGTGAGGTGGCCCCGCAATCCGGCCGGGCAGGCGGTGACGACGAGAACTACCACGGCACCTCCTCCTCCAGCCCGTACGACGTCCCGCCGCGCACCACCCGATCGCCGCCGTCCCAGAGGTGAACCACATTCCACTCCTGCTCGTGGTCCTCCTGGTCGGGAAGGAGCAGGCGCTTCACATCACGGGCGCACCGTTCGAGGACGTGGCCGTTGCGCAGCGCGTCACGGACGGCACGGCGGGTGTCGCCCGGTATGTCGTCACGCGGTTCCGAGGCGATCTGGAACGCGATCGGGATCGCCACCTCGGCCTTGTAGAGGTCGGCGACGTCGAAGACGAACGATCGGGCGTGTCCCGCATGCACGAAGCCGAGCGCCGGAGAGGCTCCGAGAGCGACGATGACGGCGTGCACGACGCCGTACAGGCAGGTCGTCGCGGCCGAGAGCGCCTGATTGATCGCGCTGCCGTCACTAAAGTCCGTCAGCTTGTAGTCCCGACGTCCCCATTCCACGCCCCACTCCTCAGCGAGCTCACGATAGAGCCGGCGTACGCGCGCTCCCTCCTTGCCCCGCAGTTGCTGCATCGTGGCGGTGGAGACGTCCTCACCTGGGAAGCGCATCCCGTACATCGCTCGGGCCACCCGCAGGCGGGCCGACTGGTTGCTGACGGCGGCTGCCTGGGCCCCCACCAGCCGGCTCGACTGCGAGAGTCCACGTCCGTGGGCGTAGTAGCGCACGCCGCGCTCTCCGATCCACACCGCCGTTGCGCCGCTCTCGGCGAGCAGGACCATCGCCTGGTGGGTCACGTTGGTCCCCGGCCCGAGAAGCAGCGCACCGAGAGTGGCGGTCGGGATGTGTACGACGCCGCGCTCGTCGGTCGCGGTGACCGCGTTGCCTTCGCGATGCACCACGCATCGTTCGAGGTAGACGAAGCTCAGCCGGTCCTGGGCTCGGACGAGCTCCGAGATGTCGACCGGTGCAGGGCCGGGGATCGGCTTCATCGCGGGGGAGCCAACGTGATCAGTCCGCAGCCGTAACCCTTCGCCTTGCCGACGCCGTGCGTCAGGGCCGTACGGAACAGCGTCGGGTCGGTGACGGTGAGGACCCCGTCGATGGTTGCACGGTTGAGGGTGACCTTGCGGTTGGTTCCGTCGGTGCCGCGATGGAACGAGATCTCGTCCTGGCCTGTGACATCGGCGTGCGTGAGGCTGAAGCCGAGTCTGCTGCTACGCGATTCCAGCCAGGCCACCTGCTCGCCGGCCCTAAGCCATGGCACGCGCTTGCCGCGCCCGCCGTCCTGCTTCACACTCACCACCGGGTTGGCGGTCAGGCGGAAGATCCACTCCTGTCCGGTCGTGAGGCGGTCCAGCAAGCTGTCGGTCTGGACGCTGCGCCAGGGATCGGGTGCTGTCGTCCAGCCGGCCTGCTCCACGATGTGGGTCAGGTCGGGCTTGGACGGGCTGCTGATCCACAGCTTCTCAGCGTGATCGCTGTGGTCGATGCGCCACAGCACACGGCCCTCAGGACCGTCGGTGGTGCTTCCGGGAGGGAAGCCCAGCATCACCGCAGCGTGCATCCGCTGGGGTGAGCCCAACAGGCTGCGAGTGCCCCGGCGTGCGGGGTTGAGGTTCATCTGGGTCAGGAACATCAGGCACCGCCGTACGCTGCGAAGAAGTCGGGCTCGGATCGGCCCAGCTCGTTGGTGATGCGGGCAGGTTCGGGGCGGATCACATCGCGCCAGCCGTACTCCCGGCGCACCGGATCGAAGCTCAAGGGCACGTCGCGGGCAGTCTCGGCCAGGGGCGTCCCGGGGGCGGCGTCGAGGGCCAGTTCCAGATCGACGACTGTCCCCTGCTGCGTCCGGTACCACTTTGCAGCCTGCCATGGAGCTGCTCGCAGGCACGGTTCGAGGTCACCTTCGTGCACCCCCAGGTTGAGCTGTCCCATTGGCGGGCAGGCCCGCCGTCCGAGATAGAGCGGGAAGTGCGGAGCCTCGACCGCTTCGGCCAGCCCCTCCAGCAGCGCGTGATCTCCCTGGACGCCCGCCACGAAGACCGCGTCGGTGAGGTGGTAGCGGTACGACAGCGGCATCGACTCCTGCTTGCGATCCGACCAGCGGATCGCGGTCTGGAAGTCCCGTTCGATCCGTCCGCGCTGATCGACTCGTACCCCGAAGCTGAGCGCGGCGAGGTCCTCGATCGGGTCGGTACGTCGACGGCCGAGCGCTGCGGCGAGGAGACCGATCACACCGCTCTTGGTGGGCTCGGTGCGGGTGTGGCGCTGGGTGAAGCGGCTGGCGTCGCCCCAGGACTGCAGCGGTCCGGCGAGCCGCAGGAGCAGCACGCTCACGCGGACTCCTGCAGCGCCTCGCGCGCCCGTTCGCCGGCCGCGGTGACCAGGTCCGCCAGGCTCACCGGCTCGCCGAGGCCGTCCAACTCCTTGGCGATGGCGGCGTTGCCGCTGACCAGGTACGACGCCGCCGGCGTCTTGCCGAAGGAGGCCTCGATGTCGTGGGACCGCTTGGCCAGCTCTCGAGCCGAGGTGGTCGAGATGGCCTCGCCCTGCTGCCGCAGGACGGGGCTCTCGAAGGCGCCGGCCAGGTTGATCGGCGCGCGGTCGCGGACCTGCAGGACGACGGCGTCGGGAAGGGTGCCGTTGGCGAAGGTGTTCTGCTTGCCGCTCGGCATGCTCTCGATGAACGACTGGACGAACGCCTCCACCGCGCGGACAGTGGTGTCGACGTCGCCGAGGTTCTCCTCGAGCTGATCCACGTTGATCGTCGCGTAGCGGTACAGCGTGCTCGAGTTGAACTCGATCACGCCGATCATGCCCGCACCGGCGTCCTCCTCGTCGGTCTTGGCATCGTCGACCGCGGTGAAGTAGTCGTACTCCGTCTCGACGGCATGGGTGCTGATCGCGTGGGCGACTTGGACTGCGGCGTCGACGTTGTACGCGGGTGCGTCGGCGATCATCCGACCGAAGAGCGCGACATCGATCCCGTTGCCGTCCTTGAGCGCGTCCTTGGCGGCGGCCTTGTCGATGGTGGTGCCGTCGCGTCCGGTCAGGGCAAGCTCGGCCAGGCGGGCGAGTTGTTGGTTGCTGATGAAGACGAGGTAGCTGCTGAGATCGAGGTCGATCTCGGTCGAGGCCTCGTCGGTGGACTTGCCACGCTTCGGCTTCTCGAACTTGATGCCGGCCGCGGCCGCCATCACGTCTTTCGCCAGTCCGAGTGCCGTCTCGGTGTCGAGCGAGGAGTCGAGATCCCGGATTCGCCCGACCAGGTCGGCCATGATCCGGCGGGTTCGAACGCCCCGGTCGGAGGAATCGAGGTAGGAGCCGAAGTCACGTCGCGTGGCGCGCTTCCAGGCCTGTGAGCTCACTCGTGCCCGCTTGACTCCGCCGAACGTCGCGGTCTTGGGGCTGCCGGTGTCGTCCCGGTTCAGGTTGCTCGACGGGACGGTCTGGAGGATGTGCAGGTCAAGGAAGGTGGTCATGCGTCGTCTCCTGAGTCGGTGGGGTCGGTCGTCGTTGCTGTGTCAGTGGCGGGCGAGTCGGCTTCGGCCCGGACGGGCCGGTGGAAGTCGCGAATCCAGCGGATCCGGACCGAGTCCATGCCGCCGGGGAACTGGAGGTCGTAGAGATCCTTGGCGAGCGCTGCGTAGTCCAGGGGGATGCGCGCGCCGCGAAGTCGGGTGACCAGCGCCCGGAGGTGGGAGAGCACGCTGGTGAGATCGGAGGCACGGGTGAGAGCCCGGAAGCGCTCAGTGACGCCCTGTCCTTCGGAGCCTCTGCTCAACGTCGCCATTGCTCGTCCCAGGCTGTGCGAGTGGCCGCCGTGATGCATGCCCTTGTCCCGGCGGGACTGCTGGTGGGTGGCGAACAAGGTCAGTGCCGCGATCGCCGCTCGCTCCGCCGGACTGGGCTCGTCGCGTTCCCAGATCAGCTTCGGTGGCATCTCGTCGAAGACGTCCCAGACCTGCGGATTGAGCCGGCCGTCGCTTGTCATCGCACGACGGAGGCGGGCGAGGGCGGCTACGGCCTTGGCTTCGTCCTGGCCGTAGCGGCTCTGCAGCTGGCTGGCCCTCGCTCCGACGTACGCCGACAGGACGTCGCCTGTCGTGACTCCATCAGTGCCTGGCGGTTCGGTGGTTTCGGTGGTCACGCTGCATCTCCTTCGGAGGAGGACGGGGCTGGGAATGTGGTGCGCATCTGGTGGCGGTAGACGGCCTCGGCGTGGCCGGCGTTGTAGAAGTACGTCTTGTCGCCTTGTGTCTCTTCGCGACCCGTCCAGGCTGCGGGACCCCCGGCGACGATGAGGTCACGGACGACCGAGGCGAGGGTGCGGCGCAGGAGGTCGTGCCAGACGACCCGGGCGCCGTCGGTCGCTGTTCTGGGCGTCAGAGCACGGAGCCACTGGCGGTAGGGCTGATCCAGGGCTTCGTACGCTCGTTCCCGGGCGCGCCCGCGCGCAGTGGCGATCACATCGCCCGACCCACCGGCCGCCTGGGCGAGCTCTCCTCCGAGGGAGGCGACGAACCGGACCGCCTTGTCGGCGTCGGCGACTGCGTCGACTGCCAGCGCTCGCATGTGCGGGTCGGCCAGCACCCCGACATCGACCTGGAGACGATCGTCGATCATGTCGGCGGTGGTGGAGCTCTGGGGGCCGTAGATCATCCCGATCGTGCGCACCCGGACAGGGACGGAGCGCGCCAGAGCCTCGTCGCCACGCAGGTCGCTCAACCACGTCAGCCAGCGGCCGGGCTTGCCGGACGAACCCGCCTCGCCCTCGGCAAGAAGGCCGGCAAGGCCACGCCAGATCGACCGCTCGGGAAGGTGCTCGCGGGGCATGAAGACGTCGTCGTTCGACTTCTGTGCCTTCTTCTGCGCCTCGCTGTTGCGCCAGCTCGTCATGAACTCGTCGCGGAAGCGGTTGCTGGCGTGGAGCGGGTCGCCGTTGGCGATGAGGACAGCGGTGGCCTTCTCTCCATCGTGTCCCAGGCGGAGTCGGCGGAGCTGCCAGGTCTGGAGGTCGGCGGGACCTGTCGGGTGCAGGCGTGACGTGGCTGCGGTGTGCGCGCTCTGCTCCCAGACCGGCAGATCCAGCGCCGGATCGCTGTCGCGCTTGGCGATGGGGCTGTTCAGGAGCAGCGTCTGAAAGAGATTCGAGCCTTCGATCACGACCACGCCGAGTCGGCCACACCACCCGGTGCCGATCGGATAGCCCTTGCCACCCTTGACCCGATCATCCCCGACAGCGCCGGACTTGATCCCCGACGGGTCGAAGGCCTGACAGTGGATCAGCCACCGACTCGCCTCGGCGAACGTCATCGTGTCGAGAGCGTCGCCGGCGCGGGTGGTGAAGTAGGCGAAACCGGCAGGGACGTCGGCGACCAGCCGTGCCAGGTCGGTGAACTCACCCTTCGCCGTACGAAGGTCGGCGACCTGGAAGAACGGCGTCACCGGGTGGAGCAGGTCGAACCGCTCGCGGTGCGTCTCCACGTATGTGGTGATCGGAGCGGGGTCGAAGGAGCCTCGCTCCCACAGGGCCTGCCACGCTTCGGTGCCCCGAGCATCGGGGTGGCTCCGGCGCAACACCGCGAGAAGCACCCGCAGGACTGCCACGTCCTGGGTCGGCAGCTCACCAGCAAGGGTTGTGATCTCGTGTGCGCGGGCGAAGACGCCGATTAGCGAGACTTCGGTGAGATCGCCGGTGCTGAGCCTTACCCGGATCCACGGCTCGTCGATCAGGTTGAACGTCGTCACGCTGGTGTCTCCTCTCGGGCGACGGTCAGGCCGTCGGTCATGCTGTAGGTCAGGTCGAATCCGGCGACGGAGGCGCGCCACTCCTCGTCGAGGTGCAGGACCAGTTGCCCGGCCAACCACGGGGACTGCTGCCAGCCATCGTGGCCTTCGTTCTCCAAAGCGGTGAGCACTTTGTCGAAATCAGTTGGTGCGAGCGTCATGGTCAGCGGAAGTCGGACCGTGTACGCCGACAGCGCCCTGGCGAGGCGGTTCTCGGGGACAGCCCCGGCGTCCACGGGCAGGGCGGTGCCGCCGCTCGGCGTGCCGTCGTCGACGAAGCGGACCACACCGTCGACCGTTTGGACGACGATCACCTCGATGCCGTCCTCGGAGTCGCGCACCCGGGCAGTCCCGCGCGCGTCCTCAGCGTCCTTGCGAGAGTCCTCCAGCAAGTTGATCAAGTCGCCTTCCAGGTCCTCGATGCTGTCGAGCCGGAAGTGTCCGGCGCGGTCGACCGAGGCCGCCACCTCCTCGCCGTGGAGTGCGTCGGCCTTCTGGGCGCGTCCCCGCCATGCCGCTGCGACACTTGGGTCCACGCGATAGGCGGTCTCGACCAGAGGCCGGATGTCGCCGGGGAGACTGATGGAGGTGGTGGCATCTTCTGTGAGCCCGAGCGCACCCACCGAGCGGAGGAGCCGACTCTCGCCGTACACCGCCCGGGATCCCTTCTCGAAGTCCGGTCCCTCGGCCGTCCACTCGGTGATGCCACGGATCGCTAGGTGCGGTTCGGTCAGGCCGGAGGGGCGCTCTCGTTGATGCCGGTGGAGCCGGCC
Organism: Nocardioides sp.; assembly: GCF_030150155.1. GTDB lineage: Bacteria > Actinomycetota > Actinomycetes > Propionibacteriales > Nocardioidaceae > Nocardioides. Next base: position 64,339 of record NZ_JASLGR010000029.1, read on the forward strand.
CGCACGTTGGAGGACGAGGTCGACGGGGGCGATGTCGGTGATGATGGCGTCGAAGTCGACGTCGAGAGACTGTTCCAGCACTTGGGTGCCCACGACGATCCGACGGCGCGGTCGTTCGCCGTCGGGGCCGAGTTCATGGCGGAGATGCTCTTCGCGGGTGGCTCGGTGGGCGGCGATGAAGCGCGAATGATGAAGCTCGACATCGGCGCCGAAGTGCTCGCGCAGGGTCTGAGCGGCAGTCTGGGCACGTGTGACGGTGTTGCAGATCACCGCCACACATCCGCCGTCGGCCGCCCACGTCGTGACCTGTGCGACGAGGGCGTCGGGGTCATCGGACATGTGAGTGACCTTCAGTCGGGTGACGTCGGCTGCGGCCGTCGTGGTCGACTCGGTGACGAAGTCTCCGTCGACAACCGTGACGAGCGGGTACGCCGTGCTGGGGACGATTGAGGTTGGAGCGAGTCCCAGCCCGGCACGGTAGGCGTTGACCAGCTCCGCCCGCTGAGAGCTGGGCAGCGTCGCCGAGAGCAGGATGACAGGGACGCCGTACGCCGCCAGCCATTCCAGCGCGCGCCGCAGGAACGTCCGCATGAAGTCATCGGCAGCATGGACCTCATCGACGATGACGACCTTGCCCGCGAAAGCGAGGTGGCGCAGCGCTACATGCTTGGACTGCAGCGCCATGAAGAGGAGTTGGTCGATCGTGCCGACCACCATCGTCGCGAGGACCCCCTTCTTCCTGCCCGTGAGCCAGGAATGCACCAGCGCGGTGGCGCGGTCGTCGGACAGGTCGTCGTCGTAGACAGGAGTGAGGTGGTCGATCCGAGTCAGGCCCGCGTAACCATCGTTGAGCCCCGCCTTGCCGTGGGCGAGGTGGATCGAGGTCGGCCCTGAATCCAAGTGATCGACCCAGGTCAACACCCTGCGGAACATGCCGTCAGAGGTGGCCATCGTGGGTAGGCCGACGAAGAGACCCCCGCAGTTGAACCGGCTTGCCAACACCTCGGCAGCCATCAGCGCGGCCTCGGACTTCCCGCTGCCCATGGCGGACTCGATGATGATCAGCGGAGCCTGGGAGGTCGTGCGGGCGGCATCGACCGCCAGGTCCTGCATCGGGCGAGGTGTGGTGCCGACTCCTGGGAAGCGGAGGGGCAATAACTCTGCCGCCGTGGCAGTGGCTCGATCGGGACGCCACGCGGCGGGCAACTGCAGGAGGTCCCAGGCCTCTGCGGCCCGACGTGAGTCAGCGTCACCGAACGGAAACAGGTCCGTGTTGGAGGCAAGCCAGTCGCACACGATGACCGCCCCCGTCAGGAGCGCCTGCGTGGTGGGACTGATCCGGTGGTTGGCCCAGACCGGGAGGTAAGCGGTGGCTCCGGCGTAGGTGGCCATCCCGTCCAGAATTTCATTCTGTACGTCGACCCATGTGCCCATCCCGACAAGGTGCGGTCGGTCGGTGACGAACTCGATCTGGGAGCTGGTGGGCGGCACACCGTGGTGGCCACCGACGACCACCGCGTAGGACCTGGCTGACGTGGGGGACGCTCCGTACCGCTCACGGAGCCAGCGGACCATGATGACGTGGCCGACGAGGCCGTGAGGGGCCTTGGCGAAGTCGGAGCGGGCTTGGGGGAGAACGAGGCCGTGGACGTGCATGTGGTCGGCCAAGGTGGGCACTTTGGAGGCGAAACTGGGTGATGTCTTGCCGCAGTCGTGGCTGGCCGCGAGCCACCGCAGAAGGGCTCTGCCATCCTGAGCGTCCTTGGGCAGATCGGAATCGATCTGATGGCGGGTATGAAGCGGGAGCCATTCCCAGACGAAGTCCGCCACGTCGGCGGAGTCGATGAGGTGCTGAACCAGCGGGAGCCAGTCATCACCGTCGAAGCCGGAAGACTTGCCCCAGAC
>NZ_JASLGR010000063.1 GCF_030150155.1 Nocardioides sp.
TGCCGGGGCCTCTCCAGCGCCTGAAACCTGCGGCTAGAACACCGAAACGGCCTCGCGGAGCCGAGCACGGCCCCACCCGGCTGACCCGGGCTCGTTATATGTGCCACAACTCGGGGAACTGTTGCGAAGCCGTACTCACGCTGGTGTAACTCCGGCATCCTCGGCAAGGTGAGCACTGTGGAAGGAACGCACGCTCGCACTGAGGTGCGATGGGCTGTCGAGCGTCTGCGCCTCGTTGGGCGCGGCTCGCAGGATGCGTTAGCGCATCTGGGTGAACGATCCCTTGACCTAGGCTCGTCATGCATGGCAGATTTGTTCCACGTGAAACATCGGCAGTGGGTCGGTGAACGCGTGGCACTGAGGAGGTGCGTGATGCGGGGTTTGACGTATGAGGGTGAGGTGCTGACCGTTGAGACGCGGTCGTACGAGGCTGGTGTGACCGACAACGGTCGGTCGTTCCCGGCGGGGGAGTCGACCACGGTGAGTCTCTTTGACGGGGCGGCGATCACGAAGTGCAAGGTGTCCAAGCACGCTGAGGCTGGGTTGCTGGAGGCGTTGCGGGCTGCTGCTGGGACGCATCAGTCGGTGGCTCTGCGGGTCGAAGTCGCTTTCGGCAAGGTCCAGATCCTCGGCGATGCTCTCGCTTCTGTCTGAGGTGCGACGTGCTGTGGTCCGATCTGGCTCCGATGGCGGCGACTGTGGCGTTCTTGGTCGGCCTGCCGGTCGGGATGCTCTTCGGGCGGATGTCGTAAGTGGCTCCGGCCGACGTGGTGTCTGCTGCCGACGTGGCGTGGGACGCGGGCACGTTCTTCATTCTTGGCTGGGTGGCCGGATGGGTCGCTGGACTCATCCGCTCCGGCCTGTGATTCTCCGGCCTGCGGGCGTCCAACGATTGGCCGGGGGGAGGTGTGGAAAATGGATTTCACTGGTGTGACTGCTGCTCTGACGTCTGCGATGACGGCTAACAGCGCTGCTGTGGTCGGTATCCTCGGCATCAGCCTGGGGACGGGCTTCGTGTTCCGTCTGATCCGTCGGGCCGCGAAGTGATTCGGCTGCGTCGTCAAGAGGGGCCGGGGTCCCGGGGTGAGTGCGCTGTGCGCACGGTCCCGGGGTCCCGGCTCCTTGCCGTTGTGGGCCGTGTTCTTGCGGCTCTCGGTGCGGCGGTCCTCGTTGCCGTCGACGCTGATTGGGCGAGCGCGTGAGGCGCTGGGCCGCCTCGGTGCTGGCGGGGATCGCGGTGGCGTTGTCGCTGTCGCTGGTGACGACGGTGGCTGCGCCTCCGGCGTCGGCGTTGACGTCGTATCCGTCGCCGGTCACGGTGCGGGGCACTCTGAGCGCTGGGTCTGCTGTGGCCGCTGGAGCTGCGTGCGCTACCGGCCTGGGGTGTGCGTACGCGGTCGCCAGGGTCGGGATGTTCGCCTACGAGACCAGGGATGTGTGGATGCCCTTTGTCAAGGGCCTGTTCGGGCATGGAGGTAGCCACTCTGGGTCGACTCAGAGTACGGGCTGCTCGGGTGCTGCCAGCGCGGCGATTGACGGTGCGGCGGTGACGATCACGGTGTCGTGGAATGGGTGCCTTGCTACGGCGTCCAAGCCTGGCTGGACGGGCGGTCGTCTCGCGTGCCGTTCTGCTGCCGGTGTCGTCACTACGGTCGCCGCGCCTTCGGGCAGCGCTGGCTTAGGTACTCTCGGTGCCACTGCGGGGTCCATGAGTACGACAGTGTCTCTGTGCGGCACTGGCTCTGTCGTCGCCTGGACCGATGTGACGGTCGGTGTCTGCTGCTACGGCAACCAGTTCGGGGTCGTGTCAGTGTCGACAGCTGTCCCGAGCGGGAGTCTCTCGCAGACGTCGACGGTCACGTGCCGTGCTCCTGACAACGCTGTCTTTACCCTCACGTCGACGTGGACCGGGGGCGACGACGACGGCGTCGGGATACCGTCGTGTGATGGTGCTCTGGCGGGCTCCATCCCCGAGCGTGTGAAGCTGACTGGTGGGTGGCCCGGTGCTGAGGAGACGGTCGCCGACACGACGTTGCCTACGAAGTCGTCGTTGGCCGGCACGTACCCGGACTGCTTCTCTGGCGGCGCGTTCCTGCCTGAGACCTGTCGCGTTCAGGTGTGGATTAACGGGCAGCCGTGCACGTCGTCTCGACCGATCTGCGCGGATTGGCAGGATGCCTCAGCCGACGGGTCGGTCGTGCGCTGCAAGATGGGCAGCTACGTCGTCCCCATGTCGTCGTGTGACCTGCTGGAGAACTCCTACGATCCCGGTGTCACGCCGTCTCCGCTGACCACTGTCGTGGGTGACAAGCCCGCTCCGACCCCCGGGTCGGGCACGTCGCCGTCCACTGGTCCGTCCTCGTCTGCCAGCCCTGCGCCCACGACGGGCCCGAATCCCGATCCCACGACTGAGGACCCGCCGACGGTCTCGACCCCTGGCTACGGCAACTCCAAGGGGTGCCTGGGGCAGAACTGGTCCTGGAACCCCGTCTCGTGGGTTTACGCCCCGGTGAAGTGTGCGTTCATCTGGGCGTTCGTGCCGTCGGTGACGCTGCGGAACCCGTTCCCGGACATGAGCGCCTGGGCCGTCGCGTTCCCGTCGGTGACGGGTGGCTGTGCCAGCCCGAGCGTGGATATCGGTGCGGGTGGGTCGAAGCCGATGGGCTGGTGCGATGCCTCGGTGCAGAGTGTTGCTGATGCCGGTCGGCCGTGGGTCGACGCGGTGATCGTGGTGTGCGGTGCTCTGGGGATCTGGCGTCGTCTGTCGCGTAGTGCGGGGGTCGATTCTGAATGATTGTCGATGTCTTCTTCACCCTCTGGAATGGCGTGATCGCGCTGGTTCCACCGCTGCCCTCGCCGCCGTCGTGGTGGCCGACGTCGGGTATCTCGATCCCGCTCATGGGTATCGCCTCGCCGGGTGTGGTCACGGCGGTGCTGGCGACCTACCTGTCTGTTCTCGTCCTGTCGTCGGTGATCTATGCCGCACGACGGGTTGTCTCTCTACTCACCCTTGGAGGTGGCTCGCTGTGAAGATCCGTCCCATCACCGCATTCGTCGGCATGAACGGCTCCGGGAAGACGATGAGCGCTGTTCGTGCTGCGCGCCGTGCCGGTCGTCGCCTGGTCACGAACGTGCCCGGGGTTCCTGACAGTCGACACTTCACCAACCTGTCGAGCCTGCTCAGCATCGGGTTCGAAGACTCCGATGTTGTCTTCGATGAGGCCGGGGTGCTGTTCTCGTCTCGGAACCGCTCCAACGATGAAAAGTTCCTGGAGGTGGTCCAGCAGCTGCGGAAGCAACGGGCAAGGCTGTTCTGGACCGCGCCGGCGTACGCCCGGGCGGACAAGGTTCTGCGGGAGGTGACGCAGGAGGTCGTCCGGTGTACCTCCTGGTTCCCCGGCACCGACCCGGCCACGCCGTGGCCCCGGGCCCGCTTCATCATGCTGCGCGGCTATGACGCAGCCGATTTCGACGCACTCGGCCAGTCCTTCGACGGACGCAAACTCCGGGTGCTGGGTCGAGAGCTCTACCGCGCGTCGAAGTGGTATGACCAGTTCGAAACGCTGGGCAAGGTCACCGGCCTGGACGCTCCTGGCCCTGTTCCGGTCCTGGCCGCTGCTCCTGAGGACCCTGACCCGTGGTCGCCTCCGGTTGAGCCGTCGTGGCTCGACACGCCGCGCCCGACCCGCCGTCACGCCCGATGAGCCGCGCTGGGTGGATCGCGGCCGGGTTCTTGGCGCTGGGGCTGGCGCGGTTCCTGTTCGGCTCCGGTGTCCTGCGGTGAACGCGAGCGTGCTGACCCCGACCCTTACGCTGCCCTCGATCGTTCGGTTTCCGTCGACGGAGCTTGTCGGTCTGGCTGCGGCGCTGTACGGCCGTTACGAGGGTGTGGAACGTCAGATCCGGGTCCGTGAACGGCTCCAGGTCGAGTACGTCGACGGCCGCGAGATCTCGTTCCCTCAGGCCGACTTCGTTGAGCGGTTGAAGGCTGAGGGGCCGATCCATCGTGTTGAGGTCGCCCCGGGCTACGTTGCGGTCAAGGCAACTGACCCGGTGCGCGCGATCCGAACGTATGAGCGCCAGGCGGTGGCCACTGCCAAGGCTGAGGCTGTGCGGACGCTGATCGAACGACGTGCTGAGGTAGAGGCGTGCGAGGCGTCACGGTGCGGGTGCGGGGGAGCCGAACCGGACTGCTTCGGTCGAGAGATGGCGCGGGCCGCGCTGGCTTTCCTCGATCACGAGGGTGTCTCCCGGCTGCATTCGTGGTCTGCGAAGTCGCGGGCTCGGATGACGGAGAAGATCGGCCGTCTCGATGTGTCGCCCATGTTCGATGAGGGCGGCACACCAGCGTTGATCACGTTGACGTTGCCGGGGGACTGGCTCGCGGTCACGCCGTCGGCGAAGGTTTGGCAGAACCAGATCCAGAAGCTGCGGCGTCGGTTCCGTGACAAGTGGGGCCACTCGATGGTCGGGTTCTGGAAGCGTGAGTTCCAGGCTCGCGGGGCACCGCACTGGCACATGATGGGCTGGGTGCCCAACGATCCCGGGTTCCGTGCGTGGTTGTCTGAGACGTGGGCAGACATCGTGGATGCCCCGTGGTGTGGGCATGTGTTCCCGGCCCGGATGTGTCGGCTCAGTGACCGGCGTGAGGTCATCGTGTGCTGTGACTATCACCGGCATCTTGAGGCCGGTGCCGGCGTGGACTACTACGAGGGTGTCCGGGCCTCAGATCCGCGCCGCATGGCGATCTACTTCGGCAAGCACTCCTCGTTCGCCGACAAGGAGTATCAGAACCAAGCACCCCGCGAATGGGTCCACGACCCGGCCTGTGAAGACGACCTGTGTGAGGGCTGCTCCGTGAGCGGCGTGGGCCGGTTCTGGGGCGTGTGGGGCCTCCAGGATGCTGCCCGGGCGTCTCAGATCCCCCCGGACCTTGCTGACGCGATGGTGCAGATCATGCGTCGGTGGGCCCACACCAAGAGGTACGCCGTCCCGACCACCGTCTGGCGCAAGCGCTACAGCACTCGAGTGGACACCAGCACCGGCGAGATCACCGAAACGTGGCGTTGGCGCAAGCGTCGGTCGACTGCGGTGGTGAAGCGTCTGGCCGGGGGACAGCGTTCGGGCTGGCTCCTGGTCAACGACGGTCCCGGCCTGGCCTCGCAACTGCAACGAGCGGCCCTGCAAGCCGTGTGGACACCGCAACGGGGCGGTCGATCCGGGGCCGGACCGATCGGGTTCCTTCCCTAGCTGCACCCGGGTGATCGCAGGGACCTGCGACCACCCAACCCGGGCTCTACGCCAGCCCAGCCAGCGGCCTCCTACGCCACTGGACCGCCCGACAGGCTCACCGTGCCGGTCGGGCCTCAGCCATGCCCGGAACTGGGCACGGAGGCCCCGTTACGGGTGTCCAGCACGCTCGAAGTAGCGCCCGGTGTGGTCCGGTGGCGATGCTCGACTCTGCCGGGGCCTCTCCAGCGCCTGAAACCTGCGGCTAGAACACCGAAACGGCCTCGCGGAGCCGAGCACGGCCCCACCCGGCTGACCCGGGCTCGTTATATGTGCCACAACTCGGGGAACTGGTGCGAAGCCGTACTCACGCTGGTGTAACTCCGGCATCCTCGGGGAGATGAGTACGCGGGATGGGAGTCTGGGTCGCACGTTGGCGACTTGGGGACGGCGGCACCTGGACGGGATCGAGTACGGGCCGCAAGAGCCGCTGCGTGAGCTGCGGGCGGTGTCGCTGGCGCAAGAGAACTTGTCAGACTCCGTGATGTACCTGACGGCGGCTGCGCGTGCGCAGGGTGCAACGTGGGCGCAGATCGGTGCTGTGCGCGGGGTGACGCCGCAGGCTGCGAGATCTCGCTGGCTGGCGTGGGTGCAGCGCCGTCAGTACGGCGATTGGCTGCGCCATGAGGTCTTCGGTGGCGTGATCCCGACGCGGTACGTACCTCGTCAGGGGCGGAAGCGTCGTCTCCGCTCCACGGGCACAAGTTGACATAATGTCGCTTATCGGCGGTTCTGCTGATCTGGCTCCAGGCCGTCCTACGAGCGCTTGCGACGCTCGCGCGCAGCGAATCGCCTCACCAGAACGGCAGGCAGACCACCCGGGAACTCGTTATGCCAACGCTCGCGATCCAGAATGAGCGCAACCTTTCTTGCGTACGCCGACGCCGCAGCCTGGCGGCTCACACCGAGCGCCGTGCCGATCTGATCCCACGTCGCACCCTGACGACGCGCCGCAACCACCAGTCGAGCCCGCGCCGAGACCAACAGCGCCTCTGCAGCTGCAATGTCACCCAGATGCGCTAACGCATCCTGCGAGCCGCGCCCAACGAGGCGCAGACGCTCGACAGCCCATCGCACCTCAGTGCGAGCGTGCGTTC
>NZ_JASLGR010000054.1 GCF_030150155.1 Nocardioides sp.
TCATTGTCAAAGAAAACCATCAACACCGAAGTGTCGACGGGGTATACAAAATTAATTCATCGACTATCAATGACACACTGTTGAGTTCTCAAGAATCACACGCACACCGTGCCAACCCTCCCGGGCCGACTGCGGGGCAACCTGCAATACGTTACCGTTCGCGCTGTTCCCGGTCAACTTGATGCTGACTTCGTCTCCGGCGATTCGGTGTGTCGCCTTGACTTGCCCGGCTTCCCGGGCCGCTCTCGGCGACAGGTGAAACAGTACATGGACGCCCCAACCCCCACAAATCGGGGACACTCCCCCGCTCCTGGAACGCTGAACGGGCCGATCCCCCGCAGGAGATCGGCCCGTTCAGGCGTGTGGATCGGAGCCTCAGCGCGCAGCGGCGACAGCGGCCCGCAGCTCGGTGAGCTGCTCAGCCACCCGCTCGGGAGCGGTGCCGCCCCGACCGTTGCGGGAGGCCACCGACCCTTCGGCGGTCAGCACCAGTCGCACCTCCGGGGTGAGCGCCGGAGAGATCGCGGCGAACTCCTCGTCGCTCAGACCGTCGAGCTCGGTGCCCTTGGCCTCGGCGGCGCGGACACAGGAGCCGGCCACCTCGTGCGCGATCCGGAACGGCGTACCTTCACGCACGAGCCACTCGGCGATGTCGGTCGCCAGCGAGAAGCCCTGCGGTGCGAGCTCGGCCATCCGCTCGGTGTTGTACACCAGCGTCGCCACCTGGCCGGTGAACGCGGGCAGCAGCACCTCCAAGGTGTCCACGGAGTCGAAGACCGGCTCCTTGTCCTCCTGCAGGTCGCGGTTGTAGGCCAGCGGCAGCGCCTTGAGGGTGGTCAGCAGGCCGGCCAGGTTACCGACCAGGCGACCCGCCTTGCCCCGTGCCAGCTCGGAGATGTCCGGGTTCTTCTTCTGCGGCATGATCGACGAGCCGGTGGACCAGGAGTCGTGCAGGGTGACGAAGTCGAACTCCTTCGTCGCCCACAGGATGATCTCCTCGGCCAGACGCGACACGTCGATACCGACCTGAGCCGTCACGTAGGCAAACTCGGCGACGAAGTCACGCGAGGCGGTGCCGTCGATCGAGTTGGCCGTCGAGCCGGTGAAGCCGAGCTCGGAGGCCACCAGCACCGGGTCCAGGCCGAGGCTCTGGCCGGCCAGCGCGCCGGAGCCGTAGGGCGAGTCCGAGACCACCCGGGCACGCCAGTCGTCGAGACGACCGACGTCGCGCAGCAGCGGCCAGGCGTGGGCCAGCAGGTGGTGCGAGAGCAGCACCGGCTGGGCGTGCTGGAGGTGCGTGCGCCCCGGCATGATCGCGCCGAGGTGCGTCTCGGCCTGGCCGGCCAGCGCCTCGATGAGGTCGAGCACGAGGCCCTTGATCACCGCAGCGTGGTCGAGCAGGTAGGACCGGAACAGGGTCGCGATCTGGTCGTTGCGCGAACGCCCCGCACGCAGCTTGCCGCCGACCTCGGGACCGACCTCCTCGATCAGGAGACGCTCCAGGGCACCGTGCACGTCCTCGTCGGAGGCAGCAGGCTGCAGCTCCCCCGTCGTCCACTTCTGCGCCAGGACGTCGAGCCCACGGTGCAGCTCGTTCTCCTCCTCGGCGCTCAGCAGACCCGCCGCACCCAGCGCCTTGGCGTGGGCGTGCGACCCGGCGAGGTCGTAGAGCCCCAGCCGCCAGTCGAAGTGCGTCGAGCGCGACAGACGCTCCAGCTCGGGCGAGGGGCCGCCTGCGAACCGGCCGCCCCACAGCTTGCCCTCGTTGGTGCCGTGCGCCTCGACAGCGCCGCCGGCGGTGGTCGGGTCAGTCAACGCCGAACTCCATCGCGGCCTCGTCGAGCGCCTTCTCCACGTCGGAGTTGCTCTCGGCTGCCGGGTTGAGGGCGATCTGGTCCGCGCCGCCCTCGGTCAGGCTGGTGAGCTCGGTGGCGTCGAAGAGGGTCGAACGGCCCAGCATGACGTCGCTGTGAGCGGCGTACAGCTCCAGCTTGGTCCGCGAGTCGGCAATGTCCAGGTTGCGCATGGTGAGCTGTCCGATGCGGTCGGTCGGACCGAACGCGGCGTTCTCGGTGCGCTCCATCGAGAGCTTCTCCGGGTGGTAGGAGAAGGCCTCACCGACGGTGTTGAGGATCGTGTAGTCGTCGCCACGACGCAGGCGGATGGTGACCTCGCCGGTGACCAGGGAGGCGACCCAGCGCTGGATGGACTCACGCAGCATGAACGCCTGCGGGTCGAACCAGCGGCCCTCGTAGAGCAGACGGCCGAGCTTGCGGCCCTCGTTGTAGTAGTTCGCCAGCGTGTCCTCGTTGTGGATCGCGGCGAGCAGACGCTCGTACGCCGTCCACAGCAGCGCCATGCCGGGCGCCTCGTAGATGCCCCGGGACTTGGCCTCGATGATCCGGTTCTCGATCTGGTCGGACATGCCCAGGCCGTGACGCCCACCGATGGCGTTGGCCTCCAGGACCAGAGCGACGGCGTCGTCGAAGCGGGTGCCGTTGATCGCGACCGGACGACCGGCCTCGAAGGAGACGGTGACGTCCTCGGTCTCGATCTCGACGCTCGGGTCCCAGAACTTCACACCCATGATCGGCTCGACGACCTCGAGGGAGACGTTGAGGTGCTCCAGGGTCTTGGCCTCGTGGGTGGCGCCCCAGATGTTGGCGTCGGTGGAGTACGCCTTCTCCTTGGAGTCGCGGTAGGGCAGGTTGTGTTCGGTGAGCCACTGGCTCATCTCGGCACGACCACCCAGCTCGGTGACGAAGTCGGCGTCCAGCCACGGCTTGTAGATCCGCAGGGCCGGGTTGGCCATCAGGCCGTAGCGGTAGAACCGCTCGATGTCGTTGCCCTTGTAGGTCGAGCCGTCGCCCCAGATGTTGACGCCGTCCTCGGCCATCGCGCGGACCAGCATGGTGCCGGTGACGGCACGGCCCAGCGGCGTGGTGTTGAAGTAGGCACGACCGGCCGAGCGGATGTGGAAGGCGCCGCAGGCCAGCGCCGCGAGACCCTCCTCGACCAACTCGCGACGGCAGTCGACGGCGCGGGCGATCTCGGCGCCGTACTCCACGGCACGGGCCGGGACGCCGGAGATGTCGGGCTCGTCGTACTGGCCGATGTCAGCGGTGTAGGTGCACGGCACCGCACCCTTGTCGCGCATCCACGCGACGGCGACGGAGGTGTCGAGACCGCCGGAGAACGCGATACCGACGCGCTCGCCCTGCGGGAGGGAGGTGAGGACCTTGCTCACAGTTGCTTCTTCTCCTGTGCTTTCACGGGTGGGTGGTGCTGTGGTGGTCGGCGAGGGCGAGGAACCGGCGGACCAGGTCCTCTCCCCCGACGGGGTCTCGGCCGATGACGAGCACGGTGTCGTCTCCGGCGATAGTGCCAAGGATCGCTGACAACTCTGCCTTGTCAACGGCGCTGGCGAGGAACTGGGCCGCACCGGGCGGGGTGCGCAGCACGACGAGGTTGGCGCTGGCCTCGGCCGACATCAGCAGCTCGCCGCACAGCCGGGCCAGCCGGGTCTGGGCCGCAGCCGACTCCCGGGGCGCCACCGCACGGCGGTCGCCGCCCTCGGCGGGCACGGCGTAGACCTGTGCTCCCGAGGCCGTCCTGACCTTGACCGCGTCCAGCTCGACGAGGTCGCGCGAGAGCGTCGCCTGGGTGACCTGCACGCCTTGGGCGGCGAGCAGGTCGGCCAGCTCGGTCTGCGAACGCACCTCATGGGCCGTCACCAGCTGGAGGATCAGCTGGTGACGGGCGCCTTTGGTCGCCGGCCGCAGTGCCGCTTCGCTCATCGCCCGTCTCCCGGCTCAGGCCTGCTGGGCCGCGACGAGGAAGGCGATCACTGCCTTCTGGGCGTGACGCCGGTTCTCGGCCTCGTCCCAGATCACGCTCTGCGGGCCGTCGAGGACCTCGGCGGCGATCTCCTTGCCGCGGTACGCCGGGAGGCAGTGCATCACGATGGCGTCGTCGTTGGCGCCAGCCACGAGCTCGGCGGTGACGGCGTACGGGCTGAAGGTGGCGATCCGCTCGGCGGCCTCGTCCTCCTTGCCCATCGACACCCAGGTGTCGGTGATCACGATGTCGGCACCGGACACGGCGACGCTCGAGTCACGCTCCCAGCGTGCGGAGCCGCCGGTCGCCTCCCCGATCGCGTTGGCGCGGGCGAACATCTCCTCGCTCGGGGCGAAGCCCTCGGGAGCGGCGATGGTGACGTGCATCCCGGCGGTGACGCCGGCGATGATCCACGAGTTGCCCATGTTGCAGGCACCGTCGCCGATGAAGGTGGCGCGCAGCCCGGCCAGGTCGCCCTTGTGCTCACGAATGGTGAGCAGATCGGCGAGCAGCTGGCAGGGGTGGAATTCGTCGGTCAGGGCGTTGACCACGGGGACGCCGGAGAACTCCGCCATCTCCTCCAGCGCGGTCTGGGCGTAGGTCCGCCACACGATCAGGCTGGCCTGGCGGCCGAGCACCCGGGCGACGTCGGCGACCGACTCACGCTTGCCGATCCCGGCCAGACCACCGTCGACCAGCATCGGGTGACCGCCGAGCTCGGCGATTCCGGCGGCGAAGGAGGCCTGCGTGCGCAGGGTCGGCTTGTCGTAGATCGTCGCGACGGTCCGCGGACCGGCCAGCGGCTTGGCGTCGTACGGCGCGGCCTTGAGCGCGGCGGCCAGGTCGAGGACCTGGGCCTGCTCGGCCGGGGTCAGGTCGTCGTCGGCCAGGAACGAACGGACGGTGGTGGCGCTCATGCGTCCTCCCCGAAGGCGACGTCGAGGATCCCCGGCCAGGCGGCCAGCAGTGCCTCGGCCTCGTCGGTGCTGAGGTTGAGCGGCGGAGCCAGGCGGATCCGCAGCGGGGTGGCGTTGTTGACGATGAAGCCCGCCTCCAGGGCGGCCGCGGCCACCTCGGCAGACTTCTCCGCGACCAGGCCGACGCCGATCAGCAGGCCCTCGCCGCTGACCGAGGCGACCCGCGGGTCGGCGCCCAGGCCGTCGCGGAGCTTCTGGCCCAGGATCGTGGCGTGGTCGAGCAGGTCCTCGGTCTCGATCGTCCGGATCACCGCCAGCGCTGCCGCGCAGGCCACCGGGTTGCCACCGAAGGTGGTGCCGTGGTTGCCCGGCTCCAGCAGCGACGCCGCGACGCCGAGGCCGAGGCAGGCACCGATCGGGAAGCCACCGCCCAGCCCCTTGGCCAGGGTGATGATGTCGGGCAGCACCCCGCTCCGGGTGGAGCCGAGCCAGTCGCCGGTGCGGCCGATGCCGGTCTGGACCTCGTCGAACCAGAGCAGCGCACCGTGCCGGTCGGCGATCGCGCGGGCCGCGGGCAGGAAGTCCTCGGGCGGCACGATCACGCCGGCCTCGCCCTGCATCGGCTCGATCACGATCGCGGCGGTCTCGTCGGTCACCGCGGCGGCGAGCGCCTCGGCGTCGCCGTACGGGACGAAGGTGACGTCGCCGGGCAGGGGCGCGAACGGTGCCCGGTAGGCCTCCTTGGACGTCAGCGCGAGCGCACCCATGCTGCGACCGTGGAACGAGCCCGCCATCGCGACGATGTGGGTCCGACCGGTGCGCCGGGTGATCTTGAACGCCGCCTCGTTGGCCTCGGTGCCGGAGTTGGCGAAGAAGACCCGGCCGTCGACGTTGTCGGGGACCATCAGCGCGATCAGCTTCTCGGCGAGCCGGATCTGGGGCGCCGAGGCGAAGAAGTTCGAGATGTGGCCCAGGGTGTTGAGCTGGCCCGTGACCGCCTCGACCAGCGCCGGGTGGGCGTGGCCGAGGGCGTTGACCGCGATGCCGCCGAGGAAGTCGACGTACTCACGACCGTCCTCGTCCCAGACGTGGCTGCCCTTGCCGTGCGTCAGCACGAGCTTGGGGACGCCGAACGTGTTCATCAGAGCGCCCTGGTAGCGCTCGGTGTACTCACTCACTGTGTGCCTTCCGAATCTTCGTCTCCACCCCGGGGAGGACCTGCGTCCCGATGCCCTCGTCGGTGAAGATCTCCAGCAGTACGGCGTGGGGCTCGCGCCCATCGACGACGGTCGCCCGGGGCACGCCGCCCTGGACGGCCTGGAGGCAGGCACCCATCTTGGGCACCATGCCACTGGCCAGCGTCGGCATCAGCTTCTCCAGCCCCTCGGGCGAGATCTCCTGGATGACGTCGTCGGAGTTGCCGTAGTCGCGGTAGAGGCCCTCGACGTCGGTGAGGACGAGGAGCTTCTCCGCCTTGAGCGCGATCGCCAGGGCGGCGGCCGCGGTGTCGGCATTGACGTTGTGCACCTGACCCGACAGGTCGGGTGCGACCGAGGAGATCACCGGGATCCGGCCCGCCTCGATCACGTCGAGCACCGCCTCGGGACGGACCTGGGTGACCTCGCCGACGAGGCCGAGGTCCACCTCCTCGCCGTCGATGATGGTGTTGGTCCGGCTGGCGGTGAAGAGCGCGGCGTCCTCACCGGAGAGGCCGACGGCCAGCGGACCGTGCTGGTTGAGCAGCCCGACCAGCTCGCGCTGGACCTGCCCGACCAGGACCATCCGGACGACGTCCATCGCCTCGGGCGTGGTGACCCGCAGGCCGCCGCGGAACTCCGACTTGATGTTGAGCCGGTCCAGCATCTTGGAGATCTGCGGACCGCCGCCGTGCACCACGACCGGCTTGAAGCCGGCCAGGCGCAGGAAGGCGATGTCCTCGGCGAACTTCACCTTGAGGTCGTCGTCGATCATGGCGTTGCCGCCGTACTTGATCACGATGACCTTGCCGTTGTACTTCTTCAGCCACGGCAGGGCATTGGAGAGAACCTCCGCGTTCGCCCTCATGACGAGTACGCGCTGTTCTCGTGGACGTAGGCGTGGGTCAGGTCGTTGGTCCAGACCGTGGCCTGCTCGTCGCCGGACTTGAGGTCGATGGTGACCGTGACCTCGCGCTCGTCGAGGTCGATCTGGGACGGGTCCTCGGCCGGGGTCGAGGCCTTGCAGACCCAGACGCCGTTGAGGGCGACGTCGAGGTCGGCCGGGTCGAAGGTGGCCTGGGTGGTGCCGACACTGGCCAGGATGCGGCCCCAGTTCGGGTCACGCCCGTAGATCGCGGTCTTGAACAGGTTGGACCGGGCGACGCTGCGCGAGACCTCGAGCGCGTCGGCGACCGAGGCCGCGTTGATCGTCTGGATCGCGATCGAGTGGTCGGCGCCCTCAGCGTCGGCGAGCAGCTGGAGCGCGAGGTCGGTGCACAGCTCGGTGAGCTTGGCAGTGAACTCGGCCAGCTCGGGCGCCACCCCCGAGGCACCCGAGGCCATCAGGGTGACGGTGTCGTTGGTCGACTGGCAGCCGTCGGAGTCGAGCCGGTCGAAGCTGGCAGCGGTGGCAGCCCGCAGCGCGGTGTCGAGGTCGGCCGCCGACACGTCGGCGTCGGTGGTGATCACGACCAGCATCGTGGCCAGCGCCGGGGCGAGCATGCCCGCACCCTTGGCCATCCCGCCGATGCTCCACTGCGCGTCGCCGGTGCCACCGGTGACGATCGCCTGCTTGGAGACGGTGTCGGTGGTCATGATCGCCTCGGCCGCGGCGGTGCCGCCCTCGGCGCTGAGCGCGCCGGCGAGCAGGTCGACGCCGCCCAGCAGCGTCTCCTTCATGTTGAGCAGGCCGATCAGGCCGGTCGAGCAGACCACGACGTCGCCGGCACCGATCGAGAGGTGCTCGGCGACCCGCTCCGCGGTGGCGTGGGTGACCTGGAAGCCAGCAGCGCCGGTGTAGCAGTTGGCGCCGCCGGAGTTGAGCACGACCGCCTTGACGATGCCGTCCTTGACGACCTCCTTGGACCACAGCACCGGGTTGGCCTGGCAGCGGTTGGAGGTGAAGACGCTCGCCGAGGCGAACGACGGTCCCTGGTTGACGACGAGGGCCATGTCGGCCTTGCCGGAGGCCTTCAGGCCGGCGGTGACGCCGGCAGCGAGGAACCCCTGCGGGGTGGTGACGCTCATGTCAGGGAGCCAATCCGATCGTGGTGAGGCCCGCGGCTTCGTCGAAGCCGAGGGCGAGGTTCATGCACTGGACCGCCGCACCGGCGGTCCCCTTGGCCAGGTTGTCCATCGCACCGACGGCGACCAGGCGGCCCGCGGTGGTGTCGACGGTGACCTGGAGGTGGACGGCGTTGGAGCCGGTCACCGACTGGGTCTGTGGCCAGATCCCCTCGGGGAGCAGGTGGACGAACTGCTCGTCGGCGTAGGCCTGCTGGTAGGCGGCGCGGACCTGCTCGGCGGTGACGCCGGGCTTGAGCCGGGCGGTGCAGGTGGCCAGGATGCCGCGTGACATCGGCACCAGCAGCGGGGTGAAGCTGACCGTGACGGTCTCGTCCCCGGGCAGCAGCTGGGAGAGGTTCTGGGTGATCTCGGGGGTGTGCCGGTGCACCCCGCCGACGCCGTACGCCGACGTGTTGCCCATGATCTCCGAGCCGAGCAGGTGCGTCTTCGCGCTCTTGCCTGCCCCGCTGGTGCCGCTGGCCGCGACCACGACGACGTCGGGCTCGACCAGGCCGGCGGCGATCGCCGGGGCCAGGCTCAGGGACGAGACGGTCGGGTAGCAGCCGGGGACGGCGACGGTGGTGGCGCCGGTGAGCCTCTCCCGGTTGCCCGGGATCTCGGGCAGGCCGTAGGGCCAGGTGCCGGCGTGCGGGGAGCCGTAGAACTTCTCCCAGTCAGCGGCGTCCCGGAGCCGGAAGTCGGCGCCGCAGTCGATCACCACGACGGCCGGGTTCTGCGCCTGGAGTGCCTTCGCGATCGCACCGGACTGGCCGTGCGGGAGGGCGAGGAAGACGACGTCGTGGCCGCTGAGTGTGTCGAGGTTCGTCTCGACCAGGGTGCGGTCGGCCAGCGGCAGCAGGTGCGGCTGGAGGGCTCCGAGCTTCTGCCCTGCGTTGGAGGCGCCGGTGAGGGCACCGATCTCGACCTCGGGGTGCGCCAGCAGCAGGCGCAGCAGCTCGCCTCCGGCGTACCCGCTCGCGCCGGCGACGGCGACTGTCTTCGTCATGTGCATGACTATACACGACTATGCATGAGAATGTGCCAGGGGGTTTTCGCGGAGGCTGAAAGCGTCGTGAAACCCCGGTGAAGGCGTCCGGGTCCAGGCTAGTCCCATGACCAACGCAGACCTGGCGGTCCACGCTACCGGGCTGGTGAAGCGCTTCGGCGACTTCACCGCCGTCGGCGGCGTCGACCTGGCCATCGCCCCCGGAGAGGTCTTCGGCGTCCTCGGCCCCAACGGCGCGGGAAAGACCACGACGCTCTCCATGCTCGCCACCCTGCTCCCGATCGACGCCGGCTCGGCCTCCATCTTCGGCGTCGACGTCGCCTCCTCGCCGCACCAGATCCGCCAGCTGGTCGGCGTCACCGGGCAGTACGCCTCGGTCGACGAGAACCTCACCGGCGCGGAGAACCTGTGGCTCTTCGCCCGGCTGCACGGTCGCTCCCGGGCCCAGGCGAAGACGCTCGCCTCGGACCTGCTGGAGCGCTTCGGACTCACCGAGTCCGCCGACAAGCAGATCAAGGAGTACTCCGGCGGGATGCGGCGCCGGCTCGACCTGGCCGCCTCACTGATCTCGGCTCCCCCGTTGATCTTCCTCGACGAGCCCACCACCGGCCTCGACCCACGCACCCGCGGCCAGATGTGGGACACCATCCGCGAGCTCGTCGCCGGCGGGTCGACGATCCTGCTCACCACGCAGTACCTCGACGAGGCCGATCAGCTCGCCGACCGGATCGCCGTGATCGACCGCGGCCTCAAGGTCGCCGAGGGCACCCCGTCGGAGCTCAAGTCCAGCGTCGGCGAGTCCACCCTCCAGCTCCGACTGAGCGACAAGGGCCGCCTCGACGCCGCCACCGCCCTGGTCGATCGGGTCAGCGGCGCCCGGTCCGTCGCCTCCCCCGAGGCGGCCGCCCTCAACGTGCCGCTCCCCGACGCCGACAAGGCCGCCGACGTGCTGATCGCGCTGCGCGAGGCCGGCATCTCCATCACCGGCGCGACCGTGCAGCAGCCCACCCTGGACGAGGTCTTCCTCGCCCTCACCGGGCACGGCACCGATCAGTCCAGCCAGTCCGGCCAGTCCAGCCACTCCGAGAACGAGGAGGTCACACGATGAGCACCCTGGCCGCCGACCGCACCATCGCCGCCGCCAAGGCGCGGCTCACCCCGCGCCCGACCCTGGCCGAGACCTGGTCCCAGACCCTGACGATGGCGTGGCGGGCGCTGAAGAAGATGCGGCGCAACCCCGAGCAGTTCTTCGACGTGATCATCCAGCCGCTGCTGTTCACCGCGATGTTCACCTACATCTTCGGCGGCGCCGTCTCCGGCTCGGTCACGCAGTACCTCCCCGTGGTGATCCCCGGGATCCTCGCCCAGACCGCCCTGACGGCCTGCATGGCGACCGGCACGCAGATGCGCGAGGACATGGAGAAGGGCGTCTTCGACCGCTTCCGCTCGCTGCCGATGGCGCGGATCGCTCCGCTGGCGGGGCCGATGCTGGCCGACGTACTGCGCTATGGGATCGCTGCGACCCTGACCCTGCTCACCGGGCTGGCGATGGGCTACCGGCCCGGCGGCGGCGTCCTCGGCGTGATCGCCGGGTGGATCCTGGTGGTCCTGGCCGGCTGGTCGCTGTCGTGGATCTTCGCCTGGCTCGGCACCGTGGCGCGCTCGGCCCAGGCCGTGCAGGGCATCGGGATGATGATCATGTTCCCGCTGACCTTCCTCTCCGACGCGTTCACTCCCAAGGACACGATGCCGAACTGGCTCCAGCACTTCGTCGCGATCAACCCGGTGACCCTGGTGATCCATGCGCTGCGGGACCTGATCAACGAGGGCCAGCTCACCGCCAACGTCGGCTGGGCCGTGCTCGGCTGCGGGGTGATCGTGGCGGTCTTCGGGCCGCTGGCGGTGCGCAGCTACAGCCGCAAGGTCTGAGCGCCGCTCAGGCCAGGGAGTCGAGCAGCGCGATCGCATGGTCGCGCAGCTCGATCGGCCGGGGGCTGCCGATCCTGTCGCGGTACGTCGTCACCAGGACGGGATCGACCAGGGGCTCACCCCACGACGGATCCAGGCTGGGCAGCATCCGGTTGAGGGAGAAGACCTCGCTCACCGCGATCAGCTCGGCGGCCTTCTCGGGGTCACCGTGCGCGCCCTCCCAGGCCGCGAGCCCGACCAGCAGGCAGCCGACCACCGGGAAGTCGAGCCAGACCTGGGTCTCCCCGATCAGGCGGCGGGCCTGGGCCAGCAGCGTGTCCCGGTCGGCCCGGGCCCCGGCCGCCCGGCCCGCACGGACCCGCGCCGCCAGCGCCGCCGCGAGCGGCAGGCTGACCCACGGCTCGTCGCCGTCGAACTCGCCGATCCCGGTCAGGGTGGCGTCGGTCCGGGAGCGCTCCCGGATCTCCTCCAGGCCGGCGGCGTAGCCCGCCAGGCCCTCGTCAACCAGGCCCCGGGCGAGCAGCACCTCGGCACGTCCGCAGACCAGGGCGACCCCGGCCCCGAAGACGGACTGGGTCGGGTCCTCGGCCACCACCTGGTCCAGGATCCGGTCGGCCTCATCCAGGTCGCCCTCGCGCAGCGCGACCAGGGCGTGCACGGCGCGGACCTGCGCGGCGTCCTCGTGGGCGCCGACGGCGACCAGGGTCGGCAGCGCGAGGCCGGCGTGGTGGCGGGCCTCGGCCCACTCCCCTGCCTGGAGACCCAGTCCCGCGAGCTGACTGTGCACCGAGGCCACGCCCCACGGCCCCTCGGACGGATCGGCCAGGGCGAGCGCCCGCTCGGCGGCCTCCCGGGCGCGGGCGACCTCACCGCCGTTCTCCAGGGCATGGCTCGACCAGTAGTGCGCGAGCCGGGCCACGGCAGGATCGGGATCCTCACCGAGGCGGGCCATCAGGTCACTCAGGTCCTCGCCGTCGTGGTCGGCCATCGTCAGCACCACCCGAGCGTGGGCGTTGCCGTCGGTGTGCTCGGCACCGATGCCGAGCCGGCGCAGCGTCGCCAGCGCCCCCTCGTGGAAGCCACCGGCGAAGATCATCCGGTTGGACAGCACCGCCACCAACGCCACCCGGGCGGCGTCGGCGATCTCGTCGGGGATCGTCCGGTCCGCGAGCACGTCCCCGATCTGCTCGGCGAAGCGCAGCACCTTCAGGTGGGAACCCTCGATCGTCCAGAAGGTCGACAGCGTGGCGAACAGCTCGACCACCGTGACGACATCCTCGTCGGCCACCGCGGCCCGGAGCACGTCGACCAGGTTGCCCTCCTCGGCCCGCAGCTCCGTGACCTGGGCGATCTGCTCGAGCGAGGACAGCCGCGCGCGTGCGGTGCGCGCCCGTCCGACCGCCCAGGCGCGCAGGGCCTGCTCGGCCGTGGCGTCGTCGCCGGCCTCGACCAGGTGCATCAGGCCGAACTCACGGACCGTCTCCAGCAGCCGGTAGCGCACTCCCCCGTGGATCGGCTCGGCCTCCTCGACGACGACCAGCGACTGATCGACCAGCTCCGCGATCCGCTCCAGGGCCTCGTCCCCGACGATCGCCTCGGCCCCGTCCAGACCGAACCCCGCCCGGAACACCGCCAGTCGGCGCAACGCCTCGCGCTGCGGCTCGGAGAGCAGGTTCCAGCTCCAGTCGATCACCGCGATCAGGGTCTGATGCCGCTCGGGCGCATCGCGACTGCCGCCGCGCAGCAGGGCGAACCGATGGTCGAGACGGCGGGCCACCTCGGCCACGCTCATCACCCGGACCTTGGCCGCTGCCAGCTCGACCGCCAACGGCAGCCCGTCGAGCCGCTGCACCAGTGGCGTCACCACGTCGTCGTCCACGGCCGCCCCGGGCCGAGCGGCCTGCGCGCGACGACGGAACAGTGCCACCGCGTCGGCCGTGCCCAGCTCGGGCAGCAGGTAGACCTGCTCGGCCGCCAGTCCGAGCGGGGCGCGCGTCGTGGTCAGGACGTTCAGTGCCGGCGTACGACGGACCAGGAGGGCGACCAGGTCCGCGACCGCTGCCACGACCTGCTCGCAGTTGTCCAGGATCAGCAGGCTCGGCACGGTGCCGATCGCCTCGACCAGGCGGTCGACCAGGTCGAGGGTGCGGGCCTCGCCGGTGAGGTTGGAGCGCAGCGAGCCCTGCACGCCCAGGGCATCGGCGATCGCCACCCCGACACCGGCACCGGCCGTGACCGCCGCCAATGGCACGAAGTGGACCAGCGGCTGCTCGGAGGTCAGACCCACCCGGTGGGCCAGCCGGGTCTTGCCCAGGCCGCCGGGGCCGACGATCGAGACGACCCGGTGGCGGCGGAGCAGAGCTGTGACCGCGGTGACGTCGCGGTCGCGCCCGATCAGCTCGTCGGTGTCGTAGGCCAGACCGGAGCGCACCGGACGGTCGCGGTGGAGCAGCTCCTCGTGCAGCCGTTGCAGGGCCGGTCCGGGGTCGACACCGAGGCTCGCCCCGAGATGGGCACGGTGCTCGGCGTACGCCTCCAGCGCGGCAGGGACACCGCGGACGGCGGCGACCGCCCGGAGCCGGGCGAGGACGACCTCCTCATCGTCACCGGCGAGGTCGAGGAACCCGAGGGCGTCGGCGTACCGGCCCTCGGCGGCGAGCGCCAGGCCGTGAGGACGTGCCGCCCACAGGTCGACCTCGTCGGGGTCGATCCCGATCCGGTAGCCGGTGGCGGTGCGCTCGACCACGGTGGCGTCGGTCAGCGCCCGGACCCGCGAGATGACGACCTGCAGGGCCTTGGTGCCGGTGGCGGGCGGGTCCTCGCCCCACACGGCGTCGAGGAGCGCGCCCTCGGACAGCCCCCGTGCCCCGGCCTCGACGAGGGCACGGAGCACGGCACGCGGGCGGTCACCCGGGACGGGGGTGCCGTCCCAGGTGACCTCTCCCGCTACCTGGAGCCTCAGCGCCGCACTGCTCCGGTGAGCTCACCGGCACGGGCCACGGCCGCGTCGCGGGCCGCGCTGGCCTCGCCCTCGGCCAGGGTGCGGTCGGCGGCGCGGAAGCGGAGCGCGAAGGCGAGGGACTTCTTGCCCTCACCGAGCTGCTCGCCGGTGTAGACGTCGAAGAGACGGACCGACTCCAGCAGGTCGCCGGCCCCCTCGCGCAGTGCCGACTCGACGGCGCCCACGGCGACATCGGCGGCGACCACGAGGGCGACGTCCTCCTTGGCGACCGGGAAGGTCGAGAAGGACGGTGCGAGCGACCGGTCCGGCGTGGCAGCGATCAGCGCGTCGAGGTCGAGCTCGACGGCTGCGGCACGCGCGGGCAGGCCCAGGCTGGTGCACACGGCCGGGTGCAGCTCGCCGGCGTGACCGATCACGGTGCCCTCGACGCTGACCTCGGCGCAGCGGCCGGGGTGCCAGGGGGCGAGCTGGGCGTTGGCGAGGGTGACCTCGACGCCGAGCTCGTCGGCGAGGCGATGCACCACGGCCAGCGCGTCGACCCACCCGGCCTGGGTGCCCTCACCCCACCAGCCGGAGCGCTCCCGCTCCCCGGCCAGGACGACGCCGAGGTGGAGCGGCTGGCGCGGGATCGCGGCCAGGAGCGCCTCGAGCTGCTCGTCGCTGGGGCGGGACGCTGCGCTGTAGATCGGCGCCGCGCCGTCGACCGGGAAGGCCACGGTCATGGTCTCGAACAGGGCGACGCCGGGCGCACCGCGCCCGATGTTGCGCACGGCGGACTTGAGCAGGCCCGGGAGGATCGTCGTGGTGTACGCCGGCTCCTCGCTCGACAGCGGGTTGGCCAGCACGACGGTGCGGCGCCGCTCGTCGTCGGCCGCCAGGCCGAGCTGGTCGAAGGTGGCCTCGCCGACGAACGGGAAGCTGATCACCTCGGCCAGGCCGCCCCCGGCGAGGGTGCGCCCGATCCGGCGGCGGAGCTTCTGGGACCGGGTCAGACCGCGGCCGTTGGTGGCCCGCGGCAGCACCGAGGGGACCTGGTCGTAGCCGACGATGCGGACGACCTCCTCGACCAGGTCGTACGGGTCGTTGAGGTCCGGGCGCCAGCTCGGGCCGACGGCGGTCAGGGTGTCGCCGTCGGTGGTGACGGTGGCGCCCACAGCGGTCAGGTAGCCGACGGTGGCCTCCGGGCTGACAGCGATGCCGCTGAGCCGGGCCGGCAGGTCGGCGTCGATGGTGATCGCCGGGCGGGCCGGGGCCTCGCCGATCAGGGTGAAGCCGGGCTCCGCGGTCGCGCCGCCGAGCTCGACGAGCAGCTCGACCAGGCGGTCGGCGGCGGCGGTGGGCAGCAGCGGGTCGACACCGCGCTCGAAGCGCTTGGAGGCCTCCGAGCCGAGCTTGTGCCGCTTCTGGGTGCGGAAGACCGAGGTCGGGTCGAAGTACGCCGCCTCGATCACGATCTCGGTGGTGGTCTCGCTGATCTCGGTGGAGGCACCACCCATCACGCCGGCGATGCCGATCGGGCCGGAGCCGTCGGCGATGACCAGGTCGGCCGGGTCCAGGGTGCGGGTGACGTCGTCGAGGGTGACGACCTTCTCCCCCGCGACCGCGCGGCGGACCACGATCGGGCCGTTGAGCTTGGCCTTGTCGTAGCAGTGCGTAGGCTGACCCAGCTCGAGCATCACGTAGTTGGAGATGTCGACGGCCAGCGAGATGGAGCGCATCCCGCACTGCTCCAGACGTGCCTGCATCCAGGCCGGGGTGGTCGCGGCCGGGTTGAAGCCGCTCACCACGCGCGTGCTGAAGACCGGGCAGCCGGCCGGGTCCTCGACCTGGACCGGGTAGGCGTCGATCGCCGCGAGGGTGATCGGACGGTTCGCCGGATCGACGAAGGGCAGGTCGAAGCCGAGGGCGGCCTCGCGGGCGACACCGCGCAGCGACAGTGCGTAGGCACGGTCGGGGTTGATCTCGAACTCGATCACCTCCTCGCCGAAGCCGAGGAACTCACGGGCGTCGGTGCCCGGCTCAGGCCCGTCGGCGGGGACGACGAGGATGCCGTGTCCGCCGTCGTCGGGCAGGCCGAGCTCGGCACCGGAGCAGATCATGCCCGCGGAGAGGTGGCCGTAGGTCTTGCGCTCGGAGATCGCGAAGCCACCAGGCAGCACGGCACCGGGGAGGCTGACGACGACCTTGTCGCCGACGCCGAAGTTGTGGGCGCCGCAGATGATCCCCTGGGGTGCACCGGTGCCGTTGGCGTCGCCGACGTCGACGGTGCACCAGTTGATCACCTTGCCGTTCTTCTGCGGCTCCTTGTCCTGCGTCAGCACCCGGCCGATGACGAGCGGACCGGTGACGTCGGCACCGGCGGCGTGGATCGCCTCCAGCTTGAGGCCGAGCGCGGTGAGGCGAGCGGTGAGGATCTCGGTGGAGACGCTGTCGGGCAGCGCGGTTCCTGCTGCCAGGATCTCCTTGATCCAGGAGACGGGGGCCTTCATGACAGCTCACTTCCGAATGCAGTGGTGAAGCGCACGTCGCCTTCGAAGAGGGTGCGCAGGTCGGACAGACCGGTGCGGAACATCAGGGTCCGGTCGATGCCCATGCCGAACGCGAAACCGGAGTAGCGCGTCGAGTCGACGCCGCAGGCGGCCAGCACCCGGGGGTTGACCATGCCGCAGCCGCCCCACTCGATCCAGCCCTCGCCACGACAGGTGCGGCACGCTCCGGCCGAGGCGTCCTCGGCGTCCTTGAGACCGCTGCCCCGGCACACGAAGCAGGTCAGGTCCACCTCGGCCGACGGCTCGGTGAACGGGAAGAACGAAGGCCGGAAGCGGGTCTCGATGCCCTCGCCGAACATCTGCCCGGCGAAGTGGTCCAGGGTGCCCTTGAGGTGCGCCATCGAGATGCCCTCGTCGATCGCCAGGCCCTCGACCTGGTGGAACATCGGCGAGTGGGTGGCGTCGTACTCATCGGTGCGGAAGACACGACCGGGGCAGACCACGTAGATGGGCGGCTCCTGGGTCAGCATCGTGCGCGCCTGCACGGCCGAGGTGTGGGTGCGCAGTACGACGTGGTTCTCGGCCGGCTCGGTCCAGAACGTGTCCTGCATCGTGCGGGCAGGGTGGTCAGGACCCAGGTTGAGGGCGTCGAAGTTGAGCCACTCGGCCTCGATCACGGGCCCCTCGGCGACGTTCCAGCCCATCGCGACGAAGATGTCGGCGATCAGGTCGGCTCCGCTGGTGAGCGGGTGCCGGGCGCCGGCCGGGAACCGGTCGACGGGGACCGTGACGTCGACGGTCTCCTCGATCAGGATGCGGGCCTCGTGCTCGGCCTCGAGGACCGCGGTCCGCTCGGCCAGCGCCTTGTTGACCTGGCCGCGGGCCTGGCCGACGCGGGCGCCGGCCTCCTTGCGCGCAGCGGGTGGCAGGGCACCGATCTCGCGGTTGGCCAGCGCCAGCGGCGAGCGGTCGCCGACGTGGTCCAGGCGGACCTGCTTCAGCGCCTCCAGATCGACGGCGGCAGCGATGGCCGCGAGGGCCGCGTCACGCGACGCCTCGACCTCTTCTGCCTTGAGCGGGGTGACCTCGACGGGGTCGTAGTCAGTATTGGGGCCAGACACTCGCCTGAGTCTAGTGCCGCGAATCGACAACCGCCGCCTCACCCGGATCTCGCACGTGGTGAACCCGGATCTCGCACGTGGTGAACCCGGATCTCGCGCGTGGTGAACCCGGATCTCAGTCGTGCCAGGCGGGCCAGGCCACCCGCAGCCGTGCTCCCCCACCCGGACGGTCGTCGATCGCGATGGTGCCGCCGTGAGCGGCGACCAGTCCCCCGACCAGGTAGAGCCCCAGACCGGTGCCCGGGCTGCCCCCGCCCTTCCAGTACTTGGTGAAGACCCGTTCGCGCAGCTCGGGGTGGATGCCGTCGCCCTCGTCGTCGACGGTGAGCAGCAGCTGGTCCTCACCGGCGGCGAGCGTGATCGTCACCGTCCCCTGCCCGTGCCGTACGGCGTTGTCGGCCAGGTTCGTCACGACCTGGGCGAACTTGTCGGGATCGGCGTCGATCGAAGGCAGCGCGTCGGCGGCGACCAGGACGATCTCGCGCGAGGTGGAGATCGCGATGTTGTCCACCACCCGGCGCACGATCGGCTCGGGCTCGGTCGGGCGCCGGTGCATCTGGAGCCGGCCGGTGTCGATCCGGGCGACGTCGAGCATCTCGGTGATCAGCCGCGAGAGCCGGTCGGCATCGACCAGGGCGGTGGTGAGCATGAACTTCTTCTGCTCGTCGGTGAGCTTGTCCCACCGGTTGAGCACCGCCTGGACGAACCCCTTCATCCCGGTGAGCGGACTGCGCAGCTCGTGCGCCAAGGTGGCGACGAGGTCGCTGCGCTCCAGCTCCCACTCGGCCTCGCCGGAACGTTCGGGTGCACCCGGCCCACAAGCCTCGTCGGACATGGCCCACACCCTAGTCTGGGTGACGACTCAGCGCTGGGCGCGAGCGCTGGCGTAGAGGCACAGCGCGGCCGCGGTGGAGAGGTTGAGGCTCTCGGCGGCACCGAAGATCGGGATGGAGACGACATGGTCGGCAGCGGCCGCTAGCTCGGCCGGCAGCCCCCAGGCCTCGTTGCCGAACAGCCAGGCCGTGGGCCGGGACAACAGCTCGTCGGCGTCGAAGAGGTCGGCGTCGCCGTGCATGTCGGCGGCCAGCACGGTGAGACCGGCCTCCTGGGCCGCGGCGACGGCGGCCAGCGGGTCACGCTCGATCGCGACCGGCAGGTGGAAGGCACTGCCGACACTGGCCCTGATCGTCTTGGGGTTGTACAGGTCCACCGAGTCACCGGCCAGGACCACCGCGTCGGCACCGGCGGCGTCGGCGCACCGGATCACGGTGCCCGCGTTGCCCGGGTCGCGTACGTCGGCACAGATCGCCGTCAGACGCTGCGCGCCGAGGGTGCGCTGCGGGACGTCCAGGAAGGCACACAGCGCAACCACGCCGGCCGGGCTGACCGAGTCCGACAGGCCCGCGATCGCGCGGTCGTCGACCAGGGTGACGTCGAGGGAGGCGAGCAGGTCGGCGTACTCGTGGACGGCGTCAGGGGTCGCGAAGACCTCCTGCACGCAGTCAGGGACGCCGAGGGCTCCTTCGACGGCCTTGGGGCCGTCGGCAAGGAAAAGCCGCCGCTCCGATCGAACGGAGCGGCGGCTGAGTTTCCTCAGCTCCTTCAGGCGCGCGTTGCTTGCGGCGAGAGGAGCAGATGACATACGTCAGGCTGCGTCAGCTGGCGGCCGGAGCGTTGACGTCGGCCGGGAGGGCAGCCTTGGCAGCCTCGACCAGCGCGTTGAACGCAGCGACGTCGTTGACGGCCAGGTCGGCCAGGATCTTACGGTCGACCTCGATGCCCGCCAGGCCGAGGCCCTGGATGAAGCGGTTGTAGGTCAGGCCCTGCGCACGCGCGGCGGCGTTGATGCGCTGGATCCACAGGCGACGGAAGTTGCCCTTGTTCTTGCGGCGGTCGTTGTACGCGTAGACCAGGGAGTGGGTGACCTGCTCCTTGGCCTTGCGGTAGAGGCGCGAGCGCTGGCCGCGGTAGCCCTCGGCACGCTCGAGGGTGGTACGACGCTTCTTGGCAGCGTTTACTGCGCGCTTGACGCGAGCCATGGTGTTACTCCTTCAGAATGGGAAAGTCGAAAAGCCGGCCACAGGGGCCAAGCGGAAGTCAGCGACCGAGAAGCTTCTTGGCGCGGGGCACGTCGTTGGCGGATACCTCGACGGTGCCGGTCAGGCGACGGGTGACCTTGGAGGCCTTCTTCTCGAGGTTGTGGCGCTTGCCGGCCTTCTCGCGAAGGATCTTGCCGGAGCCGGTCACCTTGAACCGCTTGCCGGCGCCGGAGTGGCTCTTGTTCTTCGGCATCTCAATCTCTCTCTCGTGCGGGGAAAAAACGTGGGCGTCGGGGAATGACGCTCACTGGTGGATCACAGGTCGATGTCGAGGTCCAGGGCCTCGTTGCGACGCTTGGCCTTCTTCTGCGCGACCGGCTTGTCGCCGGCCTGCGCGGTGCGGAACTCCTGCTCCTCGGCGGCGTCGGCGGCGCGCTCGGCGGCCTTCTCCTCCTTGGCGGCAGCGATCTCGACCTTGGCGTCAGCCTTCTTCTTGGTCGGACCCAGCACCATGATCATGTTGCGGCCGTCCTGCTTGGGCGCCGACTCGACGAAGCCCAGCTCGATGACGTCCTCGGCCAGCTTCTGCAGCAGGCGGAAGCCGAGCTCGGGACGGTGCTGCTCGCGACCACGGAACATGATCGTGATCTTGACCTTGTCCCCGGCCTTCAGGAACCGCTCGACGTGACCCTTCTTGGTGTCGTAGTCGTGCTGGTCGATCTTGGGACGAAGCTTCATCTCCTTGATGATCACGTTCGTCTGGTTGCGGCGCGCGTCACGGG
Source organism: Nocardioides sp. (assembly GCF_030150155.1). GTDB lineage: Bacteria > Actinomycetota > Actinomycetes > Propionibacteriales > Nocardioidaceae > Nocardioides. The sequence continues at coordinate 20,346 of NZ_JASLGR010000054.1, forward strand.
CCTTCTGGGCGTTCTCGTACTTGAACTTCCCGTAGTCCATGAGCTTGCAGACCGGGGGCTTGCCCTGCGGGGCGATCTCGACGAGGTCGAGGTCAGCCTCCTGCGCAAGGCGCAGCGCATCTCCCGTCGGCACGATGCCGACAGTTTCACCGTTGGGACCAACGAGGCGGACCTCGGGAACCCGGATCCGGTCGTTGATACGAAGCTCAGTACTGATGTGTCCTCCAAGTGGACGAAGTGGATGGGGCAAACAAAAAAGGGCTCCTGCACGCAAGCAGAAGCCCTACAGGCATGCACTGGCCTCAACGACCAACGCACTGCCACGCATTCCCTGTGTTGCCCTGGAATGCAGGTCCTGACCCGACGATCTGATGACGCTTCGACCGATGCGGGTGGGAAGACCGACAGATCCTCCACTTGTGTACTCGAAAGACAGTACCGGATCACTCAGCGCCGGGACGAATCCACGCCGACCCCTCGCCCACCCGGACCAGCTCCCAGTCCGAGGCGAGGGCGACCAGGTCGTCGCCCTCGATGGGGAAGAGCACCGGTCCGGTCAGGTCGAGCACGATCGCGGTAGCCCCGTCCTGCAGTGCGGCCCGGGCCGCGTCACGGGCGGTGACGGCCACCGGCCGGGCGTCGGCTTGCCACTGTTGCATCGTGGTCAGGCTGGTGAAGGCGAGCAGCGCCTGACGGCCATCGGCCCCGGTGATCAGCACCGTAGCCATGTCGGCGGTCTTGTCGTGGGCGCGACCGTGCTCGTCGATCTCCATCTCGCCCAGCACCGCGACCACCGGGACCAGCACCCGCGCCGTGCGGAGCGCGGCGAGGACGTCGTACGCGTTGGCGGTGCCGGCTGCCAGGCCCGCCAGCGCTCCGGTCAGCGCCTGGTCGGCGTCGCCGTGGTCGTCGGGGAAGGCCGGGGCCAGGATGTCGCGGTCACGCACGCGGCGATTCTCCCATCCCACATGGAAGACTGCTGATTCGTGGGCACGCTTCCGGCAGACGCGATCGAGCGCAACAGGCTCTGGCACCGACTCTCCGCGGCGGTCAACGCCCAGGCGACTCCCCCGCCGACCCCCGTGATGGTGGTCGATCTGGATGCCTTCGACGCCAACGCCGCCGACCTGGCCCGCCGCGCCGCCGGTACGCCGATCCGGGTGGCGTCGAAGTCGCTGCGGGTCCCGGCCCTGATCTCCCGCGCCCTGGCCACGCCCGGCTTCGCCGGCATCCTCGGCTTCACCCTGGCCGAGGCGCTGTGGCTGGAGGAGCAGGGGCTCAGCGAGGACATCGTGGTCGCCTACCCGAGCGTGGACCGCGGCGCCCTGGCCCGCCTGGTCGCCTCCCCCTCGGCGGCCGCGCACATCACCCTGATGATCGACTCGGTCGACCACCTCGACGTGATCGACTCCGTGCGCGCCTCGCGTGCCGTGCCAATCCGGGTCGCGATCGACCTCGACGCCGGCCTCGACCTGCACCTGACCCGGGTGGGGCCGCGCCGCTCGCCGCTGCGCGAGCCGCAGGACGCGATCGCCCTGGCCCGCACCGTCACCGGCCGGCCGGGGTTCCGCCTGGTCGGGGTGATGACCTACGAGGGACAGGTCGCCGGGGTGCCCGACGACGTCCCGGGCCAGCGGCTCAAGTCGGCGATCGTGCGCCGGCTCAAGGACCGCTCCATCGTCCAGCTGCTCGACCGGCGCCGCGAGGTGGTCGACGCCCTGGGCGGCCTCACCGACCTGGAGTTCTGGAACGCCGGCGGCTCGGGCTCGATCGAGAGCTCGGCCTCCGACCCGGTGGTCACCGAGGTCACCGCCGGCTCGGGCCTGCTGGTGCCCGCGCTCTTCGACCACTTCCGCAGCTTCGCTCCCCGCCCCGCCGCGTTCTTCGGGCTGCCGGTCACCCGTCGACCCGACGCCGCCACGGCGACCGTGCACGGTGGCGGCCTGATCGCCTCGGGCCCGGTCGGCCCCGACCGGGTGCCGGTCCCGTGGGCGCCGTACGGCCTCGAGCTGACCGGCCTGGAGGGCGCGGGCGAGGTGCAGACCCCGCTCACAGGCGAGCCGGCCCGGCACCTGCGGATCGGTGACCTGGTCTGGTTCCGGCACGGCAAGTCCGGCGAGCTCTTCGAGCACACCACCACCGCGCACCTCCTCAGCGGCGACCGGATCGTCGACTCGGTGCCGACCTACCGCGGGCACGGCCTTGCCTTCTGAGTCCTCCGCACCGCCCACCCAGGTGCTCGTCATCGACGGACCCGCCGGTGCCGGCAAGACCACCCTGGCCGCGGCACTCGCGCTGCTCCAGGACTGCGTGATCGTGCCGATGGACCTGCTCTACGACGGCTGGGAGGGTCTGGAGGCCGGGGTCGCGCAGGTCGAACGGCTGCTCGCCGACCTCGACGCCGGCCGTACGCCGACCTACCGGCGCTACGACTGGATCGCGGGCGCCTACACCGAGACCGTCACCGTCCCGGCGACTCCGCTGCTCGTCATCGAGGGGGTGGGCTCGGGCGGCACCGAGCGGCGTGCCGACTGCCTGGTCTGGATCGATGCGCCGGCCGACGTACGCCGGCAGCGGGCCGAGGCTCGCGGGGACTTCGCCGACCAGTGGGAACGCTGGGCCGAGCACGAGCGAGCCCACTTCAAGCGACGTCGCACCCGCGATCGCGCCGACCTGATCCTGGACTCGACCCGGGAGGACCTGGCCGCCGAGCTCAGCCGAACGGGGTGGTTCGTGCGACCTGGAGCGAGCGGCTGAGCGAGAACGGCGAGGCCTGCCGGATCAGCCACGGACGGCCGAACCAGAGGTAGGCATCGACGTTGGCGGCGGCGAACTGGCTCTGGGCCTGGCTCAGCCCCAGCCGGGTGTCGGTGACGTTCGCGGTCGGCGGCAGGCCGAGGGTGTCGCACAGGGTCTCACTCGCACTGGTGCAGGTCGCGGCGTTGTCGAAGTCGGCCTTCGGGTGCTTGGCGCGGTGCTGCAGCCAGGTAAACGCCTTGCCGTTGTCGGCGGTGTCGATCACGGCGTGCTTGTCGGTGATCCCCTGGGACGCCAGCGCCGTGATGATCTGCTGGGCGTAGTCGAGGTTGTCGGCCACCGAGCTGTAGTGGGTGGCGCCCAGGGCGAAGCCGCGGGTGTACTGGATGCCGGCGGCGGTCAGCACCGGGATGATCTTGCTCATCGAGAGCCAGTCGGAGTCCGAGGCGTCGAGGTAGACGCTGGTGCGCGGCAGCGCCGACAGCCTCTGGGCGGCGTAGCGGACCAGCGCCAGCCGGGTCGCCGGGTCCTTGGTGCGCTTCTCCCAGGAGTTGTTCGGGATCGCGGCCAGGCCGAGGTCCGGTTCGAGCACGATCGCGGTCCGGGCGTTGCCGATCGCCGTCGCCGCGGCGTCGATCCAGGCCTTGTAGTCGGACTGCTGGCGCGCGCTCAGCGCCGTGCCGCGGGCGTTCTCGCCTCCGACCCAGATCCGGAACAGGGCCAGCTGGACGAGGGTGTCGGGGCCGTTCTCCTTCTGCTGCGCGGCGATGGTCTGGGCGATCGCCGGGCCGATCTTCGAGGTCGAGAAGTTCCCCGCGAACCACAGCATCCGCGGACGCAGGGCAATCTTGGCCAGCAGCGTCTTCGAGGCCCCCCGGGCGCGCTGATAGGCCGGGTAGATCCCGTTCCACGGCCCGCGGTAGACCCCCCACGGCGCGGCGGCCAGCGGGTTGGTCGCCACCGGGTCACGCTGCACCGGCTTCTTGGTGAAGCGGTGGCCGCGGACCACCACGAACGGCTCGGCCGGGCCGAGCGTCGCCGAGCGGACCGAGGTCTCGGCCGAGCTGAGCGTGGCGCTCTGCCCCGCACTCTGCCCGGCGCTGGGGACGGCCTGCGGATCGGCCGAGGAGCCGACCCTGATGCCGAGCACGACCAGGCCGACCAGGAGGGTCAGGACAACGGCGACGATGCCGACACCGCCCACGGCATGACGCTGGCGGTGAGAAGGCATGGGCGGAATGCTAACCCGAGACGGCCGCAGCCTCAGGCGGTGGCTTCCTCGGCGACCCGCCGCAGCAGCCGTACGGCGTCACGGGAGCGTCGACCGTCGGAGGCCTGGATCCCCATCGCGGAGATCTCCTCCCCGTCGGAGAGGTCCAGCCGGGCCCACGGTGCCCCGGCGGGCAGCCGGATGGCGACGATCTGGGCCCAGTCCAGCTCACGGCGCTTGTAGCCGTTGACCACGATCAGGCACTCGGCGGTGGCCGTCACCTTGGAACGGGTCAGGGCATGGACGCAGGCCAGGATCAGTGCCGCGATGAACGCCAGCGTCCACAGCTCGAAGGTGGTGAACTTGGCCTGCTCCTCGGGGCCGAGCGCAACCCAGGAGACGCCGCAGACGACCGCGAGGCCGACCACCAGGACGAGAGCGACGATCCGCGGACCCATCGGACGCCAGGTCCGGGGCAGCTCGGCCAGGGCCGAGCCGCCCACGCCGGGGCCCTCAGAGGCGGCAGGCATTGATCTCGGTGAGGAGGATGCCGCGCGCACCCAGGGCGTAGAGGTCGTCCATCAGGCGCTGCGAGCCGTGGGTCGGGACCATCGCGCGGACGGCGACCCAGCCCTCCCGGTGCAGCGGGGAGACGGTCGGGCTCTCGATGCCCGGCGTCAGCGCCACCGCAGCGGTGACCTGGGCGGCCGGGATGTCGTAGTCCATCATCAGGTAGCTGCGGGCCACCTGGACGCCCTCGATCCGGCGACGGAAGACCTCGAAGCCCTCCGGCGTCGAGTCCGTGCGGGTGATCATCACTGCCTCGGACTCCAGGATCGTCTCGCCGAAGACCTCCAGGCCGGCCTGGCGCAGCGTCGACCCGGTCTCGACCACGTCGGCGATCGCGTCGGCGACACCGAGCTGGATGGAGGTCTCGACCGCACCGTCGAGGCGGATCACCTCAGCCGAGATGCCCTGACGCTCCAGGAAGGCCAGCACGACACCGGTGTAGGAGGTGGCGATCCGCTTGCCCTCCAGCTCCGAGGTCGAGGTGAAGGCACCGGCCGGGCCGGCGAAGCGGAAGCGGCTGCGACCGAAGCCGAGCTGCATCGCCTCCTCGGCCTTCGCCCCGGAGTCCTGGAGCAGGTCGCGGCCGGTGACACCGACGTCGAGCGTGCCCGAGCCGACGTACAGGGCGATGTCACGGGGTCGGAGGTAGAAGAACTCGACGCCGTTCTCCTCGTCGATGAGGGTGAGCTTCTTGGCGTCGTCGCGCTGGCGGTAGCCCGCCTCGCGCAGCAGCTCGGAGGCGGCCACGGAGAGCGCGCCCTTGTTCGGCACCGCGACCCGGAGAAGGCCGGCGGGCGAGGGGGTGAGAGTCATGATGTGCCCTTAGAGGTGGGAGTAGACGTCGTCGAGGGAAACGCCGGAGGCGATCAGGAGCACCTGGGCGTGGTACAGCAGCTGGCTGACCTCCAGGGCGGTGGCTTCCTTGCCCTCATGCTCGGCGGCCATCCAGGATTCGGCGGCCTCCTCGACCAGCTTCTTTCCGATCGCATGGACGCCGGCGTCGAGCTCAGCGACAGTGCCGGATCCTGCGGGGCGGGTGCGGGCCTTCTCGTTGAGTTCAGCCCACAGCTCGTCGAACGTCTTCACAGGCGCCAACCCTACCGGTCCCCGATCAGCCGAAGAGCCCGCCCTTCAACTTGCGTGTGATCCGGGCGAGGGTCTGGGCGGTCTCCAGCGCCGCGGCGGCCGCCTCGTAGCCCTTGTCCTCCCGGGATCCGTCCAGGCCGGCCCGGTCCAGGGCCTGCTCGACGGTGTCGCAGGTCAGCACTCCGAAGCCGATCGCGGTGTGGTGGTCCAGGGCGATCCGCGACAGACCGTCGGTGGCCGCGGAGCAGACGTACTCGAAGTGCGGCGTGCCGCCGCGTACGACGACACCGAGCGCCACCACCGCGTCGAAGCCCTGCTGGGCGAAGGCCTGGGCGACCACCGGCAGCTCGAAGGTGCCCGGCACCCGCGATATCACCGGCGCGGCGACGTTGTGGTCGACGAAGGCGCGCTGGGCCCCGGCGATCAGGCCGTCCATGATCTGCTCGTGCCACTTGGCGGCGACCACCGCGACCCGCAGCTCGCTGCAGTCGACGGCCTCCACGACCGGGCTCGGGCGTCCAACTCCACTCATGGTGCTACTCCTGTGATCTCCAGATCGGGCAGGTCGTGTCCCATCCGATCGCGCTTGGTCCGAAGGTACGTGAGGTTGTGCTGGTTGGGGGCCGGGCGCACCGGCTCGCGCCCCTCGACCGTGACCCCGAGGTCGGCCAGCTCGGCCACCTTGGCGGGGTTGTTGGTCAGCAGCCGGACCCGGTCCAGGCCGAGACCACGCAGGATCTGCGCGGCGACGGTGTAGTGCCGGGCGTCGGCGGGCAGGCCGAGGTCGAGGTTGGCATCGACGGTGTCGCGACCGGTGTCCTGCAGCGCGTAGGCCTGGAGCTTCGCGCCCAGGCCGATCCCTCGGCCCTCATGACCCCTGACGTAGACGACGACGCCGCGGCCCTCGGCCTGGATCCGGCGCATCGACTCGGCCAGCTGGGGCCCGCAGTCGCAGCGCAGGCTGGCGAAGACGTCGCCGGTCAGGCACTCCGAATGCACCCGCACCAGCGGGGCGCCGAGGCCCGGCGTGGTGACGTCGCCGACCACCAGAGCGACGTGCTCTCCCCCGTCGAGCGTGTCGCGCCAGGCGTGCGCGACGAAGTCGCCGTACGCCGTGGGCAGGGCTGTGACAGCGACCTCGGTGACCCCGAGCTCGTGCCGGCGGCGCCAGCGGGCTAGGTCGTCGATCGAGATCATCCGCAGGCCGTGCTCGTCGGCGAAGGCGCGCAGCTCGGGTCCGCGCTTCATGGTGCCGTCGTCGTTGACGATCTCGACCAGCACGCCGGCCTCGCCGCGTCCGGCCAGCCGGGCCAGGTCGACGGCGGCCTCGGTGTGGCCGCGTCGGGCCAGCACGCCGCCGGGGGTGTAGCGCAGCGGGAAGATGTGGCCGGGTCGGGTCAGGTCGGCCGCGACGGTGCCGGGGTCGGCCAGCAGCCGGGCGGTGCGGGCCCGGTCGGCGGCGGAGATCCCGGTGGTGACGTCGGCGGCGGCGTCGACGCTGATCGCGAAGGCGGTCCGCAGCGGGTCACGGTTCTCCGTCACCATCAGGGGCAGGGCGAGCTCATCGAGCCGCTCGCCGGTCAACGGCACGCAGAGCACGCCGCTGGAGTGCCGGATGGTGAACGCCATCAGCTCCGGGGTGGCGGCGTCGGCGGCGAAGATCAGGTCGCCCTCGTTCTCTCGGTCGGCGTCGTCGACCACCACCACGGCCTGGCCGGCAGCGATCGCGGCGAGGGCGTCCTCGATGCTGTCGAGGTGCACGCTCGGCTGCGTCCCGGGGGCGGGAACACTCGCGGCGCTCATCGGGCCAGCAGCTTCTCGACGTGGCGGGCGATGATGTCGGTCTCGACGTTCACCAGCTCACCGGGCTGCTTGCGTCCCAGGGTCGTCCGGGCCAGGGTCTCGGGGATCAGGCTGACCGTCACCTCGCGGCCGGTGATCGACACCACCGTGAGGCTGACGCCGTCCAGGGCGATCGAGCCCTTGTCGACGATGTAGCGCTCCAGGCCCTCGGGCACCTCGACGGTGACCAGCTCCCAGTGCTCGCTCGGCTGACGGCGTACGACGGTCCCGGTGCCGTCGATGTGGCCCTGGACGAGGTGACCGCCGAGGCGGCCGCCGGCGGACATCGCCCGCTCCAGGTTGACCACGTCGCCCGGGGCGACCCCGGCCAGCGAGGTCTTGGCCAGCGTCTCGGCCATCACGTCGGCGGTCCAGGTGCCGGTCGGCTCCAGGGCCGCGGCGGTCAGGCAGCAGCCGTTGACGGCGATCGAGTCGCCGAGCCTGACGCCGTCGAGGACGTCGGTCGCGGCGATCGTGAGGCGGATCGCGTCGCCCTGGTCGGTGATCTCGGCGACGGTGCCGAGCTCTTCGACGATTCCGGTGAACATCAGGGTGCTACCTCCTGCGGTTCCAGGGTGAACCGCACTGTGGGTGAGTCCTCGCCGGCGCCGGGCAGGATCGTCACGTCGGTGACGGTCGGCCGGAGAGCGTCGGCAAGGGTGGAGACTCCGAGATCGCCGACCATCGCGGGTCCGGCGCCGAGGAGCAGGGGTGCCACGTAGACGACGATCTCGTCGACGAGGCGGGCCCGGAGGAACGCAGCGGCCAGCGTCGGCCCGCCCTCCAGGAAGACATGGCGGCGCTCGGCGTCCCAGAGGGCCGCGAGTGCCGCGTGCGGGTCGCGGGTGGCGAGCACTCGGGTGGCGGCCTGGTCGTCGAGGACCCGGGCGGCGGCCGGGATCGGCCGGGTGCCCATCACGGCCCGCAGCGGCTGCGCGGCCAGCGCCACATCAGCGGCGTCGCGCACGGTCAGCGACGGGTCGTCGGCGAGCACGGTGCCGGTGCCGACCAGGATGGTGTCGGCCCGGGCCCGGAGCCAGTGCACGTCGCGTCGGGCCGCGACCGGGGTGATCCACCGGCTGGTGCCGTCGGCGGCGGCGCTACGACCGTCGAGGGTGGCGGCCGCCTTCCAGATCACCCAGGGACGCCGGCGGGCCACGGCGACCCGCCACTCCCGGTTGAGGGCCGTCGCAGCGGACGTCAGCTCGGCGCCGATCGCGTCGGCCCCCTCGACCACCTCGAGGCCGGCCGCGCGCAGGGCGTCCAGGCCACCGGCGGCGATCGGGTTGGGGTCGCGTTGGGCGATCACGACACGACGTACGCCGGCACGGATCAGCGCCGCGGAGCACGGACCCGTCCGGCCGGTGTGGTGGCAGGGCTCCAGGGTCACGACGGCGGTCGCGCCGCGGGCCCGCTCCCCCGCCGCGGCGATCGCGTCGACCTCGGCATGGGCGGTGCCCGGCCCCCGGTGGGCGCCGACGGCGATCTCGGTGCCGTTCTCGTCGAGCAGCACACAGCCCACCCGCGGGTTGGGCGAGAACGGGCCGGGCGGCACGGCAGCGGCCTGCAGCGCCCGGCTCAGCGCAGCGCGCTCGTCGGGCGTGGCCACGCTCGCCTGCTCGGTCATCCGGCCTCCTCCTGGTCGCGATACGCGAACCAGGGGGCCGAAGCGTCGCCTGCGTCGCCACGGACTCCGGGTGAGGGAGCGTCGGCGACGAGGTGATGCTGCGTGCGCTTTCCATCCGGACTCTGACCGTCGGTCCAGGACTCTCACCTGGTCAACCGCACGCTGGCTGCGCGCGGGTCGCGGACTTCTGAGTGGCCGGATGGCCCTCAGTCACCGCCGGTGCGGAATTTCACCGCCCCCAGTGCACGCGAGTTTTCACTCGTCTGTCTCGACTGTAGCGCGGCTCACAACGCCACCGGCCCCAGATGTCCCATCATGTGGAACGTCCGGGGCCGGAGTGGCTGCGACGGTGGGGCGATCAGAGCGTGGAGGCCGCTGCCGCCTTGGCGCGCAGCTCGGTGACCATCTGGTCCGGGTCGGCGGCGGAGTAGACCGCGGAGCCCGCCACGAAGACGTCGGCGCCGGCCTCGGCGCACCGCTCGATCGTCTCCAGGCTGACCCCGCCGTCGACCTGGAGCCAGCACTCGCCGCCGTGCTTGGCGATGAACTCCCGGGTGCGACGGATCTTGGGCAGGCACAGGTCGAGGAACTTCTGGCCGCCGAAGCCCGGCTCGACGGTCATGATCAGGACCATGTCGAGCTCGCCGATGATCTCCTCGTAGGGCTCGATCGGCGTGGCCGGCTTGAGCGCCATCGACGCCCGTCCCCCGGCCTTGCGGATCTCACGGGCGGTGCGGATCGGGGCCGCGGACGCCTCGGCGTGGAACGTCACCGAGGTCGCGCCCGCCTCGACGTAGCCCGGCGCCCAGCGGTCGGCGTCGGCGATCATGAGGTGCGCGTCGAGCGGGATGTCGGTCGCCTTCGAGAGCGCCTCGACCATCGCCGGGCCGAAGGTCAGGTTCGGGACGAAGTGGTTGTCCATCACATCGACGTGGATCCAGTCACTGCTCCCGATGCGCGCGATCTCCCCCTTCAGGTCGGCGAAGTCGGCGTTCAGGATGGACGGGGTGATCTGCATGTGCGACACGCAGCGAATTCTAGAAGGCCCCGCGGGGTGGGTGCCGCCTCAGGGCACCCGGCGCAGCCAGACCCGGGTCCAGTGCTCCGCGGGCTCCTCGCGTTCGAGGTGCCAGGCCTGGTCGTCGTACGCCGGGTAGCGGACGTCGCCGTCGGGGGCGAGGTGGACGCGGGTGAGCACCTGCTCGGTGGCGTACGGCATCGCGGCGGCGTAGACCTGCGCTCCGCCGGCCACCATGGTGTCGCCGGGCAGGGTGGCAGCCACAGCCAGCGCCTCGGTGATGGTGTGCGCGACGTGCACGCCCTCGGCCTGCCAGGACGGGTCGCGGGTCAGCACGACGGTGGTCCGGCCCGGCAGCGGGCGGCCGATCGACTCGAACGTGGTGCGGCCCATCACCAGGGTGTGGCCCCAGGTCAGCGCCTTGAACTCGGCCTGCTCGCCGGGCAGCCGCCACGGGATGTCGGGGCCGTTGCCGATCACGCCGTTGTCGGCGACGGCAGCGACCAGAACGACCCGGCCCAGATCGGGGGTCGCGGGGGCGTCGGGCTCAGACACTGATCGGGGCCTTGATCACCGGCCACGGGTCGTAGGCCTCGACGGCGATGTCGTCGAGCTCGAACGCGTCGATCTCGGTGATGTCGGGGTTGAGCACCAGGCGCGGCAGCGGCCGCGGGGTCCGGGAGAGCTGCTCACGGGCCTGGTCGAGGTGGTTGAGGTAGAGGTGCGCGTCCCCGAAGGTGTGCACGAAGTCGCCGACCTCCAGGCCGGTCACCTGGGCGACCATGTGGGTCAGCAGCGCGTAGGAGGCGATGTTGAACGGCACGCCGAGGAAGACGTCGGCCGAGCGCTGGTAGAGCTGGCACGACAGCTTGCCGTCAGCGACGTAGAACTGGAACAGGGCGTGGCACGGCGGCAGCGCCATCTCGTCGACCTGCGCCGGGTTCCACGCCGAGACGATGTGGCGCCGCGAGTCGGGGTTGCGCCGGATCTGCTCGATCACGTTCTTGAGCTGGTCGATGTGCTCCCCGTGCGGTGCGGGCCACGAGCGCCACTGGGCGCCGTAGACCGGACCGAGTTCGCCGTTCTCGTCGGCCCACTCGTCCCAGATCGAGATGCCGCGCTCCTGGAGCCAGCGCACGTTGGTGTCGCCGCGCAGGAACCACAGCAGCTCGCCGAAGACCGAGCGCGTGTGCACCTTCTTGGTGGTCAGCAGCGGGAACCCCTCGGCGAGGTCGACCCGGAGCTGGTGACCGAAGATCGACTTCGTCCCGGTGCCGGTGCGGTCGCTCTTCTCGACACCGTCATGGAGAACTCGTTGGAGAAGGTCCAGATACGCCTGCACGCCCCCAGCCTAGGCGGTGCGCCCCGGGTCGGGGTGCAGCCACGTCGGCGGAGGGCGCACAGGTCGTACGTCGCCGGCCTTGCTCAGGCCCGGTTCAGGCTCGGATCAAGCCTCGATCAGGCCGAGACCGTCGGCTTCACCATGTAGATGTCGGCGCGACGGTTCTTCGCCGCCTTCGCGCTGACCGGGTTCTGCATCGCCGCGGCGACCTTGACCGACTTCGCCTTCACGCCCTGAGTGGCGAGGTAGTCGACGACGGCCTGGGCACGGGCAGCGGACAGCTTGCGACTGTGCTTGCTGTTCTTGCCCGGGCCGTAGGTGTTGCCGTAGACGACCACGAGGCTTGCCTCCTTCAGGGTCGGCACCACGGAGCGCAGCGTCTTCTTGGCGCGCTTGGTCAGCCGGGAGGAGTCGAAGGCGAAGTACGCCGTCCCGGCGTGCTCCAGCTGGGCCGCGGGCGTGCTCGCCTTCGGGAAGGAGATGGCGATCGTGCCGGTGCGGACCACGCGCGGGCCACGGCTGACCGTGACCTTGCAGGAGCCGGCTGCCAGCAGCAGGACGGTGCCGCCGTTGACCTGGCAGGTGGCACGCGGCGTGGCGCTCACGGTCAGGTCGCTCTCGCCGGCACCGAGGACCGGGATCACGGCGGTGGCCTTGCCACGGCGCGGGAGCACCGGGGTCGGCCAGACCGGGAACGAGGTCGTCACTGCCGCAGCCCCGGTCTGGGTGGCGCGCAGCCGGCAGGTGCCGGCGGTGAGCAGGCGGGTCAGCGAACCCTGGACGGCGCAGACCGCCGGGGTCAGGCTGGTCACCGCGACGGTGCCGCCGACCGACGAGGTCGCCGTGGCCGCGACGGTGCCGGCCGAGAGAGGGGCGCCCGAGGGGGCGTGGAAGGTCAGCTCCGGGGTGGTGCCGTCGGTGATCGCGAAGGTCCGGGTGACCGGCGTCGCGGCCGCCCACTGGCTCGATGCGGCACGGGTGGCGGTCAGCGAGCAGGTGCCGACCGCGAGCAGGGTCACCGTCGAGGGGTCGTAGGCGACCGTCTTCTGGAAGAGGCGCGCGGCGCGCGGCAGGTTCTCGGTCACCGAGCAGACCTGCGGCGTGTTCGAGGTGACGGTGACGAAGCGCGCCGAGTCGGCCGAGACATCCAGCGTCAGCGGACCGGTGCCGAGGACCTGGGTCGTGATCGGGGCGAAGGTGATCGTCTGCGGGACCTGGAGGTAGAAGTCGAGGTACGCCGACGGGGCGGCGTCGTAGTCGTCGTTCCCGGCCTGGTCGGCCTTGATCTGGCACCACCCGGCACTGACCGGGGTGACGGTGCCGGTCGAGGTCACGGTGCACACCGAGGTCGTGGTGGAGGTGAAGGCGACCGCCAGTCCGGAGGTCGCGGTCGCGGTCAGCCCGAACGGGCCGGCGCTGACCAGGCGGTCGGCCTGGGGCGCGAGGGTGACGGTCTGGTTCGCCGCGGCGGGAAGGAGGGTGACCTCACCCGAGCAGACCGACGGGGTGGACTCGGTGACCGTCCGGTTGTCGGTGTACTGGTCGTAGATCCGGTAGCCGACGCTGGTCGGGGTCGGGCTCAGGTCTCCGAAGGAGGACCACCACGAGTAGTCCTGCGTCTGCGAGTGGCCGTTCAACGAGACAGTGTGACCGGACAGGATCTGTCCGTTCGCGGTGAGGATGGCAGGCAGGTAGCCGTTCTCCGCGGTGGTGGTCGTGGTGATCGTGACGGTGGTCGACTCACCGGGGTGGATCGCCGTGGGGCTGAAGGAGACCGAACACAAGTCCGGCACGACGGCCGAGGCCGGGGAGGCAACGAGGGCGCCACCGGTCAGGACGGCTCCGACAGCGAGGCCGACGCTGAGGATCGCGCCGAGCAGGCGGCGCGCAGGACGCACGGGAGTGCGGGATGGGGTCACGGAAGAGACTCTCTGGGAAGCAGGAGCGCCGACGGACCCGAGACGTGCGGCGCGAGGGGAACGAGAGAGCCATTCGGCACCAGATGCCGGAACTTCAGGGATTCCTCTGGGCCGGTCCCAGCGGTCTAGCGCGGACCGTCCCGGGACAGCTCAGAGGTCGACGCTGCCCAGGATCGTGGTCCGGGTGTCCCCACCGACCCAGATCGTGCCGTCGGCGTCGGTGTCGACGTGCACCCGGCCGGAGCGGCCCAGCACGGTGCCCTGCGCGGCGACGTACGACGGCGGCAGCACGCCCGAGCCGGTGAGCCAGGTCGCCAGCCCAGCGTTGAAGGACCCGGTGATCGGGTCCTCGGTGATGCCGGCGCCCCTGAAGAAGACCCGGACCTCGACCCGCGGCTCCCCCGGCGCCACCGGCTCGGGGTGGAGGCCGACGACACCGATCTCGAGGTCGCCGAAGTGGGCCAGATCGGGCTCGACGGCGAGCACGGCGGCGGCGTCGCGGAGCTGGACCGCGACGAACTCGGGGCCGTTGGCGACCCAGTTGCTGGCGACGATCTCGCTCACGTCGATCCCCAGCGAGCGGGCCGCCAGCGAGAGCTCGGCGTCGCTGAGCGGACCCGAGCGGCGCAGGGCCGGCGCAGCGAACGCCAGCCGGCCGGATCGCTGGACCCGGACCAGACCGACGCCGCACTCCTGCACCAGGGTCTCCCCGCGCGGCACACCACCGGCCTCCAGCCAGGCGTGCGCGGTGCCGAGGGTGGGATGCCCGGCGAACGGCAGCTCGCCCGATCCGGTGAAGATCCGCACCCGGTAGTCGGCCTCCGCCGTGGTCGGCGGCAGCAGGAACGTCGTCTCGGACAGGTTCGTCCAGGTGGCGAACCGAGCCATCTCGACGTCGCTGAGGCCGTCGGCGTCATGCACCACCGCGAGCGGGTTGCCACCCAAGGCGTGGGCGGAGAAGACGTCGACCTGGCGGAACGGGCGGATGCTCACCCCGCCAGTCTGGCAGGCGCCGGTGACACGCCGGTCGGGTCAGGCCGAGAGCGACATCGGGCCGTAGACCTCGCGGTCGGCCTCCAGCAGCACCACGGCCGCGACACCCTGCTCGGAGAGCTCACGCCAGAACTCCCCCACCCAGGTCTCGGCATCGGACTGCGTGGCGAACCGCTGGTCGGCGTACTCGGCGCTGACCTTCACCTCGGTGCCCGCGGCGTCCTCCAGACGCCACCACCACGGCTCCATCACGCCTCCCTGACCGAGGACGGCACGAACGGCGGCTTGGCCAGGTGGAAGACCTCCCGGCGACCACGGATGTCGACGCTCACGTCGGCCTCCGGGTTGACCACGGTCGAGATGAGCGCCATGCCGATCCCCTTCTTCAATGTCGGGCTGAACGTGCCCGAGGTGACCTCGCCGACCGGGACGTGGGCGGAGAGGAAGACCTGCTGGTGCTGGCGCGGGATGCCCCGACCGTCGGCGACGATGCCGCGCAGGATCCGCCGCGGTCCGGCTGCCTTCTCCGCCGTGACCGCGTCACGGCCCCAGAAGGCGTCCTTCTTCCACCCCACCGCCCAGCCCAGGCCGGCCTCGTTGGGGGTGGTGTCCAGGCCGATGTCCTGGCCGTGCAGCGGGTAGCCCATCTCGGTGCGCAGCGTGTCACGCGCCCCGAGCCCGGCCGGGGTGATGCCGAACTCGGCACCCGCAGCCAGCAGGTGGTCCCACAGCGCTCCGGCCTGCTCGTTGCGCACGATCAGCTCATAGCCGCGCTCACCGGTGTAGCCGGTGCGGCACACCACCACCGAGGCGCCGTCGGGCAGCGTGGCCTCGACGAAGTGCATGTAGTCATGACCCGACGGCAGGCCTGCGGCGGCCAGCGTCTCGTCGGACTTCGGCCCCTGCACCGCGATCACGGCGTCGTCGCGGTGGTGGTCGGTCAGCGTGATCCCCGCCGGCGCCTCGGCCCGCAGCCGGGCCACCACCTCGGCGGTGTTGGCGGCGTTGGGCACCAGCAGCAGGTGCTCGTCGTCGTGCAGGTAGACGATCAGGTCGTCGACGATCCCGCCGGTCGCGGCATCCAGGCAGAGCGTGTACTGCGCCTGCCCCGCGCCGATCCGACCCAGGTCGTTGGAGAGCCGCGCATCGACGAACTCCCGCGCCCCGGGCCCGGTCACGGTGGCCTTGCCGAGGTGGCTGACGTCGAAGATCCCGACCGCGTCGCGGACCGCCGCATGCTCCTTGAGCACCCCGGTCGGATAGCTGACCGGCATCGCCCAGCCACCGAACTCGGCGAACGTCGCACCGAGGGCGACATGACGCTCGTGAAGTGGCGAACGCAACATGGACGACGGCACGGACCCGGCATGCTCGGACATGCCACGAACCTAGCGCAGTACGCTGAGATTGTGACCTACGCGCTCCGCCACGCCAGCCCTGCCAAGACTCGAGCTGAAGCAGTGGTGGTGGGAGTCCTCCAGGGGGCCAAGGGCCCCGAGCTGGCTCCCGGCGGCGAGGACGTCGAGGCCGCCTTCGGGCGCCGCCTGCGTCCGCTGATGGCGACGCTGGGCGTCACCGGCAAGCCCGGTGAGGTCACCCGCATCCCGGTCGGCGAGGAGCTGGCCACCTCGCTGCTGGTGCTGATCGGTCTGGGCAAGACCGCCGATGCCGACGCCGTACGCCGAGCAGCGGGCGCAGCCGCCCGCGCCGTGCCCAACGCGACCTCGGTCGCACTCGCCCTGCCCGCCGGCTCCACCGAGCTGGTCCGCGCCGTGGTCGAGGGCTACCAGCTGGGCGGCTACCGCTACACGACGTACAAGGCCGACACCTCCAACACCGACGAGACCCCGCAGGCTCCGGCCACCGTCACCGTGCTGTCGGAGGAGTCCCGCACCCAGAAGGCCAAGGACGCCTTCGAGACCGCTCAGCTGGAGGCCGCCGCGGTCGCCACCATCCGCGACTGGGTCAATACTCCCCCGGCCGACCTGACCCCGCCGGTCTTCGCCGACCTGGTCGCCGCTGCGGCTGACGGCGTCGACCACGTCACCGTCACGATCCACGACGAGGTCGCCCTGGCCGAGCTCGGCTGCGGCGGCATCCTCGGCGTCGGTGCCGGTTCGGCTGCCGCACCGCGCCTGGTCGAGCTGACCTACACGCCGGCCGACCCGGTCGCCCACATCGCCCTGGTCGGCAAGGGCATCACCTTCGACTCCGGCGGCTACACCCTCAAGCCCGGCAGCTCGATGTCGTCGATGAAGTCCGACATGGCCGGTGCCGCCACCGTCGTGCAGGCGACCCTGGTCGCCGCGGCGCTGGGACTCCCGGTCGCGATCAGCACCTTCGCCCCGATGGCGGAGAACATGATCTCCGGCTCGGCGATGCGCCCGGGCGACGTGCTGCGGATCTACGGCGGCACCACCGTCGAGGTCTCCAACACCGACGCCGAGGGACGCCTCGTCCTGGCCGACGCCCTGGTCCGCGCCACCGAGGTCGAGCCCGACACGATCATCGACGTCGCCACGCTCACGGGTGCCATGATCGTGGCCCTGGGTGACAAGATCACCGGTGTGATGGGCTCGGACGCCACCGTCGCCGACGTGCTCGCCGCCGCTGAGCGGGCCGGCGAGCCGATGTGGCCGATGCCGATCCCCGAGCCGATCGTCGAGCGGGTCCACAGCAGCAAGGTCGCCGACCTGGCTCAGCACGACTGGATCCGCTGGGGCGGCGGGCTGTACGCCGCGGCCTTCCTCCAGGAGTTCACCGCCGGGCTTCCCTGGGCCCACCTCGATATCGCTGGACCGTCGTGGCACGGCGGCTCAGCCTCTGGACATCTGACCACCGGCGGCACTGGTGCCGCCCTGACCACCCTCGTCGAATACATCCGCACCCTGAGTGCAAAGATGTGATTCGGACGCTCACCACCCGCGAAGAAGGAAATCCATGGCCACCGAAGTAAAGCTCCCGGCGCTCGGCGAGTCCGTCACCGAAGGCACCGTCACCCGCTGGCTCAAGGCCGTTGGCGACACCGTTGCGGTCGATGAGGCGCTCCTCGAAGTCTCCACTGACAAGGTCGACACCGAGATCCCCTCGCCGGTGGCCGGCGTGGTCCTCGAGATCCGTGCCGCCGAGGACGACACCGTCGAGGTCGGCGCTGTGCTCGCCGTCATCGGTGCTGCCGACGAGGCCGGCGCTGCGCCCGCCGCTGAGGCGCCTGCCGCCCCGGCCGCCGAGACGCCCGCCGCCCCGGCTGCGCCCGCTCCCGTCGCCGAGGCTGCTCCCGCCGCCGAGGCCGCTCCCGCTGCTCCCGCCGCCGAGGCCGCTCCCGCTGCTCCTGCCGGCGAGGTCTCCGGCACCGAGGTGACGCTCCCCGCCCTGGGCGAGTCCGTCACCGAGGGCACCGTCACCCGCTGGCTCAAGGCCGTCGGTGACTCCGTCGCCGTCGACGAGGCGCTGCTCGAGGTCTCGACCGACAAGGTCGACACCGAGATCCCCTCCCCGGTCGCGGGCACTCTGCTGGCCATCCGTGCCGCCGAGGACGAGACCGTCGAGGTCGGCGCTGTGCTGGCCGTCGTCGGTGACGCCTCCGCTGCCGCAGCTGCCCCGGCCCCCGCCGCGCCTGCCGCTCCGGCTGCACCCGCCGCTCCGGCTGCCCCGGCCCCCGCCGCGCCTGCCGCTCCGGCTGCACCCGCCGCTCCGGCTGCTCCGGCTCCGGTCGCCGCTGCTCCTGCCGCCCCGGCCCCGGTCGCCGCTGCTCCCGCCGCCCCGGCTCCGGCTGCTGCCGCTCCGGCCGCGTCGTCCGACAGCGCCGGCTACGTCACCCCGCTCGTGCGCAAGCTCGCCGCCGAGCACGGTGTCGACCTGAGCACCGTCACCGGCTCCGGTGTGGGTGGCCGCATCCGCAAGGAGGACATCCTCGCTGCTGCCGCTCCGGCTCCGGCCGCCCCGGCTGCCGCTCCCGCCGCTGCTGCTCCGGCCGCCGCGACGACGTCGGCTCCGGCGCTCACCCCGTCGCCGCTGCGTGGCACCACCGAGCCGCTGTCGCGTCTGCGCAAGGTGATCGCCGAGCGCATGGTCGGCTCGCTGCAGGCCTCGGCCCAGCTCACCCAGGTGATGGAGGTCGATGTCACCAACATCGCCCGCCTGCGCGACGCCAAGAAGGCTGCCTTCCAGGCCGCCGAGGGCGTCAAGCTCACCTACCTGCCGTTCTTCACCAAGGCTGCGATCGACGCCCTCAAGGCGCACCCGAAGCTGAACGCGAACATCGACACCGAGGCCGGCACGGTCACGTACTTCGACCGCGAGAACATCGCGTTCGCCGTCGACACCGAGCGTGGCCTGCTGACCCCCGTGGTCAAGGACGCCGGCGACCTGTCGATCAGCGGCCTGGCGAAGAAGATCGCCGACGTCGCCGACCGCACCCGCCACAACAAGATCACCCCCGACGAGCTCTCCGGTGGCACCTTCACCATCACGAACCTCGGTTCGTTCGGTGCGCTCTTCGACACCCCGATCATCAACCAGCCCCAGGTCGCCATCCTCGGCCCGGGTGCCGTGGTCAAGCGCGCGGTCGTCATCGACGACCCGGACCTCGGCGAGACGATCGCGATCCGGTACATGGTCAACCTCGCGCTGACCTACGACCACCGCCTGGTGGACGGCGCCGACGCCGGCCGCTTCCTCCAGGACGTCAAGAAGCGTCTGGAGTCGGGCGTCTTCGACGTCTGATCCCTAGGCGTCCTTCACCGACACCATCTGCCAGGTGCCCCTGGTCTCGCGTAGCTCCAAGACGCGGGTCCGGGCGGCACCTGGCGGCTTTTCCGGGTCGATCAGCTCCGTCTCCCGCCCCGGGGCCACCAGATCGGCCGAGGCCACCCGGTCGGTCACCCGCAGCCGCCACCAGCCGTCGGCATGGTCGAGCACCCGCAGGCTGAGCACCTGCATCGCCAGGCCCTGCACCCGCACCCCGCGCGCTACCCATCGGCGCAGCATCCGCACGTCCACCTCGCGGGCCGGTGCGGTGGCGACGTACAGCCGCGCGAGGGCGACGGTGTCACCCTCGGCCCACGCCCGGGCCCGCTGGTCGTCCCACGCACGCAGCACCGTCGCGGCCTGCTGCTCGGGTCGCGCCCTGACCGGCTCGGCCGGGGCCCGTGTCGGGGGCGAGGG
This sequence comes from Nocardioides sp., assembly GCF_030150155.1. Taxonomy (GTDB): domain Bacteria; phylum Actinomycetota; class Actinomycetes; order Propionibacteriales; family Nocardioidaceae; genus Nocardioides. The sequence goes on from NZ_JASLGR010000054.1 coordinate 39,876, forward strand.
CCACAGCAGCACCACCGCCAGCCCCACCAACGCCCCGAAGGCCAGCATCGGCCACAGCCTCATCGCACCCTCGTCCCGGACACGCTCCCGGACCCGTCGACCACTCATGCGCCAGTTGTACGCCGACACGGCCTGCCTCTGCAGAAGTTATCCACAGGCGATCGCGCGCACCCGGCCCCGATCCTGCCCGGAGCCCGCGGCGTGCTCGGGCGTAGGCTGGCGGGGTGAGTGACGCGCACAACGTCCAGTTCCACGAGGTCGGCCTGATCGACTACGTCGAGGCATGGGAGCTGCAGAAGCAGGTCCACGCCCGCGTCGTCGACGGCGCCCAGCCCGACACCGTCCTGCTGCTCGAGCACCCGCCGGTGTACACCGCCGGCAAGCGTACCGACGACCACGAGCGGCCCACCGACACCAACGGCGCCCCGGTGATCGACGTGGACCGCGGCGGCAAGATCACCTTCCACGGCCCCGGCCAGCTGGTGGCGTACCCGATCCTGCACCTGCCCGACCACGTCAAGATCGTCGACTTCGTCCGGCGTCTGGAGGAGGCGATGATCCAGGTCTGCGCCCACTTCGGTGTGACCACCGCCCGGGTGCCCGGCCGTTCCGGGGTCTGGCTGGCCGCCGACGAGAAGGGCCCGGAGCGGAAGATCGGAGCGATCGGTCTGCGGGTCTCCAAGGGCGTCACCATGCACGGGATCGCCCTGAACTGCGACGTCGACCTGGACTGGTACGACCGCTTCGTGCCGTGCGGCATCACCGACGCCGGGGTCACGACGCTGAGCGTCGAGCTCGGCCGGGACGTGACGGTGGCCGAGGTGCAGCCGGTGCTGGTGGAGCGGTTCGCCGAGTACCTGGCCTGGGAGCCCTACGAGGCCACCGCCGACTACGAGGCCAAGCCGGAGCCCGCTCACGGTCCCCGAATCACGCTCCTGACCCCGGCGACCGTAGGCTGATCCCGTGACGATCGCCCCGGAAGGGCGGAAGCTGCTCCGCCTCGAAGTCCGTAACGCCGAGACCCCGATCGAGCGCAAGCCCGAGTGGATCAAGACCCGCGCCAAGATGGGCCCGGAGTACACCGAGCTCCAGCGGCTGGTGAAGTCCGAGGGTCTGCACACGGTCTGCCAGGAAGCCGGCTGCCCCAACATCTTCGAGTGCTGGGAGGACCGCGAGGCGACCTTCCTCATCGGTGGTGACCAGTGCACCCGGCGCTGTGACTTCTGCCAGATCGACACCGGCAAGCCCGAGCCCCTCGACCGCGACGAGCCCCGCCGCGTGGCCGAGTCGGTCCAGACGATGGGCCTCAAGTACGCCACCATCACCGGCGTCGCCCGCGACGACCTCCCCGACGAGGGCGCCTGGCTGTACGCCGAGACGGTGCGCGCCATCCACGAGCTCAACCCGGGCACCGGCGTGGAGAACCTGATCCCCGACTTCCACGCCAACCCCGACCTGCTGGCCGAGGTGTTCGAGGCCCGTCCCGAGGTACTGGCCCACAACCTGGAGACCGTGCCGCGGATCTTCAAGCGGATCCGTCCGGCGTTCCGCTACGAGCGCTCCCTCGACGTGATCACCCAGGCCCGGGCCTTCGGCCTGGTCACCAAGTCGAACCTGATCCTCGGCATGGGCGAGACCCGTGAGGAGATCTCGCAGGCCCTGCAGGACCTGTACGACGCCGGCTGCGAGCTCGTCACCATCACGCAGTACCTGCGCCCGAGCCTGCGCCACCACCCGATCGAGCGCTGGGTGAAGCCCGAGGAGTTCGTCGAGCTCCAGGCCGAGGCCACCGAGATCGGCTTCCCCGGAGTGCTGTCGGGTCCGCTCGTCCGCTCCTCCTACCGTGCCGGCCGGCTGTACCGGCAGGCCATCGAAGCACGCGAAGGCGCTAGCCTGAGCGCTCCCACGTCCGCCAGCTGAACCAGAAGAGTGTGAGCATGTCCCAGCTCGACCCGAGCGCGATGACCCGGCGCCAGCAGATCGCCGAGTCCTACCGCATCACCAAGCAGGCCCAGCCGAACATCCCGTTCGTGCTCGCCGGCACGTTCGTCCTCGGTGCCCTGATCGGCGGTGGCCTGTTCTGGCTGCTGCCCGGCTCGGGCATCCTGGGCTGGGCCTTCACCATCATCGGTGCTCTGCTCGGCGCGTTCCTGTTCACCGTGATCATCTTCGGTCGACAGGCCCAGAAGGCGGCGTACGCCCGGATCGAGGGCCAGCCCGGTGCTGCGATGGGCGCCCTCAACATGCTCAAGCGGGGCTGGAACAGCGAGCCCGCGGTGGCGTTCAACAAGCACCAGGACCTGGTCCACCGCGTCGTCGGTCCTCCCGGCATCGTGCTGATCGGCGAGGGCAACCCGAACCGGGTCAAGACCCTGCTGGCCGACCAGCGCCGCAAGCACGAGCGCGTCGTCGTCGACGTGCCGATCCACGAGATCATCGTCGGCAACGACGAGGGTCAGGTGCCGCTGGCGAAGCTCTCGCGCGCCGTGATGAAGCTCGGCCGCCACGTCCGGGGCGCCGACATCACCGACATCCTCAACCGGCTCAAGGCGCTCGACGCCGTGCAGGGCAAGGTGCCGATGCCGAAGGGCCCGGTGCCGACCTCGATGAAGGGCATGCGGGGCAACCTGCGCGGCCGCTGAGTCGACTGACGCATGCCGAATCCCACCTTCCCGACGGCCTCCTGGCCGCACCGGGTGCTCGCCCTGTTCATCGACTGGATCGCCTCCAGTCTGGTCGTGGCCGCCCTCGTCGGCTGGCACGACTACACCAGCCAGGGCGGCCCGGAACAGTTCTACGTCCTCATCGTCTTCCTCCTGGAGACGTCGATCCTCACGTCGCTGACGGGTGGGAGCTTCGGCAAGCTCGTCACCCGACTGCGTACGGTCCGGCTCAACGGCGACCCGCGACCGATCAACCTGCTGGGCTCCCTGGCACGCCAGATCCTGGTGTGCCTGGTGGTGCCGCCCCTCATCTTCAAGCCGGACGGCCGGGGTCTGCACGACCTCGCCACCGGCACGGCCACGGTGACCCTCGCCACCTGGCGAGGCCTGGCCGGTCGGGCCTAGCAGCAGGGCTGTTACATGTCTGAAACAATTCAGACACGGGTCCGCAACCGCTCGCTCCTAGGTTGCATTCCATCCCATCGGTTCACAGACTGCGGATGCTCGCAGTCAAGGAGGACGCATGTTCAGCACTGGCGATGAGCTCCTCAAGTTCATCAAGGACGAGGGTGTCGAGTTCGTCGACGTCCGCTTCGTCGACCTTCCCGGCATCCAGCAGCACCTCACCGTGCCCGTCTCGTCGTTCAACCTCGACCCGATGGCTTTCGACGGTTCGTCGATCCGTGGCTTCCAGTCGATCCACGAGTCCGACATGACGCTCTACCCGGACGTCACCACGGCGTACGTCGACCCGTTCCGCAAGAACAAGACGCTGGCGATGCTGTACTTCGTCCACGACCCGATCACGGGTGAGGCGTACTCCCGCGACCCGCGCAATATCGCCCGCAAGGCGCTGGCCTACCTGGCCACGACCGGCATCGGCGACACCGCCTTCTTCGCCCCCGAGGCGGAGTTCTTCATCTTCGACTCGGTGAAGTTCGCGACCGGGATGAACAAGTCGTTCTACGAGATCGAGTCCGTCGAGGGCTCGTGGAACTCCGGCGCCGACACCAACCCGGACGGCACCCCCAACCGTGGCTACAAGGTCCGCACCAAGGGTGGCTACTTCCCGGTGACGCCGACCGACGGCACGCAGGACCTGCGTGACGACATGGTCAAGTACCTCGAGCAGGTCGGCCTCCTGGTCGAGCGTGCCCACCACGAGGTCGGCACCGCGGCGCAGGCCGAGATCAACTACAAGTTCGACACCCTGCTCAAGGCTGCCGACGACGTGATGAAGTTCAAGTACATCATCCGCAACGCTGCCTGGGAGGCCGGCAAGACGGTCACCTTCATGCCGAAGCCGATCTTCGGCGACAACGGCTCGGGCATGCACGTCCACCAGTCGATCTGGGAGAACGGCGAGCCGCTCTTCTACGACGAGGCCGGCTACGGCGGCCTGTCGGACATGGCCCGCTGGTACATCGGCGGCATCCTCAAGCACGCCCCGGCGGTGCTGGCCTTCACCAACCCGACGGTCAACTCCTTCCATCGTCTGGTGCCCGGCTTCGAGGCCCCGATCTCCCTGGTCTACTCCTCGCGCAACCGTTCGGCTGCGGTCCGTATCCCGATCACGGGCACGAACCCGAAGGCCAAGCGGATCGAGACCCGCTTCCCCGACCCGTCGGCCAACCCGTACCTGGCCTTCTCGGCCCTGCTGCTGGCCGGCATCGACGGCATCAAGAACAAGATCGAGCCGCCCGCACCGGTCGACAAGGACATCTACGAGCTCCCGCCGGACGAGATGGCCGAGATCGCCCAGGTCCCCACCACCCTGGGTGACGTCCTTCAGGCTCTGAAGGACGACCACGACTTCCTCACCGTCGGTGACGTCTTCACCGAGGACCTGATCGAGATGTGGATCGACTGGAAGACGAACAACGAGATCCTGCCCGTGCAGCTGCGTCCGCACCCGCACGAGTTCGAGCTCTACTACGACATCTGAGTCGCCCCGTACGACGGCCCGCTCTGCTTCGGCAGGGCGGGCCGTGGTCGTTCCCGCAGCCCGACGTTCCTCGGGAGCACCGCCTACTACCGCTTGTCGATACTATCGCATAGCGTTAGGATTGCGTGGTGATCCGGTCCTTCAAGAACTCCGACACCGAGAAGGTCTGGAACCGTGACCACGTCCGAGCCCTCGGCCCCGACCTCCAGCGGGCTGCGCAGAAGAAGCTCCGGCTCCTCAATGCGGCCTCGGAGCTGAACAGCCTGCGGGTGCCGCCGGGCAACCGCCTGGAGAAGCTGATCGGCGACCGTGCCGGACAGCACTCCATCCGGATCAACGACCAGTACCGGATCTGCTTCGTCTGGACCGACTCCGGCCCGACCGATGTCGAGATCACCGACTACCACTGACCCACGAGGAGGGACACGATCATGACCACCACGAAGGCGCACGACCCGATCACCCCGGGCGAGATCCTGCTGACCGAGTTCCTGGAGCCGCTGGGCATCACGCAGTACCGCCTCGCCCAGGCCACCGGTCTCCCCCAGACCCGGATCAGCGAGATCGTGCGCGGCAAGCGCTCCATCACCATCGACACGGCCCTGCGCCTGTCCAGGGCCCTGGGCGTCGACGACCGCTTCTGGATCAACATCCAGACCGACTACGACCTCGAGGTCGAGCGCGACCTCCACGCCGACGCGCTCGCCAAGGTCACCACCCTGGTCGCGAGCTGATCACCGGCGTCGACGGGCGCTAGGCGAGCGTTCCACGGGGCGTGATCGCGGGCGGCGTACGGGGGCCGGAGGCAAAACCGAGACGAGAAAGCCCCAGGTCGGCCGAGTATTTGACAGGCTGTGCCCATGTCAGTGGGGGGGCAGACACTCGGGGACCCGTCGACCAGCCGGTCGGGAGGGGTTCGTGGCGCGCCCGCGCTACGGGCCGCAGGCAGCGTTCGGGATCGCCTTCGCGATCCTCCTGATCGCCTGCTACGTCGGGATCCTGGCGCGGATGAGCAATCACCTGTCGGCGTTCTGGCCGGCCAATGCGGTGCTGGCCGGAATCATGCTGCGCTACCCGGGGCTGAACCGGCTGAGCGGGTGGTGCGGGGCGTTCATCGCCTACATGACCGCCGACCTGAGCACCGGCGGTGCGTTCTGGGTGACGTTCGGGCTCTCGGTGACGAACATGACCGGGGCGTTCGCCGTGGTCGCGACCGCCCGTGGCTGGAACCGGCGCCGCCAGTGCCTGGATGAGCCGCGCGACGTCCTGACCCTGGGCGGCGCCTGCGTCGCCGGGGCCACAGCGGCGATGGTCGCCGGTGTCCCGTGCAGCATGATCGCCTTCGACACCACCGTCGCCGACGCGGCCCGGTCCTGGTTCGCCGGCGAGCTCGCCGAGTACCTCGCGGTGCTGCCGGTCATCCTGACCGCCCCGACCCTGGCCGAGCTGCGGACCGCCCCGGCGCAGAGCCGACGCGCACGGCTCCACCGGCTCGCACCCCTGATCGCGCTCCCGCTGGCGATCGCCCTCGGCGTGTGGATCGGTGGCCCGATGGCGCTGATGATCGTGCTGCCGCTGCTGCTGTGGAGCGCGCTGCGCGGCGACGTCTTCCAGACCGCGGTGCTCTCACTGCTGGCGACGGGATGGAACCTGGTCGCGCTCGGCTCCAACGTGACCGAGGTCGAGTCCTTCGGCACCGCCAGCGAACTCTCGGTCAAGGTCGGCCTCGCCCTGCTGGCGGCCGGTCCCCTGGCCGTCGCCGTCGCCGTCTCCTCGCGTGAGGAGGCACTCGACCAGGTCCGCCACCTGGCCCGGCACGACTCCCTCACCGGGCTGCTGAACCGCCGGGCCTTCCTCGACGCCGCCGAGGAGATCGTGCGCCAGGCCCGCGCCGCCAGCACCACCGCCAGCGTCTTCATGGTCGACCTCGACCACTTCAAGACGGTCAACGACCGGTTCGGCCACCCCACCGGCGACGCGCTGCTGGCTGCCGTCGGGGCTGCCCTGCGCGACGGCGTGCACCCCGACGCCGCGGTCGGGCGCCTGGGCGGTGAGGAGTTCGCCGTCGCGATCAGCGGCCTGACCCCGCACGAGGCCGAGACCCTGGGCCGCCGGATCCGGGCCGTGATCGCCAGCTCGGCGCGCGGCCCCGGCATCGACCTCGGCGACGCCCTGCCCGACGCCCGCGCTCTGCACGAGCTGCTGCCGGTGCTGCGGGACTGGCCGGTCTCGGCCAGCATCGGCGTCGCCACGATGCGTCCCACCTCGACGATCACGGTGACACGGCTGGTCACGCTCGCCGACCATCAGCTCTACGAGGCCAAGCACTCCGGCCGGGACCAGCTGCGCGCCGCGCCCGCCCTCGACCCGTCCTGAACGGCCCTGCGGGCGCTTAGCCGCCGAACTCGTCGCCGTCCAGATCGACCGAGGTCGCCAGGCTGAGGTCGGTCGCGCTGTGGCCGACGGCGACGTCGTAGCGACCGGCCTCGATCCGCCACCGCCCCGAGAACCCGTCAGCGCCGTCGTAACGGGCCAGGACCCGCCGCTCGGCGACCAGGCTCACCTCGGCGGACTCCCCCGGCGCCAGCTCGACGCGCGAGAACGCCAGCAGCCGCTGCCGGACCTGACCGTTCACCGCCGTCAGATACAGCTGCGGTACGTCGGCACCGGACCGCTCCCCGACGTTGCGGACCCGCACCGTGGCGGCCACCGTCGGCCCCGCCTCGACGCGAAGGTCCTCGTAGACGAAGGTCGTGTAGCTCAGGCCGTGGCCGAATCCGAAGAGCGGCTCGGCGCCGGTGGCCGCACACCAGCGGTAGCCGACCTCGGCGCCCTCGTCGTACCGGATCGTGGTCGGCGTACCCCAGGCAGTGTCGAGTCCGGGCAGCACCGGGCGTGGGTGGTCGGCGAGGCTGCGCGGGAACGTCATCGGCAGCCGCCCCGAGGGAACCACGGCACCGGTGAGCACCTCCGCGATCGCACGCCCGCCGCCCTGCCCCGGATACCAGGCCTGGAGCACCGCTCGGACCTTGTCCAGCCACGGCATCTCCACCGGGTTGCCCGTCTCCAGGACGACCACGGTGTTCGGGTTGGCCTCGGCGACCGCCTCGATCACGGCGTCCTGGCCCCAGGGCAGGGTCAGGTCGGCATTGTCGAAGCCCTCGCCCTCGACCCGGACCCCGAACGCGATCACCAGGTCGCAGCGCCGTGCCGTCATCGCAGCCTCGGCAGGGGACATCCCCGGGTCCCACTCGAACTGCGCGTGCGGCATCAGCCGCTGGAGCTCGGCCAACGGGGAGGACGGCAGCAGGTACAGGTTGCGTCCCGCACTCATCTGCGCGTGCGCACCGCCGATCCGCACCACCTCGGCGAAGCCGCCCGGCGGCACCACCGCCGAGGAGCCGCACCCGGTCAGGACCCCGACCTGGGCATGGCCCCCGATCACCGCAATGTGCACGGCCGCGTCGGGATCGAGCGGCAGGACGCCGTCGTTGGCGAGCAGCACGATGCCCTGCCGAGCCGTCTCCAAGGCGATCTCGTGGTGCGCCTCCAGGTCGACGCTCGGCGCCGGACCCCACTGGTCGATCCCGATCTCGAACATCGAGGTCAGGATGCGGCGGACCATCTCCGAGAGCCGCTCGGCGGGGAGGTCGCCGCGAGCGTGTGCCTCGCGCAGCGGCTCGGTGAACGGCTCGTCGTGCCACAGGATCCGGTCGACCTGCGCCCCGGACTCCTGGTCCAGGCCCGCCAGCGCGAGCGTCCAGCTCGGGGTCGCACCCCAGTCGGACATCACCCAGCCGTCGTACCCCCATCGGCCCTTGAGGATCTCCTCCAGCAGGACCCGGCTGCCGCCGGCGTACTCGCCGTTGACCTTGTTGTACCCCGTCATCACCGCACCCGGCCGCGACCACGCGATCGCGAGCTCGAAGGCGAGCAGGTCCGACTCGCGGTGCGCCGCCGGGTCGATCACCGCGTCCAGCCAGTGCCGGTTGGTCTCGTTGCAGTTCAGCGAGAGGTGCTTGATCGTCGAGATGACGCCCTCAGCCTGGATGCCCTCGATCGACGCGGCCGCCAGGACCGCGGTGTGCAGCGGGTCCTCGGAGAGGTACTCGAAGTTCCGGCCGTTGCGCGGGTCCCGCACCAGGTTCGCCCCACCGGCCAGCTGGACGTTGAAGCCCCGCGAGCGTGCCTCACGTCCGAGCAGGTGCCCGGCGGCGCGGGCCAGGTCGGGGTTGAACGACGACGCCAGTGCCAGTCCGGCCGGGAGGGCGGTCGCCGTGTCCCCCTCGCGGTAGCCGGGGTTGGTCACCCCCAGGCTCGCATCCGACATCAGCAGCGCCGGGACGCCCAGACGCTCGACGCCCGGGACGTAGCCCGCGCTCATCGGTACCCCGTCGGGGATGCGCGGGTCCTTGGTCGGCGAGACCGAGTTGGTCCCCATCACACTGACCAGGAGCGAGAACCGCTCCGCGTCGCTCATCTGCGACTCCACGGCCCGCGCCCGGAGCGCAGCCTCGGTCTCCAGGCGGTCAGCCAAGCCCATCGCGAACCTTCCTCGTCGGCGTGATCGGGATCGGCCACGAGTATGCCGCAGCGGGTCGTCCGCCTGACGTCCGCGTGCTGCCCGCGGGCTACCCTGACAGCCGAAGACCGGCGGGGCGTCCTCAGGACGCGCGCCGCCGGTCTCCGCCGGGCTCTGCCGGGATCAGCTGAGGTCAGTGGGTCGACGGCGCCGTGGTCGTCGTCGAGGTGGTGGTGTGCTTCTTCACCTGCACCTTCTCGCCGTCACTGTCGGACTTCTTCTTCCACTGGGCGTCCTCCTTCTTCTCCTGCGCAGCGGTCTCGGTCTTGGTGTGCTTCGTGGCGTGCTTGGTGCGCTTCGTCGCGTGCTTGACCGCATGCTTCACATGGGCCGTGGTGGTCGACGAGGTCGGCGTGCTGGCGTTGGCGGCCGACATCGCGCCGGTGCCGAGGAGACCAAGGACAGCGGCAGCGGCGATGCCCGCGGCGTAACGACGGCTAGGGTTCTTGGAGACGATCTTCATGGTGGTTCCTTCCGGTCGTGCAGATGCTGTTGCGCTGGACAGGGACCACTGTGCGGAGCCGAACCTGTGCGCCCGCTGAGCGTTGCTGAGAGCTTTCACAGGGTTCATGCGGGGCTGTCGGGCATGCTGGAGGAGCAAAGGGGGGTGCCTGGTGAAGGTGCTGGTGGTCGACGACGAACAGACGCTGGCTCGGGCGATCAAGCGAGGACTGGAGGCCGAGGGCTTCCTGACCGAGATCGTGCACGACGGTCTCGCCGGACGGGAGCGGGCGCTGGCAGGTGAGTTCGACGTGATCGTGCTCGACCTGATGGTGCCGGGCCGCAACGGCTACGACGTATGTCGCGACCTGCGCCGCGCCGAGGTCTGGACGCCCGTCCTCATCCTGACGGCGAAGGACGGCGAGTACGACGAGGTGGACGCGTTCGACCTCGGTGCCGACGACTACCTCACCAAGCCGTTCTCGTTCCCCGTCCTGGTCGCCCGGCTGCGGGCGCTGGTCCGACGTGGTGGCCCCGAGCGGCCCCCGGTGCTCACCGCAGGCGACCTCACCCTCGACCCAGCCTCGCGCAGCGTGCACCGCGGCGGCACGGAGATCGCATTGACCGCCCGGGAGTACGGCGTGCTGCACCACCTGATCCGGCACAAGGGGACGGTGGTCTCCAAGCTCGACCTGCTCCAGGACGTCTGGGACCTGCACCACGACGGTGCGGAGAACAGCGAGAACATCGTCGAGGTCTACATCGCCTACCTGCGCCGCAAGATCGACGCCCCGTTCGGGCGGGCCGCGATCGAGACGGTCCGCGGTGCCGGCTACCGGCTCGAGGGTCACGGCGGATGACGCAGCGGATGACGCAGCGCCCGGCCCGGCGCACCTGGTCGGTGCGGGTGCGGACCACGGCGGTCACCCTGGCCTTCCTGCTCCCGATCGTGGTCGTCGGCGGTGGCATCGTGGCCTGGCTCCAACGTGTCGGCCTCACCCACGCCGAGGCGGTCCTGGCCCGCACCCAGGCACGCAACCTCGCCACCGAGGTGGCCCAGGAGGGGATCCCGAAGACCCCCACGCCGCAGGACCTCTCGGTCTCCCTGGCCGCGGAGTCGCCGCTGTTCCAGATCGTCGACGACGGTGTCGTGGTGCGTCACTCCCGGGCGCTGCGGACCAGCACGCCGGCACTCACCCTGCGGGCCACCCGTTCCACGCCGCAGCCCCGTGCCGGGGTCGTCAGTGTCAGCCTCGGCGGTGAGGCCGACCGGTACAGCGCGGCCGCCGTGCCGGTGCCGGGCTCGCCGAGGACGACGTACGTCGTCGTGCTGCGGACCCTGGAGACGGTGAACGCGACCACGGTCTCGGACCTGCGGCTGCTGGGCGCGACCGTCCCGATGCTGCTCGGGATCGTCGGCGTGGCCGCCTGGATGCTGGCCGGGCGGGCGCTGGCGCCGGTGGAGCGGATGCGTCGGGCCGCCGACGCGATCGGCGCGGGTCCGACCGACGCGCGGCTGCCGGTGCACGGCACCGACGAGGTCGGCCGGCTGGCGCAGACGATGAACTCGCTGTTGGACCGGATCGACGCCGGCCAGCGTTCCAAGCGCCGCTTCGTCGCCGACGCCTCGCACGAGCTCCGCAGCCCGGTCGCGACGATCCGCACCCTGATGGAGGTCTCGGCGCTGACCCCGACCGACCCGGCCGAGCTCCGAACCGAGGTGCTCAACGAGGTCGACCGGCTCCAGCGGCTGGTGGACGGACTGCTGCTGGTGGCCCGGCGCGACGCCAGTGCTCCGGCGCAGGTCAGCTACCGGCCGGTGGACCTGGTCGAGGTGGTCGGTCGGGAGCTGGCCCGGCGCCGTCCCCATCCGGTCACCACCGACCTGCCGGAGGGTCCGCTCCTGGTGGCGGGGCCGGTCGAGGCCCTGGAGACGCTCCTGGACAACCTGCTCACCAACGCACAACGCCATGCCCGTAGCGCGGTGCGGGTCACGATCACCACCGCCGGGGCCGCTGAGGCCGGCGACATCCCGGCCGAGCCGATCCGGTCACCGGAGCCGACCGGGCAGGCCGCGGGGTGCGTGCTGCTCCGCGTCGCCGACGACGGCCCCGGCGTCCCCGACGGCGAGCACGACCGGATCTTCGACAGGTTCGTCAGGCTGGACGACGCCCGCTCCCGCGACGCCGGCGGTGCCGGGATCGGGCTCTCGGTGACGCGCGAGCTGGCGGCCGAGCGCGGTGGCTGGGTGCGGTCGGTGCCGGTCGCCGACGGTGCCGTCTTCGAGCTGGTCCTGCCGTTGCTGAGGCCGACCGAGGACGCGGCAGACCAGGGCGTAGAGTGAGAGCGTGACGATGCGCGCCCAGCAGTGGTGGTGGCCGACCTTCTAGGCGGCCGCCGATCGTCCCATCCCCTTCGAGCCGCCCTCGGGCGTCTCGACACGTGCTGGCATCCGCCGCGGCGCCCGTGGGCTTCACCCACAGGAGCACCCATGAGCACCACCCTCGACGCCGCCCAGGTCCGCAGTGACGACCTGGCCGCCGCCATCGACGTCGCGCCGACGGCGTACCGTATGCTGACCGGCGACCGCCCGACCGGCGACCTGCACATCGGCCACTACCTGAGCAGCCTGCGCGCTCGGGTCGCCCTCCAGGACCGGGGCGTCGACTCCCTGGTCCTGATCGCCGACTACCAGGTGATCACCGACCGTGACTCGGTCGGACGGATCCGGGACAACGTGCTCTCCCTGATGGCCGACTACCTGGCGCTCGGGATCGACCCGAGCCGCTCGATCGTCTTCGCGCACTCGGCGGTGCCGGCCCTCAACCAGCTGATGCTGCCGTTCCTCAGCCTGGTCACCAACGCCGAGCTGGAGCGCAACCCCACGGTCAAGGACGAGCTGCTGGCCAGCAACCGGCCGCTGTCGGGGCTGCTGCTCACCTACCCGGTCCACCAGGCCGCCGACCTGCTCTTCTGCAAGGCCACCGTGGTCCCGGTCGGGCGCGACCAGCTCCCCCACCTGGAGCAGGCCCGGGTGATCGCCCGCCGCTTCAACACCCGGTTCGCCGACGGGCGCACGGTCTTCCCCGAGCCGGTCGCCCTGCTCAACGACCAGCAGCTCATCCTCGGCCTCGACGGGGCGAAGATGTCCAAGAGCCGCGGCAACACGATCGCCCTCGGGGCCAGCGCCGAGGAGACTGCCCGGCTGATCCGCGGGGCACGCACCGACGCCGAGGCCCTGATCACCTTCGAGCCCGAGCGGCGCCCCGAGGTGGCGAACCTGCTGACCATCGCGGCCGGCTTCACCGGCACCGACCCGCAGACCCTGGCCGACCAGGTCGGCGACACCGGCGGCCGCGGACTGAAGGCGCTCGTCACCGAGGCGGTCAACGAGGGCCTGCGCGAGCACCGTGCGCGGCGCGCGACCTTCGCCGCCGACCCCGCCCAGCTCCTCGCGGTGCTCCGCGACGGCAACGACCGGGCCTCGGCGATCGCCGAGACGACACTGGCCGAGGTCCGGGAGGCGATGGGGATGGACTACTGAGACCCGAGGCTCAGCGGGTGAAGGTGACGTGGATCGTCCCGGACTCCGCGACCTCGCTGCGCATCCGGTGGGTCGACTCCAGGCCGCGCAGGTCCTCCCAGACCCGGTGGCCCCGGCCCAGCACGATCGGGGCGATGCTGACGTGCAGCTCGTCGACCAGTCCGGCGCGCAGGAAGGCGCGGGCGGTGCTGATCCCGCCGCCGACCCTGACGTCACGCTCGCCGGCGGCGGTGACCGCCTCGGCCAGGACGTCCTCGATCGCGCCGTCGCGGAAGTGGAAGGTGGTGCCGCCCTCCATCGGGATCGGGTCCCGCGGCGCAGTGTGGGTCAGCACGTAGACCGGCGTACCGAAGGGAGGGCGTTCGCCCCACCACCCCTTCCAGTCGGGGTCGTCGGGGAAGGAGTGCAGACCGAACATCGCCGCGCCCATGATCTCGGCGCCGACACCGGTGAAGAACGCCTCGGCGTAGGCATCGTCGAGTCCGGTGGTGCCGGCCCCGGAGGTGTCGCCGAAGACCCGCTCCTGCATCGTGCGGGTGGCGATGTAGGCCTGGGTGAGTGGGCCCCAGTCCTCCCCCATCGGGTCCTCGGCGGTGCCGCCGGCCGAGGTGTAGCCGTCGAGGGAGGAGAACAGGTCGACGCGGACGCGGGTCATCTCAAGCTCCTGAGGTCGGGGGGTGGGCAGGACCGCCACTGAGACCCTGGCCCTCGCGCCGAGCCAGGTCAAGCGCTCGGCGCCGCCAGGCGCCCCTGCACGGCGGTCTCGACCAGGCGGCCGTCGACGATCGTGACCAGCTCGTCGAGGGCCTCGCGGTGCACCAGGTCGTGGGTGACCAGCAGCGTGGCGGTACGCCGCTGGTGCGTCAGGTCGGCGATCAGCGCCATGATCTCCGCGCCGCGCTCCTGGTCCAGGGCACTGGTCGGCTCGTCGATCAGCAGGACGCCGGGCTCGTGCACCAGCGCCCGGGCGATCGCCACCCGCTGGCGCTGGCCCCCGGAGAGCTGGGCCGGGCGCTTGTCGGCGTGGTCGGCCAGCCCGACGGCCTCCAGCAGGTCGTCGGCGCGGCTGTGGACCAGCCGACGGCGTTCGCGGGCACCGGGGCCACCGAGCTCGGCCATCACGTGCAGCTGCTCGCGGGCGGTCAGCGACGGCAGCAGGTTGGACTGCTGGAAGACGATCCCGATCTGCTCGCGGCGCAGGTCGGCTGCCTCGCGGCGGCTGAGCCGGGCGGCGTCGAGGTCGCCGATCCAGACGTGCCCGCTGTCCGGCGGCATCAAGGTCGCGGCCAGGGCCAGGACACTGGACTTGCCCGAGCCCGACGGGCCGGTGATCCCGGTGACGATGCCGGGGCGGCCGGTCAGGGACAGCTCGTCGACGGCGGTGATCCGACGGTTCCCGTCGGGGAAGGTGAGGGTGACGTGGTCGAGGCGGATCATCGGTTGCTCCCGAGTGCGGTGAGGGGGTCGGCATGGGTGACGCTGCGCAGTGCGACGGCAGCGCCGGCGAGGCCGAGCAGGGCCAGGGCTGCGCCGGGCAGCAGCGTGGTGAGCGGATCGAGCACGAACGGCAGTCCGCTCGGGGCGATCAGGGCCAGTCCGACCACGGCGGCCAGCCCGACGCCGATCCCGACGACGAGGACGACCGCGGCCTGGCCGAGGGCGTCACGCACCAGGGACGACGTGGTCGCGCCGAGTGCCTTGAGCACGGCGACGTCGCCGGTGCGCTGCATGCTCCAGACGGTGAAGAACGCACCCACCACCAGGGCCGAGACCACGAACAGCATCCCGATCATCAGACCGAGCGAGCCGATCTCGGAGGTGAAGGTCGGCAGGGCAGTCAGGCTGGCCAGGTGTCCCGACGCACTGGTCTGGGTCTGGGCCTCGACGGCACTCCAGTCGGGATGGCCGCTGACCGCGAGCACGGTCGCGTCACCGCTCCCGCCCAGGCTGAGGTCAACGCTCGACCACGCCTCGGGGCTGAGCACCACGACCGGCAGGTGGCTGTACCAGAGGTCGTGGCCGACGGTGCCGACCGTGAAGGAGCGTCCGGCGACCATCACCTGCGAGCCGGGTCGGGCGCCGAGCTGGTCGGCGGCCGCGCTGGACAGGCCGATGCCGTCCCCGCTCTTCGGGGCCAGCGAGCCGATCGAGGTGGCGCCGTCGGTGTGCGGCAGCCCGACCAGGGCCACGGCGACCGGACGCTCGCCGCTGGCGACCCGGCCCTGGACGATGCCGACCGGCACCACCGAGGTGACCCCGTCGGCATGACGCCACGCGGCCGTCGTACTGGCCGGGAGGGAGGACTCGCTGAAGCTCGGGCTGCCCGAGGCCGGCTGCTGCAGGACGAGCCGGTCCCCCGGTAGGGCCAGCACGGCCGAGACGTTCTGGGAGGCCAGGCCTCCGGCGAGGCCCGCCAGGAAGCCGACGAGCAGGGTGATCAGGGCGACCACGGCGGTCATGAGGACGAACCGTCCGCGGGCGAAGCGGAGGTCGCGCCAGGCGACGTACACGAGAGTGTTCCTTTCTGTCACCGACGGTTCCCCGGCGACAGTTCCAGACTGCTGCGCGCGGGGCTCGGGTTCATCGGCAGAGAGGTTGGTCCTCGGCTACGACTTTCGATGGATCCGATCCGCAGCTGCGCTCCGTAGGCTGGAGGGGCCATGCCACAGCACTCACTGACCCCGGTCTTCACCGCCCTGCGCACCTGCCTGCATCTGCTGGTCGCGGTGCTGCTCGGGCTGGTGCTCGCCCGGATCCTGGTCGGCGAGGCGACCTCGACCCCGACGGCGCTCGTGCTGAGCGCTGCGTTCGCCGCCGTCTACCTGGCCGGGGCCTGGCTGGCGCGGGCCCCGACGGGCCGCCGTCGGGGCCGCGACACGCTCTGGCTGCTGGCCCTGACGCTGCTGTGGGGCGGGCTGCTGATCCAGATCCCCGAGGCCGCCTACCTGGTCTTCCCGCTGTTCTTCCTCTATCTGCACCTGCTGCCCACCCCCGCGGGACCGCTGGCGGTCCTGGTCGCCACCGCGATCGCGATCGTCGCGATCGGGCTGCACTCCGAGTTCACCGTCGGCGGCGTCGTCGGACCACTCGTCGGGGCGGGGGTGGCCCTGATGATCGGGCTCGGCTACCGGGCGCTGGCGCGGGAGGCCGCCGAACGCGAGGCACTGGTCGCCGAGCTGGTCGCCACCCGCGACCTGCTCGCCGCCACCGAGCGCGAGCAGGGCATCCTCACCGAGCGTGCCCGGCTGGGCCGGGAGATCCACGACACCATCGCCCAGGGGCTCTCCAGCATCCAGATGCTGCTCCACGCCGCCGAGCGAGCCGAGCCGGGCAGTGCCGGCAACGACCACGTCCGGCTGGCACGGCAGACCTCGGCCGACGTGCTGGCCGAGACCCGACGCTTCATCCGCGAGCTCACCCCGCCGACCCTGGACCAGGGGCTGCCCGGTGCCCTGCGACGGCTCGCCGCCGCGCAGAGCGAGACCTACGGGCTGCCGGTGAGCGTCGAGGTCCCCGACCGGGTCGACGTCACGATGGACGCCCAGACGGCGCTGCTCCGGGTCGCCCAGGGTGCGCTGGCCAATGTGGTCCAGCACGCGCACGCCTCCCACGTCCTGCTCCGCCTGGTAGAGTCCCCGACCCAGATCTCCCTGACCGTCAGCGACGACGGGGTCGGCTTCGACCCCGGTAGCGTCGCCCGCGCTCGGTCCAGCGACTCCTTCGGCCTGCGCAGCATCGAGGACCGGATCGCCCAGATCGGCGGCACCGTCGACCTCGCCAGCGTCTCCCCCGGCGGTACGACGCTCACCGTGACGCTGCCACGGAGTGCGGCATGATCCGGCTCGTGATCGCCGACGACCATCCCGTCGTCAGGGCCGGACTCCGCGCCCTGCTGGAGGGCGAGGACGACCTCGAGGTCGTCGGGGAGGCGGCCACCGCCGAGGAGGCGGTCGACCTGGCCGCCGGGCTGGCACCCGAGCTGGTGCTGATGGACCTCCAGTTCGGGGAGTCGACCGGTGGGGTCGAGGCGACCCGCCGGATCCGGGGCCTGGCGGCGGCGCCGTACGTCCTGGTGCTGACCAACTACGACACCGACGGCGACATCCTCGGAGCGGTCGAGGCCGGGGCCAGCGGCTACCTGCTCAAGGACGCACCGCCGCACGAGCTGACCGCCGCGATCCGTGCCGCTGCCGCAGGAGAGAGCGCCCTGGCACCGGCGATCGCCGGACGGCTGCTGGAGCGGATGCGCTCCCCCCACATCAGCCTCTCGGCGCGCGAGATCGAGGTGCTGGAGCTGGTCGCCGCCGGGGCGAGCAACACCGAGGTCGCAGCGCGGCTGCACATCACCGACGCGACGGTGAAGTCGCACCTGGTGCACGTCTTCTCCAAGCTCGGCGTCTCCTCGCGGACCGGGGCCGTCTCCAAGGCGCGGGAGCTGGGCATCCTGCGCTGAGGCCCGCGCCGTCTGGACGGCTCCGGGCCTCAGCCGGGGGCCCTCAGGAGTGGCGGCGCCCCTTGGCGTCGGCGACCGCAGCGGCACCGGCCGCGAGCCCGGTCACGACGCCGACCGAGGGCCAGGCGCCGATCTTCTTGGCCAGCGGGTGCGAGCCGCCGAACGCGCCGACGTACAGCGCGGTGAGAGCAGCAGCCGGAGCGACCCCGACCGACCCGGCCCAGCCCTTGGCGGCAGCAGCGCCGGCCACGGCGAGCACGGCACCGCCGAGCTCACGCTTGCCGGTGTAGCGGGCGGTGGCGTAGCCACCGACGAGACCGAGGGCGACGAGGGGTGCGGTGGGGATCTTCATGGCTCCATCGTACGGAGCGGCCCCAGGCCGTCGGAGGCACTCAGAAATGTCGGTGGGCCGACATAGGCTTGCTCCCATGAGCACAAACCGTGAGGAGCTCCAGCGCCTCGTCGACGGCCTTGCCGATGACGAGGTGGAGGCCGTGCTCACCGACGTACGCCGACGCACAGCCGATCTGCCTTCCCGCACGAGGGAGCCGTTCTCCTGGTTCGGCATGGTGACGTCCACGGACGTGCCCACCGACCTGGCC
The DNA here is from genome assembly GCF_030150155.1 of Nocardioides sp. Lineage (GTDB taxonomy): Bacteria > Actinomycetota > Actinomycetes > Propionibacteriales > Nocardioidaceae > Nocardioides. The sequence continues at coordinate 58,106 of NZ_JASLGR010000054.1, forward strand.
GACCGGTCGAGCGACTACCTGGAGGGCTTCGGCGCTGAAGGCTGATGATCCTGTGTGACACGGGCCCGATCGTGGCGGCCGCCTTCGCCCACCAGGACCGGCATCATGCCTGCACTGAGATGTTCACCGGCTTTCGGCTCGCCAATCAGTCCCTGCTGCTCCCAGCGACGGTGGCGGCCGAGGTCGGGTTCCTGCTTGAGCGGTACGGCGGCGCTGCCTATGAAGCACGCTGGCTCGCCGCCGTCGCGCAGGGCGACTTTGAGCCGGTCGACCTGGTGGCGGCCGACTATGAGCGCATGTCAGAGCTGGTCGATCGCTATGCGGACTTCCCGCTCGGCACCACTGACGCCTCGCTGATCGCCTTGTCAGAGCGACTCGACATCGCCGAGATCGCCACCCTGGATCGACGCCACTTCACGGCGGTCCGACCTCGGCACGCACCCCATCTCACCTTGCTGCCCGAGGACCTCTCTCCTCGCCGCTGAGCACCGATGTCCCTCAGCCGAGCGCGTCCACCTGGCCCGCCAGCGCGATGTCCAGCGCCGTGATCCGATCCCCCGCGTCGTGGGTCCTGACCCGGAGCGTCACCGTCCGCCAGCGGATGTCGATGTCGGGGTGGTGGTTCATCGCCTCGGCGAGCTCACCGACCTGCTGCACCCACGCCAGCGCCTCAACGAAGGTGGGCAGGGTGCGGGTCCGGGTGAGCCAGCCGTCCCCGACCGACCAGTCCGGTAGCGAGCCGAGCGCGGCGGCGACCTCCTCGGGCAGCAGCGGGGTGCTCATGCCGTCACCGTCAGGCGGGCGATCGCGTCGTCGTCGCAGGCGGCCCAGAACGAGCCGACCACGTCCTCGACCTGGCTGAACGACTCAGCCGCGTAGAGCACCCGCTGGTAGGAGGTGATGTCGTAGTCGTGGGTGCCCATGTCGACCAGGTCCAGGTCTCGGATCTCCATGCCGCGAAACTCCTCGATCTCTCCGGGGCTGGACAGGATGCCGGCGCCGTAGGCCCGCAGCTGCCCCTCCTCCCAGTGCACGCCGAACTCCAGAGTGAACCAGAAGACCTTGCTGACGAACTCGAGGGCGGCCTCGGTCTCGACCCGGCGGGCCGCCTGGCCGGCCGCCTCGTAGAGGGTCGCATAGCGTGGGTGCGCGAGCGTGTTGCCGTGCCCGACGACCTCGTGCAGCACGTCGGGCTCGGGGGTGTAAAGCGGCACCGAGTGGTGCCGGATGTACTGCGTGCCCCAGAACCGCCGGTCGGCCAGCGCACCGTAGAACTCCCGCAGCGGCACCAGCCCCGCCGCCGGCTGGTACCGGAACCCGGTCAGCGGGGCGAGCAGGTCGCTGACCTCGTCGAGCTGCGGCACCCGGTCGACCGGCAGCCCGAGCGCCTCCTTGCCCTCCAGGAAGACACTGCTGGCGTACGCGTGGTGCCGCGACTCCAACGCCTCGCACACCACCCGCCAGACCTCGTCCTCCTCCTCGGTGTAGTCAGCGACCGGGCACGGAGTTCCCGGCACCCAGCTGCTGGCCAGGCTCGCCAGTCGGTCGCGTCGGCGGCGGTACTCGCTGTCGGCGAACCCCGGATGCTCACGACCGAGCTGGACCCTCACGTTGCCCTGGTCATCGGCGACCACGGGCGCGAAGTACTGCGCCTCGTCGAACATCTCACTCCCCTTCCCCGTCACTCACCAGCTGCTCCAGCGCGATCTCCAGTGCCGTCGCCGCGATCGCGGTCCGGGCCTGCGAGCGCACGTGGCAGCGCTGGACGGCGTCACGGATCGTGCGTGACACGTCGCCGAGGATCGCCTCGTCGGTCACCTCCCCGGAGCCCTCCATCAGCAGGGTGAAGGCGCGCGCCATCCCGCAGTTCGCGATGAAGTCGGGCACCACCGCGACGCTCTGGTCAGCCAGCTCGTACGTCGGCCCGTAGAACGTCTCGGCATCGGCGAAGGGCACGTTCGCTCCGGCCGCGATCATCTCCAGGCCGGCCACACTCAGCCGCTTGACCTGCTCGCTCGTGACCAGCCGGGAGGCCGCGCACGGCAGGAAGATCTCGGCCTCCAGGTCCCAGATCCGCTCGTCGACCTCAGCGAAGTCGAGCAGCCCCTCGGCGACCAGGCCGTTGCCGGTCTTGGCCAGCAGCAGGGCCTCCACCTGGGCCAGGCTCAGCCCCTCGGGCTCGATCAGGCCACCGGCACGGTCGATGATCCCGACCACGCGGACCCCGGCCCGGGCCAGGTAGTACGCCGCCGCGGCACCGACGTTGCCCCAGCCCTGCACGATCGCCCGCTTGCCCGCGACCGGCGCCCCGTCGCCGTACACGTCATAGAAGGCGAGGACCGACTCGGCCACGCCCCAGCCGGTGACCAGGTCGGCGATGGTGTACTTCCGCGGCGCGGCTCCGGGCTGGACTGCGGGGATGTAGCGCGGGTCCTCGACCACCTTGGAGACCCCGAGCCGCAGCATCCCGACGCGCTGCACCAGCTCCCGCTCGGTGGGCGCGAAGTGCCCGTTGACGATGCCCTGCTGCGGATGCCACAGCCCGTAGCGCTCGGTCAGGGGGATGACGTCATGGACCTCGTCGACGTTGAGGTCCCCACCGGTGCCGTAGTACGCCTTCAGCAGCGGCGCGACCGCCCGGAACCAGCGCTCCAGCACCCCGGCCCGGCGCGGGTCGCCCGGGTCGAAGTCGATCCCCGACTTGGCGCCGCCGATCGCCGGACCCGAGACGGTGAACTTCACCTCCATCGTCTTGGCCAGGGCCTCGACCTCACTGCGGTCCAGGCCGGCGCGCATCCGCGTGCCACCCCCGGCGGCGCCGCCGCGCAGGGAGTTGATCACCGCCCAGCCACGCGCCTCGGTCTCGGTGTCGTGCCACTCGAAGACGATCTCGGGCGGGGCCGCCTCGAATCGCTGCAGCAGGGTCTTCATCGGTGTCCTTTCGCAGGGGTGATCCGGCCGCGGGCCTCGCCGAAGCCGATCCGGGAGCCGTCGGTGCCGGGTGCGGTGGCGCGCAGCACCACCACGTCGCCGTCGGCGAGGAAGCCCTCGCCACGCTCGATCAGGGAGCCGACCTGGTCGGCGGCGGGCCCCGAGACGGTGCCGGAGGCGAACAGGTCGCCGGTCCGGGTCGGGGCGCCGTTGGCGGTCAGGTGGGCCAGCATCTGGGCGGGCGACCAGTAGGTCGAGGCGTACGGCGGCCGACTGAGCGTGACGCCGTTGACCTGGATCTCCAGACTCAGGTCCAGGCCCCACGGCGCGTCGGTGGCCAGGTAGCCGATCGGGGTCGGGACCTGGGTCGGGGTGGGGATCCGGGCCGCCTCCAGTGCCGCCATCGGCACCACCCACGGCGAGACCGTGGAGGCGAAGGACTTGCCCAGGTGCGGGCCGAGCGGGACGTATTCCCAGGCCTGCAGGTCGCGCGCCGACCAGTCGTTGAACAACACCACCCCGAAGAGGTGCTGCTCGGTCGCGGCGATGCTGATCGGCTCCCCCATCGCGTTGCCGACGCCGACCACGAAGCCGACCTCGGCCTCCAGGTCCAGCCGCTGCGAGGGCCCCACCTCCGGGGTCGTGGCACCCGCCGGGAGCCGCTGGCCGCACGGCCTGACCACGTCGGTGCCCGAGACCACGATCGACCCGGCCCGCCCGGTATAGCTGATCGGCAGGTGCCGCCAGTTCGGGGTGAGCGGGTCGGGCGCCTCGGGCCGGAACAGCCGCCCCAGGTTCGAGGCGTGGTGCTCGGAGGCGTAGAAGTCGACATAGTCGGTGACCTCGAACGGCAGGTGCAGGGTGACCTCAGCGATCGGGACGGCCGCGCCCGGCGGCAGGTGCGCCGCCAGGTCGTCGGCCGCCACGTCGGCCACGGCGCGCTGCAACGCCGCGCGGACCTGCTGCCAGCATTGCGGTCCCTGCGCCATGAACGGCGACAGGCTCGGCCCGGCGAAGAGGTCGTCGTCGAGGACGGTGGCGAGGTCCAGGACGTACCCGCCCAGGCGGGTGCCGACCCGCGGGGCACGCCCGGGGGTCGAGTAGACGCCGTAGGGCAGGTTCGCCGGGCCGAAGAGGTGGTCGTCGCGGGTCACGGGATCAGCCCCATCCGTCGGAGGTCGGCGACCGGCTGGTCGATCGAGCAGGTCCCGATCGACTCCAGCGCCGAGGTGGTCGGCAGCCCTGTGCGTGCCGGCAGCGTGAGCAGGGCGGTGGCGTCGCGGTGGGCCAGCACCGCGGCGATCTCGGCCCCGTCCGCGCCGCGGGCGGCGGCGTCGGTGGCGGCCAGCAGGTTGAGGAAGCCATGCTCCTCGAACCCGGTGACCGGGTCGGTGTGGCGTAGCGCATGGTGCAGGCCGGCGGTCGCCTTGAACCGCACGCCCGCCTCGGCCAGCGCACGCAGGGTGTCCGCGAGCTCGGCCTCGTCGGGATAGGCAGCCGCCTCGGTGCCGCCGGTGCGGATCTTCGCCCGGTACGTCGTCCCCGCCAGGTCGACGATGACGGCGGCGCTCCGCGGCCCCCGCGGGAGCTCCACGACGACGGTGAGCCCCGATCCCTCGGCACCAACCTCCGCCACCCCCGACAACGCCGCCACCTCTGCCAACGCCGCCCGCAGCCCGGCGACCTCGGCGACGCGGACCTCGATCGCGACCAGCCGCAACCCCGCGGCGGCTTCGCTCCGCCAGCCCCCGACGGCCTCCATCGCCTCGACCGCCGTCACCGCCCCGGCGGCGTCGGGCACCACCAGGCAGAGGTCGAGCGGCTCCTCGCCGAGCAGGTGGGTCAGACGCTGCAGCTCCTCCAGCCGGGGCAGGTCGACGACCAGGGGGCCGACCAGGGCGGCGTACGGCGCCCGCCGATGGCGGCGGTGGGCCACCACCGCCTCGGCCAGCCCGAGGTTGCCGGGCGGGAAGATCGCGGCGTCGTCGAAGAGCAGTGGCAGGCTCATGCTCCACCTCGGACCCACGACGTCACGTAGGCCCCGTCGTCGACGGCACGGCCCGCCTCACCCAGCTCCAGGGGTGCGAACGTGTCGACCATGACGGCCAGCTCGTCGAAGAACTCGACGCCGATCGAGCGCTCGTAGGCACCCGGCTGCGGTCCGTGGCTGTGGCCGCCCGGATGCAGGCTGATGGAGCCCTGCCCGATGCCCGAGCCACGGCGTGCCTCGTAGTCGCCGCCGCAGTAGAACATCACCTCGTCGGAGTCGACGTTGGAGTGGTAGTACGGCACCGGGATCGACAGCGGGTGGTAGTCGACCTTGCGCGGCACGAAGTTGCAGATCACGAAGTGGTGTCCGGCGAAGACCTGGTGCACCGGCGGGGGCTGGTGGACCCGCCCGGTGATCGGCTCGAAGTCGCGCCAGTTGAACGCATAGGGGTACAGGCATCCGTCCCAGCCGACCACGTCGAAGGGGTGGTGCGGCACGACGTGGATCGTGCCCGCCAGGCCACCGGGTCCCGGACCGCGGTGCTTGACGTAGACCTCGATCTCGTCGGCCGTGGCGCCGGTGGAGCCGTCGACCAGCAGCGGCCCGGCCGGCCCGCGCAGGTCCCGCTCACAGTAGGGAGCGTTCTCCAGGAGCTGCCCGTAGCGGGAGCGGTAGCGCTCCGGCGGAGCGATGTGCCCGACCCCCTCGATCGTGTAGAGCCGCAGCGGCTCCGAGCCCTCGGCCGGCACCCAGCGGTGCGTCGTGGCCCGCGGCACGATCACGTAGTCGCCGTCGCCGACCTCCAGGGTGCCGAAGACCGTCTCCACCCGCCCCGAACCGGACTCGACGTAGACGCACTCGTCACCGATCCCGTTGCGGTACAGCGGCGAGGGCGCTCCGCAGGCGACGTACCCGATCCGCACGTCGGCGTTGGCGAGCACCAGCCGTCGTCCCGTGACCGCATCGACGTCGGCCCACTGAGCCGGTCCAGGAGTCAGGTCGTGGAGCCGCAGGTGGCGCGGGATCAGGGGGTGGTTCGGGGTGGTGGACTGGTCGGGCAGGTCCCAGGTGCGGGCCGAGACGATCGCCGACGGGATGTGCCGGTGGTAGAGCAGGGAGGAGTCCGAGGAGAACCCCTCCTCCCCCATCAGCTCCTCGTAGTAGAGCCGACCGGCCTCGTCGCGGTGCTGGGTGTGACGCTTGGGCGGGACGTCCCCGACCCGGGTGTAGTGGGCCATCGCTGTACCTCGCTGTTCGGTTCGGCAGTCGCCTCAGAAGTTCCCGCGTCGCTCCTGCTCGCGCTCGATCGCCTCGAAGAGGGCCTTGAAGTTGCCCTTGCCGAAGCCGAGCGAGCCGTGGCGTTCGATCAGCTCGAAGAAGACCGTCGGGCGGTCGGTGATCGGGCGGGTGAAGATCTGGAGCAGGTAGCCGTCCTCGTCCCGGTCGACCAGGATCCCGCGGGACTGGAGCTCGGCGATCGGCACCCGGACCTCCCCGATCCGGGCACGCAGCTCGGGGTCCTCGTAATAGGAGTCGGGGGTGGAGAGGAACTCGACACCGGCGGCGCGCAGCGCGTCCACCGAGGCCAGGATGTCGCTGGTGGCCAGGGCGAGGTGCTGGGCGCCGGGGCCGTCGTAGAACTCGAGGTACTCGTCGATCTGCGACTTCTTCCGGGCCGGGGCCGGCTCGTTGAGCGGGAACTTCACCCGGTGGTTGCCGCTGGCCACGACCTTCGACATCAGTGCGGAGTAGTCGGTCGCGATGTCGTCGCCGATGAACTCGGCCATGTTGGTGAACCCCATCACCCGGCCGTAGAAGTCGACCCACTCGTCCATCCGGCCGAGCTCGACGTTGCCCACCACGTGGTCCAGGGCCTGGAAGACCGGCACCGCGCCGTCGGGCCGGGTGCCGGGCGTCGTACGGGGGACGAAGCCGGGCAGGTAGGGCCCGTCGTAACGGCTGCGGTCCACCAGGGTGTGGCGCGTGTCGCCGTACGCCGCGATCGCGGCGATCCGGACGGTGCCGTACTCGTCGGTGAGGTCGTGCGGCTCGCTCAGCACCGTCGCACCGACGCGGCGGGCATGGGACACGCACCGGTCGACGTCGGGCACCGCGAGGGCGATGTCGACGACCCCGTCGCCGTGACGACGGTGGTGGTCGAGCAGCGGGCTGGCCGGGTCGACGCCGCCGGTGATCACGAAGCGGACCGCGCCGCTGCTGAGCACGTACGCGACATGGTCGCGGTTGCCGGTCTCAGGACCGGAGTAGGCCACCACCTCCATCCCGAACGCGGAGACGAAGAAGTGCACCGTCTGCAGGGCGTTGCCGACCACCCACACGATCGCGTCCCAGCCGGTCACCGGGAACGGGTCGGCAGCGTCGTCGTACTCGACGAGGCCGACGAGTCGCTGGAGTGTGGGCAGGTCGAGGTCGGCGAGCCGTTCCTCGTTCGTCAGGGTCTCCACCAGGGCCATGACCCGAGTCCACACGCCCCACCCGACCTCGACAACCTGCCCTTCACGGACTGTCCGGACTGCGCAATCTGTGCAGTTCTCTCGCGTTCTAAATAGGCAGGATGCTAAGAAGAGATGTGACGCCGACCACACTGGACGAGATCGACATCGCGTTGCTGAGCGCGCTGACCGAGGTGCCGCGAGCGGGCGACCTGGAGCTCTCTCGCCGCACCAAGGTGGCGCGCGCCACCGTCCAAGCCCGGTTGCGCCGGCTGGCCGAGGCCGGCGTGATCGCCGACTGGAGCCCGCGCATCGACGTGGCCGCGGCCGGGTTCGAGGTGCAGGCCTACGTCACCCTGGAGATCGCCCAAGGCGCCCTGGACCAGGTGGTCGCCGACCTCACCGCGATCCCCCAGGTGCTGGAGGCCTACGGCACCACCGGCACCTTCGACGTGCTGTGCCGGGTGGCGACCCGGTCCCTGCCCGAACTCCAGGAGACCCTGGTCCGGATCGACACCTCCTCCCCCGTGGCCCGCTCCACCAGCGTGATGGTGCTCTCGGTGCTGATCCCGCCGCGCACGGTGCCACTGCTGCGTGCCGGCACCCCCGCTCCCAGCCCGCGCTCGCCTGCCTACCGCGGAGGACGGGATTCGGCGAACGGCCCCCGGCAGGGCGTCTGAAGCCCTAGGGTCGGCGCATGATCGAAGCGACTGGGCTGCGCCGCGGCTCCCTCGGCGTCCTGGCGATGCTCACGGCGGTGGCGCTGAGCGCGTGCGGATCCGGTGACGGCGACATGCCTGCCGCCTCCAGCGGTACGCCGCTCACCGCATCGCCCTCCTCGACGGCGGCGGCCACGGACTCGGCAACGGGCTCGGTCACGGGCTCGGCGAGCGCGGCCGTGGAGGTAGAGCCGTCGATCAGCCTCTCGCCCGCCGAACTGGCGGCCTCGAAGGTCTACACGCCGGACTACTTCAAGCGCCTCAACCTGACCGGGTACCTCTCCGGCGACGACTTCGTCGTCGGCCCGCTGACCGAGGTGATCGACCTGTGCGGCACCACCGTCGCCCCGGCCAGCAGTCCGGTGGCCGCACGCCGCGCGGTCAGCTCGACCGGCGGAGGCCTGGGCGAGAAGGACCCGGGCCAGGTGACACGCAGCGTCGCTGTCTATCCCACCGCCGCCGGGGCCACCACGACGTACGAGGCGCTGCGCAGCGGACTCGCCGCCTGCGCGAAGGCCGGGTCGGCCACGATCACCGAGCTCGACGTGCCCGGGACGCTCGCGTGGCGGCGTACGGGCTATGGCAGCGAGGAGAAGTGGGGCTCGCCCAACGCTGGGGTCGCTCAGGTCTGGACCGCCTGGGTGCACGGACGCACCGTGCTGGTGCAGTACGAGTCCCAGGCCACCGCGCTCACCACGAAGCGCGCCACCGCCACCGCCCGCACCCTGCTGACCTCCTCGGTCCAGGTCCGCTCCCAGATCGCGGAGAAGATCGGCTGAGCCGCCCCGTTCGATGGCTGGGGTCAGGGACGGGCCACTAAGGTCGGGGGCAACCACCCACTCGGAGACGGAAGGCCATCGACATGGGGCTCATTCAGGCGGCGATCGGTGCACTCGGCGGCACCCTGGCAGACCAGTGGAAGGACTTCTTCACCGTCCCCGAGGGTCTCTCCCCGACCGCGGCGCTGTTCGCCGCGGCTCCGCAGGGCACCAACGCCGGGCGGGGCTCGAACACCAAGGCGTCCGACGGCGTCATCACCAACGGCTCGAAGATCATCGTGCCGGAGGGCTACGGCCTGGTGCTGATGGAGGACGGCGGCATCACCGGCTTCGCCGCCGAGGCGGGCGCCTACGAGTGGAAGTCCGACGCCGGTGACTCCGAGTCGATCTTCGCCGGCAACGGCATCGTGTCCCCCTTGATCAAGAACTCCTGGGAGCGGTTCAAGTTCGGCGGCCGACCGTCCTCGCAGCAGCGCGCCTACTTCGTCACCCTCAAGGAGCTGCCGAACAACCGGTTCGGCACGCAGTCGGAGATCTACTGGGACGACGCGTACATGAACGCCCAGGTCGGGGCGATCACGCGCAGCACGTACACGATGAAGATCATCGACCCGATCCTGTTCGTGAAGTCCTTCGTCCCGGCCGCCTACCTGGAGCCGGGCGCCGTCTTCGACTTCACCGACATCGACAACGACGCCGCCTCCCAGCTCTTCAACGAAGTGGTCGGCTCGCTGGCGCCGGCGTTCTCGATGTACACCAACGACCCCGCCAAGGGGAACCGGATCACCAAGATCCAGCAGGACTCCGTCGGCTTCGCGCAGAGCCTCTCGGCCGCCGTCGAGACGAACTACGCCTGGAGCACCGGGCGCGGCCTGCAGATCGTCTCGGTCGCCCTGGTCGCCATCGAGTACGACCAGAACACCCGCGAGCTGCTGCGCAACGTGCAGCGTGCCGACGCGCTCTCGGGCGCGCGCGGCAACTCGAACCTGCAGGCCTCGGTGGCCGCCGGCTACGAGGCCGCCGGCCAGAACGCCGGTGCGGGCGGCCTGATCGGGATGGGCATGGCCGCCGGTGCCGGTGGCCTGAGCGGCCTCCAGCAGCCGGTCCCCGGGGTCGGCGCCCAGTCGACCGGCGTCCAGCCGGCGGCTCCCGCTGCCCCTGCCGCGGCGGCTCCGGCCGCTGCCGCGCCGGCCGCTCCGGCTGCGCCCGCCGCTGAGGACCCGATGGCCCAGCTCACCAAGGCCAAGGAGATGCTCGACGCCGGCCTGATCACGCAGGCCGACTACGACGCCGTCAAGGCCAAGGCCCTCGGCCTGTGACCACGGCTCGATGACGGAGGAGCAGAGCGCGACGCCGCTCCCCGACCCGGTGATCGACACCTCCACCGGGACGCGGGACGGCGTCGACCGCTGCCCGAAGTGCGGTTCGACCGAGATCCAGCTCCGAGTCTCGACCGGCAGGCTGATCTGCCTCTTCTGCCGTCACGAGTGGAGCGAGGAGCAGATCGAGGAGCGGGTCGCCGGCGACGTACCGCTGGATCAGCTCACCGGCACCACGGTCGCCTCCGGCGCGACCGACATCACCGACGACGCCGACACCGTGACCCTCAAGTGCCAGGGCTGCGGCGCCGAGGTGGTGGTCGCCCTGGCCACAGCGACGTCGACGCGCTGCCACTGGTGCCGGCACGTGCTCAGCCTCAACGAACAGGTGCCCAACGGGGTCGTCCCCGATGCGGTGCTGCCCTTCAGCATCACCCAGGCCGACGCGGTGGCGCGGATCAAGAAGTTCGCCGGGTCACGCCGGATGTTCGCAGAGCGCCGGTTCGTTCGGGAGTTCACCCCGGAGAACGTGCTCGGCGTCTATCTGCCCTACCTCGTGGTCGACGGGAACGTCTCCGCCGACGTCCAGGGGGTCGGAGAGATCCAGACCCGGCGCTACACCCGCAAGCAGGGCGAGTCGACCGTGACCTACTACGACGCCGACATCTACCGCGTCGCCCGGCACGTCGACTTCACCGTCGACGACCTGACCCTGGAGTCTTCGGCCGACCGGGCGAACCTCAACACCAGGGTGAACACGAACAACATCATCAACACGATCCTGCCGTTCGACACGAAGAACGCGGTGGAGTGGAACGCGCACTACCTGGTGGGCTACACCTCGGAGCGACGCGACCGCGACGTGTCGGCGATGGAGCCGATGTTCGAGGATCACCTGCTCTCCATCGCGCGCTCCCAGGTGGAGTCCTCGATCGGTCGCTACGACCGCGGGGTGCGCTGGGAGGGCGAGGCGGTCACCGTGCACGGCAGCCGCTGGGTGGCGATGTACCTGCCGGTCTGGCTCTACTCCTACTACCACGGCAGCGGGGAGTCGGCGATGGTCCACTACATCGCGGTCAACGGCCGCACCGGCGAGACGATGGGCAGCGTGCCGGTCTCCCACGGCCGGCTTCTGCTGGCAGCCCTGACCACCGGCACGGTGCTCGAGGGCATCGTCCTGGCCCTGCTGGCGGCGCGATGAGCATCCTCGCACTCGCGACCGACTACTACTCGTCCTCGTCGTCCTCGGACTCCGGTCCGCTGTGGCTGCTCGCGCTCGGCCCTGCCGGTGCGGGCGGGGTCTACTGGGCGTTGTGGGCCTACTACCGCAACACCGGCAAATCCCATGACTTCGAGCACGAGACCCTGATCAAGGCCCAGCCGGTGAAGGGCGAGGACCAGCGGGTCGACACCGTCCGCGGCACCCGCCGCAGCTCGATCGACGGCGACAACTCCTCAACGCCCCGCGAGCGGGTGCGCCGCCTCTCCTGACTCTGCCTTGTGAGTGTCTGGACGGTCCAGGGACCGTCCAGACACTCACAAGGCGAAGCCTCACTGGGCGCCCGGGAACCCCTGCTGGCGCCAGGCCTCGTAGGCCACCACAGCGGCGGAGTTGGACAGGTTGAGCGAACGGCGCCCGGGAACCATCGGGATCTTGATCCGGTCACTCACCCGCGGGTGGTGAAGGACCTCCTGGCTGAGCCCGGTGGGCTCCGGCCCGAAGAGCAGGACGTCGCCCGGCTCGAACGCGACGTCGACGAACCACCGGGTGGCATGGGCGGTGAAGGCGAAGACCCGCGACCCGGCCAGCTCCTCGCTGTTCAGCGCGGCATCGAGACCAGCGTGCACCCGGACCGAGGCCAGGTCGTGATAGTCGAGGCCCGCCCGCTTGAGCTTGGGCTCGGACAGGTCGAACCCGAGCGGCTCGATCAGGTGCAGGGTGTTGCCCGTGACGGCCGACATCCGGATCGCGTTTCCGGTGTTGGGTGGGATCCTGGGCTCGAGGAACATCACGTGAAACACGCTCCAACCTAGCCGCACCACCGGACCGCGACCGCATCGGCCAGCCTCAGCGGCCGTGCTCCAGCGCTGCCTGGTGGAGCCGCCGCCGCGCCAGGGTGGCGCGGTGGTCGGCCGGCGCCACGGGCCAGGCCGGCTGCTCCCCCTGGCCGGCGCGATAGAACCACCGCTTGGTGAGCTCGGCGGCGACGACGTACGCGACGGTGACGCCGACCAGGCTGAGCACCACCCGCGCGGGCAGCGCGTCCAGGCCCAGCGGATCGGCCAGCGGGCCGACGTACGGGAGGGCGAAGACGACCACCCCGACAGCGATCGAGGTGAGGGTCAGGGCGCGGCCGGGGCGACTGCGCAGCGCCATCCGCCGGGTCCGCAGCACGAACAGCACCGCGATCTCGGTCAGCGTCGACCCGACGAACCAGGCCGAGCGGAACAGCGTCGAGTCCGCGTCGAAGACCTGGAGCAGCAGCGCGAAGGTGACCAGGTCGAACGCCGAGCTGAGCAGGCCGAAGGTGACCATGAAGCGACCGACCTGCCGCACGTCCCACCGACCGGGCGTGCGCACCTGCTCGGGATCCACGTGATCGCCGGCGATGGTGACGCTGGGCAGGTCGCTGAGGAAGTTGAGCAGCAGGATCTGGCGCGGCAGCAGTGGCAGGAAGGGCAGGAACGCCGAGGCGATCGCCATGCTCGCGGTGTTGCCGAAGTTGGCGCTGATCGTGGTGTAGACGTACTTCAGTGTGTTGGCGAAGGTCGCGCGCCCCAGCCGGACCCCCTCCGCCACGACCGAGAGGTCCTTGTCGAGCAGCACCAGCGCCGCAGCGCTCTTGGCGACGTCGACCGCGGTGTCGACCGAGATCCCGACGTCGGCGAGATGGAGTGAGCCGGCGTCGTTGATCCCGTCCCCGAGATAGCCGACCACCGCCCCGCTGGAGCGTACGGCGGCGATGACCCGCTCCTTGTGGGTCGGGCTGAGCTCGGCGAAGATCCTGACGCGCAGCACCCGGTCGATCAACGCGTCCTGATCGAGGCCGTCGATCTCGGCACCGGTGAGCACCTCGGTGTGGGCGAAGCCGACTGCCTCGGCGACGTGCCGGGCGGCGTACCGGTTGTCACCGGTGACCATGCAGACGGTGACACCGAGGTCGGCGAGCTCGGCCATCGTGCCCGCGACCGACTCCTTCGGCGGGTCCATGAAGCCGAGGATCCCGGCCAGGCACAGCCCTCCCTCGTCGGTAGCGGTGAGGGTGGTCGCTCCCGGCATCGGTCGGGTGGCGACGGCCAGCACCCGGTAGCCCTGCGAGGAGAGCTCCTGGAACTGAGCGTCCAGGGCCGAACGGTACGCCTCCAAGGGCTCCTCCCCGTCAGCGGTGGCCACCGTGGTGCACACGGCGAGCACCCGGTCGAAGGCTCCCTTGCTGATCAGGAGCGTCTCGGTACCGGTCTCGACCAGCACCGCGAGCCGCTTGCGATCGAAGTCGAAGGGAAGCTCCCCGATCGCCCGCCAGCCGGCAGGGACCGGATGGGCGGCGAGCACCGCCGCGTCGAGCGGGTTGCTGTAGCCGGTCTGGAGCCCCGCATTGGCGGCTGCGAGCTCGCTGACGCGGTCGCTAGGCCCACCCGCCGGGTCCAGAGCCAGGCCGAGGCTGAGACTGCCGAGGGTGAGGGTCCCGGTCTTGTCGGTGCACAGCACGTCCATGCTGCCCAGGTCCTCGATCGACTCCAGCCGGCGCACGATCACCTGGGCTCGCGCCAGCCTGCGCGCCCCCGCCGACAGGCTGACCGAGACGATCGCGGGCAGCATCTGCGGGGTGACACCGATGGCCAGGGCGAGGGAGAAGAGGACCGCCTCGATCATCGAGCGGCCGAGCACCACGTTGAGCAGCAGGATGGCCACCGTCAGCACCAGCGTCACCCGCGTGAGCAGGTAGCCGAACCGGGTCATGCCGGTCTCGAAGCCGGTCGGCGGCGCCGACTGGGTGAGGCTGCGCGACATCCCGCCGAGCAGGGTGCGCTCACCGGTGGCGACCACGACGGCGACGCCCTTGCCGCTGACCACGTGACTGCCCTGGAACAGCGCACTGTGCCGGTCGGCCAGGGCGGCATCGGCCGCAGCCGGATCGGGATGCTTGTGCCGCGGGTAGCTCTCGCCGGTCAGGGCCGCCTCGTCGACCTGCAGCGCCTCGGCGCTCAGCACCCGGCAGTCGCTGGGCACCAGGTCCCCGGCGGCCAGCACGAGCACGTCACCCGGGACGATCTCCTCCGGCGGCACCGAGAGCACCTGACCGTCGCGGCGGACCTCGACCCGCACCTCGACCTGGGCCAGCAGCCGAGCCACCGTGGCGGAGGCGCCATGCTCCTGCCAGAAGCCGAGCAGCCCGCTGAAGACGATGATGACCAGGATGATGGAGGCGTCCAAGGTGTCGCCGAGCAGCAGGGCCAGCAACGTCGCCCCGATCAGGATCACCACGATCGGCTCGGTGAACTGCCGCAGCAGCTCCCGCCACACCCCACTGCGGCGAGCGTTACCGAGTCGGTTGGGACCGTACTCCCCCAGCCGGTCGGCCGCCTCGCTCGCGCTCAGCCCGTCGGTGGTGCACCGCAGTCCCTGCAGTACGTCGTCGCCCGACGTCGCCCAGAACGCCTGGTCCTCGCTCGTGACCGCCCCAGCCGACACCTGCGCGCTGCCCATGCTCACCCTCCGTGACACCCCGAGTGCTCCTGGGGCGTCCGGCGGGGCGCTCCGTCGGCATCCTAGGAGGGGCGCGTCGCGGTGCGCAGGGCGGGACGGGCCCGGCGATGCGGGGCCCTAGGGCTCCTCGGGGATCTCGTGCATCGCGGCCTCCTCGGCACTGGCCGCACCGCCGTCGATCCCGACGTCGTAGGCGAAGCCGTCGGGTTCGCCCTCGACCTGCTCCAGCCGGCCGCTGCGCCGGTCGCCGACCTCGCCGTCGTCGAGCGACGTCTCCTCGCCGTCATCGCCGTCATCGCTGTCCTCGCCGTAGGCGAGCGAGGCCACCGGGTCGGGCTCCTCCTGTCGCAACCACTCGTCGATGCCCTCGCCCTCACCGTCGGACTCCCCCTGGGTCGGGTCGAGGTAGCGCTCGGGCGGTGAGTAGCCCTCGTCGAGGAGGTCGTCGACGCCGCGATCCTCCAGGGTGTCCTCGGCCGAGAGCTGGTCGCCGTCGAGCGGTCCGTCGTTGGTCTCACTGGTCATAGTCGAGTTCTACTCCGCCACGCGGCGCAATCCCAGGGGCTCGCGCACACCCCGCCGGAACGGGCCCGCGGCCCGCCAGGACGCCCACCAGTACCAAAGCGTTTTAGGTATGTCGCCCCACCTCCCGTACGCTCGGCGCCGTGTCGACGACCTCCCTGCGCCGTACGGCGGCCCTCTCGCTGTCCACCATCGCCCTGACCGGCATCGTCACCACCGGGCTCTCACAGCCCGCCGAGGCCTCACCGCGGCGGGTGATCAGCGCCTGCTTCAGCGTCGAGACCGGCAAGCTCCGGATCGTCTCCTCGATCACGAAGTGCCGCGCCTCGGAGGACCACATCCGCTGGGTCCGCGGCGGCAAGGCGAGCACGAGGGCCCGCGGCCCGAAGGGCGCCACCGGGGCCAAGGGCGCCCAAGGTGCCACCGGCGCCGTCGGCGCACGCGGCGCGATCGGTCCGGCCGGCCCGGTCGGGGCCACCGG
>NZ_JASLGR010000010.1 GCF_030150155.1 Nocardioides sp.
CCCTGGATCACCCGGGAGAACTCGATCTGCAGACGGCGGGGCAGGTCCAGCTGATGCTCGGCCTTCATCACGTAGGCAACCCCGCCCTTGCCGGACTGCGAGTTGACCCGGATGACCGCCTCGTAGCTGCGGCCCACGTCGTGCGGGTCGATGGCCAGGTACGGCACGGCCCAGGGGTACTCGGCGAACGGGACGCCCGCGCCGGCCGCCTCGGCCTCCAGCGCCTCGAACCCCTTCTTGATGGCGTCCTGGTGGGAGCCGGAGAAGGCGGTGTAGACCAGGTCGCCGGCGTAGGGGTGCCGGGCGTGCACGGGGATGTTGGTGACGTACTCGACGGTGCGGCGGATCTCGTCGATCCCGCCGCCGACGGCGAAGTCGATCTGCGGGTCGATGCCCTGGCTGAACAGGTTCATGCCCAGGGTGACCAGGTCGACGTTGCCCGTGCGCTCGCCGTGGCCGAACAGGCAGCCCTCGACCCGGTCCGCGCCGGCCATCAGGCCCAGCTCGGTGGCGGCCACCGCGGTGCCGCGGTCGTTGTGCGGGTGCAGACTGATCGCCGAGTGCTCACGCCGGGTCAGGCCGCGGCTGAAGTACTCGATCTGGTCGGCGTACGTGTTCGGCGTCGACATCTCGACGGTGGCGGGCAGGTTGAGGATGATCTCGCGCCCCGCCTCGGGCTGCCACACGTCCGAGACCGCCTCGCAGACCTCCAGGGCGAAGTCGGTGTTGGTCTGGGTGAAGATCTCCGGGCTGTACTGGTAGCCGAAGTCGCCGCTGCCGACGATGTCGCCCAGGTGCTTCTCGGCGTAGCGCATCACCATCTCGGTGCCGCGCACCGCGATTCCGACGCACTCCTCGGGGCTCACCTTGAAGACCACCCGACGGAACAGCTCCGCGGTGGCGTTGTACATGTGGATCGTGGCGCGCGGGGCACCGATCAGGGACTCCGCGGTCCGCTCGATCAGGTCCTCGCGGGCCTGGGTCAGCACCGAGATCTGGACGTCGTCGGGGATGTGACCGTCCTCGATCAGGGTCCTGACGAAGTCGAAGTCGGTCTGGCTCGCGCTCGGGAAGCCGACCTCGATCTCCTTGTAGCCCATCTGGACCAGCAGCGAGAACATCTTCAGCTTGCGGGCCGGGGTCATCGGGTCGATCAGGGCCTGGTTGCCGTCGCGCAGGTCGGTGGAGAGCCAGCGCGGCGCCTTCGTGATCTTGGCAGCGGGCCAGGTGCGGTCCGGGACGTCGACGGGCTCGAAGGCCGTGTAGCGGCCGAACGGCATCGGAGAGGTCTTCTGCTGGTTCGCGGTGTTGCTCAGGTTGGTCATGGTCTCTCGCCTTGGCTGTGAGTCTGGGTGGCGCCGGGCGCACGCACGAACTCCGCGACGAGGGGGTCCGGCTTTCAGACCTCGCCGCGGCAGCTAAGAAGGAGGCTGCGCTTCATGATGGGTCGACCATACTCCGGTGCCCCACGGAACGTGAACCCGGGTCTCAGGTCGAGGCCGTGTGTCGCGCGATCGCCAGCAGGTCGCGCAGCGGGCCGGCCGGCGGACGGGCGCCGCCGATCCACACCGCCCGCAGGTCGCGGACCAGGTCGAGGTCGGCGACCGGCACCTCCACCAGCGTGCCGACGTCGAGGTCACGCTGCACCACCCAGCGCGAGAGGAACGCCGGGGCTCCCCCGGCCCTGACCCCGGCGGCGACCGCGGGGTTGGTGGTCAGCTCGACCTGGGGCGCGGCCTGCTGGATCCCGAGGGCGGCCAGCCCCTGGGCGACCACGGCCCGACAGCCCGAGCCCTGCTCCCGGCTGGTGAGCGGCCGGGCCGCGACCAGCCGCGGGGTCAGCGGACGGCGACGGCGCGCCCACTCGTCGTCCGGAGCGGCCACCAGGACCAGCTCGTCGGCGGCGACCACCGTCGAGGAGAGCCCCTGGAGGTCGGCGGGCCCCTCGATGAAGCCGATCGCCGCCGTCCCCGAGCGCACCGCCCGCAGCACGTCCTCGGTGTTGCTGGCCTGCAGCGCGATCGCGATGTCGCTGGCCTGGCGCAGTCGGACCAGCCAGCCGGGCAGCAGGAACTCCGCCGTGGTCATCGAGGCCGCCACGTGCAGCTCGCGGCGCCGTTCGTGGCGCAGCGTGGTGAGCGCCTCCTCGATCTCGTCGGCGCGCGCCAGCAGGTCCGCCGACCAGCCGACCAGCAGCCGTCCGGCCTCGGTCAACGTCGATCCACGGGCGGCGCGCTGGACGAGCACGACACCGGTCTGGGCCTCCATCGCCCGGATCCGCTCCGAGGCCGACTGCTGGCTGATCCCCGCCGCACGTCCGGCCGCACCGATGCTGCCCAGCCGGGACAGGTCGGCGAGCAGGCGGAGGGACTCCAGATCGGGCAGCACCCGGGCATCGTATCCCGCCCACAGGCTGAACCTGTGACCCGACAGTCACGAGCCCGCTACCGGGCACCGGAGGGCTGCGACACCATGAGTCGAGTGAGCACGCTGCACCCCGATCTCTGTCCGCCGACTCCCCCGGCCACCGCCGCCACCGGCTCCCGCCCGGGCTACGGTCCGCACTGGTTCTCGATGGTGATGGGCACCGGCATGATCGCGATAGCGCTGTGCAGCCTGCCGATCGACGTACCGGGGCTGAGTGCCGTCGCGACCTGCTTCTGGGCGCTCTCGGCCGTGCTGCTGGTGGTGGTGACGGCCGTCGCCTTCAGCGCGCGGCGTCGGGTCCCCGGCTCGTTCCGCGCCCACCTCACCGACCCGACGCTCGGCCACTTCTTCGGCGCTCCCGGGATCGCGGTCCTCTCCGTCGGCGCCGCCACGCTGCTCGCCGGGCGCCACGTCCTCGGCCTCCACCTGGCGATCGCCGTCAACGGGGCGCTGTGGGCGCTGGGCACCCTGATCGCCCTGGGCACCGCGGTGCTGGTGCCGGTCACCGCCATCACCCGCCACCAGTACGACGACGCCAGCGGGCACCACCCGCCAGCGGTCGGCTCGTGGCTGCTGCCCCTGGTCGGCCCGCTGGTCAGCGCCAGCACCGGCGCCCTGCTGGTCCCGCACCTGGCCCACACCCAGGCCCGCGAGACGCTGCTGCTGGGCAGCTACGCCCTGGCCGGCGCCTCGGTGCTGACCTGCCTGGTCACGTTCGCCCACCTGTGGGGCCAGCTGCTGCGCCACGGCCCCGGTCCGGCGATGGCCGCTCCGCTGCTGTGGATCCCGCTCGGCTTCCTCGGCCAGTCCGTGACCGCCTTCGGCCACCTGGCCGACTCCGCACCCGCCGTCGGCTCGACCGCCGACCTGGCCCCGGCCTTCCGTGCCTTCGGAGTGGTCTACGGCCTGCCGGTCTGGGGCTGCGCCCTGGCCTGGCTCGCGATCGCTGTCGCGCTGACCGCCCACGCCGCCCGCCTCGGTCTGGCCTTCTCGCTGTCGTGGTGGTCGTTCACCTTCCCGCTCGGCACCGTCGTGACCGCGTCGGCCGCCCTGGCGCACAGCACCGGCCTCGAGGTCTTCACGGTCGTCGCGGTCGCGCTGATGGTGGCGCTGCTCACGCTCTGGGCGATCGTCGCGGCGCAGACCTTCAGGCTGCTCGTGCCTGCCCCTCGCGCACTCGTGGTGCGGGCTGGTTGACTGGGCTCATGGCGCAACTGGTCGAGATCAGCGTGGAGGAGAGTTGGGGCCTGCTGGCGTCCCACTCGGTGTGCAGGGTGGCCTGGGCGGGCTCGGACGGACCGGTGGTCCTCCCGCTGAACTACGTGGTCCACGACCACACCCTGTGGCTGCGCACGTCGGCACACTCGACGATCTCCCAGGAGATCGACGACGACCAGCTGGCGATCCTGGTCGACGAGTTCGACGCCTCGACCCAGGTCGGCTGGAGCGTCCAGGTCCGTGGCGTGGCCGAGGTGCACTACGGCACCGACGGCGTCCCCGACGACGTCACCGCGACGCTGCACACCTGGGCCTCGGGTCCGCGCCCGCTCTGGATCAAGGTCACCCCGACCGCCGTCAACGGCCGCCGGCTGCCCGAGGACTGAGTCAGGCCTGAGTCAGGCCTGCGGGGCCCAGCAGATCCCGTAGGTCTGACCGGCGTCCCACTGCTCGGCAGTGGGCCACTCGTAGCTCCAGGAGTAGTCCAGGGCGTTGCTGGCCACGGCCTTGCCCTCGTTCTTGCAGATCGTCTGCCCGGCGGCCTTGGCGGCGTCGGTGCCCGGATACTTCTCCCCCGCGATGGTGACGACCTTGAGCGCCTTCCAGGTGTGCTTCTGCGCGCACGGCACCCGCTCGAATCCGGTCGCGCTCGGGGCGGCGGTGCCGCACATCGCCTCGGCACCGGCCCCCGAGGCGAGGCTGCCCTTGAGCGAGCCGGTGACGGTGGCGAGCTTCTCCTTGCCCGCGACCGCGATCACGTCGCAGCGCAGCCAGGCCGCACCGGTCTCGGAGTCGGCCACGGTCGGGGTGAACCAGACCGCGCGCAGCATCGAGAGCCGGAGGTCCTCCACACTCCCACCGAGGTACGCCGACAGCTTGGCCGGACACGTCCGCGCACTCTGCCGCTGGATCCGGGTCGAGTCCACCGCGACCAGGTGTCCGTCGACGACGTCGGAGAGCGCCCCGACGTAGAACGTCTCCGAGGTGTGCCCCTTCGCGCACGAGACCGCGGTCGAGGCGACGGCCTGGGCCGAGGGGGCCGTCGGGGCGACGGCGTCGGCGTAGCTGAGCCGGTAGCAGGCCCGGTCGGCCGGGTTCGGGACAGCGCTGGCGTGGGCGGGCGGGGTCGGCGTCGGAGTCGCTGCGGGCTCGCTGCCACCACAGCCGCCCAGCAGCACGGTGCCGGCCGCGACTGCGGTGATCACTGCCCGACGTACGCCGATCACGGCCCGCCTCCTCACTGGTCCGTCTTCGCCCAGCAGACCGAGCGCCGGTTGCCGGCCTTCCACTCGGCCTGATCGAACCAGGTGTAGCCGTAGTGGTAGTCCGAGGGGTACTTCAGCCAGGCCGCGACGCTGCTGGCGCAGTACTGCTTGGTCTTGGCCTCGATCTTGGCCACCCCGGGCCAGGCGTCGCCGGGCTCGCCGACCTTGATCGTGGTCACCGCACGCCACACATGGGTCTGGTTGCAGCCGACCTTGGTGCCGCTGTTGACGTCCTCGCCGCGGGCGCACGCCATCCAGCGGTCGTCCTGGGAGTCGCCGAGCAGGCTGACGGTGCTGGTCGGCAGGTCCAGGAAGTGCTGGCCGTTGTCGCCTCCGGCGAGCAGGTCGCAGCGCCACCAGCGGGCGCCCTTGTCCCAGGCACTCGACGAGGGCCGGAACCACACCCAGGTGAAGAGCGAGCGCATCAGCACCGAGTCGCTGGCACCGAGGTGCTGCTTGAGGGCGTCGCTGCAGGCGCCGTAGGCCCAGGTGTCCAGGGCGGCGTCGTGGTAGCTGGCCTTGGCGAACGTGTCGGGCAGCTCGCCGGAGGCGTAGGTCTCGGCGTTGTGCGGCTCACTGCAGTCGACCAGCCGGGTGGCGTCGCTCGGCTGCGTCATCGCGACCCGGGTCAGGTTGCGGCACAGCGAGGTCTCGGGGGGCGTGGTGGCCTTGACCTGCTTGGGGTCGGCACCGTCCGGCACACCGTCCCCGCAGGCCGCCACGAGAGCGGTCACCACCAGCAGGAGAAGGGGCACGAAGAAGCGGCGCATGAGGACCAAGGGTAATCCGGGGTCCCGATCCGAACCCACTCGCGGAGCCCGCCCCTCGGCGTGAGGCGGTGAGGGTCGAGGCCCCTGCGACGGGTGTGGTTCGATGGCCCGATGCGGCTCCTGGTGATCCATCACACGCCCACCGCGACGCTCCGCCGGCTGGCCGACGCGGTGGTGGCGGGCACCGCCGACGAGGCGATCACCGGGGTCGACGTGGTCGTCCGCGACCCGCTGGAGACGACCGCGGAGGACCTGCTGGCCGCCGACGGCTACCTGCTCGGCACCGCTGCGCACTTCGGCTACATGAGCGGGGCGCTCAAGGAGCTCTTCGACCGGACCTTCCTGGACGTGGGCGGGTCACTGGAGGCGCTCCCCGGCGGGGGCCCGAGCACCGCCGGACGCCCCTTCGGTCTGTGGGTGCACGGTCGGTACGACGTCACCGGAGCGGTCGGCTCGGTGCTCGCGATCACCGGGGCACTCCAGTGGCGCCAGAGCGCGGCCGTGCTGGAGTGTCTGGGCGAGGTCGACGAGGAGGCGTGCGGGTCGGCGTACGAGCTGGGTGGGACGCTGGCCGCCGTGCTCGGTGGGTAACCCGGATCTCGCGCGTGGTGAACCCGGATCTCGGCGCGAGATCCGGGTTCACCACCGCCGAGATCCGGGTTCACCACCGCCGAGTTCCGGGTTCACCACCGCCGAGTTCCGGGTTGCTCACGCGTCAGAAGCCGAGCTTGCGGAGCTGGCGCGGGTCGCGCTGCCAGTCCTTGGCCACCTTGATGTGCAGGTCCAGGAAGACCGGCATGCCCAGGAAATCCGCGATCTGGAGGCGGGCGCGCTTGCCGACCTCCTTGAGCCGGGAACCCTTGTGCCCGATCAGGATGCCCTTCTGGGAGTCACGCTCGACGTAGAGGTTGGCGTGGATCTCCATCAGCGGCTTGTCCTCGGGGCGGTCCTCGCGCAGGCCCATCTCCTCGACCGTGACGGCGATGGAGTGCGGGAGCTCGTCGCGGACGCCGTCCAGGGCGGCCTCGCGGATGAACTCCGCGATCAGGATCTCCTCGGGGGCGTCGGTGAGGTCGCCCTCGGGGTAGAGCGGCATGCCCTCGGGCAGCATCCCCATCAGCAGGTCGGCCAGCAGCCCGATCTGGTCCCCGGCAACCGAGGAGACCGGGATGATCTCGACCCAGTCGATGTCGAGCTCGGCGCCCAGCGCGGTGACGTCGAGCAGGTGCTCGGCGATCCGCTCCGGGGAGGCCAGGTCGGTCTTGGTGATCACCGCGACCTTCGTGATCCCCTTCTTGAGCTTGGCCAGGTTGCCGGCGATGTGCTTGTCGCCGGGGCCGACCTTCTCGTTGGCCGGGAAGCACATCGCGACGACGTCGACCTCGGTCCAGGTGGCCTCGACCAGGTCGTTGAGGCGCTCGCCCAGCAGCGTGCGCGGGCGGTGCAGGCCGGGGGTGTCGACCAGGATCAGCTGGCCGTCCTCGCGGTGCACGATGCCGCGCACCACGGTCCGGGTGGTCTGCGGCTTGTCGGAGGTGATCACGACCTTGGAGCCGACCAGGGCGTTGGTCAGCGTCGACTTGCCCGCGTTGGGGCGGCCGACGAAGGAGACGAAGCCGGACTTGAACGGGCCGAGCTCGTGCGGGCGCAGGTTCGCCATCGCCGCCGGCGCCGGGGCGGGTGCCGGGATCGCGCCGCGGTTGGCGAAGGCGGCGTCGAACTCGCCTGCGTAGTCGTCGTTGCCCTGGCCCTCGGGGGTGGTGCCGTTGTCGCTCATCACTGCTCTGTTCCTGCCTGCTGCTCGGTCTGCTGCTCGGTCAGCCGCTGCTGCGCGGCGTCGTAGTTCGCCCAGATCTGCTCGTCGGAGAGCCCCTGGGCCTTGCCGTCGCGGTAGATCGGGCCGGGATCGACGGCCCGCGGCTGCCGGCCGGCACTGACCCGCCAGTAGCCCATCACGTCGTAGGCGCTGCTGGGCAGCTTGCGCTCGCGCATCAGGTGCTTGCGGATGGCGCGCATCTGCGCCGACTCCCCCGCCATCCAGAAGTAGCCCTCGCCCTCGGGCCAGGCGATGGACTCGACCAGCTCGGCGAGGTGATCGCCGTGACCGGGCATCCACTCCACCGGGTGGTCGGCGTCGGCGGGCAGGTAGGACGCCAGCGGGTCGGGCACCTCGGCCCAGACCCGGATCGGCAGCTCGGGATGGGTCTCCCGGATCCGCGCCATCGCCGGCAGCGCCGTCAGGTCGCCGACCAGGAGCAGCCACTGCGCACCCGCGGGGAGCTCGAAGGAACCCTTCGCGTCGGTCACCGTGACGGTCTGGCCGACCAGGGACTCGGGGTCGGCCTGGGTCCACTCGGTGACCAGCCCGACGTCGTGGACGGCGATGTCCAGCGTCATCAGCGAGCCCTCCAGGGCGCGCACGGTGTAGTAGCGCGACTGGAACTGGCCCGGCACGATCAACCCGACCCACTCGTCGGGGATCTGGGTGGACACGAAGGTCGGCACATCGAGCACGATCCGAACCAGATGCTCGGAGAGGTGCTCGCGACGTACCACCGTCGCACTGTGGTGCTGGGCCCTGACACTCATGGAGACTCAGTCTCGCAGGTCAGGGCCCAGACCCAGAACTTGCAGGCTCAGACGCCGAAGTCGTGACGCATCGGGTAGCTGGTCTGCCCGCCGACGGTCTTGGTGAACAGCGTGTGGTGCAGCTGGATCTCGTTGTGCTCGAACCCGACCCGCGAGCCGGCGATGTAGAGACCCCAGATCTTCGCCGTGCCCAGGTCGGTCTCGGCGACGCAGGCGTCCCAGTGGTCGACCAGGTTCTGGTTCCACCCGGTCAGCGTCTTGGCGTAGTGGCGGCGGAAGTTCTCGTGGTGCTGCAGCTCGAAGCCGGCGTTCTCGCCGGCCGCGACCACGGTGCCCGACCCGGCGAGCTCACCGTCGGGGAAGACGTAGCGGTCGATGAACGCGCCCGCTCCCCCGTTGTTGGTGTTGTCGTTGCGGGTGATGGTGTGGTTCAGCAGACGACCGTCGTCCTTGAGCCGGCTGCGCAGGAAGCCGAAGTACGTCTCGTAGTTCTTCACCCCGATGTGCTCGGTCATGCCAATCGAGCTGATCGCGTCGAAGTCGCGCTCGGCGACGTCGCGGTAGTCGGAGAAGCGCACCTCGGCGAGGTCGTCGAGACCGTCGCGCTTGATCGCCTCGGCCGCCCAGGTGGCCTGCTCGCGCGAGAGCGTCACGCCGAGCGCCTTGACGCCGTAGTGCTTGGCCGCGTGACGCACCATCGAGCCCCAGCCGCAGCCGACGTCGAGCAGACGCATCCCGGGCTTGAGGCCGAGCTTGCGGCAGATCAGGTCGAACTTCTCGGCCTGGGCCTCCTCCAGCGTCGCGTCCTCGTGCGGGAAGACGGCGCAGGTGTAGGCCATCGACTCACCCAGCACGTACTCGTAGAACGTGTTGGAGACGTCGTAGTGGTGGTGGATCGCCTCGGCGTCGCGCTTCTGGCTGTGCCGACCGAGCTGAGTCAGGCTGCGCAGGCCCTCGACCTTGTGCCGCCAGGCAGGCAGGTTCTCGTGCGGCGGCGGCTTGGGCGGCACGAAGCTGCCCGCACCGAGGTCCTTGAGGATCCGGGTCAGCTCGCCCACCGAGGGCCGGGCGAAGTCGGTGGAGCCGACGATCAGCTTGAGGATCGGGTACGGGTCGCCGGGGTGGGTGCCGATCAGCTCGATGTCGCCGCTGACGTAGGCGCGGGCCAGACCGAGGTCGCCCGGCGCGGTCAGGATGTACTGCAGGCCACGCTGGTTGAGGATGCGCAGCCCGTACGGCGACGAGGTGTCGCCCGACTCGGAGCCGTCGTAGGCGTTGATCTTGATCGGCAGACCGCCGTCGAAGAATCCGTTGATGGTGTTTGCAATGGTGGTCATCGCGACTTCACCGCCTTGTCGTAGAGGCTGGTCAGCCTGTTGTTCGGGTCGTAGATCGCCTTGACGGCGTCGAGGTTGGCGACGTTGTAGAGCGCGTCGAAGGTGGCCTTGTCGTAGAAGGCCTCGGAGTAGAGCGACTTGTGGCCGCCGAGCTCGTGCACCTTGGCCTCGATGGCGCGGTTCTTCGGCGCGTGGGGCGCGTCCTCGCCCACGTGCACGGTGCCCCAGAAGCCCACGTTGACGTAGACGTCACCGGGAGCCAGCGGGTAGGAGCGCCACGGCCGGGTGGCCTTGAGCGGGCAGAGCCAGACCGGGCGCATCCCGATCTCGGCGTCGAACCAGTCCAGGAACGCGGGCAGGTTCGCGACCGGCACCTCGATGTCCTGGACGACGCGCTCGCGGCGCGGACGCCCGGCGCGGTCGTCGAGCTTGTCGGCGATGCCGAAGCGGCGGTCCAGGCCGAGCAGCTTCATGTACACGTCGCTGCGGCGGTACCGACGCGGCCAGAACCGACGGATCTTCGGGTTCTGCGCACCGAAGGCCCCCGAGCACCAGAACCAGTCGGTGTCCCAGCGCCACAGGTAGTCGTAGATCGTCAGCAGGTCGGTCTCGCGCTCGGCGATGGACTTGAAGAAGACCTTCTGGCCGGCGTAGTCCGAGGCCACGTCGCCGGGCCGGGAGAAGCCGGTCTCGTTCGGGGCCACGAAGCGGGCCAGGCACAGGTAGTACTCGCCCGGAGCGAAGGCGACGCCGTCGAGGCCGTCCACCCGCTGAGCGTCGTACTCGCCGGTGGCCGCGATCTCCGAGATCGTCTTGGTCATCAGCTCGGCGTCGTCGAAGCGGACGTAGCGCATCGCCACGAAGGGCGGCACCTTCTCCAGCTTGATCTTGAGCCGGGTGGCGTAGCCGAGCGAGCCGTAGGAGTTCGGGAACGTCTCGAACAGGGCTGCGTGCTCGTTGTCGGCCGTCGCCGTGATCACCTCACCGGCGCCGGTGAAGACGTCCATCTCGAGCACCGACTCGTGCGGCAGGCCGTTGCGGAAGCTGGTCGACTCGATCCCGAGCCCGGTCACCGCGCCACCGAGGGTGATGGTGCGCAGCTGCGGGACGACGTACGGGATCAGGCCGTGCTCCAAGGTGGCATCCACGAGGTCCTCGTAGGTGCACATCCCCTGCACGTCGGCGGTCTGCGCCACCGGGTCGACGGCGATCACACCGTTGAGCCCGCTGACGTCGAGGCCCGGGGCCGTGGTGGCCGCGCGGGCCCGAAAGAGGTTCGTGGTCTTCTTCGCCAACCGGACGGGCTGCCCTGTCCCGATGGCGTCGTAGGAGGCTCGCAGTCGTGCGACCGCCTCCTGGTGCTCTTCCCAGGTCACCCCAGCACGCTACTCCCCCGAGGTTGCGCGACGGTGTCATGGGGGTCAGGAATTTTGCATCGAGCGTCAATGAGAGGATGCGCCCTCACACGAGGTCAGCGGCCGGGGTTCACCAGCACCTGACGGGCGCCGAAGTCGCCCAGCGCGGCACTGTCGGCCTCGGCCAGACCGGTGTCGGTGAGCAGCACGACAGCGTCGAGACCCTTCGATCCGGAGGCGACCGCCATCGCGATGCAGACCCCGACGGCCGAGATCTGCAGGCTCGGCAGATCCACGGTCGCCGCTGCGTAGGTGCGCCCGTCCAGATCCCGTACGGCGGCACCCTCGGCCGCCTGCGTCCGTGCCCGGGTGGCGCGCGCGAGGGTGACGAGCTTGCGGTCCTCGGCGCTCAGCTCGGTGGCGGGGGTCTCAGTCATCGTGGTCTTCCTTGGTGTCGGGGAGGGGCTCGATCAGCACGGTGCCGATCTGGTTGCGGCGCCCGGCGGTCTCCTCAGCGGTGAACCGTAGTCCGTCGACCTCGACCACCGATCCGGGGATCGGGACCAGGCCGAGGTGCTTGGCCATCAGGCCGCGGACCGAGTCGACGTCCTCGTCCTCGATCCTGACCCCGCCGAGGCTGTCGAGCTCGTCGAGGTCGGCCAGCTGGTAGCGGGCCGGCACCCGGACGGCACCGCCGGGCAGGACGGTGGGCGAGTCGTCGCTGGCGTCGTACTCGTCGGTGATCTCCCCGACGATCTCCTCCAGGACGTCCTCGATCGTGATCAGGCCGGCGGTGCCGCCGTACTCGTCGATGACGATGCCGATGTGCTGGCGCCGGGCCTGCATCTCGCGCAGCAGGTCATCGACCGGCTTGGACTCCGGCACCCACACCGGCGTGCGCATCACGGTGTCGATCCGCTGCGTGGTCTCGGCGTCGGGGGCCTCGAAGTCACGTCGGACGACGTCCTTGAGGTAGGCGATCCCGACGATGTTGTCCAGGTTCTCGTCCACCACCGGGATCCGGGAGAAGCCGCTGCGCAGGAACAGCGACATCGACTGGCGCAGGTTCTTGTGCCGCTCGATGAAGATCACCTCACCGCGCGGCACCATCACGGCCCGTGCGGTGGTGTCGCCGAGCTCGAAGACGGAGTGGATCATCCGCCGCTCGTCGCCCTCGATCAGGGACGACGCCTCAGCCAGGTCGACCATCTCGCGCAGCTCGGTCTCGGTGTTGAACGGGCCCTCGCGAAAGCCGCGTCCCGGCGTGATCGCGTTGCCCACCAGGATCAGCAACCGCGGGATCGGGCCGAGCACCGCGGTGATCGCCGTCAGCGGCACCACCGCGACCAGGGCGACCCGCTCGTGGTGCTGTCGTCCGAGCGTGCGGGGCCCGACCCCGATCAGCACGAACGAGACCACCAGCATGATCCCGAGCGAGGTGAACAGGGTGGGCCACCAGCGGCCGTCGTAGAGGTCGTGGACCTCCAGGGCGACCAGGATGGTGGCGGCC
This sequence comes from Nocardioides sp., assembly GCF_030150155.1. Taxonomy (GTDB): domain Bacteria; phylum Actinomycetota; class Actinomycetes; order Propionibacteriales; family Nocardioidaceae; genus Nocardioides. Next base: position 12,472 of record NZ_JASLGR010000010.1, read on the forward strand.
ATCTCCGAGAGCAGGCGCAGCAGGATCGCGGTGTTGAGCACCTGCCCCGGCTCCGAGGCGAAGGCGACCAGGCGCTTGGCACCCGGACGACGCTCCTCGGCGAGCTCCTCGGCGCGGGCCGGGGAGAACCCCACCAGGGCCGCCTCGGCGGCGGAGAAGACGCCCGCGCAGACGACCAGCAGGACGACGGCGAGGACGACCCAGAGACCAGGCATCGCGGGGATCAGTGCGTGGACGGCGTGTCCCACGCCGGCGAGGGCGGGGTCGCCTTCGACCCGAAGGCCGCCAGGAGCTCGGCCTGGAGGGTGAACATCTCGGTCTTCTCCTCGGGCTCGGCGTGGTCGTAGCCGAGCAGGTGCAGGATGCCGTGCGTGACCAGCAGCTCGACCTCGGCCACGGTGCCGTGACCGGCGGCCTCGCCCTGCTTCGCGGCGATCCCCGGCGCCAGCATCAGGTCACCGAGGACACCCTCCTCGGGCTCCTCGTCCAGCAGGCCGGGACGCAGCTCGTCCATCGGGAAGGCGAGCACGTCGGTCGGCCCCTCCTTGCCCATCCACTGCGCGTTGAGGGTGGCGATGGTCGGCTCGTCGACGAGCTTGATGCACAGCTCGGCGGCGGGGTGCACCCGCATCCGGTCCATCACGAAGCGCGCCAGGACGGCGAGGTGCTCCTCGTCGAGCTCGGCTGCGGCGGCGTCCGCCTCGTTGAGGATCTCGATGCTCACGGGTGTTCCTTCTCGTTCTGCTGGGAGTGCTGGTGCTGCTGGGCGCGCCGCTCGGTCGCGGCCTCGCGCTCGGCGTCGTACACGTCGTAGGCGGCCACGATCTTGCCGACCAGGTGATGGCGTACGACGTCGTTGCTGGTGAGCTTGTTGAAGCTGATGTCCTTGACCCCGTCGAGGATGGACTCCACCACCCGCAGCCCCGAGGCCTGCCCACGCGGCAGGTCGGTCTGGGTGGTGTCGCCGGTGACGACGATCTTCGACCCGAACCCGAGCCGGGTGAGGAACATCTTCATCTGCTCGGGCGTGGTGTTCTGCGCCTCGTCGAGCACGATGAACGCATCATTAAGCGTCCTACCCCGCATATATGCTAGCGGCGCGATCTCGATCGTCCCGGCCGCCATCAGCTTCGGGATCAGGTCGGGGTCGAGCATGTCGTGCAGCGCGTCGTAGAGCGGGCGCATGTACGGGTCGATCTTCTCGGTCAGGGTGCCGGGCAGGAAGCCGAGCTTCTCCCCGGACTCGACGGCGGGGCGGGTCAGGATGATCCGGTTGATCTCCTTGCCCTGCAGGGCCTGGACCGCCTTGGCCATCGCCAGGTAGGTCTTGCCGGTGCCGGCCGGCCCGAGACCGAAGGTGATGGTGTTCTCGTCGATCGCGTCGACGTACCGCTTCTGGTTGAGGGTCTTGGGCCGGATCGAGCGGCCGCGGTTGCTCAGGATGTTGGCACTGAGCACGTCGGCGGGCTTCTGCGCGGCGTCGGCCTGGAGCATCGAGATGATCCGCTCGACGGACTCGCCGCTGAGGCCCTGGCCGGTGCGCACCAGCGTCACCATCTCCTCGAGCACCCGCTCGATCAGCGCCAGGTCGGGCGTGGGTCCGTGCAGCGTGATCCGGTTGCCCCGCACGTGCACGTCGGCGTCGAAACGCGACTCGATCAGGTCGAGGAACTCGTCGGCAGGACCGAGCACGCTCACCATGTCGACGCTGGAGGGGACGACGACGGTGTGCTTGGCCGTCGGGACGGGTCGCGGAGCGACGTTGTCTGGCTGCGCGGTCTGACTCATGGTGCAGCCATTCTACGCGGCCTCAGACCGGCAGCTCGGTCAGTTTCCCTCCGGCCAGCAGATGCAGGTGGGTGTGGAAGATGGTCTGGCCCGCCTCAGCACCGGTGTTGAAGAGCAGGTTGTACGCCGGATGGCCGCTGCGCCGGCTGATCGAGTCGGCCACGGCGATCAGCTCACCGACCAGGGTCGGGTCGCTCGCCACGGTCGCGGCAGCGTTGGGCTGGTGGTCGCGCGGCACCACCAGGACGTGCACCGGCGCCTTCGGCGCGATGTCGCGGAAGGCGACGATCCGGTCGTCGCTGTAGATGAACTCGCTCGGGATCTCCCCCGCGACGATCTTGCAAAACAGGCAGCTCTCATCCGTGGCCATAGCAGCAGATGCTGTCACACTGGTCCCATGCGCAACAGCACCCCTCGCCGTCAGCAGGCCCTCGACGCTACCCAGGTCACCCGTGCCGCGATGGCCGCCGTCGCCGGGGTGGCAGCCCTGAGCCTGCTCGCCGGCTGTGGCAGCGACTCCTCGACCGCCGCCGACCCGGTCTCCTCGGAGTCGACCTCGGCCAGCGTCACCCCCACGCCGACGCCGACCCAGGCGCCCAGCACCACCGCGCCGACCGCCCCGACCACGCCGGCCGGGTCCGCCTCGACGCCTGTCACCGCGCTGGACCTGATCACCCTCACCGCGCCCACCGACGGCCAGGCCGTCTCCGGCTCCTTCGACGTACACGGCACCGCGAACTCGCCCGAGGCCAACGTCCCGTGGACGATCAAGAACAGCGCCGGCAAGGTCGTCGACCAGGGTGCCTTCACCGCCGACGGGTGGATGGACAAGCTCTACCCGTACAACGGCACCGTCGACATCAAGACCCTGGCGCCGGGCACCTACAGCTTCACCGTCGCCGTGGACGAGGAGTCCGACGGCGAGTCCAGCAAGGCCCCGCAGGCGATCACCGTCACCCTCGCGGTGAGCTGAGCCGTCCCTCGCGCGGGGCTCAGCCCCACCGCGGCGTACGCGAGAGCAGCGCCGCGGTGGCGGCCAGTCCGGCCGTCGAGGTGCGCAGCACCTCGGCACCCATCTTGACGCTCACCGCACCGGCTCCCTCGAAGGCCTCGATCTCCTCGGGAGTGAAGCTGCCCTCGGGCCCGATCAGGAGCAGGATCTCCCCCGTCGCGGGCAGGGTCAGCTCGCTCATCGGCCGGGTGGCCGACTCCCACAGCAGGATCGCCGCGTCGGCGGCCTTGATCCGCTCCACCACCTCGGCGGTCTGCGCCAGGTCGGTCACCACCGGGAACCAGGAGCGTCGCGACTGCTTGCCGGCCTCGCGGGCGCTCGAACGCCAGCGCGCCAGCGGCTTGAGGCCGCGCTCGCCCTTCCAGCTGACGATCGAGCGGGTCGCCGCCCACGGCACCACCGTGGAGACGCCGATCTCGGTCATCACCTCGACGGCGAGCTCGCCGCGCTCGCCCTTGGGCAGCGCCTGCACCACCGTGAACTCCGGCTGCAGCGGTGCCGCGTGCGTGACGTCGAGCGCCCGCACCTGCATCGCCCGCTTGCTGGTCTCGGCGATCTCGCCGGTCACCGAGACGCCGTGGCCGTCGGTGAGCACGACCTGCTCGCCGACCTTGAGCCGGCGTACAGCGACGGCGTGATGCCCCTCGTCGCCGTCGACGGTGACGAGGTCACCGACGGCGGTCTCGGCCAGGGAGTCGACCAGGTGGACCGGGAGCGACATCTCGACCCGGCTCAGTGCTGCCCGAAGGCGTCGCGGAGCCGACCGAACATGCCCTGCTTGGCGGCCTTGAGGTTGCCGGCGGGGAACTCCTCGTCGCGGGTCTTGGCCAGCTGCTTGAGCAGCTCGATCTGCTCCTGGTCCAGGCCCGTCGGGGTCTCCACGCTGACCGTGACGACGAGGTCGCCCCGGCCGCGGCCGTGCAGGCCGGGCACACCCAGACCGCGCAGCACCTGGGAGGCACCGGGCTGGGTGCCCGGGCGGACCTCGAACTCGAAGGAGGTCTGCAGCTCGGCGATCTCGGCCTTGTCGGCGTCCTCGGTGACCAGGTCGGCCTCCAGGGTCGGCAGGGTGAGCACGGTGCCGAGCGCGGCGGCCGTCATCGGGATGGTGACGGTGCAGTGCAGCTCGGAGCCGGCCCGGGAGAAGACCTCGTGCTGGGCCACGCGCAGCTCGACATACAGGTCACCGGCGGGGCCACCACCGGGGCCGACCTCGCCCTGGCCGGTGAGCTGGAGCCGGGTGCCGTTGTCGACACCGGCGGGCACCTTGATCGTGATCGTGCGGCGGGTGCGCACCCGGCCGTCGCCGGCGCAGTCGCGGCACGGGTCCGGGATGGTGGTGCCGAAGCCGCGGCAGGCCGCACACGGGCGCAGCGTGCGGATCTCACCGAGGAAGCTGCGCTGCACGTGGGCGACCTCGCCGGCACCGTGACAGGTCTCGCAGGTGACCGGCTTCGAGCCGGGGGCCGCGCCCTCGCCGTGGCAGGTCTCGCACATCACGGCGGTGTCGAGGGTCATCTCGTGCTGGGCGCCGAAGGCGGCCTCGGCCAGGGTGATGTCGAGGCCGATCAAGGCGTCCTGCCCACGACGTACCCGCGAACGGGGACCACGACCCTGTCCCGAGCCGCCCATGCCACCCTGGCCGCCGAAGAAGGCGTCCATGATGTCGGTGAAGGAGAACCCGGCGCCGGCACCGGCACCGCCGAAGCCACCCATCCCGCCGACGTCACCGGTGCGGTCGTAGGCAGCACGCTTGTTGGGGTCGCTCAGGACCTCGTAGGCGTGCGAGATCTCCTTGAACTTCTCCTGGGCGGCCTCGTCCGGGTTGACGTCGGGGTGGTACTTGCGCGCCAGGGAGCGGTAGGCCTTCTTGATGGCCGCGTCGTCCGCGTCCCGGGAGACGCCAAGCAGTTCGTATGGGTCCATAACCTCTGGTGTGATCTCTCTCTTGCTCACGCCTCGTCGAGGATGCGTGAGACGTAGCTGGCGACGGCACGGACCGCCGCCATCGTTCCGGGATAGTCCATCCGGGTGGGTCCGACCACGCCGAGCATGGCCAGGGACTCCTCGGCCGGCCCGTAGCCGGTCGTCACCACGGAGGTGGAGGCGAGCTTCTCGACGGAGCCCTCGGCTCCGATCCGCACCGTGACGGTGCCACCCGCGGTCGCCTCGCCCATCAGCTTGAGCAGGACGACATGCTCCTCCAGGGCCTCCAGCAGAGGGCGTACGGCGGAGTCGAAGGAGTCGCTGTAGCGGGCCAGGTTCGAGGTGCCGGCGATCGCGATCCGCTCGTCGGAACGGTGGTCCGACATCGCGTCCACGAGCGCCTCGACCAGGACGCTGGCCGCGATCGCGTGCTCGGCGGAGACCTCGTCGGGGACCGCGCGCAGGGCCGAGGTGGCCTCGGCGATCAGCGCCCCGTCGGCGACCTCGTTGACCCGGGTGCGCAGCGCCCCCAGAGCCTCGTCGCCGAGCTCGTCGGCGAACTCGACGACACGCTGCTCGACCCGGCCGGTGGACAGGATCAGCACCGCGAGCACCCGCCGGGGCGCCAGGGCGATCAGCTCGATGTGGCGCACCGTGGAGCGCGACAGGGTCGGGTACTGCACGATCGCGACCTGATGGGTGAGCTGGGAGAGCAGGCGCACCGAGCGCTGCACGACGTCGTCGAGGTCGACGGCACCGGTCATGAAGTCGGTGATCGCCCGGCGCTCGGCACCGCTGAGCGGCTTGACCCCGTCGAGGCGGTCGACGAAGAGCCGGTAGCCGCGGTCGGTGGGCACCCGGCCGGCGCTGGTGTGCGGCTGGGTGATGTAGCCCTCGTCCTCGAGGAACGCCATGTCGTTGCGGACCGTGGCCGGTGAGACACCGAGCCCGTGGCGCTCCACCAGCGACTTCGATCCGACCGGGACCTCGGTGGTGACGTAGTCCTCCACGATCGCGCGCAGGACGGCCAAGCGGCGTTGATTCTGCATCGGTCCCCCTGACGCTCCGTCCGTGTCCCCTGGCACTCACCTGCCAGGAGTGCCAACTCTACCGCGCCAGACACGAACTTCAGGAACCTCGTTGCACAACCTTGATCGTTGTCCTAGGTTAGCCTTACCTAACTTGATGGAGGAGACGTGAGCAGCACCGACCTGAATCCCCCGCTGGCCGCCGCCACCGCACGCAGCATCCTGGCCTGCGCCCGCCACGTCGAGCTCGACATCGACGGCATCGACCTCGCGGTCGCCGACGACGAACGACTCGGCCTGCTCGACCTCGAGGGCACCCCGGGCTTCCTGTGCGAACCCGGCCGCACCGTCACCCGCGCCGCCCGCGAGGGCCGGCGCGCCACCCTCACGATGATCAGCGGCCTGGCCGCCGAGCCCGGCCAGACCCCGGCCTGGCAGGCCCTGATCCTGCGCGGCACGCTGCGCCGGGTCGGCACCGAGGTCTGCGAGTGCTGCGACCTCCCCCAGGAGCAGGTCGTGCTCGAGCTCGACCGGGTCGACCTCGCCGACGACGCCTCGGGCCGCACCACGGTCCCGGTCGAGGAGTTCACCTCCCCCTCCCACCTGCTCAACCGCGGCTACCTGCAGCGCACCGCCGAGCACGCCCGCAGCGCCCACCAGCGCGAGCTGCGCCAGGCCGCCGCCGACCTCACCGCCTGCCACCCCGACCTGATCATCGGCGCCCAGCTGGTCGACCTCACCGCCTGGGGCGTCACCCTGGAGTGGGTCGACCCGATCGGCTCCCACCAGCACCCGATCTGGTTCCCGCGCCTGGCCAGCACCACCAACGACCTGGCCTCCCTGCTGCGGGCGTGTCTGCACCCCGAGATCTGCTGATCCCCGAGAGTCGACACCTGTGACGGGTGATGCTCCTGTGACAATGGGGGCATGGCTGATCGCTACGGCTCCGACGTACTCAACTCCGACTGGCGCGCGCCGAAGAACGGCCGCGCCGTCGAGACGCCGGCCGAGCACGGTGCCGTGGTCGAGGCGATCCTGAACGACGGCTCGGAGTGGGTCGGCGAGATCGTCGCCGTCGACCGCGACCTGGACACCGTCACCCTGGAGGACCGGCGCAACAAGCGACGGACGTTCCCCCTCGGCCCCGGCTTCATGCTCGACGGCCGCCCGGTGATCCTCACGCCCCCGGTCCGCGCCGCGGCACCGGCCGGGCCGAAGCGGACCGCCTCGGGCTCGATCGCCGTGGCCAACGCCCCGGCCCGGGTGGCGCGCGCCAGCCGGATCTTCGTCGAGGGTCGCCACGACGCCGAGCTGGTCGAGAAGGTCTGGGGCGACGACCTTCGGATCGAGGGCGTCGTGGTCGAGTACCTCGGCGGCGTCGACGACCTCGCCGACCACCTGCAGGACTTCAAGCCGGGCCCGAACCGGCGCGTGGGGGTCCTGGTCGACCACCTGGTCGCCGGCTCCAAGGAGTCCCGCATCGCCGGGGCGATCCAGCGCTCGGCGATCGGCAAGGACGTGCTCATCCTCGGCCACCCGTTCATCGACATCTGGGAGGCGATCAAGCCCGACCGGGTCGGACTGCAGGCCTGGCCGAAGATCCCGCGCTCGATCGAGTGGAAGCACGGCATCTGCCAGCACCTGGGCTGGCCGCACCGCAACCAGGCCGACATCGCCCGCGCCTGGCAGCACCTGCTGAGCAAGGTGAAGTCGTACGACGATCTCGACCCCGCCCTGCTGGGCCGGGTCGAGGAGCTGATCGACTTCGTCACGGTGCCCTGAGGCACCGGCCCCTCAGCGGGCGAACGGATCGACGGCGCGACGCAGCTCGGTGGCCGTCGGTCCGACCGGCAGCACGGTGGCGTCGGGGCGGTTGCGGATGCCCTCCAGGAAGAGTGCCGCGAGCCGGCGCCGGGCCTGGTCGGCGACCTCGTCGAGCCGTGCCACCAGGGCGCCGTTGCCGATCATGAAGAGCATCAGGTCGGCCCTGTCGAAGTCGGGCCTGACCACGCCGGAGGCGACGATCCGGGCGATCATCTCCTCCAGCCGCTCCTGGACGTGCACGAAGGCCGCCTGCACCTCGGGTGCGGCGGAGAACGACATGGTGAGGAACTCCCGCAGGCCGGCGTTGTGCCCCTGCAGGTCGCTCAGGCCGTGCACCAGGGTGACCATCGCCTGCCACGGGTCGGCCTCGACGTCGGCCCGGTCGACCACCTCGCCGTAGCGCCACAACTGCTCGGCGAAGACCGCGGCCGCCAGGTCGCCCCGGGTCGGGTAGCGCCGGTAGAGCGTCGCGATGCCGACGCCGGCCTGGCGGGCGATGTCCTCCAGGGGGACGTCGAGCCCGGACTCGGCGAAGAGACGGCATGCCGTCTCCAGGATCCGGACCCGGTTGCGCTCCGCGTCGGCACGCAGGCCGGTGCGGCAGCGGTCGGGCTCGGTCATGGCACCCATCCTACCAAGTGGAACACGGAGTCCGCTTGTGTTAACGTCTCTAACTGGAGGGGAACCTCCGGTTCTGCTCCAGCTCTCTGTGGAGGTCGCGGCCATGACGACCGGCAAGCGCATCCTGACGTGGTTCCGTACCCACCGCACCGTGCGGGAGATGCTTCTCCTGGCGGCGCTCTACGTCACCTACACGGTCTCGCGCACCCTGGCCGACAACCAGCTCGGCCCCGCCCTGGCCCGCGCCGGCCGGATCATCGACGTCGAGAAGGCCTGGCACATGTCGGTCGAGCCGTGGGCCAACGCACTCTTCGTGGAGCACAAGCTGCTCGGCATCGCCGGGGACTACTGGTACGCCTCGGCGCACTACGTCGTCACCGCCGTCGTGATCGTCTGGCTCTTCGCCCGCCACCCCGACAAGTACCTGCCCGCGCGCCGCGCCCTGGTCTACGCGACCCTGGTCGCGCTGGCGTTCTACCTGACCGCGCCGACCGCCCCGCCGCGCTTCGGCTTCGGCTTCACCGACGTGATGCACCTGCACTCCAGCGTCGGCTGGTGGGGTGCGGACGCCTCGGCCCCCAAGGGCCTGGGCGGCCTGACCAACGAGCTCGCCGCCTTCCCGTCGATGCACGCCGGATGGTCGTTGTGGGTCGCCCTGGCCCTGGCCTCGGTGCTGACCAACCGGTTCGCGAAGATCGCGGTCTTCCTCTACCCCGCGATCACCGGCATCGTCGTGATCGGCACCGGCAACCACTGGACCCTCGACGTCGTGATCGGCTTCGCCATCACCGGCGCCGCCTGGTGGATGACCAGCCCCACCGGGGCCCGTCGCCTCTTCGGCCGCTCCCCCGCCCCGGCTGCGGTCGCCTCAGGGCAGCAGGTCGCGGACAACGCCGTCGGCCAGTAGCCGCCCGGCGTCGGTCAGCACCAGCCGCTCGCCGCGGACCTCGACCAGGCCTGCGGCGACCGGCGCCTCGATCAGGGTCGGGTCCTCCAGGGCGTCCAGGGCCAGGCCGTCGGCCAGGCGGAGCTCCAGCATCACGCGCTCGACCTGCTGCTCGGCGGGCGTCAGCACCTCGCGGGCCTGGGCCGGGGAGTGCCCGGCCGCGATCCGGTCGGCGTACGCGACGGGATGCTTGACGTTCCACCACCGGGTGCCGCCGACGTGCGAGTGCGCTCCGGGACCGACCCCCCACCAGTCGGCGCCGGTCCAGTAGAGCAGGTTGTGCCGGCAGCGGGCGGCCTCGTCGCGAGCCCAGTTCGAGACCTCGTACCACTCCAGGCCCGCCGCGCGCAGCGCCTCGTCGGCCACCACGTACTTGTCGGCGTAGTCGTCCTCGGACGGCATCGGCACCTCACCGCGGCGCACCCGCCGGGCCAGGGCGGTGCCGTCCTCGACGATCAGCGAGTACGCCGACACGTGATCGGGCTCGCAGGCCAGGGCTGCACGCAACGACGTCACCCAGTCCTCGGCGCTCTCCCCCGGCGTGCCGTAGATCAGGTCCAGGCTGACCTGCTCGAAGCCCGCGGCCCGCGCGTTGGCGACGGCGAGCGGGACGTTGGCGGGGTTGTGCGTGCGGTCCAGGGTGGCCAGCACCGAGGGCACCGCGCTCTGCATCCCGAAGCTGATCCGGGTGAAGCCGCCCTCGCGCAGGGTGCGCAGCGACTCCAGGGTCACCGAGTCCGGGTTGGCCTCCGTGGTGACCTCGGCGTCGGGCGCCAGGCCGTAGGTCTCCTTGATCGCGGCGAGGATCGCGACCAGGTCGTCGGCCGGGAGCAGGGTCGGCGTACCGCCGCCGAAGAAGACGGTGGCGACCGGAAGGTCGACGTCGCCCAGGACCCGCCGGCTGGCACGGATCTCGGCGATCGCAGCCTCGGCGTAGGTCTGGCGCGAGGCGCCGGGGTGGCCTCCGACGGGGCCGAGCTCGAGGGCGGTGTAGGTGTTGAAGTCGCAGTAGCCACAGCGCACCGTGCAGAACGGCACGTGCACGTAGAAACCGAACGGACGGCTGCCGAGACCAGCGAGCGACGCATCCGGCAGGGACCCGTCGATGGGGGCGATCTCACCGTCGGGCAGTGCTGAGGGCATGGGCTCCATTATCCCGGCGCGGCGGCCGGAGAACTCATCGGCGACCCGCGGCGACGGGCAGCAGCGCCCACCCGAGGGTTCGCGCTGCTGCCCGCTCGGCTCAGGAGGCCGGGATCGGTGCGGCGACCGGGAGGGTGCGGTCGACCAGGTCACGGATCTTCGATCCGCAGGTCGACAGCACCGACTCGTCGGTGCACCAGTAGGCCGCCGTACGCGTGCCGGTGGCGATGTCGCTGGCCCAGTTCGCACCGAAGTCGCGCAGACGTGCGGTCTGGGTGGTGTTGGCGCTGCAGCCGGCACCGGCGATGCCGATCACGTCACTGTTCTCACCCTCGACGTCGATGTGGCAGCTGCCGCCGCTGGGGATGCCGACGGTGAACTTCTCCCAGACCAGCTGGATCCCGACGAAGGCGCTGTCGAGGTCCTTGAGCGCGCCGAAGGAGTTGTTGTACAGGTTGGCCAGGCTCGGGCGGGCCGCGACCGAGAGCACCGGCCGGGTGCCGCCGGCCGAGATCGCCGCCAGGTTGGCGGTGAAGCCGGAGGAGGCGACCGGGTCGAAGAGGACCGCACCCTTGAGCCCGGCGTAGCCGTCGGCGGCCAGGCGCGCCCCGACCACGGAGGCGAAGTGACCACCGGCGGAGTGACCGCCGACGATGTAGCTGACCGGCAGCGCCTTGCCCGAGGGCGGGGTCAGGGCACGGGCGGCCAGCGCGTCACCCAGGTCGTTGCCCAGAGTCGGGTTGCCGCTGGACATGTCGGCGTTGACGCACAGCACCATCACGCCCTTCTCCACGATCGCCTTGCTGGTGCCGCGCAGGTTGGCGCAGTCCCGGGAGAAGCCGTGGTTGAGCAGCATCAGGGCGCTGGCGGTGCCGTTGGGCAGATACCAGTCGACGCTGTACGACGTCCCCGCGATGGTCGCGGTGGAGTTGACGCAGGTCGCGGTGGTGGACGAGAAGCTGGCGCAGGCAGCGTCCGCGTGAGCGGCGGGCGCGACGGCGGTGAGGCCGGCGGCCCCGAGGAAAGCAGTCCCGAGGACTGCGGCAAGACGACGCAACACGAGTGGTTCTCCTTGCTGATGCTCCCCCACCCGCCGAGACGGTCCCGACGGCTTGCGGGGACCGTAGCCAGCCAACGCTCTCCCGAAAACATCTACAATATATCGTTATACATCTGTGATCCGCCGAGATCCGGGTTCACCACCGCCGACTTCCGGGTTCACCACCGGTGAGATCCGGGTTCACCACCCTCGACTTCCGGGTTCACCACCTCAGCGGAAGTCCCTCGACCGGTGCCGTCGCTGGAGCGCATCGCCTGCCGACGGGGCGATCTCGGTCAGCGGCGCCAGCCGGTCGGCGACCAGGTTGAGTACGCCGTCCTGACGCTCCACCAGCCCCCGGATCAGCATCGCCGAGGCGCTGGTCGCCACCGAGCGGTACTTCGACCAGACCCCGGTGGAGCAGACCACGTTGAGCATCCCGGTCTCGTCCTCCAGGTTGAGGAAGGTCACCCCGCCGGCGGTCGAAGGGCGCTGCCGGTGGGTGATCATCCCGCCCACCGTCACCCGGGTGCCGGTCCTGATCGCCGTCAGTCCGGCGACCGAGACCACCCCGCTGCCGGAGAGCTGGACCCGCAGGTGGGAGAAGGGGTGCCCGTCGGTGGTGACCCCGGTGGCCCACAGGTCCGCCAGCGTCTCCTCCACCTGGCTCATCTGCGGCAGCGCCGGGGCCTCGACCACCGGCGCGGTGCCGGGCAGCTGGTCGGCCGACTCGGTCCAGCCCGCCGCCCACAGAGCCTCACGCCGACTCAGCCCGCTGACCGCCCCGGCCGTGGCCAGCGCCTCCAGCTGGGCGGTGTCGAGTCCCGCCCGACGGGCCAGGTCGGGCAGGTCCCGGAAGGGCGCCTGCTCGCGCGCCTCGACGATCCGCGTCGCCGTCTCCCGGCTCAGCCCCCGCACCTCATCCAGGCCGAGACGTACGGCGAACCCCGCGTCCCGGCGGTGCTCCGGGGTAGGGTCGGGGGTGCCAGGACGCCACAGCGACCCCGCCTCGAAGTCGTGCAAGCAGCGCTCCCGACCGGTCGGCACCACCGGCCCGGCCCCGTCACGCTCCGCCAGCGGCTCCAGATCGGCCATCGCCCCCGACACCGCCAGGTCGGGCCGGCGCACCTCCACCCCGTGCCGGATCGCGTCCTGGGTCAGCGACTGCGGCGAGTAGAAGCCCATCGGCTGTGCCCGCAGCAGCCCGGCCAGGAAGGCCCCCGGGTAGTGCAGCTTGAACCACGAGGAGGCATAGACCAGCTTGGCGAAGCTGAGCGAGTGCGACTCGGCGAACCCGAAGTTCGCGAAGGAGAGGATCTGCAGGTAGATCGCCCCGGCGATCTCGTCGCTGAGCCCCTTGGCCTTCATCCCGGCGAAGAGCCGTTCCTTGAGGGACTCGATCCGCTCGATCCCCCGCTTCGAGCCCATCGCCCGACGCAGCAGGTCGGCGTCGTCGGCGGAGAAGTCGCCGAGCACCCGACCCATCTCCATCAGCTGCTCCTGGAAGAGCGGCACCCCCTTGGTCCGCTCCAGCACCGGCTCCAGGACCGGGTGGGCGTAGGTGACCGGCTCACGCCCGGTCGCCCGCCGGATGTAGGGGTGCACCGCTCCGCCCTGGATCGGGCCGGGCCGGATCAGGGCGATCTCGATCGCCAGGTCGTAGAAGGAGCGCGGCTGGAGCCGGGGCAGGGTGCCGATCTGGGCTCGGCTCTCCACCTGGAACACCCCGATCGAGTCGGCCCGGCAGAGCATGTCGAAGACCGCCGGCTCCTCCTTGGGCACGGTGGCCAGCTCCCAGTGCTCGCCCAGGTGGGTGCCGATCATCGTCATGATGTGGTCGAGGGCCGAGAGCATCCCCAGGCCGAGCAGGTCGAACTTCACCAGGCCCATGTACTCGCAGCCGTCCTTGTCCCACTGCACCACGGTGCGCTGGTCCATCCGGCCGCGCTCGATCGGCACCACCTCGCCGATCGGTCGCTCGGTGAGCAGCATCCCGCCCGAGTGGATGCCCAGGTGGCGCGGGGCGCCGTGGAACTGCGACGCCAGCTCCAGCACCGCGTCGGGCACCCCTGCCTCAGCGGGTGCCTCGACCCGGGTCCAGCTCGAGATCCGCTTGCTCCAGGCGTCCTGCTGGCCCGGTGAGTAGCCCAGCGCCTTGGCCGCGTCCCGGATCGCCATCTTGGGCCGGTAGCCGATGATGTTGGCGACCTGGGCGGCGTTGCGACGGCCGTAGCTGCGGTAGACCCACTGGATCACCTCCTCGCGCCGGTTGGAGTCGAAGTCGACGTCGATGTCGGGCTCCTCCTCGCGATGCTCGGAGATGAACCGCTCGAACGGCAGCCGGTAGTAGACCGGGTCGATCGCGGTCACCCCGAGGGCGTAGCAGACCGCCGAGGCCGCGGCACTGCCCCGGCCCTGGCACAGGATCCCCTCGCTGCGGGCGAAGGCGACGATGTCGTGCACGATCACGAAGTAGCCGCAGAAGTTCTTCCGCGTGATCACCTCGAGCTCGTGCTCGACCCGAGCGCGCGCCCGGGCGACGAAGTCAGGCTTGTCGCGGTACGCGTCGGCGTACCGCTGGGCGAAGCCGGCCTCGGTCAGCTCGCGCAGCCAGGAGGCGGCGGTGTGGCCGTCCGGGATGTTGCGGCTGGGCAGCTCCGGGGTGGCCTTGCGCAGGTCGAAGGCGCACTCGTCGGCGATCGTGACCGAGCGCGCCACCGCCCCCGGGTAGCGGACGAAGCGCTGGGCCATCTCGGCCCCGCTGTAGAGGTGCGCCGAGCCGTGTGCGGCCAGCCAGCCGTCCATCTCCCCCAGCGCGCGGCGGGCCCGGACCGCCGCCATCGCGTCGGCGAGCCGATGCGCCTGCGGCGTCGCGTAGTGCACGTTGCCGGTCGCCACCGTCGCCAGACCGAGGTCGGCGGCGATCGCGGCGAGGTGGTCATTGCGCCGCGAGTCGGTCGGCATCCGATGGTCGCTCAGCTCGACCACGACCTGCTCGGCACCGAACCAGTCGACCAGGTTCTCGATCTCCTCCCGCTGCCCGAACCCCTTGCGGCACCCGGTCAGCACCGTCCAGTGCCCCCGACCGGCGTCGACGACCTCGTCGAGGTCGTAGACCGGACGGCCCTTCTCGTCGCCGCGCAGCTGCGCCTCGGTGATCACCGACGCGAGCCGGTGATAGCCCTCCACCCCGCGCGCCAGCACCAGCAGGTGCTGCCCCTCGGGGTCGGCGACGCCGTTCTGCGGGCCGCTCAGCCCGAGCGAGAGCTCGGCGCCGTACACGGTCTTGAGCAGGTACGACGAGGTGGCGCGGGCTGCGGCCATCGCCTCGGCGAACGCCGGAGCGCCGTAGAACCCGTCGTGGTCGGTCAGGGCGAGGCCGTGCAGCCCGAGCCGGACCGCCTCGACGACCAGCTCGCGGGGCGAGGAGGCACCGTCGAGGAAGCTGAAGTGCGAGTGCGCGTGCAGCTCGGCGTACGCCGTGGCGATCTGGGTCGGCGGATGCACCTCCAGCACGCCCGCGCGCCGCTTGCGCGAGATCGGGACGTCCAGCGGCGAGACGGGGCGCCCCGAGAGGCGCTTCTCCAGCTCCCGCCAGGGGATCTCCGGGTTCTCCCAGCCCATCAGAGGACCATCAGTCGTACGCCGCCTCGGTCAGCCAGGCGTCACCGTCGCAGGTGACCAGCCAGGCCCTGCCGTCGGCGGCGACCAGCTGGAACCGGGCCACCTTGCGTGCCCCCGGCTCCCACCAGGTCTCGTCGACCGGCCAGGGCCCGGCCCAGGCCGTCACCGGCAGCCAGCCCTCGCCGCCGTGCGGCCGGAACCGGCTCGGCGGCGCGCTGACGGCACCACGCGAACCGATCACGACCGGATGTCCACCGGCGTCCATCACCGCGGCGTGCTCGGGGACCGACAGCACCCGGGAGGGGTACGGCGGCGGGATCGATCCGGGCCAGGGCAGCTCGCGCGGACGCAGCCCGGTCGGCCGGGTGCCCCACGGCACCATCGCCTGGCGCTCGGCCGGGGTGCGACCGCCCTGGAGCACCGGAGCGACCACGGCGTCGGGTCCGAGCAGTCCCTGGACGCGTGCCACGCCGCGCTCCACCCGCGCGTCCGAGCCACCCCACAGGCCGTCGGCGTGGACGGCGTCGCTGACCACGGCGACCGGGGTGAACCTGACCCGCGTCACGGGCGCGCCGACCGCGCCGGCACGCAGGGAGCCGACCAGCTGCCAGTGCAGCCGGTCGATCAGGTCGGCGGCACCGAACCAGCGCGGGTGCAGCCAGCGCCGCGCCGAGACCACCTCCCCCTCGGCCGCGTCCTCGACCTCGATCAGGACGTCGGTGCAGACCACCTGCTGGTGTGCCAGGGCGGTGACGAACCCCTCGACCGTACGTCGGGAGGAGAAGCAGATCGCCTCGGCCTGGTCCAGGGGCGGCTCGAAGACGACCTCCCGGATCAGGTCCGGGGGAACCTGACGGGTCGCCAGCCCGGCAGCCTGCTCCCCCGCCGCGCCGTGCAGCACCTGGTGCACCCAGGCCGCATGGGACCCGAAGCGGGACCTGACGCTGGCCGCCGGCAGCGCCGCCAGGTCGCCCAGGGTGTGCAGCCCGAGGCGCTGGAGCAGGCTGACCGTCTGCGCCGTCTGGGCCGACCGGGCAGGGTCCTCCTGACCGCCGGTGTCGAGGTCGATCACCCCGACCGGCAACGGGGCCAGGAACCGCGCCGAGTCGCCCTCGGGGACGATCCGGGTCTGCTGCACCCCGGCCAGCCGGGCCGCCTGCTCGGCGGTGAAGAGCTCGTCGGCGATCCCGATCCGCACGTCGCGGATCCCGACGCCGACCACCGCTTCGAGCAGCACCGCGCCCGCCTCCTCGTCGCCTCCGTAGAAGCGCCCCGGCGAGCGCAGCGCCACCAGGCCGGGGCGCAGCGGTGCCACTCCGGGGCGGATCTCCTCCAGCACCCCGAGCACCTCCTCGAAGACGGTGGCGTCGACGTCGGGGGCGGCGTCGATCAGGGTGATCTCGGGGCAGCGGGCCTGGGAGTCGCGCCGCCGCATGCCACGCCGGACCCCACTGGCACGGGCGGCGTCGTTGCAGGCCACCACCCGGTTGGCGTGCAGCACCGCAGCGGGCAGGTGACTGGGCAGGTCCCGGGCGCGCAGCCCGACGGCGACCGGCCAGTCCGGCACCCAGAGCACCAGCACCCGGCTCATGCGCTCACCACCCCGAGGGCGGGCCCCTGCTGGACGGCCGGTGCCATCGGCGCGGCGGCGATCAGGGTGAGGTCGGCGGCGGGGAACCAGACGTCGGCGCGCCGGGGCGGGGCGGTCCCCCGACGGGCCTCGACGTTGAGCAGCCGGGCACGCAGGTGTCCCTCGCCCTGTCCCGCTCCGCCCCAGCGCGGCCGGGTGGCGCTGAGCCTGACCTCGGCCCGCGGCCACGGCCCGAGCGAGATCAGCGCGGCTTCCCGGGTGCGCAGCCGGGCCGCGACCTTGGAGGCGACCCCGTCGCCGATCCGGCCGGTGGGACGCACCACCAGGACGCTGACCACGTCGATCAGCGCCGCCACCGCGTCGATCCAGCCCTGCCCCGGGTCGGGCACGCAGATCACCCGGTCGAGCCTGACGCCCAGCCCGGCCGCTGCCTCGGCACCGAAGTCGGGCACCCCGACGACGGCACCCCAGGCACCCGCGGCCGACGGCCCCGCCAGCAGCCCCCAGGCCAGGCTCACCCCGGCGACGGTCGGATCGATCTCGTAGACTCCTCCGGCTTGGAGCTGCACGATCGGCCGCAGCGCCGGCACCGTCGCCAGGTCACGTCGGGTCGGGGCCGAACGCTCCAGCCGACGGACCCGCTCACGCAGCTGGTCGATCTGCGCCAGACGCGAGACCTCCGGCGAGTGCGCCGAGGACTCGGAGGTCAGGGCGGAGGGTCGAGCGAGGGTTCGAGCAGCGGGTGTCACACCACCCATAGTCGAACATTTGTTCGAACAAATCAATCGGAGATCGTCGCCCCGCGCTCACCGGCGAGATCGGTCTCACACCCGGCCCCCGACAGCACGCTCCCGCGTGTCCCGAACTTGTCACACACTGCTCGTCCCGCTGTTACCGGGGTTCCGCCACAGGCTCCTCACAGGCACGCTACGGTCTCTCCGTGCCGAACCGACTCGCACTCGCTGCGTGCCTGGTCGCCCTCCTCCTGGGCACCCCCGCGACCGCGCTGGCGACCGTTCCTCACCTCACCGCCACCCGCCCCGACGGGGCCGGTCCGAGCCACCCCACCGCCACGACCACCGCCGCCGCCGCGGCCACGGCCACCAGCACGGCCACCGCGTCGGCCAGCCCGTCCCCCAGCGGCACCGGCGGCACCGGCACCACCCCCGGTCCTCGGCATCGACTCTTCTTCGCCAACGCCCAGCGCGAGTCCCTCACCGGGGCCGCCGACGCCCGCCGTCGGATGGGGATCATGGTCCGCGACCTGAACCGCTCGCACGCCGACCTCGGGGTGCTGGTGGAGCTCCAGGGCGGCCAGCCGCGCTCCTTCCGCACCCGCACCCAGGGCGCCTGGAAGCTGATCTCGGTCGGGCACGGCGTCCGCAACGGGGTGATCTACGACCCGCAGGTCTGGACGCCGCTCTCCCAGGACTCGATCCCGACCTACTGGAACGGCGGGCAGCGGACCCGCACCCCGGTCGTCGTGTTCAGCGGCACCGACGGCGAGCAGGTCGCGGTGATCGGCGTGCACAACCCGCGCGACAGCAGCCGTCGCCGTTCGACCAACAACCGTCGCATCCTGGCCACCGTGCGCACCCTCCAGCGCCGCGGGATCGGCGTACTGATCGCCGGCGACTTCAACACCGGCAAGGCGGCGCTGTGCCTGTACACCAGCCGCCGCCACCAGATGGCCAGCGCCGGCCACCGGCGCCGTCACGCCTGCCGCGACCACCGGCCGACCCGGATCGACCAGGCCTTCGCCACCTCCGACATCGACCTCTTCGGCTACCGACGCCGCTTCTCCCGGGCGACCGACCACCGGGCGGTCTACTCGACCGGGTTCC
The DNA here is from genome assembly GCF_030150155.1 of Nocardioides sp. Taxonomy (GTDB): domain Bacteria; phylum Actinomycetota; class Actinomycetes; order Propionibacteriales; family Nocardioidaceae; genus Nocardioides. Next base: position 30,858 of record NZ_JASLGR010000010.1, read on the forward strand.
GGCTGCGCCTGAGCACCCCGGCGCCGGGTCCCGGGGACCCGACGCTGGTGCCGGCTCAGCCGTAGAAGCCGTCGATCGTGCCGGCGTTGTTCTTCTCCACGACGTTGCGCTTCACCTTCAGCGACGGGGTCAGCTCACCGGACTCGATGGTCAGGTCGTGGTCGAGGATCTCCCACTTCTTGATCGTCTCCCAGCGGTTGAGCTGCTCGTTGAGCTGGGTGACGTAGCCGGCCACCATCTCCCGTGCCGCCGGTGAGGACGCGATCTGCGAGTACGACGCTCCCGCGAGCCCGTTCTCAGCGGCCCAGGCCTCGATCGCGTCGGGGTCCAAGGTGACCAGTGCGACAGCGAAGTTCCGCTCGGCGCCGAAGACCATGAACTGGCTGACGTAGGGGCACAGCGCCTTGAACTTGGCCTCGATCTGGTTGGGTGCCACGTACTTGCCGCCCGAGGTCTTGAAGATCTCCTTGAGCCGACCGGTGATGGTGAGGAAGCCGTCGGCGCTGATCGACCCCTTGTCGCCGGTGCGCAGCCAGCCGTCGGCGGTGAACGCCTGCGCGGTCGCGTCCGGGTTGTTGTGGTAGCCCGCCATCACGTGCGGCCCCTTGAGCTGGACCTCGTCGAACTCCCCGATCCGGATCTCGCTGCCCGGGATCGCGAGACCGACGGTGCCGATCCGGTTGCTCTCGGGACGGTTGACCGTGGCACCGGCGGAGTTCTCCGTCATGCCGTAGCCCTCCAGGATGAGGAGCCCGGCGGCGTGGAACCAGGACGCGATGTCGGGGTTGAGGGCGGCCGAGCCGGAGATCATGAACCGGATCCGCCCACCGAAGCGCGCCCGCACCTTGCGGAAGACCAGGATGTCGAAGAGCGTGTGCTGGACCTGGAGGGTGATCGGCACCGACTTCTGTGCCTCGACCAGGGCGTCGTACCGCTTGCCGACGGCGAAGGCCTTGGTGAACAGGGTCTTCTTCAGGCCGCCCTCGGCGTCGACCATCGTCACGATCCGGGCGTAGGCCTTCTCGAAGATCCGTGGCGCGGCGCCCATGAAGGTCGGCCTGATCACGGCGAGGTTGTCGATGATCTTGTCCACCCGGCCGTCGATCGCGGTCGGGAACCCGATCGCGAGCTGGGTGGAGAGCAGCACCTTGCCGAAGACGTGCGACATCGGCAGCCAGAGGAACTGGAGGTCGTGGGTGGACAGGATGTCCTGGGCCTGGATCGCGGCGCCCTCGTAGACCCAGGAGCGGTGCAGCAGCCGCACGCCCTTGGACCGGCCGGTGGTCCCCGACGTGTAGACCAGGGTGGCGAGCTGGTCGGGCTTGATCGAGGCGGCGATCTCGGAGATCAGGTGCTCGTGGGTGGCGAGGTACTCCTCCCCCAGCGTCTCGAGGTGGTCGAGGCTGAGCACCCGCTTGCCGTCGGCCTTGCCGTCGAAGGTGATGATCGTGGTGAGCGAGCCCAGCTCGGCGGCGTGCAGCTCGACCTTGGCGATCTGCTCGTCGTCCTCGGCGAAGACCACCCGGCACTCGGAGTCGCCCAGGATCCAGGCGACGTCGTCGTCCTTGCTCGACGGATAGACCGTCGTGGTGGCCGCACCCGCGCACATCACGCCGAGGTCGGCCAGGATCCACTCGTACCGGGTCGCCGAGGCGATCCCGACGCGCTGCTCCAGGGTGAGCCCGAGGCTGACCAGGCCAGCAGCGATCTTGCTGACCCGCTCCCCGACCTCGCGCCAGGTGACGGAGTGCCAGTGCTCGTGCTCACGGCTGTGCGCGTCGGCGTGCGGGTCGTCGTGGCCGCCGACGTGCGGATAGAGGTAGGCCTCACCGTCGGGATCGGCCGCCACCCTCTCGAGGAACTGCACCGCCACATTGGCCGGCATGGTCTCCAGGAAGTCGGTGTCGGTCATCAGCGGGGATCCCTCCGGTCGCGGCTTGCGAGAGCCCGAGACTAGACGCTGCCGCGGCGCGGCGGTAGGCCTTCTGCGACACGAGTCGCAGCATCTCGCACGTTCTCGACCAGATCGTCGATCTGCAACAGCTGGGGCAGCAGTGACCTGTCGAGGTTGATCGCCCTGAACATCGTGGCCACCGTGATGCCGTGGTCGGGGACCGACTCGGCCACGATCTCGTCACCGGCGGTGAGCTCGCCTTCCTCGATCACGCGCAGGTACGGCCCGGGCCGGCACTCGGTGGCGAACCGCTTGACCCAGCGGGCGTTGTCGAAGCCGGACTCGCCCATCCAGTTCTTGAAGTCGTTGCACGGCGTCCTGACGTAGGCGACCTCGAACAGCGCGGTCCCGATCCGCCACCGGGTGCCGACCACGGCCTCGTTGACGTCGATCCCCTCGGTGGTGAGGTTCTCCCCGAACTGGCCGTCGGCGATCGGCTTGCGCAGCCGCTCGCCCCACACGTCGAGGTCCTCCCGCGCGAACGCATAGACCGCCTGGTCCACCCCGCCGTGGTGCTTCGTGTCGGAGACGGTGTCACCCTCGAGTCCGAGCCGATGCGCGCGTACGGCGCCGGCCACCGGCCTCTTGTCGATGCTGGTGACCCCCAGCCCGGCCCACTCCCGCTGCTTCGGCTGGCCGACGTTGACCGAACGCACCCGGGCGCTCATGCCCGGCCCTCGCTCAGGGCACCACGGGAAGGGGACGGATGCTTCCACAACACGGCCCCAGCCTAGTGGGCCCGAACGTGCCGCTCGGACCTCGCCAGCGGTCCAAGCTGTCGGCCTGTCCAGCGGTCAGTCCTGCACGGCCTTCGCGATCGCGACACAGCGGGTGAACCAGTCATGGTCGGAGATCCGCCCCGGCCCCGAAGCTCCGGCGGGCTCCTCGATCCGCTGGCAGGCCAGGTCGAGCATCCGGACCACGACCCAGTCCTTGGCACGCTGCTCGTCGAGCCCGGCCGCATCGAGGGTCGCGAAGAACCGGTCGCGCAGACCCTCGCGGACCCGCCCGGCGAGCTCGTCGAACCGGTTGGTCAGCAGCGGGGCCAGCTCGTAGTGCGGGTCACCGCTGAGCGGCTTCGGGTCGATCACCCGCCAGCCCAGGCCGGTGGTGTCGCCTGCGCGAGCGGGCGCGGCGAGCACGTTGCCGTAGTGCAGGTCGCCGTGGATCAGGGTCCCGTCGGTCGCCTCGTCGGCGGCGAACGAGCGCGCCAGCGAGCGGGCCTGGTCGACCAGACGGGGCGGCACCGGGACCCCGCGGGGCAGCGCCGCCAGCCGGTCGGCCAGGGCGGCGACGTACGCCGACAACGGGCGCAGCTGGGCGGGCGCGGGCCGGTGCAGGGCGCCGTAGAGCTCCCCCACCACCTCGCACGCGCGCACGTCCCACTCCTCGCCCAGGTCGGCCGGGCCGAGCCGCTCCAGCAGCATCACCCGGTGGCGCGGGTTGGCTCGGATCAGGGTCGCCGCTCCTCGCCCGGCCCAGTGCTGGAGGGCGAGCGCCTCGTGCTCGGTCTCCTCATCGGGGAAGGCCAGCTTGAGCATCCCCCGATCTCGACCGCCACGCCCCACCACCGGCAGCACCAGCGCGGTGTAGCCGTGCAGCGACGGACCCTCGACGCGCAGCTCCCAGTCGGCCAGGAACCGGGCCGCCAACGCCGGCAGTCCGGTGAGCCAGCGCTCCCACTCCGGGCCCCGCTGCTCGACGGCCGCAGCCAGACCGGCCGGGATCTCGATCGACTCTGCCCCGCTCACAGGCCCAACGACTCTCGCAGCCAGGTCCACACCTCGGCCATCGCTGCGGCCGGCGCGGTCCCGACCTGGCCGCGCAGGCGGCTACGGCTCAGTGTGCGGACCTGCTCGGTCATCGCCCACGACGGACGCCCCTGGAGCTCTCCGAGGCCGACGTGATTGCCCCAGCCCCGGTCGACCGAGGTGATCGGCACCACCGCCACCAGGGTGTCGACGACCTCGAGGAAACGATCGCTGGACACCACCAGGACCGGGCGGCGGCCGCCCTGCTCCCGACCGCCCACCGGCTCCAGGAACGCCCAGTGGATCTGCCCCGGGGCAAGCGCGACCGGGGTCGTCACCACTCCTCGGCCTCCAGGCCGTCGGCCGCCAACGCGTCCCAGGCGGCATCCTCGGCGCGGGCCTCCTCCGACGGTGGATGCGCTGCGAGAGCACCGCGCAGCTGCTCCCAGCGGGTGGCGCGCTCGTGGTCGCGGGCCAGGGAGCCGACGTAGTCCCCCAACGAGAGGCCGAGCGCCGCCGCCTGATCGCGCAGCAGATCCCGGGTCTGGGTCGTCACCTTGATCGTCGTGACCGCCATGACCCCGAGTATACGAGCCGTATACCTAGCCGTGCAGACGCGCAGGCGACACCTGGTCGACGTCGAACCCGGTCGCGACGATGTCCTCGGGCACCGCTGCACCCAGCAGCAGCGCGGCCCCCAGACGGGCCGAGGCGGGACCCATCTGGATCCCGTAGCCGCCCTGGCCGGCGTACCAGAAGAAGCCGTCCACCTCGGGGTCGGCGCCGATCACGGGCGACCCGTCGGGGGCGAAGCTGCGCAGCCCGGCCCACGGCGTGCGGATGCCGCGGATGCCGATCGTGGTGGCCTCGTTGATCACGTCGATGGCACGGGCGATCTCGAGCTCGTCGGGCTTCGCGTCGTGCGGCGTGGTCAGGGTCTCGTCGGCCGGCGAGCACAGGTACTGACCCGAGTCGCCCTTGAAGTAGAAGGCGTTGTCGTGGTCGATGCTCATCACCATCGGCAGGCTGTGCGTGGCCGCCTCGGCGCCGACCATGAAGATCGAGCGCAGCCGCGGCTCGATCCCGATCGGACGCGCACCGAAGACCTCGGCCACCTCGTCCACCCAGGCACCGGCCGCGTTGACGACGTACGTCGCCTCGAACTCCTGACTGATGCCGGCACTGACCCGCCACCGGCCCTCGGCGGTGCGCTCGGCGCCGCTGACCCGGGCCAGGGTGAGGATCTCACCGCCGTGGGCCTTGAGCCCCCGCTTGTAGCCCTGGTGCAGTCCGGCGACGTCGACCTCGAGCGCGTACGGCTCCAGCAGCGCGGCCTCGACCCACTCCTCGCGCAGCATCGGCACCAGCGCGACCGCCTCGGCCGGCATGATCAGCCGGGCCTCGGGGGTGAGCCGGACGACGTCGTCGTGGAACTCCTGCAGCGCCGCGGTGAACCCCTCGGGGGCGACGTGCAGCATCGTCATCGGCGTGCCGAGCGGGTCGCCGTCGGGGTGCCGGTCGGCCGGCGGGGTGATGAAGTAGTCGTGGCTGGCCGCCGTCAGGGCCCGCACCGGACCGTTGCCGTAGGTGCCGATCCAGGTCGCGGCCGAGCGTCCGGTGGTGTGGTAGGCCAGGGTCGACTCGGCCTCGAGCAGGACCACCTTCTGACCGCTCGCGGCCAGCTCGTAGGCGATCGAGATGCCCGCGATCCCCCCGCCTATCACGAGGACGTCGCAGGCATGCGGCGTCTGGGTCGTGGCGGCAAAGGGGTGCTGGGTCATTTCTTCTTGTCGGCCTTCTCTGAGGGTTGGGTGGTCGACAGAGCGGCGACGAAGGCCTCCTGCGGGACTTCGACCCGCCCGACCATCTTCATCCGCTTCTTGCCTTCCTTCTGCTTCTCCAGAAGTTTGCGCTTCCGGGAGATGTCTCCGCCATAGCACTTGGCCAGAACGTCCTTGCGGATCGCGCGGATCGTCTCGCGCGCGATCACGCGGGCACCGATCGCCGCCTGGATCGGGACCTCGAACTGCTGACGCGGGATCAGGTCCTTGAGCTTGCCGGCGAGCATGACGCCGTACCCGTAGGCGGCGTCGCGGTGCACGATCGCGCTGAACGCGTCGACCGGCTCGCCCTGGAGCAGGATGTCGACCTTGACCAGGTCGGCGGCCTGCTCGCCGTCGAACTCGTAGTTCAGCGACGCATAGCCCTTGGTCTTGGACTTGAGCTGGTCGAAGAAGTCGAACGCGATCTCGCCCATCGGCAGGATGTAGCGCATCTCGACGCGGTCCTCGGAGAGGTAGTCCATCCCCAGCAGCGTGCCGCGCTTGTGCTGGCACAGCTCCATGATCGTGCCGATGTAGTCGCTCGGGCTCAGGATGGTGGCCTTGACGATCGGCTCGCGGACCTCGGCGATCTTGCCGTCGGGGTACTCGCTCGGGTTGGTCACCTCGATCTCGCGGCCGTCCTCCAGGACGACGTTGTAGACCACGTTCGGGGCGGTCGAGATCAGGTCGAGGTTGAACTCGCGCTCGAGCCGCTCCCGGGTGATCTCCATGTGCAGCAGGCCGAGGAAGCCGATCCGGAAGCCGAAGCCGAGCGCGCCGGAGGTCTCGGGCTCGAAGGTCAGGGCGGCGTCGTTGAGCTGGAGCTTCTCCAGGGCGTCACGCAGCGTGGGGTAGTCGTCGCCGTCGATCGGGTAGAGGCCGGCGTACACCATCGGATTGGGGTGCTCGTAGCCACCGAGCGCCTGCGTGGCCGGGTGCTGGTTGGTCGTCACCGTGTCACCGACGCGGGACTGACGGACGTCCTTGACGCCGGTGATCAGGTAGCCGGTCTCGCCGACGCTGAGCGAGTCGCACTTCATCGGCTCGGGGCTGATCACCCCGATCTCGAGCATCTCGTGGACCGCGCCCGAGGACATCATCTTGATCTTGTCACGGTGGGTGAGCTTGCCGTCGACCACCCGGACGTAGGTGACCACGCCGCGGTAGGTGTCGTAGACCGAGTCGAAGATCAGGGCCCGGGCCGGCGCCTCCGGGTCCCCGGCTGGGGCCGGGACCTGGTCGACGACCGCGTGCAGCAGCTCCTCCACGCCCTGCCCGGTCTTGGCCGAGACCCGGAGCACGTCGCCGGGGTCGCAGCCGATGATGCCGGCCAGTTCCTCGGCGTACCGCTCGGGCTGGGCCGCGGGCAGGTCGATCTTGTTCAGCACCGGGATGATCTGCAGGTCGGCTTCCAGGGCCATGTACAGGTTGGCCAGGGTCTGGGCCTCGATGCCCTGGGCCGCGTCGACCAGCAGCACCGCGCCTTCGCAGGCGGCCAGCGACCGGGACACCTCGTAGGAAAAGTCGACGTGGCCGGGGGTGTCGATGAGGTTCAGCACGTAGGGCTGGCCGTCGGCCCCGGTCCAGGGCAGCCGGACCGCCTGGCTCTTGATGGTGATGCCGCGTTCCCGCTCGATGTCCATCCGGTCCAGGTACTGGGCACGCATGTTGCGGTTCTCGACCACGCCGGTGAGCTGCAGCATGCGGTCGGCCAGTGTGGACTTGCCGTGGTCGATGTGCGCGATGATGCAGAAATTCCGGATCACCGAGGGATCGGTGGCCCCGGGCTCAACAGCGGTCGCAGGCGACGTCGTAGGTGACACAGACATCCGTTTGAGGTGAGAAGTTGGGGTGACGATCCCTTAGCCTATGCGGGACTGCTGGCCTGGGAGGTCCGCATGCCACCTGGCAAGCCCGGCAAGTCCGGCCAGCCCGGCGACCTGGCTGGCTTTGTGCTGACCCGGCTGCTGGCGGCCGCGGCGGCGATTCTGATCGTGATCGTGGTGGCCGGGTTCGTGCTCGGTCACCAGGCCAGCGGGCCAGCCGCGGGCTGGGCCGGCTCCACCGGCCACGATGGGCTGTGGCTGGGCCCGGGCTGGCTGTCGCCGGGAGGCGCCGCGGCCCCGGCCGACACCGCGGCCGGGCGGGCCCAGCTGGCCACCCGGATCCGGACGTCGGGGGTGGCCGACGTGTACGTGCCGGCCGGCCAGGTCGATGCCTCCGGCCAGCTGGCCGCGGTCCCGCGGGCGACGTCGTTGCTGGGCTGGTTTCACCGCACGTTCCCGCGCGTGACCGTCTGCGCCGAACTGACCGGGGCCGTCGGCCGCGGCCACCTCAACCTGGACGACGGCCCCACCCAGCAGCAGCTGGTGGCCAGCGCCCGGTCACTGCTGAAGGCCGGTTTCACCGGGATCAGCTACGACCTGAGCCCGGTGGCCAGCGGCAACCCGGGACTGCTGACCGTGCTGGCCAGGACCCGGGCCCTGCATCCGGCCGTACTCGCGGTGGACACCCCTAAGCTGGAGCCGCTGGCCGGGATGGGACTGCCCGCCGCACTGCTCATGCGCCACCCGGTGTTCTGGACGTCCGGCTACCTCAGCCAGGTGGCCAGCCGGGTGACCCAGGTCGCGGTGCTGGGCTTCGACACCGGGGTGCCGTTGTCGTCGGCGTACAGCGGTTACGTCAAGCACGAGACGTCGGTGGCCCTGAAGGCCGTGCCGGCCTCGGTCAGCCTGATCATGGCGGTCCCGGCCAACGGCGGCAGCAACGAGTCGGTGGCCGCCACCGTGCACGGGGCCCGGGTGGCGCTGACCTCGGCGGGCCGCCAGCGGGCGGCGTCGTTCGGCCTCGGCCTGTACACCGCGGGCACCGCCACCACCGGCGACTGGTCCGCCTATCAGGCAGACTGGGTCCGGAGATGAGCGACTGGACCGTTCCGCTGGTGACGCGGACCCACGAACCGGTGACCGCGGACGAGCGGGAGACCCTGGACGGCCTGCTCGACTGGCACCGGGCAACTCTGGTCTGGAAGTGCGCCGGGCTGACCGGGGTCCAGCTGGCCCAGCAGCCGGTGCCCGCGTCCAGCCTGTCCCTGCTCGGCCTGATCCGGCACCTGACTGACACCGAGCGGGCCTGGTTCCGGCGCCGGGTCGGCGGCCAGGCCCTGGCGGACGTGTACGGGCGGCCGGACCGGCCGGAAGCCGCGTTCGAGGACGCCGACCCGGCCCGCGCCGAGGCTGATCTGGCCCGGCTCGAGGCCGAGTGGGAACGGTGCCGCCAGGCCGCGGCGCCGGTGGCGCTGGACCAGACCCTCGAGCACGAGCGCTGGGGCACCCTGTCGGTCCGCTGGGTGTACGGGCACATGATCGCCGAGTACGCCCGGCACCTCGGCCACGCCGACCTGCTGCGGGAGTCCATCGACGGGGTCACCGGCGAGTAACCGGGCCCGGGGCCCCGGGCGGGCCGCTATACTGTCCGCAGGCGGTCGTTGGCGCCTGGTTTGAGAACCGGCCGCGATCTCGGATATCCTTCGACGTCGCCTATTCGACCGTAGGCAAGACCCCCAGCAGATTTTGAGCGAGGCTTTCGCGTGGCGAATATCAAGAGCCAGATCAAGCGTAACCGGCAGAACGAGGCGCGCCGCCAGCGCAACAAGGCGGTGCGGTCCGCGCTGAAGACGCACGTGCGGCACTTCCACGAGGCCGT
>NZ_JASLGR010000055.1 GCF_030150155.1 Nocardioides sp.
GCCCCGTCAAAGAGACTCACCGTGGTCGACTCCCCCGCCGGGAACGACCGACCGTTGTCGGTCACACCAGCCTCATATGACCGCGTCTCAACGGTCAGCACCTCACCCTCATACGTCAAACCCCGCATCACGCACCTCCTCAGTGCCACGCGTTCACCGACCCACTGCCGATGTTTCACGTGGAACAAGGTTCTTATCCATTTCGCAAGAAGTCAACCGTGAGTGTCGGATTCGCTCGGGATAGACCTAGATTTCAATCATGGGGAACAACACTCATCGCCAGATCGCAGCGAACATCAACGCGCTGCTCGGGCTGGCCGACTGGAAGAAGTCGCACCTCAGCAGAGCAACGGGCATCACCGAGGCGACGATCAGTCGGAAGATGCGCGGAATGGCTGATTGGTCCATCACAGACCTGGACAAGATCGCGGACGTTCTGAACGTGACAACAGTCGAGCTCATCGGAACGCCACCTACGGCCACCGAATGGGACCGCCGGCGAACCGCCGTGCCCGCTGCGCCGGGACCCCGTTTCCTGCTCTCCCCCACCGGGCACTTCGACGCGCCGCCGGCACCACTCTCACCGGTCAGTCCGACTAGCGACATTATGTCAACTTGTGTTCTATGTCAGTGACTCATCCTCGCCTCCGGCATCGATGAGGCCCTTGACCAGTGCCGCGGCGCGTTGCCGAGCGACCGGGTGCAGATCGGTGCGTTCCAGTCGCGTGAGTACGACGGCCGGGTTCACCAGCTGTGCCTTGACGAGCTCGGAGACGAAGCGGATGTCCTTCTCACGGAAGGCCGCAAGCTTGGCCACCGCCAGGTCATGCCGCTCGAGGAAGGACGCCAGGACGCCTGGACTGTTGGTGCCCGCCGGAACGGGTTGGGTGATGAGCCGCTCTTGCCACCCAGGGGGCAGTCGAGCGGTCTCGACGTGGATCCCCTCCGCGTAGTATCCGCGCAGCTGGTGGAAGTTGGAGTCCTCCCCGATCGCTCCGGTGACCAGGTCGGCCTTCGCTCGGTCGGCGTCTTCAAGGAATGCCACGTCAGCTTCCATCGACATCGTCGCAGCCCCATCACGATGGGCCGGTCGTCGACGAGCTGGCTTGCTGCGCGCAGGACCTCCGCGAGCTGCTCCCGGTTCATCGCCGCACGCCGTGCGCTGCGGCGGCCTCCACGTGCGGATGGTGTGCCTCCCAGTAGGTACGGAAGGAGGAAAGGGCCTGCTCGCGCTGCTCTGGGGTCAGCACTCCGGCGAACGGCGAGTTCTGGCGCAGGTCCTCAGCCTCCTCGTCGAGCCCGGTGAGTGTGGCGACGATGGACTCGACCCCCTCGTCGAGGATCTCTCCCCACCGGTCGAACGCCTCCAGGATCGAGGCGCGCTCGGCGTGCACGCCGCGCAAGCGGGCGAGGTTCTCGCGGGCGATGCCGATCGCGCGATGAGGTTCACGGGTCAGCTCGCCCACCACCATCCGGTTCAGCCACAGTGAACGCTGTTTCTCGCGTCGCGGTGCGCCGTCGCCGGGTGTCCTCAGTTCCAGGTGCAGTTCGGCACCCAGACCGTCGAGGACCCGCTGCAAGGTCGAGATGCTGGGCTGGGTCTCGCCGGTCTCGAGGCGCGAGAGCATCGACTGAGGGATCCCGCAGGCGCGCGCGGCCGCGCGCTGGCTCAGGCCGAGGCGGGCCCGGCGGCCGCGAAGCAACTCCCCTACTGACGTCGTCTGTTCGCTCACCACACAATGATATGCGATCAAGCATCATTGCGGGTTGGCGCCACGGAGGCCTGTAGTCGGCTCCCCTGTGTCCGAACCGCTGCGTTGCCAGCGGTGCCTGCCTGCCCTAACGTCCGTGACTACGAGTTGCCACGCCTGCGGCAACCCCTGCGAAAGGCGTCGCCTGATGACGACTCCGGATCCGAATGTCTGCCCGTCCTGCGGTGCTGCGCTGCCGACCGACAGGACGGCCGGCTGCCCGGCGTGCGGGCTGCGGCTGATCGGAGCTGACGCTGTCTGTCTCTGGCAGGTCGACTGCGAGCTCGCTTCGTTGCAGGAGGAGCGTGAGCGGCTGCTGGTACGGCTGCACTCCCCCGAGGTCGCCGAGGTGCCAGGAACCGCTGCCGCAGTCCCGGACTACGGGCGTTCCGAAAGCGTGCCGTCAGCGGGTTCGTTCCCGGCAGTACCCGCGCCGTACGTGCCCCCAGAGCGACGTGTGCTGAGCGGCCAGCAGGTCATCCTCGGCCTCGGCGCGATCCTGCTGCTCGGCGCTGCGTCGATCTTCGTGATCGCGGTCTGGCTCCTGGTGGGCCTCGTCGGCCAGGCGATCCTGCTGAGCGCGATGATCGCGCTCGCGGTCGCCGGATCGGCCCTCGCGACCGCCAAGCGACTCCCGGCCGCCTCCGAGACCGGAGCGGTGATTGCCGTCGGTCTCACCCTGCTCGGCGTCAACGCCGCCCATCAGCTCGGGCTCGCCGGCCTCGACGACGTACGCCCTGGGCTCTACTGGCCGGCCGCCCTCACCGTCTGTGGTCTCCTCTTCGCCGGGTTCCACCGGCTGATGCCACGGGGCAGTGCCGAGACACCGTTGCGGCCCGTGGCGACGTACGTGCCGGCAGCGACCCTCGCCTTCGCGATCGCGCCGTGGACGTTGATGGCCAACGGGTGGTTCGACTCCCCCGGCCCCCGGCTGGCGACCGTCGCCATGATGGCCGGCGTGATGGTGCTCGAGACTGCGGTCGGCCATCTGCTCACCCGCTCCGGCCGCTGGCATCAGATCGTCGTGGGCATCCTGGTGTGCTTCCTCCTCGCCGACGTCGGCGGCTACCTGCTGACCGCCTTCGTGACGGCCTACTCCCCCGACTCGACCACCCTTCTCCGGTACGTCGCCACCGGATCGATCCTCCTACTCGCCGTGCTCGTCATCCTCGGGTCCACCGCCGACGTCGTGCGGCGGGTCCCGATCCCGGAGCTGGTCGAGCATCGGCACTGGTGCGCGGCCGTCGGGGTGCTCGGCATCGTCGCGGTGGTGCCGGTGGTGCTGCTCGACGTCGACTACCGGGTCGTCGTGGCCATCAGCGTGGTCGTCGGGGTCGCGCTGTGGTGGGCGGTGTGGCGCCTGCCTGCGTCTCTCAGAGAGGCGTCGTGGTGGCCGGTGCTGGGTCCGCTCGCCGCCATCGTCGTGCTGGTCGAGTGCTGGACGGTGCTACTGGGCGACCACGCGAACCACGTCGCCCGCGGGTTCGACGCTGCCGCCGGCACCGACGCAGCCCCGGCCTCGATCCCGGTCGTCGCCCTCGTCATCCCGGCCGCCTGCCTGCTGGTCGCTGCGCTGGTGTGGCTGGCACGCCACCGGGTGCCGTTCGCACTGATCCCCGTGAGTCTCACCCTCGCCCTCACGGCGGCCACAGCACTGATCGACGCCAGCGCCCTGGCCGGGGTGATCGTGACAGCGGCTCTGATGGTGCTGCACCTCCTGCTCGCCGCCGCGATGGCCCGCAGCACCGCCGACGGTGCTCAGGAGACCGAGCTGAGCTGCGCAGTCTTCGCTGTCGGCTTCGGTGCGGCAGCAGTCTCGTTCAACGCCTCGCTCGACCGTCCCGTGATCTTCGCGCTGACCCTGTTCGCCGCCGCTGTCGTCACCGCGATCTACGCGGGCCAGCCCGGCCGACTCCTCCTGGCGTACGCCGCCTGCGCGCTGGGCACGGCCGGCACCTGGGTGCTGCTCGACGACCGGTCGGTCGACACCGGCACCGCCATCGAGGCCTACACCCTGCCGCTGGCGGCGATGCTGGCCGTGGTCGGCGCCGTGCAGCACCATCGTGCACGCCTGACCGGCACGGCGGCGCCGTCGATGCTGACCGTCGCGCCTGCCCTGGCCGCAGCCCTGGTGCCGAGCATGGCCGTCGCGATCGGGGGCGGTGACGCCGTACGCCTGGCCGCGGTGACGGTGGTGTCCCTGATCACGGTGCTGATCGGCTTCGCCCGGCACCTCCAGGCGCCGGTGCTGATCGGTGGCGGCGTGCTGCTGGTGATCGCCCTCACCCAGGGCGGACCGTTCATCGGCTACCTGCCGGGCTGGCTCACGATCGGCACCGCCGGGGTCATCCTGCTCGTCATCGGCGTGCAGTGGGAGCGCGCGATCACATCCGGGCGACGTGCCGCAGCCTGGGTGGCCGGGCTGGCCTGAACGCTCCCCCGCCGCCGCTATCAGACCGTGACATGACGTTCACGTAGCAACGGTTCCGGTCCCGTCCCCGAGCCTGTACTAATGGTCTAGACCATCCTGACTCGGACGAATGGATCACCATGAGCAACCAGAAGCCCGGCGCTCTCAGCCGGCGCACCCTCCTGACCGGCACCGCCGCCCTGGCAGCCGTCGGCTTCGTCGCCGAACCGGCCACCGCCGCCGGCGCAGGCCACGGGAACGGCACCGGGAAGCCGACCACACGGCTCACCGTGCTCGGCACGACCGACCTGCACGGCAACGTCCTGAACTGGGACTACTTCAAGAACGCCGAGTTCGACGACGCGAAGAAGGACGACATCGGCCTGGCCAAGGCCGCGACCCTGATCAAGGCCGTCCGTGCCCAGCGCCGCGGCGAGCCGATCCTCACCCTCGACGCCGGTGACACCATCCAGGGCACCCCGCTGGCGTACTACTACGCCAAGGTCGACCCCATCACGAAGGGCGCCATCCACCCGATGGCGCGGGCGATGAACCTGGTCGGGTACGACGCGGCCGCACTCGGCAACCACGAGTTCAACTACGGGATCGACACCCTGCGCACCTTCGAGCGCCAGCTGAACTTCCCCCTGCTCGGCGCGAACGCACTCGACGCCAGCACCGGACGGCCCGCGTTCACGCCGTACGTCATCAAGCGGTTCAAGCCCGCCCGCGGACCCGAGCTCACCGTCGGCATCCTCGGCCTGACCAACCCCGGCATCGCGCTGTGGGACAAGGCCAACGTCGAGGGCAAGATGACCTTCCCAGGACTGGTCGAGCAGGCGAAGAAGTACGTCCCCGAGATGAAGCGCCGCGGCTGCGACGTCATCGTGATCTCGGCGCACTCCGGGGCGACCACCTCGTCGTCGTACGGCGACACCCTCCCCTACCCCGAGAACGCCGCCTCCCTGGTGGCGGCACAGGTGCCCGACGTCGACGCGATCCTGGTCGGGCACGCCCACGTCGAGATCCCCCAGCAGTACGTCGCGAACGAGAAGACCGGGCGTGCCGTGCTGCTCACCGAGCCGCTCTACTGGGGCATGCGGGTCTCGGTGATCGACCTCAACCTGGAGCTGCACCGGGGCGGCTGGCGGGTCAGCACCGCGACGTCGCAAGTGCTCAACTCCAACACCGTCGACGGTGACACCGCCGTCGTCGCCGCGGTCAAGGCGCAGCACGACACCGTGGTCGGCTACGTGAACTCGGTGATCGGCACGTCAGCGGTGGCGATGTCGGCGGCCCGTTCGGTGGTCGAGGACACCCCGATCATCGACTTCGTGAACTACGTCCAGGCCGACACCGTGAAGAAGGCGCTCACCGGTGCCGACGCGGCGCTGCCGGTGCTCTCGATCGCGGCGCCGTTCAACCGGGGCGCCTCGTTCCCGGCCGGTCAGGTCACCGTCCGTGACGTCGCGGGGCTCTACATCTACGACAACACCCTGATCGCGGTGAAGGTGACCGGCGCCCAGGTGAAGGCCTACCTGGAGTACTCGGCCCGCTACTTCAAGACGGTCACGAGCAGCCCGGCGGCGATCGGCAACGTCACGAACGCCGTCACCCCGACCGCCCCGAACGGCACTCCTGACTACAACTACGACGCGGTCGCCGGCCTCGACGCGCCGCTGACGTACGACATCGACCTGGCCAAGCCGGTCGACTCGCGGATCATGAATCTGGCGTACGCCGGGACGCCGGTCGGTGACACGCAGGAGTTCGTGCTCGCGGTGAACAACTACCGCCAGTCCGGTGGCGGTGGGTTCCCCGCCGTCGCGACGGCGCCGGTGGTCTACAACCGCCAGGACGAGATCCGCCAGCTGCTGATCGACTGGGTGACGGCGCACGGCACCATCGATCCCGCACAGTTCGCCTCCGTCGACTGGAAGCTGGTCGTCAACGGGGCCCCGTTGGTGGTCACTGACTGACCTCGCTCCGCGCCGGTCGTCCTTGGGCCGTCACCCTTCCCGCCACGCTGGATGGGTGGCGGCCCGAAAACGAGGTGCACGCGCCGGTCGAGCGTGATGCAGTGGAGCGATGCTGACACGAGAGACGGTCCGGCACGATGACGCCGAGGAGGTCGTGAGCGCGCTCGCCTCCTGGCAGCACGATGCGACGGCGGTGCAGTGGCACCCCGGTGACCTCGGCTGGGCATGGCGGTTCGGCGCCGCACGGTGCGTCGCCGACCTGCGGATGTGGCGCCGCGACGGTGAGCCGGTCGCCGCCGGCACTGTCGAGGACGGGGTGCTGCGGATGGCACTGTCGCCCGCGGTCTTCGACGACTCCGAGGTCGCCGACAGGCTGGCCGACGACCTCACCGATCCTGATCGGGGCGTGCTGCCGGCTGGTCGGGCCAGCGTCGAGGTGCGGGACGGGGCGACGTTCCGTACTCGTCTGATCGAGCGGGGCTGGCTGCCCGACGAGCTGTGGACCCCGTTCCGCAGGGACCTCGCGACGCCGGTGCCCGATCCGGGTGTGGAGATCGTCGTGCTCGACCGCGAGGAGCCCGACGAGGCCGTGCTGCGCGACCGGGTCGCCGTCCACCGGGCGGCGTTCAGCAACTCGACCTTCTCCGTCGCACGATGGCCGCCGGGCCTGCCTATCGGCGTGCCCGCTGCCTGATCGCGTACGACGACCACGGCACCGCCGTCGCCGCGACGACGGTCTGGTCGGCGGGGCCGGGCCGACCGGGACTGATCGAGCCTCTAGGGGCCCACCCCGATCACCGCGGGCAGGGCTACGGCACGGCGATCACCCTTGCCGCGGCACTGACGCTCCAGCAGATGAGGTCCTCGCAGGTTCTGGTCTGCACCCCGGCACGCAACACGGGTGGAGTGGCTGCCTATGTCGCGTCCGGGTTCGAGCGACTCCCCGACGTGCCGGACCTACGCCGACCCGACTGACCCGTGTGACCGACGCGTGCGGCGATCAGGGTGGCAACCCCGACCGCGACGAAGGCAGCGGCAGTGACACCGAGCTCCCCGCGGGCTCGATCCAGGAACGCTCCGGCGGCGGTGGCACCTCCTGCGAACGCGGCCATCACGGCCACGCCGAGGGCACCTCCCGCCTGTCGGGCTGTGTTGCTGGCGCCCGAGGCCAGACCCGCCCGGTGCGGCGCGGCAGCGAGGGCGGCCGCGACGACCGCCGGGGTGAGGATCCCCAGGCCGCTCCCCCAGCAGGCCAAGCCGAGCAGCAGCACCCACGAGACGGAGCCGAGCGTGAGGGCGACGGCGGCGAACCCCAGGCCGGTGATCGCCAGCCCCAGCCCGACCGTGCGCCACACGCCGTACCGCAGGCAGAGGCGGGCGCCGATCGGTGCCATCAGTGGGAGCGGCACCATCGCGGGGAGCGTCGTGAGCCCGGCCTCCAGGGCGGAGAGCCCGTGCACGTCCTGGAGGCTCTGGGTGAGGAGGAAGAGGGCACCGAGGGCCCCGAAGTTCATCAGGCCGGCGACCGCACAGGCGGCCACCAGGCGCACGCGGCTGGTGTCGGAGCGCCCCCATGCTGGACTCCCCGCAGCCCTGTCCCTGGCGGTGTCGGTCGTGGGCGCATGCCGCCGGACCACCACCCAGGCGACCACGATCAGGGGCACGTTCAGCCAGAACACCGCGCGCCACCCGAACGTGTCGACCAGCACGCCGCCGAGCAAGGGTCCCGCCGGAAGGGCCGCGCCACCGACGCCGGCCCACAGCCCCACCAGTCGTGCCCGCTCCCGTTCATCGGCTGCTCCCGCGACCAGGAGGGCCAATGTGCAAGGCAGCGCGGCAGCGGCACCGACTCCCTGGCAGGCGCGGGCGACCGCCAGCGCCCCGAGTGAGGGAGCCACGGCACAGCCGACCGAGGCGGCCCCGAAGAGCCCGAACCCGAGCAGGACCCACCGGCGGTGCCCCCAGCGGTCCCCGGCGGCACCGGCGAGCAGCAGCAGGAGGGCCAGCGGGACGGCGTACGCATCGACGACGAGCGCCAGCCCACCTGAGCGGGCCCCGAGCGAGGAGCCGATCGCGGGCAGGGCAACGTTGACCACGGTGACGTCGAGCAGGACCAGGAAGTAGCCCGCACACAGTGCCCACCGCAGCGCCCGGGTGGCGCGCGGCGGCGTCGAGGAGACCATGCCGGCCAGCCTGCCCCGGCGACGTTTCAGCGCCGGTCGAAGCATCAGCGACCTAGCATCGAACCATGTCAGTCCCGACAGGACAGCAGGCGCAGGGCGAGCCCGATCTCGCCCGGGTGGCCTCGGCGTTCGCCGACCCCCGACGGATCCGGGTCCTGATGGCCCTGGCCGATGGCCGGGCCTTGCCCGCCGGACGGCTGGCCGAGGAGGCGGGTGTCGCGGCATCGACGGTGAGCAACCATCTCGGGATGCTGCTCGACCACGGGCTTGTCACCGTCGAGCAACAGGGCCGGCACCGGTACTACCGGCTGAGCAGTCACGAGATCGAGGGCGTCCTGGAAGCGCTGGCTGTCCTCGCTCCCCGTACGCCGATCACCTCGCTGCGTCAGCACACCCGCGCGTCGGCGCTGCGGACCGCCCGCACCTGCTACGGGCACCTGGCCGGGCGGACCGGGGTCGGACTCTTCGGCCGGTTCCTGGAGGCCGGCTGGATCAGCGGCGGGGACGGCCGCCACCACCCCGGCGCGACCCAGGACCGGCTCTCGGCCCCGGGCCGTTCGGTGCCGTACGTCGTCACCGCCGCCGGGCGCGACGAGCTCGGGGCCTGGGGCGCGTCCCCCGCGATCCTCGACCAGCCGGTGCGCTACTGCCCGGACTGGACCGAGCAGGCCCACCACCTGGCCGGACCGCTCGGGCGGGCGGTGACTGATCGGCTCTTCGGCGAGGGCTGGATCGAGCGGGGTCGGGTTCCGCGCAGCGTCGTGGTCACCGCGAGGGGGAGTCCGCTCTCGCCGCGATCGGACTGGCACCGAGCACACCCACGCCCGCCGCCTCGCCGGGCCACTAGCCGCCCTGAAGCGTCAGGGGTCGTGTTGCATGATGGAACCGTCAGTGACCCCACCCCTCAGGAGGACCGAGTGATGAGCGGAACCACCAGTGTCACCTCACTGCCCCACCTCGACCTGGACCGCTACGTCGGTCTGTGGCACGAGATCGGCCGCCTGCCACTGAAGTGGGAGGACGCCGACGCCAGCGAGATCACGGCTCACTACAGCGTGGCCGACGACGGCTCGATCGTGGTCGACAACCGGTGTCTGGACGGGGACGACGAACCCACCCGGTCGATCGGCAAGGCGGTCCCCGTGGCAGGTGAGGAGGCGCAGCTCAAGGTCTCCTTCGCCCCCGCGATCCTGCGCTGGCTGCCGTTCACCCAGGGCGACTACTGGGTGCTCAAGATCGACGAGGACTACCAGCACGCCCTGGTCGGCACCCCCGACCACGCCAACCTCTGGCTGCTGGCCCGCACCCCGACCGTTCCCGCCGCGGTCGAGCGCGCCTTCCTCGACGAGGCGGTCCGTCAGGGCTACGACCTGGCCGAGTGGATCAGGCCGATCCAGACCGGCCGGGTGGTCACCGACGAGCAGGTGGAGTGAGGTCCGCGGCAGCGACCAGGTCCCGGATGATGCAGCCCTCGTGGTGGTCGTTGACCAGCCCCATCGCCTGCATGAACGAGTAGACGGTCGTGGGACCGACGAAACGCCACCCGCGCTTCTTCAGGTCCTTCGACATCCGCTCCGACTCCGGCGAGGTGGCGCGGAACACCGGCTCGGTCGGCTCGGGACGGTAGGACCAGACGTACTCCGCGAGCGATCCCTCGGCGTCGATCAGGTCCAGGGCCCGTCCGGCGTTGTTGATCGTCGCCTCGATCTTGCCGCGGTGGCGGACGATCCCGGCGTCGCCCAGGAGCCGCTGCACGTCGGCTTCGGTGAAGCCCGCCACGGTGTCCAGGTCGAACCCGGCGAACGCGGCCCGGAAGCTCTCCCGCTTGCGCAGGATCGTGATCCACGACAGACCGGCCTGGAACCCTTCGAGACAGAGCTTCTCGAAGAGCCGCCGATCGTCGTGGACCGGAAAGCCCCACTCGGTGTCGTGGTAGGGCACGTAGTCGGGGGTCGAGACACCCCAGGCACAGCGCAGGGCGCCGTCAGGACCTGCTCCGAGCAGCGTCGGGTCCACCATCTGCGTCCACCTCTCACCCGTGCCACCGCCGTCGGCGGCACACGCAGAGCCTAGGCGGCACCACCGACATTTAGCCTTTGAGTGGGTCCGCGGGCGGGCCGAACGTCCGACCGGGACACGTGGTGATCCCTGACTTCTGAGTGGTCGTCCGCGGGCCCGGTGTCTGGTCGAGCGGTGTCCTTGTTCGGGAACTTGGAGCCA
>NZ_JASLGR010000041.1 GCF_030150155.1 Nocardioides sp.
GCGAATTCCAAGAGCTGTGAAGTAGGGACGCATGTCTGGGCACTCCAAGTGGGCAACCACCAAGCACAAGAAGGCCGCGATCGATGCCAAGCGAGGCAAGCTGTTCGCGAAGCTGATCAAGAACATCGAGATCGCGGCCAAGATGGGTGGTCCTGACCCCTCCGGCAACCCGACCCTGTTCGACGCGATCTACAAGGCGAAGAAGCAGTCGGTTCCCAACGACAACATCGAGCGTGCCCGCAAGCGCGGTGGCGGCCTCGACGGCGGCGGCGTCAACTACGACACGATCATGTACGAGGTCTACGGCCCCTCGGGCGTGGCGCTGCTGGTCGAGTGCCTCACCGACAACAAGAACCGGGCCGCCATGGAGGTCCGCACCGCGGTCACCCGCAATGGCGGCACGATGGCCGACCCGGGCTCGGTGTCGCGGCTGTTCAACCGCAAGGGTGTCGTGCTGCTGAACAAGAGCCAGGACGGCAAGGACGTCGACGAGGACGCCGTGCTCGAGGCGACCCTCGACGCCGGTGCCGAGGAGGTCAACGACCTCGACGAGACCTGGCAGGTCATCTCCGAGCCGACCGACCTGGTCGCGGTGCGCTCCGCGATCCAGGAGGCGGGCCTGGACTACGACTCCGCCGACGCCGAGTTCGTCGCGACGATGGACATCCCGGTCGCCGACGCCGCCACCGCCACCAAGGTGATGAAGCTGATCGACGCGATCGACGACCTCGACGACGTCCAGAACGTCTTCTCCAACGCTGAGATCTCCGACGAGATCCTCGAGGAGCTCGACGAGGCCTGAGCCCCGTGCGTGTCGTGCCCGGGTCCGTCTCCGGACCCGGGTACGCTACGAACATGTGTTCGATGGCGGTGGCCGATGCGTGTCCTCGGGGTTGACCCCGGCCTGACCCGCTGCGGCATGGGCATGGTCGAGGGGACCGTGGGCCGACCGCTGCGGATGGTCGACGTCGGCGTCATCCGTACGACGAGCACGCTCGCTGTCCCGCAGCGGCTGGTCACCATCGAGAAGGGCATCGAGGCCTGGATCGAGGAGCACCGCCCCGACGCGGTCGCGATCGAGCGGGTCTTCGCCCGCTCCGACGTCTCCACCATCATGGGGACCGCCCAGGCCAGCGGCATCGCGATGGTCTGCGCCGCCCGCCGGGGGATCCCGGTCGCGCTGCACACCCCGTCGGAGGTCAAGGCGGCGGTCTCGGGTAACGGCCGGGCCGACAAGGCCCAGGTCGGCGCGATGGTGACCCGCATCCTGCGGCTCGACGCGATGCCCAAGCCGGCCGACGCCGCCGACGCGCTCGCGTTGGCCATCACGCACATCTGGCGCGGCGGGGCTCAGGCCCGGATCGACGCCGCCCTGGCTCGAGGAGGAGTCCGTTGATCGCCCATGTTCGTGGCACCGTCACGTCCCTGACCCTGTCCAGCGCCGTCGTGGAGGTCGGGGGAGTCGGCCTGGAGCTGCTGTGCGCACCCGGCACGCTGGCCGGCCTGCGCACCGGCACCGAGGCGATGCTGCCCACGTCGCTGGTCGTGCGGGAGGACTCGCTGACCCTGTTCGGCTTCGCCGACGACGACGAGAAGTCGACCTTCGAGCTCGTCCAGACCGCCTCGGGCGTCGGCCCGAAGCTGGCCCAGGCGATCCTGGCGGTGCTCTCGCCCGACACGCTGCGGATCGCGGTGGCCTCCGACGACGTCAAGACGCTGACGAAGGTGCCCGGCATCGGGCAGAAGGTCGCCCAGCGGATCATCCTCGAGCTCAAGGACCGGATCGGGGCCCCCCGTGGTGGGGCCGCTGCTCCGACGCCGGCGCTGGCGCCCTGGCGGACCCAGGTCGCCGAGGCACTCACGGGCCTGGGCTACAACGCCAAGGATGCCGATCGTGCCGTGGACGGCGTACCGGATCCTGAGGGCACCCCCAATGTCAGCGCGCTGCTCAAGGCAGCGCTCCAGATCCTGAGCAAGGCCTGACGCCGTGCCGTTCCACGAGGACGAGCTCGACGAGGCCGAGGAGCTCCATCTCCAGCGGCTCGTCGCCGCGGAGGCCGATGGCGACGAGCGCGCGATCGAGGCAGCGCTGCGCCCCCGCAGCCTGGACGAGGTCGTCGGTCAGGTCCGGGTCCGCGAGCAGCTCGGTCTGGTGCTGGAGGCGGCCCGCCAGCGCGGCAAGACGCCCGACCATGTGCTGCTGAGTGGTCCGCCGGGGCTGGGCAAGACCACCCTGGCGATGATCATCGCCGCCGAGATGGGCACGCCGCTGCGCCTGACCAGTGGCCCGGCGATCACCCACGCCGGCGATCTGGCCTCGATCCTGTCGGGCCTCAACGAGGGCGACGTGCTCTTCGTCGACGAGATCCACCGGATGTCGCGTCCTGCCGAAGAGATGCTCTACATGGCGATGGAGGACTTCCGCGTCGACGTGATCATCGGCAAGGGGCCTGGGGCGACGTCGATCCCGCTCGACATCCCGCCGTTCACCCTGGTCGGGGCCACCACCCGCGCCGGGCTGCTGCCGGGGCCGCTGCGCGACCGGTTCGGCTTCACCGGCCACCTCGAGTTCTACGACCCCTCCGAGCTCGACCTGATCGTCCGGCGCTCGGCCGGACTCCTCGACGTCACCCTGACCGACGAGGGTGCTGCCCAGATCGCGTCCCGCTCCCGGGGCACGCCCCGGATCGCCAACCGGCTGCTGCGCCGGGTCCGCGACTTCGCCCAGGTCCGCGCCGACGGCGTGGTCTCCCTCGACGTCGCCCACGCAGCGCTGGAGCTCTACGAGGTCGACCCGCTCGGTCTGGACCGGCTCGACCGTGCCGTCCTGGACGTCCTGTGCCGACGCTTCGGCGGCGGCCCCGTCGGTGTCTCGACCCTCGCCGTCGCGGTGGGGGAGGAGCGCGAGACGGTCGAGGAGGTCGCCGAGCCGTTCCTGGTGCGCAACGGCTTCCTCGCTCGTACGCCGCGCGGCCGGATCGCCACTCCTGCGGCCTGGCACCACCTCGGCCTGCGTGCCCCGGACCTGCTGCAGGACCAACTCTTCGAGGACTAGCGCGCCGGGATCGGGGCGATGAACAGTGCATGACGTTGCTTGCGGTCTTTGCCAGGTTGCCCCGATCATGGGCGCGCCGTGGCTAGACTGACGCGTCGGCCCAGTCTGGGCCGTTTCCTTGATGTCTGTTGCTGAGAGTTCTTCATGGCCGAGCTGTTGCCCCTGATCGTCGTCCTCCTCGCTTTCTGGCTGTTCTTCCTTCGCCCGCAGCGGCGGCGCCAGATGCAGATGCGGGCCACGATCGACGCTGCGACGCCGGGCACTGAGGTCGTGCTGACCTCGGGGATCTTCGGAGTCATCAAGGAGCGCACGGACGACCATGTGCTGGTAGAGATCGCCGATGGCGTGGCGATCCGGGTCCTTCCTGGAGCGATCGGTCAGACCGTCTTCAAGGAAGACCCGGCCGACGAGGAGTCCGCCACGGCGGACGACAGTGAGGCGACCAACGGCACCACCACCCCGGCGATGTTCGACAAGCCGGACTCTGAGGAGAACTGACACACCATGGCACGCAAGACGTCCAAGCCAGGGCGCACCCTCACGGTGTTCTTCCTGGCCCTCGCGGTCGCCTACGGCCTCGTCGCGATCGGGAACACCTGGAAGCCGGCCCTCGGGCTCGACCTCCAGGGCGGCACCCGGATCACCCTGGTCGCCAAGGGCAGCCCCAGCGCTGACAACCTGAAGGAGGCGCGCGGCATCATCGACCAGCGCGTCAACGGCTCGGGTGTCTCTGAGGCCGAGGTGACCACCCAGGGCAGCAAGTTCATCCAGGTCGAGATCCCCGGCAAGAGCCGGCGCGACCTGGTGGAGACCGTCGAGCGGCAGGCGCAGCTTCGCTTCCGCTTCGTGGCGTGTGACTCCTCCACGTCCAGCACCTGTGGCACGGCCTCGGCGAGCAGCAGCACGGCGACGCCGGGCATCACCGCCCAGCGCGCGACCCTCGGCTTCGGCGCGAAGGCCGCTGACGCCTCGGCCACCCCGAGCGCCACGGCCACGCCGTCGGCTGCCGCGACAGCTGTCGCCTCGCCCAGCGGCGCCGCCTCGCCGTCGGCGTCCTCCACCGCGACGCCGACCAAGGAGTCGTCCGCCTACGACCAGGCGCTCGCCTTCATGAACAGCCCGACGGCGCCGTACACCACCGACTTCGTGAACTTCACCTGCCCGGACTCGACCGCCGACGTGGTCGACGACCCGAACAAGCCGCTGCTGACCTGCGACCCGGACGGCACCACCAAGTACCTGCTGTCGCCGGCGATCATCGAGGGCACGGACCTGACCGGCGCCAACTTCGGGATCCCGCAGGGCGACGCGAACTACGCGGTCACCCTCGACTTCAACAAGCACGGGCGTGGGATCTTCGCCGACGCGACCGGCGCCATCTCGACCACCGGCCAGCGCTTCGCGATCGTCCTCGACGGCCGCGTGCTGTCGGCTCCGACCGCCAGCAGCCGGATCGCGGGCAGCGCCCAGATCACCGGTGACTTCACCCAGACCGAGGCCAAGAGCCTCGCCACCAGCCTCAAGTACGGCTCCCTGCCGATCGCGTTCGAGAAGGACGTCTCGGTCGAGGTCGTCGGTCCGACGCTCGCCGGCAACCAGCTCAGCGCCGGTCTGCTCGCCGGTGCGATCGGTCTGGCACTGGTGATGATCTACTGCCTGCTCTACTACCGCGGGCTCGGCATCGTGGTGCTCTCCTCGCTCGTCGTAGCAGCCGCCTGGACCTACGCCCTGGTGCTGCTGCTGAGCAAGACCGCCGGCTTCACCCTGACCCTGCCCGGGATCGCGGGTCTGATCATCGCCGTCGGTATCACCGCCGACTCGTTCATCATCTTCTTCGAGCGCATCCGCGACGAGATGCGTGACGGCAAGTCGATGCGCGTCGCCGTCGAGTCCGGCTGGGTCCGTGCCCGCCAGACCCGGGTCGCGGCCAACGTGGTGCAACTGCTCAGCGCCGCGGTGCTCTACATCTTCGCCTCCGGCGTCGTGAAGGGCTTCGGCTTCGCGCTCGGTCTGTCCACCTTGATCGACCTCGCCGTGCTGTTCTGGTTCACCAAGCCGCTGGTGACGTTCTTCGGTCGGATCAAGTTCTTCAACGGCGGCGGCAAGTGGTCGGGTCTGAGCGTTGACACGCTCGGCGTCGACCCGCGTGCCGCTCGCCTCGCCAAGGTCGGAGGGAAGGCCTGATGCGCAAGTACTCACGTCTCGGACACGAGCTCTACACCGGTGAGAAGTCGTTCGACTTCATCGGCAAGCGCGGGATCTGGTACGCGATCTCCGGTGGCATCGTGCTCGCCGCCCTGCTGGTGGTGCTGCTGAAGGGACTCGCCTTCGGTGTCGAGTTCACTGGCGGTGTCCAGTTCCAGCTCTCCAACCTGACCTCGTCGCAGGCCACCCAGAAGACGGTGGACGATCTGCGCGAGACGATCGCGAACTCGGGCATCAAGGGTGCCACCGAGCCGACGGTCGCCACCTCCGGCAAGGACGGCATCTCCGTCGAGGTCGAGGAGCTCACCCAGGCTGACAGCGACAAGCTGCTCCAGGTGATCACCAAGGAGGTCGGCATCGACGCCAAGCAGGTCTCGCAGGACGAGATCGGCGCGAGCTGGGGTGCCGAGGTCGCCAAGCGGGCCTTGACCGGTGTCGTGGTCTTCCTGGTGCTGTCGATGCTCTTCATCGGCATCTACTTCCGAGAATGGAAGATGTCGGCAGCCGCCTTCATCGCGCTCTTCCACGACGTCGTGATCACGATGGGCATCTACTCGCTCTCGGGGTTCAAGGTAACACCGGCGGCGGTGACCGGTGTGCTCGCCATCCTCGGCTTCTCGCTCTACGACACGGTCGTGGTCTTCGACAAGATCCGTGAGAACACCCACCAGATGAAGGCGAAGAAGACGACGTACGCGCGTGCCGCGAACCTCGCCGTCAACCAGACCCTGGTCCGGTCGATCAACACCTCGGTCGTCGCCCTCATCCCGATCGGCGCGATCCTGTACGTCAGTGCCGTGCAGCTCGGGGCCAGCTCGCTCAAGGACCTCGCGCTTGCGCAGTTCGTCGGCATGGCCGCCGGTGTGTTCTCCTCGGTCTGGGTCGCCCCGCGCATCCTGGTCCACCTCAAGTCGGGGGAGAACGAGGTCAAGCTCGCCGAGAAGCGTGCCCGTGCCCGGGAGCGCTCCGACAAGTACGCCAACGTTCCGTCGTTCACCGAGAACATGGCGGTGGCCGAGGAGCCGGACGAGCTCGAGGAGTACGGCGACGACGACGGTGACACCGGTGCGCAGGTCGGCGCCGGTCCCCGTCAGGCCAGCAACACCTCGGCCTACGGCAAGGGCCGGATCGCTCCGGCACCGAACGGCCCGGTCGAGGACTCCGGAGCCGCAGGTCGGCCCCAGCCCTCGCGCAAGCCGCGTTCGCAGCGCGGCAAGAAGTAGCACCCGCACCACTCGCTAGGAAGCACCTCCGATGGCCAGCAGCGTCGATCTGACGACGTACATCCATGACGTCCCCGACTACCCCCAGCCGGGGGTGGTGTTCAAGGACATCTCGCCGCTGCTGGCCTCGCCGGAGGCCTTCGCTGCCACGGTCGAGGCGCTGGCCGCGGCAGGGCGCGACGAGACCGGTCAGGTCGTCGTCGACAAGGTGCTCGGGATGGAGGCGCGTGGCTTCATCCTGGCCGCGCCGGTCGCCCTCGCTCTGGGGGTCGGCTTCGTCCCGGTGCGCAAGTCCGGGAAGCTCCCGCGCGCGGTCCACGCCGAGTCCTACGCCCTGGAGTACGGCGAGGCGACGCTGGAGATCCACACCGACGCCGTCGCCCCCGGTGAGCGCGTGCTGCTCGTCGACGACGTGCTCGCCACCGGTGGCACCCTGGCCGCCTCGGTCCGGCTGGTCGCCTCGGCCGGTGGCGTCGTCACCGCAGCGGCGGTGCTGATGGAGCTCGGCTTCCTCGACGGTCGGGCAGCGCTGCCCGACGTACCGCTCACGTCGCTGCTCCTGGTCTGAACCCGGGCACTAGACTGGGCCAATGAGCGAGGAACGCACAGTCTCCCCGGCCCGCAGGAGCGCGGCGCAGGCCGCCGGTGCGGCGAACGGGGGCCCGACGTCGGGTCGGAGCATGCGGGCCCGCCTGGCGCGGATGGGCCAGCGCTCCGGTGCTGTGAACCCGGTGCTGGAGCCGCTCTTCAGGGCGGTCCGCGCCGCTCACCCGAAGGCCGATCTGGCGCTCCTGGAACGCGCCTACGTCACCGCGGAGCGGTTGCACCGCGGCCAGATGCGCAAGAGCGGCGACCCGTACATCACCCACCCGCTCGCGGTCACCACGATCCTTGCCGAGCTCGGCATGACCGAGCCGACCCTGGTGGCGGCGCTGCTGCACGACACGGTCGAGGACACGCCGTACACCCTGGAGCAGCTGACGAAGGACTTCGGCGCCGAGGTGGCGCAGATGGTCGACGGCGTCACCAAGCTCGACAAGGTGCAGTACGGCGACTCCGCGCAGTCGGAGACCATCCGCAAGA
This sequence comes from Nocardioides sp., assembly GCF_030150155.1. Lineage (GTDB taxonomy): Bacteria > Actinomycetota > Actinomycetes > Propionibacteriales > Nocardioidaceae > Nocardioides. The sequence goes on from NZ_JASLGR010000041.1 coordinate 7,567, forward strand.
TGGTCGTCGCGATGAGCAAGGACATCCGGGTCCTGGTGATCAAGCTCGCCGACCGGCTGCACAACATGCGCACGCTGCGCTATGTGCCACTCAAGAGCCAGGAGCGCAGCGCGAACGAGACGCTCGACATCTACGCGCCGCTGGCCCACCGGCTCGGCATGAACACGATCAAGTGGGAGCTCGAGGACCTCGCCTTCGCGACCCTGCACCCCAAGATCTACGACGAGATCGTCCGCCTGGTGGCCGAGCGGGCACCCTCGCGCGACCAGTTCCTGGCCCAGGTCATCAGCCAGGTCGAGAACGACCTCAAGGACTCCAAGATCAAGGCGACCGTCACCGGCCGACCGAAGCACTACTACTCGATCTACCAGAAGATGATCGTCGGCGGGAAGGACTTCGCCGACATCTACGACCTGGTCGGGATCCGGATCCTGGTCGACGACGACCGCGACTGCTACTCCGTCCTCGGCGTGCTGCACTCACGCTGGAACCCGGTGCTCGGCCGGTTCAAGGACTACGTCGCGATGCCGAAGTTCAACCTCTACCAGTCCCTGCACACCACCGTGATCGGTCCGGCCGGCAAGCCGGTCGAGATGCAGATCCGCACCTTCGCGATGCACCGCCGCGCCGAGTACGGCGTCGCGGCGCACTGGAAGTACAAGGAGGACGGCCGCGCCGGGGTCGACACCGACAGGCCGCTGGGCGCCGTCGCCGGGCCCGACATGAGCTGGGTCCGCACCCTGGTGGACTGGCAGTCCGAGGTCGAGGACCCGGGGGAGTTCCTGGAGTCGCTCCGCTTCGAGATGAACCGGACCGAGGTCTATGTCTTCACCCCCAAGGGCGACGTGATCGCGCTCCCGGCCGACGCCACGCCGGTCGACTTCGCCTACGCGGTGCACACCGAGGTCGGGCACCACACCATTGGCGCCCGGGTCAACGGTCGGCTGGTGCCGCTGGAGTCGACCCTGGCCAACGGTGACACCGTCGAGGTCTTCACCTCGAAGTCGCAGAACGCCGGACCCTCGCGCGACTGGCTCTCCTTCGTGAAGTCCAACCGCGCCCGCTCCAAGATCAAGGCCTGGTTCACCCGCGAGCGCCGCGACGAGGCGATCGAGAAGGGCCAGGAGCAGATCGCGAAGCTGATGCGCAAGGAGGGGCTGCCCCTCAAGCGCCTGATGTCGCACGAGTCGTTGACCCTGGCCGCGAAGCACTTCAACATCGCCGACGTCGAGGCGCTGTACGCCGCCGTCGGCGAGGGCAACGTCTCCGCGCAGGCCGTCGTACGCCGGGTCGTGGACGAGCACGGCGGGAGCGACGCGGCCCAGGAGGACCTGGCCGAGGCCGTCACCCTGACCCGGCGCAGCCGGGGCCACGCCACCCACCAGTCCGACGTCGGGGTGCTGGTCAAGGGACAGCCCGACGTGTGGGCGAAGCTGGCCAAGTGCTGCACGCCGGTGCCCGGTGACCCGATCATCGGCTTCGTCACCAAGGTCGGCGGGGTCTCGGTCCACCGGGAGAACTGCACCAACGCCGGCTCGCTGCGCACCCATCCGGAGCGGATGATCGACGTGGAGTGGGACGACTCGGTCACCACCGTCTTCCTGGTCAACATCCAGGTCGAGGCCCTCGATCGTGCCCGGCTGCTCTCCGACATCACGATGGCCCTGTCGGACAGCCACGTGAACATCCTGTCCGCGAACCTGTCCACCGGACGCGACCGGGTGGCCAAGAGCAGGTTCACCTTCGAGATGGCCGACGCCAAGCATCTGGACACCGTGCTGAAGTCGGTGCGCAGCGTCCCCGGCGTCTTCGACGCCTACCGGGTCACCTCCTGACCCATCACACGACGACGAACGGCCGGCTCCGAGGAGCCGGCCGTTCGTGGTGGTGCGGGATCAGCTGAAGTCGGCTGCCGCGCGCTTGGCCATGTCGAGGAAGCCCTTGCGTCCCTCGAGGTTCTCCTTGAGGGAGGCGGCCTTCTTGGCGTCGCCGGCGGCCTCAGCCTTGGCGATGTCGGCCTCGAGCTTCGCGATCGCGTCCTCGAGCTTGGTGATCATGTCGTCGGCACGGGCCGACTTCTCCGGGTCGGACTTGCTCCACTGCTCGTCCTCGACGGCCTTGATCGCCTGCTCGACCTTGCGGATGCGGCCCTCGAGCTCCTTCATCCGGTCGCGCGGCACCTTGCCGATCGCGTCCCAGCGGTCGGCCAGGTCGCGGAACGCGGCCTTGGCGGTGGCCAGGTCGGTGACGGGCACCAGCGCCTCGGCCTCGACCAGCAGGGCCTCTTTGGCCACGGCGTTCTCGGCGAACTCAGCGTCGATCGCGGCGTTGGCGGAGTCGCGGTTGCCGAAGAACGTGTCCTGGGCGGCGCGGAAGCGCTTCCACAGGGCGTCGTCGATCTCCTTGGCAGCCGGACCGGCGGCCTTCCAGCGCGACATCAGGTCGCGGTAGCGGCCCGCGGTCAGGCCCCAGTCCTCGGAGTCGGCCAGGCCCTCGGCCTCGACGACCAGCTTCTCCTTGATCGCCTGCGCGCCGGCGCGCTTCTCGTTGAGCTCGGCGAAGTGCGCCTTGCGGCGACGGGTGTAGGCGGTGCGGGCAGTGGAGAAGCGCTTCCACAGCGCCTCATCACCGGCACGGTCCAGCCGGGGGAGGACCTTCCACGACTCCAGCAGCTCACGGAGCCGGTTGGCACCGTTGCGCCAGTCGTTGCCCTGGGCGAGGGTCTCGGCCTCGGTGACGATCTGCTCCTTGGCGGCGCGGGTCTCCTCGGCCTTGGCCGCACGCTCGGCCTTGCGGGCCTCACGCTGGGTCGCGATCACGGGCTGGAGGGCGTCGAGCTTGGCGCTGAGGCTGGCCAGGTCGCCGACGGCACGAGCGTCGGTCACCTTCACGCGGACGGCCTTGATCGCCTCGGTGGCTTCGTCCGGCGTGGCCTTCCCGCCGTTGACGCGCAGGACGAGCTGATCGACCTCGAAGGCGAGCTGATCGAACTTGTCGGTGAAGAACGCCAGCGCCTCCTCCGGGGTGCCGTCGAGGAACTGTCCGACCGCGCGCTCGCCGTCAGCCGTGCGCACGTAGACGTTTCGGTCGTCGTCAACTCGACCCCAGGACTGGGTCGGTTCAGGGTTGGTCACGGCCCACATCCTATGCATGAGTCGGCGTTCTGTGCGGCCGGTGTGAGGCGATGCGGTCAGGGGAGCCGTTTCTCTATAGGATTCTCGGGTGCTGATCGCAGGTTTCCCCACAGGCGCCTGGGGCACCAACTGCTACCTCGCCGCCACCGGTCCGGGCTCGGAGTGTGTCGTCATCGACCCCGGTCAGGATGCTGCTCCCGGGATCGCCGAGCTCGTCCGCGAGCACCGGCTCAAGCCGGTCGCGATCCTGTTGACCCACGGCCACATCGACCACATGTTCTCGGTGACCCCGGTCGCCGGGACGTACGACGCCACCGCCTGGATCCACCCGGCCGACCGGCATCTGCTGGCCGACCCGATGGCCGGGATCAGTGCGGAGTCGGCGCGGATGCTGCTGGGCGGCGACTACCGGTTCACCGAGCCCGACGCGGTCGAGGAGCTCGCCGACGGGCGGTCCCTGGAGCTGGCCGGACTGACGTTCACCGTCGACCACACCCCGGGCCACACCGCGGGCTCGGTCTCGTTCCGCACGCCCTGGACCGTCAGCGACGAGATCTCCGAGGTCATGTTCGCCGGCGACCTGCTCTTCGCGGGCTCGATCGGGCGCACCGACCTGCCCGGCGGCGACCATGCCACGATGCTGTCCACACTGCGCACCAAGGTGCTTCCGCTCGCCGACGACATCGTGGTCCTGCCCGGACACGGCGAGCAGACCTCGATCGGGCGTGAACGCGCCACCAACCCCTTCCTGCAGGATCTGAACGGCTGACACATGGCAAAGCCCACTCCGCTCTCCGGCTTCCCGGAGTTCCTCCCCGCCGAACGCTTCGTCGAGCAGCAGGTGGTCGCCACGCTGGCGCGCACCTTCGAGCTGCACGGCTTCGCCAACCTCGAGACTCGTGCGGTCGAGCCGATGGACCAGCTGCTGGCCAAGGGCGAGACCTCCAAGGAGGTCTACGTCCTCAAGCGCCTTCAGGACACCGGCGACGGCGATGCGGGCATGGGCCTGCACTTCGACCTGACGGTGCCGTTCGCCCGGTTCGTGCTGGAGAACGCCGGCAAGCTGGAGTTCCCGTTCCGGCGCTACCAGATCCAGAAGGTCTGGCGTGGCGAGCGGCCCCAGGCGGGCCGGTTCCGTGAGTTCACCCAGGCCGACATCGATGTCGTCGGCCGCGGCGAGCTCGGCTTCCACCACGACGTCGAGGTCGCCCGGGTGATGGCCGAGGCGCTGGCCTCCCTGGAGTTCCTGCCCGGCTTCACGCTGCAGGTCAACAACCGCAAGCTGATCCAGGGCTTCTACCAGGGCCTGGGCGCCACCGACCCCGCCAAGGTCATGCAGATCGTCGACAAGCTCGACAAGCTGCCGGGGGAGAAGATCACCGCGCTGCTCCAGAGCGACGCCGGGCTGAGCGCGGAGCAGGCGGCGCAGACGCTGGCGCTGGCCACGATCAAGACCGCCGACGCCTCGTTCGTGGACGAGGTCCGCGCCCTGGGTGTGGCCGACCCGCTGCTCGACGAGGGCCTGGCCGAGCTGCGTGCCGTGATTGAGGGCTGTGCGTCGGTCACCAACGAGCGCGTTCGTGTCGTCGCCGACCTGTCGATCGCGCGCGGTCTGGACTACTACACCGGCACCGTGTTCGAGACCCGCCTGGACGGCTTCGAGTCGCTCGGCTCGATCTGCTCGGGCGGGCGCTACGACTCCCTGGCCAGCGACGGCCGCACCACCTACCCCGGTGTCGGGATCTCCTTCGGCGTCAGCCGCACCCTGGTGCCGCTGATCAGCGGCGGTGTCGTCACCGCCGACCGCAGTGTGCCCAGCGCCGTGCTGGTGGCGCTCACCGACGAGGAGTCGCGTCCCGAGGCCGACGTACTCGCCGGCAGGCTGCGCGCACGGGGGATCCCCACCGAGATCGCCCCCAAGGCCGACAAGTTCGGCAAGCAGATCAAGCACGCCGACAAGCGCGGCATCCCGTTCATCCTCTTCGTGACGGAGAATGGGCCCGAGATCAAGGACATCCGGTCGGGGGAGCAGACCCCGATCGATCCCGACGCCTGGCTCCCTCCCCGTGAGGACCTGCGTCCGACCATCACCACCACCGCTGTACAGGAGACTTCGAAGTGATCCGCACCCATGACGCCGGCACGCTGCGTGCCGAGCACGTCGGCCAGACCGTCACCCTCGCCGGGTGGGTGGCGCGCCGCCGCGATCACGGTGGTGTCGCCTTCATCGACCTGCGCGACGCCTCGGGCATCGTCCAGATCGTGATCCGTGACGAGGCCGTCGCGCACCCGCTGCGCAACGAGTTCTGCCTCAAGGTCACCGGCGAGGTCGTCGCCCGCACCGAGGGCAACGTCAACCCGAACCTCGCCACCGGCGAGATCGAGGTCGTCGTGGCCGACGGTGGGCTGGAGGTGCTCAACACCTCGGCGCCGCTGCCGTTCCAGATCGACGACCACATCGAGGTCGGCGAGGAGGCGCGTCTGAAGTACCGCTACCTCGACCTGCGTCGCTCTGGCCCCGCCCACGCCATCCGGCTGCGCAGCAAGGTCTACAAGGCACTGCGCGACGTGCTGGCCGCCCGTGATTTCGTCGAGGTCGAGACCCCGACCCTGACCCGCTCCACGCCCGAGGGCGCTCGCGACTTCCTGGTGCCGGCCCGGCTCGCGCCCGGCTCCTGGTACGCGCTCCCGCAGTCGCCGCAGCTGTTCAAGCAGCTGCTGATGGTCGGCGGCCTGGAGAAGTACTTCCAGATCGCCCGCTGCTACCGCGACGAGGACTTCCGCGCCGACCGGCAGCCCGAGTTCACCCAGCTCGACATCGAGATGAGCTTCGTCGACCAGGACGACGTCATCGAGATGATGGAGGACGTCCTCACCGCGATGTGGGCCACCATCGGCGTCGAGATCCAGACCCCGATCCCGCGGATGACGTACGCCGACGCGATGGCGAAGTACGGCTCGGACAAGCCCGACCTCCGCTTCGGCAACGAGCTCGTCGACTGCACCGAGTACTTCTCCGAGACCGAGTTCCGGGTCTTCCAGGCCGAGTACGTCGGCGCCGTGGTGATGAGCGGTGGGGCCAGCCAGCCGCGCAAGCAGCTCGACGCCTGGCAGGACTGGGCCAAGCAGCGCGGTGCGCGCGGCCTGGCCTACGTGCTCCTCCAGGAGGACGGCACCCTCGGCGGCCCGGTCGCCAAGAACCTCTCCGAGGCCGAGAAGGAGGGCCTGGCCGCCCATGTCGGCGCCCAGGTCGGCGACTGCGTCTTCTTCGCCGCCGGAGCGACCAAGTCCAGCCGTGCCCTGCTGGGTGCGGCCCGTCTGGAGATCGGCAAGCGCCTGGGTCTGCTCGACCCCGAGCAGTTCGCCTTCACCTGGGTGGTCGACGCGCCGATGTTCGAGCCTGCCGCAGACGCTGTCGCCTCGGGTGACGTCGCTGTAGGCGCGGGTGCCTGGACCGCGGTGCACCACGCCTTCACCGGTCCCAAGCCGGAGTTCGCCGACACGTTCGACACCGACCCCGGCTCGGCCCTGGCCTACGCCTACGACATCGTCTGCAACGGCTCCGAGCTCGGTGGCGGGTCGATCCGTATCCACCGCGAGGACGTCCAGAAGCGGGTCTTCAACGTCATGGGGATCACCCCCGAGCAGGCCGACGAGAAGTTCGGGTTCCTGCTCGACGCGTTCAAGTTCGGCGCCCCGCCGCACGGCGGCATCGCGCTCGGCCTCGACCGCGTGGTGGCCCACCTGGCCAAGGTGGACTCGATCCGCGAGGTGATCGCGTTCCCGAAGTCCGGCGGCGGCTACGACCCGCTGACCGAGGCTCCGGCCCCGATCACCGAGCAGCAGCGCAAGGAGGCCGGCGTCGACGCCAAGCCCGAGCCGAAGGCCGACGCCGCGGCCGAGTGAGTCGAGAGCAGTGCCGCAGCACGCCCGGGGAGTCTGTCTCCCCGGGCGTGTCGCCATTTCGGGGCCGGTGTTCCCGCCGTGACCGGTTCGTGACCCAATCAACTGGTCTTGACCAGATCGTTACCCCAGGGTGACCGGCGTTCGCCTGAGAGTCACCTAAAGTCTTTCAGGTGACAAGCACGGAAGCCCTGCCGTCTGCCCCCGCAGCCGTCGTCAGCAAGTCGCCGATGCGCCTGGCGTTCGAGCGGTTCCGCACGGACAAGCGCTCGATGATCTCGTTCTGGATCGTCTTCGCCTTCGCCGTCCTGGCGTTGCTGGCGCCGATCATGAACCACCTCGGCGTGATCGACCCCTATGCGACCAACCAGAACGTGCTCGGCCCTGACACGATGCCGGCAGGCCACCTGAGTGGGATGACGTGGCACCACCTGCTCGGCGTCGAGCCCGGCACCGGCCGCGACATGCTCGCCCGGGTGTGGCTCGGACTGGCGATCTCGATCTTCATCGCGCTGACCTCGAGTCTGCTGTCGCTGATCATCGGCACCGTCCTGGGCATCATCGCCGGTGTGCGCGGTGGCTTCGCCGACGGTGCGATCGGTCGCCTGTGCGACCTGATCCTGTCCTTCCCGCAGCAGCTGATGCTGCTGGCGCTGTCGGGCATGGCTCTGGCTTTCATCAACACACAACTCCATGTGAGCGGGGCTGACTCGGCAGCCTGCATCTACGTGATCGTCGTGATGGCCATCTTCGGATGGCCGGGCATCTGCCGCCTCGTCCGGGCGCAGGTGCTGTCGATCCGTGAGCGTGAGTTCGTCGACGCCGCCGTCGTCCTCGGCGCGTCGAAGACGCGGATCTACTTCAAGGAGATCCTGCCGAACCTGTGGAGTCTGCTGCTGGTCCAGTTCACGCTGGTGCTGCCGGCGTACATCTCGACCGAGGCCGCACTGTCCTTCATGGGCGTGTCGGTCAAGCCGCCGACTCCGACGCTGGGCAACGTGCTCAACGACACCCTGAGCTACGCGCCTGTGGACTTCTTCTACTTCCTGGTTCCCGGCGCCACCATCGCGCTGCTCGTCATCACCTTTAACCTGCTCGGTGACGGCCTGCGCGACGCGCTGGACCCGAAGTCCAACCGCTAGTTCCTCATGACTCTGGTGGCAGGTAGCTACCAGCTGGGACCGCCGCGAGGCGCGTCACACATCCAAGGAGAAGTAATGGCCAACAACACGAAGCGGTTCCTTGCTGGTACCGCTGCGGCCGCCCTTGCGTTCTCGCTCGCCGCCTGCGGTGGCAGCGACAGCAAGACCAGCGGTGGCGGCAGCACGTCGACGGACACGAAGGCGGGCGGCGCGCTCACCTACTTCCTGTCGGCTCCGCTCGACCACGCTGACCCGCAGCGCATCTACATCGGTCGCGACCTGACCAACTTCCGCCGGACGGTCTACCGTTCGCTGGTCGCCTTCCCGATCTCGGACGACGCCAAGGTGTCCAACACCCCGGTCGCCGACCTCGCGACCGACACCGGCACCGCCACGGACAACTCCAAGACCTGGTCCTTCACCCTCAAGGACGGGATCAAGTGGCAGGACGGCTCGGACATCACGTGTGAGGACTTCAAGTACGGCGCCTCCCGTGTCTTCGCGACCGACACCATCACCGGCGGTCCGAACTACCTGCTGAGCTACCTCAACGTTCCCACGGACCCGAAGACCGGCCTGCCGTCGTACACGGGTCCGTACAAGAGCACCCCCGAGGGCAAGGCCGCCTTCGACAAGGCGATCACCTGCGAGGGCAAGACGATCACCTACCACTTCAACAAGCCGTGGCCGGACTTCCCGCTGGCCGTCGCCTCGCTGATGTCGACGGACCCGTACAAGCAGGACCAGGACAAGGGCGCCCAGTCCAACTACGTCATGTTCTCCAACGGTCCCTACATGATCGACGGCGGCACCACGACGTGGAACAAGGACAAGGGTGTGACCCTGGTCCGCAACACGAACTACGACGCCAAGACCGACAGCACGGACCTGCGCAAGGCGCTGCCGGACTCGATCAAGTTCGACACCGGCAAGACCGTCGACACGATCTACGGCGAGATGTTCAACAACACGCCCGAGGCCCAGGCCGGTGTCACCGGGAGCCGCCTCACCCCGGCCCTGCTCGCGCAGCTGCGCAACAAGAGCCAGTACGCCAACGTGGACTCGCCCTACAGCGACTACCTGGTGCCGAACACGAAGCGTCTGTCGCTGCCGATCCGCAAGGCTCTGGCGATGGCGACCGACAAGCAGGCCTGGATCACGGCCGGTGGTGGCGAGAAGTTCTACACCCCGTCCTACTCCATCGTGAACACCGCCACGACGGGCTACCAGAAGAACCCGGCCTTCGCCGACATCCCGCTCGCGGGTGACCCGGCCGCCGCGAAGAAGATCCTGACCGACGCCGGCGTCAAGCTGCCGTACAAGATCAAGTTCACCTTCGACAACTCCAGCGGCTCCGACGTGCCCGGCAAGCAGGCCGCGGCTCTGAAGGCTGCCTGGGACCAGGCCGGCTTCAGCGTCGAGCTCGACGGTCTGACCGACACGTACTACTCGGTCATCCAGAAGCCCGACAGCACCTCGGACATCACCTGGGCCGGCTGGGGCGCTGACTGGCCGTCGGCCAGCACCGTCACGCCGCCGCTGTTCGACAGCCGCGTCAACCTGACCGCGAACTCCAACGGCCAGGACTACGGCAACTACAAGTCCGACGCGTTCAACAAGCTGGTCGACCAGGCTGCCAACGCTGCCACCGTCGACGAGCAGACGAAGTACCTGCAGGAGGCCGACAAGCAGCTGGGTGAGGATGTCGCGTACATCCCGCTCGAGCAGTCGCTCTTCAACTGGGCGTGGGGCTCCAAGGTGGCCAACTTCACCACCACCGCCGCGTCGAACGGCTACCCGGACCTGGGTGCCATCGCCGTCAAGCAGTGAGCTGATCGCTCACCTCTGAGCATGACGTAGCCCGGGGGTGGGGTCGCACGGCCCCACCCCCGGACTCTGCTCGCACAGCACCACCGTTTGAACCTGAAACATCTGCCGGATCGAGGAAAAATTGCTCGCCTACGTCGTACGACGCGTCTTTGTCGGTGTCGTCATGTTGCTCGTCATGAGCCTGGTGACGTTCATCCTCTTCTTCGCCTCTCCGGTGGATCCCGCGCGGTACGCCGCGGGTAAGAACCCGTCGCCGCAGCTCCTCGAGCAGGTCCGCAAGTCCTTGGGGTACCCGACCAAGGGCCAGGGGGCGCTCAAGGACTACGTCGTCAACCCGGCCAAGGTCTGGGGTGACTTCCTCAAGGGTGTCGCGGTCGGCCGTGACTACCCGAACGACCCCGAGCTCAAGGCCACCCACCCCGAGCAGGTCGTGCACTGCTCGGCACCGTGCTTCGGCTTCTCCTCGTTCAACAACGAGACCGTCAACAAGGAGATCGCCGACGGCCTGCCGGTGACGATCTCGCTCTCCTTGGCGGCCGTCATCTTCTGGATGATCGGTGGCTTGGGGATCGGTGTCATAGCCGCCCTGAGAAAGGGCACGTTGCTCGACCGAGGCATCGTCGCCGTCTCGCTGTTGATCTATGCCTTCCCCGTCTTCTTCACCGGAACCTTCCTGTTGCAGTACGTCGCCATCAAGTGGCACCTGTTCCCGGTTCCGGTCTTCACCCCCTTCACCCAGAACCCGTGGGACTGGGCGGTCGGCCTGGTGCTGCCGGGCCTCACCCTGGCGGGCCTGGTGATGGCGGCGTACGTGCGTGTCACGCGCTCCTTCGTCCTGGAGTCGCTGTCGGAGGACTACGTCCGCACCGCACGTGCCAAGGGCCTCAAGACCGGCCGCGTCGTGGTCAAGCACGCGCTCCGGGCGGCACTCACGCCGCTCGTCACCATGATGGGTCTCGACCTCGCCGCCATGCTGGTCGGCGCGATCATCACCGAGCGCGTCTTCAACTACCAGGGCCTCGGCTACCTCTCCCTGCAGGCCGCGCAGACCTTCGACCTGCCGACCCTGATCGGCATGGTCGTCTTCGCCGGCGCCATCTTCATCCTGGCCAACCTGGTCGTCGACATCCTCTACTCGGTCATCGACCCGCGGGTGCGGGTGGCGTGAGCAGCGGCGGAGTAGGAAGTACAGGACACATGAACACGAACAAGACGCCCTATCTCGAGGTCCGCGACCTCAAGGTGCACTTCCCGACGCAGGACGGTCTGGTGAAGGCCACCAACGGCCTGTCCTACACCCTGGAGAAGGGCAAGACCCTCGGCATCGTGGGTGAGTCGGGCTCCGGCAAGTCGGTCTCGACCTCGACGATCATGGGCCTCCAGCGCGGCACCCGCGCCCAGGTCAGTGGCGAGATCCTGCTCGACGGCGTGGACCTGCTCAAGATCTCCAACGAGGAGATGCGCAAGCTGCGCGGCCAGGAGATCTCGATGATCTTCCAGGACCCGCTCTCGGCGATGCACCCGTACTACACGGTCGGCAACCAGATCATGGAGGCCTACCGCGTCCACAACGACGTCACCAAGAAGCAGGCCCGGACCCGCGCGATCGAGATGCTCGAGCGCGTCGGCATCCCGCAGCCCGACCGCCGCGTGGACGACTACCCGCACCAGTTCTCCGGCGGCATGCGCCAGCGCGCCATGATCGCGATGGGTCTGGTCAACAACCCGAACCTGATCATCGCCGACGAGCCGACCACGGCCCTCGACGTGACGGTGCAGGCCCAGATCCTCGACCTGCTCCAGGACCTCCAGCGCGAGTTCAACTCCGCGATCATGATCATCACCCACGACCTCGGCGTCGTGGCGGAGATGGCTGACGACGTCCTGGTGATGTACGCCGGTCGCGCGGTCGAGTACGGCACCACCAAGGAGATCCTCACCCAGCCGGAGATGCCCTACACCTGGGGCCTCATCTCCAGCGTGCCGGACGTCACCTCGGACCCGAACGAGCCGCTGATCCCGATTCCCGGCAACCCGCCGAGCCTGCTCAACCCGCCGACGGGCTGCGCCTTCAACCCGCGCTGCCAGTACTCCAGCCACGTGCCCGGCGATCGCTGCCGCACCGAGCTGCCCGACCTTGTCCCGGTCTCGGAGGGGAGTGAGCACCTCAAGCGGTGCCACCTGATCGACCCGGCCAGCCTCTTCGCCCAGACGGGAGCCCAGCGGTGACCAGCACGAACCCGATCCTCGAGGTCGAGGACCTCCAGATGCACTTCCCGGTGAAGAGCTCGGGGATCCTGCGGCGCACCGTCGGTGCGGTCAAGGCCGTCGACGGCGTTTCCTTCTCCCTCGACGCCGGCTCCTCGCTCGGCCTCGTCGGCGAGTCGGGCTGTGGCAAGTCGACCACCGGTCGACTCATCACCCGGCTCTACAAGCCCACCGGCGGAGCGATCCGCTTCGAGGGCAAGGACATCGCGAAGACCGGCGAGAAGGAGCTCCTTCCGCTGCGCCGTGACATCCAGATGATCTTCCAGGACCCCTACACCTCCCTGAACCCGCGCCACACCGTGGGTGCGATCGTGGGTGCGCCGCTGGAGATCCACAAGGTCGTGCCGAAGGACAAGATCCTCCCGCGCGTCCAGGAGCTGCTCGAGATCGTCGGTCTCAACCCCGAGCACTACAACCGCTACCCGCACGAGTTCTCCGGCGGCCAGCGCCAGCGCATCGGCATCGCCCGCGCGCTCACGCTGCAGCCGAAGCTGCTCGTCGCCGACGAGCCGGTCTCCGCGCTCGACGTCTCCATCCAGGCCCAGGTGATCAACCTTCTCCAGGACCTGCAGAAGGAGTTCGGGATCGCGTTCCTCTTCATCGCGCACGACCTCGCGATCGTGCGGCACTTCTCGCCGCAGATCGCCGTCATGTACCTCGGCAAGATCGTCGAGATCGGTGACCGCGACACGATCTACAACCGGCCGCACCACCCGTACACCCAGGCGCTGCTCTCGGCCGCCCCCGACATCAAGCAGGCCGAGACCGGTGGTCGCCGCGAGCGCATCCGGCTCACCGGCGACGTGCCGTCGCCGATCAACCCGCCCTCGGGCTGTCGGTTCCGCACCCGCTGCCCGCTGGCGCAGGAGATCTGCGCGAAGGTCGAGCCGCCTCTGCTGCAGATCGGCCAGACCCACAAGGTCGCCTGCCACTTCCCGGCCGAGCTGGGCCACGCCCCGTCCAAGCCGATCACGCAGCGCATCCTCGGGGTCAACGAGTTCGGCGACACCGACCCGGGTCAGGGTCCGGCGATCGCGATCCCGTCGAGCCCGGGCTTCGCCGACACGTGGTTCGATTTGGCCAACAACCAGATGGGCCACGCCTGATCCACGCACTCTCGCACCGCCTAAGGTGATCGCCGTGGATGGTCTGTTCGAAGTCGAGCCTGCTGGCTCGGGTGGGTCGCTCAGTGCTGCCGACCATGCGCACGCGCCGTTGGCCGTGCGGATGCGTCCGCGCAGCCTGGACGAGCTGGTCGGCCAGCCGCAGCTGCGTACGCCGGGATCCCCGCTGCATCAGGTGATCGAGGCCGAACGGTCGTTGAGCCTGCTGCTGTGGGGCCCTCCGGGGACCGGCAAGACCACGATCGCCTCGATCGTGTCGGGACAGACCAACAGGTCCTTCGTGGAGATCTCCGCGGTCTCGGCTGGGATCAAGGAGGTGCGGGCCGCGATCGACGCGGCACGTGCCCAGCTGGTCGCCACCGGCAAGGAGACGGTGCTCTTCGTCGATGAGGTGCACCGCTTCTCCAAGGCCCAGCAGGACGCGCTCCTGCCCGGCGTGGAGAACCGCTGGGTGACGCTGATCGCGGCCACCACGGAGAACCCGTCGTTCTCGGTGATCTCGCCGCTGCTCAGCCGGAGTCTGCTGCTGCGGCTGCAGTCGCTCACCGACGACGACATCCGCGACGTGATCGGCCGGGCGGTGGCCGACGAGCGGGGCCTGGCGGGGGAGTACACCCTGGAGGAGCCGGCCCTGGACCACCTGGTCCGGCTGGCCGGGGGAGACGCTCGCCGCTCCTTGACCTACCTGGAGGCTGCCGCCGGTGCGGCGGCCGGCACGGTCATCGACCTCACCACCGCCGAGACCGCTGCCGACATCGCCGCGGTGCGCTACGACCGCGACGGCGACCAGCACTACGACGTCATCAGCGCCTTCATCAAGTCGGTGCGCGGGTCGCACGCCGACGCCGCGATCCACTACCTGGCCCGGATGCTGGAGGCTGGGGAGGACCCGCGCTTCATCGCGCGCCGGCTGATGATCCTGGCCAGTGAGGACATCGGCCTGGCCGACCCGTCGGCGCTGACCACGGCGGTAGCCGCGGCCCAGACCGTGCAGCTGATCGGGATGCCTGAGGCTCAGCTCACCCTGGCCCACGCCACCATCGCGCTGGCCGTGGCGCCGAAGTCCAACGCCGTCACCAACGCCATCTTCGCCGCCCAGGCCGACGTCAGGGCCGGCAAGATCGGCCAGGTCCCGGCGCACCTGCGCGACGCCCATTACGCCGGTGCGAAGAAGCTCGGTCACGGTGTGGACTACCGCTACGCCCACGACTATCCCTACGGGGTTGCCGAGCAGGAGTACCTGCCCGAGGACCTTCGCGAGGCGACGTACTACCACCCCAAGGAGATCGGGGCCGAGGCCGCGATCAAGGAACGGTGGGACCGGGTGCGCAGGATCCTGCGCGGTGAGTAGCCGCGCTGCGGACGAGAGTGCCGGTCGGCTAGGCTCGGACGTCATGACCTCCTCTGATCGCCTCCGTGAAGCCGTCATCAAGACGGCGTCGTGGTGGCACGGTCTGAAAGCCGTTGCGGACCCGGAGACCCGGCTCCGTGCGCGGCTCTCGACCCGGACGGAGTGGAAGCTGCGACGTCGGGAGCGCAAGGAGCGCATCCGTGCCGCCGTCCGGGAGTACCGGGCGGCCAACGGAGACGAGCGCACCCAGGCTCTCAAGGCAGGTGCCCGCGTGATGCGCGAGCACATGGCCCAGGCCCGGATCGACAAGGAAGTCGAGCTCCGCGAGCGGTACGAGACGCCCGCCCTCAGCGTCGCACCCCAGCACCAACTCGAAGAACTGGAACATGAGCAGTGACTGATACCCAGCCGTCGACCTGGTTGAGCACGGCGGAGATCCGCCGTCGTTTCACCTCCCACTTCGCCGACAACGCCGCGCTGCCGCACGAGGTGGTGCGCTCGGCGTCGCTGCTCCTCGACGACCCGAACCTGCTCTTCGTCAACGCCGGCATGGTGCCGTTCAAGCCGTACTTCCTGGGCCAGGCGACGCCGGAGTTCCCGCGCGCCACCAGCGTGCAGAAGTGCATCCGCACCCCCGACATCGAAGAGGTCGGCAAGACCACCCGGCACGGCACGTTCTTCGAGATGTGCGGCAACTTCTCCTTCGGCGACTACTTCAAGGAGGGCGCGATCACGCTCGCCTGGGAGCTGGTCACCAAGTCGATCGCCGACGGTGGCTTCGGGTTCGACGAGTCGGTCCTCTACCCGAGCGTCCTCGACGGCGACGACGAGGCCGTGGCGCTGTGGAAGAAGATCTCCGGCCTGCCCGACGACCGGATCGTCCGGCTGCCCCCGAGCGAGAACTACTGGTCGATGGGCGTGCCCGGCCCCGGTGGTCCGTGCTCGGAGATCCTGATCGACCGCGGTCCGGCGTTCGGCGCCGACCGCGACTGGGACGCGGGCGACCGCTACCTGGAGTTCTGGAACCTCGTCTTCATGCAGGACGACATCTCCGCGGCCCGCTCCAAGTACGACGTCGACATCGCCGGTGCCCTGCCGCAGAAGAGCATTGACACCGGCCTCGGCCTGGAGCGGGTGGCTTACCTGCTCCAGGGCAAGAACAACATGTACGAGACCGACGTGGTCTTCCCGGTGATCGAGAAGGCGATGGAGCTCACCGGCAAGAAGTACGGCGACAACTACGAGGACGACGTCCGCTTCCGGGTCATCGCCGACCACATCCGCTCCTCGATGATGCTGATCTCCGACGGCGTCACGCCGGGCAACGAGGGCCGCGGCTACGTGCTGCGCCGCCTGCTGCGTCGCGCGATCCGCAACGTCAAGCTGCTCGGGTACGGCGACCCCGCACTGCCCGAGCTGATGCCGGTCTCGCGCGACAAGATGGGCGAGACCTACACCGAGCTGATCTCCGGCTGGGACCGGATCATCCAGGTCGCCAGCGCCGAGGAGGACACGTTCCGCAAGACGCTCGCCTCGGGCACCCAGATCTTCGACCTGGCCGCCACCGAGGTGAAGAAGTCCGGTGCGACCGTCCTGGACGGGGCGCAGGCCTTCCAGCTGCACGACACCTACGGCTTCCCGATCGACCTCACTCTGGAGATGGCCTCGGAGGCGGGACTGACCGTCGACGAGTCCGGCTTCCGTGGCCTGATGGCCGAGCAGCGTGAGCGCGCCAAGGCCGACGCGAAGGCGAAGAAGGGTCAGCACGCCGACCTGACCGTCTACCGCGACATCCTCGACAGCAACGGCCCGACCGACTGGCGCGCCTACGAGACCCTGACCACCGAGTCGACGCCGGTCGCGCTGCTCCAGAGCGGCGAGGTCGTCACCTCGCTGGGCAACGGCGAGGTCGGAGAGTTGGTCCTGGACCGCACCCCGTTCTACGCCGAGTCCGGTGGCCAGGTCGCCGACGCCGGCATCATCGAGTTCGACGGCGGACGCTTCGAGGTCCTCGACGTGCAGCGTCCGGTCAAGGGCCTGGTCGTCCACCAGGTCCGCGTCGTCGACGGCGAGTACGCCGCCTCGGGCAAGTCCCTGCACGCCGCGGTGGACCCCGAGTGGCGCATCGGCGCCCGCCAGGCGCACTCGGGCACCCACGTGGTGCACGCCGCGCTGCGCGAGGTGCTCGGGCCCACGGCGCTCCAGTCCGGCTCCTACAACCGGCCGGGCTACCTGCGCCTCGACTTCGGCTGGACCCACGGTCTGACCGCGGGTCAGCTCACCGAGCTCGAAGAGGTCTCGAACAACGCCCTGCGCGCCGACCTGCCCGTGTCGTGGGACTACATGACCCTGGCCCAGGCCAAGGACTGGGGCGCGATCGCGCTCTTCGGCGAGACCTACGACGACTCCAAGGTCCGCGTCGTCGAGATCGGCGGCCCGTGGAGCCGTGAGCTCTGCGGTGGCACGCACGTCGACCACTCCAGCCAGATCGGCACCATCGTGATCAACGGTGAGTCCTCGGTCGGCTCCGGCAACCGCCGGATCGAGGCCTTCACCGGCGTCGAGGGATTCCGCTACCTGGCCAAGGAGCGTGACATGGTCGCGCAGCTCACCGAGCTGCTCAAGACCCAGCCGGTCGACCTGGTCGCCCGCGTCACCGACCTGACCGAGCGCCTCAAGAACACCGAGAAGCAGCTGGAGAAGATCCACGTCGCCCAGCTGCTGGCCTCGGCCGGCACGATCGCCGACGCCGCTGTCGACGTCGACGGTGTCGCCGTCGTCGCGGCCCGGGCCACCGGTGCCGGTGGCGGTGACGCCCGCACGCTGGCGACCGACGTCCGCGCCCGGCTGGGCTCCCGCCCCAGCGTTGTGGTGATCATCGGTGACGCCGACGACAAGGTCGCCGTCGTCACCGCGACCAACGACGCGGCCCGCGAGCGTGGCCTGTCGGCCAACGACCTGCTCCGCGCGCTCAGCCCGATCGTGGGCGGCAAGGGCGGCGGCAAGCCGGACCTCGCCCAGGGCGGCGGCACCGAGGTGGCCAGGATCGACGAGGCCCTCGCCACGGTGCCGAAGCTGGTGGCCGGAGCCTGATGCGGCACGGGGTCCGCCTCGGGATCGATCCTGGGGATGCCCGTATCGGCGTCGCGCGCAGCGACCCGACGGGCTTCCTCGCGACTCCCGTGGAGACGGTCAAGCGTGGCCGCGGCGATCTGGCACGGATCAAGGCGATCGCGGCCGAGATCGCCGAGGAGTCGACGCTGCTCGAGGTGATCGTCGGTCTGCCGCGCTCGCTGAAGGGCAAGGAGAACCCGGCGACCACCAAGGTCCGCGACTTCGCCGACGCGCTGGCACGCAAGGTCGCACCCGTCCCGGTACGGCTCGTCGACGAGCGGCTGACGACGGTCTCTGCGGAGGCTATGCTGCGCGACCGGGGCCGCAAGGGTCAGGACCGGCGCTCGGTGGTCGATCAGGCAGCAGCGGTCTTCATCCTGCAGCACGCGCTCGACACCGAACGGGGCTCAGGACACGCCCCGGGAGAACTGGTCGCCCTCGGGCAGGCCGAAGGAGAGGCACCACATGACTGAGACGCCCCCCACGCCGGGTGAGGGCACGGCCTTCGTGCCGGGCCTCGATGACACCGCCGAGCGCCCGGCCGTCCGCCGTGACGACGTACCGCCGGCGCCGCTGGCCCCCCAGACCGCCGAGGCGCCCTCCAGCGCCGGCACCCCGACCGCTGCGGGCGGTCGGCGTCGCGCCGAGAAGTCCCGTCTGCCCGGCCTCCTCGCCGTCGTGATCGCGCTGGTCGTGATCGTCGGCGGCGGCTGGTTCGCCTGGGGCAAGGTCACCAGCCTGGTCGACAAGATCAGCGGCTCGGGGAGCAGCGACTACTCCGGCACCGCAGCGCACGGCGACGTCACCTTCGAGGTGCACGCCGGCGACTCGGCGACCGCGATCGGTCGCAACCTCAAGGCCGCCGGTGTGGTCGCGTCGGTGGACTCGTTCATCTCCGCGGCCAACGCCAACCCCGACGCGGCCGGCATCCAGGTCGGCTTCTACTCGATGAAGCAGGAGATGAGCGCCGCCGATGCGCTGGCGGTGCTGCTCAACCCGGCCAACATGGTCAGCGTCAAGGTCACCATCCCCGAGGGCAAGCGGCTGGCCGACATCGTCACGATCCTGGCGAAGAAGACCTCGTTCTCCAAGGCCGACTTCACCACCGCGCTGAAGAACCCCGCCAAGCTGGGCCTGCCGTCGTACGCCGATGGCAACGCCGAGGGGTACCTGTTCCCGGCGACGTACGCCTTCGGTCCCAAGGAGACCCCCACCGAGATGCTCACGGCGATGATCGCCAAGACCGTCTCCGTGCTGGACTCCCTCGACGTCGCCACGCAGGCGAAGAAGGTCAACCTCAGCGTCGAGCAGGTGATGACCGTCGCCAGCATCCTGGAGTACGAGGCCAGTCGGACCGAGGACTACCCCAAGGTCGCGCGCGCCATCTACAACCGGCTCAACCAGGGCATGCGGCTCCAGTCCGACGCCACCGTGGCCTACGCCAACGGGCTCAGCGGCGACGTCTGGACCACCACGGCCCAGCGCTCCGTCGACTCGCCGTACAACACCTACGTCCACACCGGTCTCCCGCCGGGCCCGATCGGATCGCCGGGGGAGACCACCATCAAGGCGGCGCTCAACCCGGCGCAGGGCTCGTGGCTGTACTGGGTCGTGGTGAACCTGAAGACCGGCGAGACGGTCTTCTCCACCACCCTGGCCGAGCACAACGCGGCCACCCAGAAGCTGCGCGAGTACTGCAAGACCTCCGATGCCTGCTGAGGCAGCGCACCGCTGCGGCGTGATCGGCGACCCGGTCGCCCACTCGCTCTCTCCCGCCCTGCACAACGCCGGCTACGCGGCGGCCGGGCTGGAGGGGTGGAGCTATCAGGCGATCCGGGTCGAGGCCGGCCGGGTCGGCGACTTCCTCGCCGGACTGGGCGACCAGTGGCGGGGCCTGTCGGTGACAGCCCCGCACAAGCGCGAGGCGCTGGCCCTGGCCGACACCGTCACCGAGCGCGCCGAGCTGGCCGGCGGGGTCAACACCCTGGTGCGCGGCGGCTCGGGCTGGGTGGGCGACAACACCGACCTGCCCGGCGCCGTCGCGGCGATCCGCGAGCGCTACCAGGGCCCGGCCGCGACCGGCACGATCCTCGGCGGTGGCGCCACCGCGGCCAGCACCGGCCTGGCGCTGGCCTACCTCGGCGTCGAGACGATCACGCTGGCCGTCCGCGATCCCGAGCGTGCCCGTGACGCGGCCGCGGCGATCGCGGCGCACCCGGCCCGTCCGCGGGTCGACGTCGTCACCCTGGACCAGGCACGGCCCGCCGACATCGTGGTCTCCACGATCCCGATCGCGGCCCAGACCCCCGAGCTGACCGCCGCGGTGCTGCCCGCACCGGTGCTCTTCGAGGTCACCTACAACACCTGGCCGACCCCGCTGGTCAGTGCCGCGGAGCGCTCCGGCAGCGTGCTGGTCTCCGGGCTCGACCTGCTCGTCCACCAGGCCGTGCTCCAGTTCGAGCAGTTCACCGGAAGCCGGGCGCCGCTCGCCGCGATGCGGGAAGCCGGGGAGTCGGCTCTGGCGGCGCGCACCGACTGACCCCTAGGGTCGGGCGCATGGATCTGGCCGGCTCGCTGCTCAGCGCTGGGGTGGGCCTGGCCAGTGGGCTGATGGCACCACGCCTCATCGCCGGCGTACCTGACATCGAGCCGGACCCGTCCGAGGATCCCGGCGACTTCCCTGAGGCCGTCCCGTTCGCGGTGCTGGGCCGGCGACCACGGCTGCGGGCCCGACTGGCGGCCCTCGGCCTGGTGATCGGGCTGATGCTCGGTGCCGTCTTCGGCTTCTCCTGGGGGACCGGGCTCTTCCTGGTCGCACTGCCCTACCTGCTGGCGCTGGCCACCATCGACTACACCACCTGGTTCCTGCCCAACCGCCTGATCCTGCCGGCCTGCCTCGCCGTCGCGGTGACGGCCATCGTCGCCGCGATCGCGCTGAGCGCACCGAGCATCGTCGGCGACGCCGCCCTCGGTGGGGTGGGTCTGAGCGCCTGGTACGGCCTGTTCTGGTTCATCAGCCCGCGCTCGCTGGCCTTCGGCGACGTCAAGCTCGGCGGGCTGCTCGGGCTGGTGCTCGGTCCGTTCGGGCTGAGCGCGACCGTGCTCTCGGTCCTGGCCGCCGGGGTGATCAGCCTGCTGGCCCTGATCCCGATGCGGTTGGCGGGCAACGCGATCAACCAGGGCGAGACCACCGGGGTGATGCGCGCCCACGTCCCGTTCGGTCCCTCGATGATCGCAGGGGCGATCGTCTCAGTCCTGGTAGCCCGTGCCCTGGGCACTGCCTGACGCATGGGAAGATAGCGCCCATGTTGCGTTGGCTGACCGCGGGCGAGTCGCATGGCCCGTCCCTCGTCGCGATCCTCGAAGGCCTGCCGGCCCACGTCGGCATCACGACCGACGACATCGCCGACTCCCTTGCCCGCCGTCGTCTCGGCTACGGCCGTGGGGCCCGGATGAAGTTCGAGCAGGACCAGGTGACCCTGACCGGAGGCGTGCGCCACGGACAGTCCCAGGGCGGCCCGATCGCGATCGAGGTCGGCAACACCGAGTGGCCCAAGTGGGAGACCGTGATGTCGGCCGACCCGGTCGACGCGTCCGTGCTGGAGGGCCAGGCCCGCAACGCCGCACTGACCCGTCCCCGTCCGGGCCACGCCGACCTGGTCGGCATGCAGAAGTACGACTTCGCCGACGCCCGCCCGATCCTGGAGCGTGCCTCGGCACGCGAGACCGCGGCCCGGGTCGCGCTCGGCCGGGTCGCCTCGAACTTCCTCGAGCAGGCCCTCGGCGTGAAGATCGTCTCCCACGTCCTCGAGATCGGCGGGGTGCGCACCGCCGGCACCGACCTGCCCACCCCCGACGACGTCGAGCGTCTCGACGCCGACCCGGTGCGCGTCCTCGACCCGGCCGGCTCGGCCGCGATGGTCGAGCGGATCGACCAGGCCCACAAGGACGGCGACACCCTCGGCGGCGTCGTCGAGGTGGTCGTCTACAACCTGCCGCCGGGCCTGGGCTCGCACGTGCACTGGGACCGTCGCCTCGACTCCCGTCTGGCCGGTGCCCTGATGGGCATCCAGGCGATCAAGGGCGTCGAGGTCGGTGACGGCTTCGACGTCGTCGCCGCGCCGGGCAGCCTCGCCCACGACGAGATCGTCAACACCCCCGAGGGCATCCGGCGTACGTCGGGCCGCAGCGGTGGCATCGAGGGCGGCATGACCACCGGCGAGATCATGCGGGTCCGCGCCGGGATGAAGCCGATCGCGACCGTCCCGCGGGCGCTGCGCACGATCGACGTCGCCACCGGCGAGGAGGCGGTGGCCCACCACCAGCGCTCCGACGTCTGTGCCGTCCCGGCTGCGGGGATCGTCGCCGAGGCGATGGTCGCCCTGGTGCTGGCCGACGCGGTGCTGGAGAAGTTCGGTGGCGACTCGGTGGCCGAGGTCGCCCGCAACCACCGTTCCTACCTCGACACGCTGCGCTACTCGTGACCTCGCCCCGTGCCGTCCTGATCGGCCCGATGGGGGCCGGGAAGACGACGGTCGCGACCCTGCTGGCCGCACGCCTCGGCGTCGGTGTCCGTGACACCGACGCCGACGTCGAGACGGTCGCGGGCAAGCCGGTCAGCGAGATCTTCGTCGACGACGGCGAGAGCGCCTTCCGGGCGCTGGAGCGCGACGCCGTGGCGGCCGCCCTGCGCGAGCACGACGGCATCCTCTCCTTGGGCGGCGGTGCCGTCCTGGACCCGCAGACCCAGGCCGCCCTGGACGGGCACCCGGTGGTCTTCCTCCGGGTCGGCCTGGCCGACGCGGTCAAGCGGGTCGGCCTGGGCACCGGGCGCCCGCTGCTGCTGGGCAACGTCAGGGCGCGCGTCAAGCAGCTGCTCGACGAGCGCACCCCCATCTACGAATCAGTGGCCACCATCGTGGTCGACACCGATGGCCGGACCCCCGACGAGGTGGCCGACCGGATCCTCCAGGAGCTGTCATGAGCACCACCCTCCCTGTCGGCGGCGCGTCGCCGTACGACGTCGTCATCGGTCGCGGTCTGGCCGCGCAGCTGCCCCAGATCCTCGGCGACAAGGTCCAGCGGGTCGCCCTGCTGTACGCCGGCGAGCTCGGCGACCAGGCCGAGACCGTGGCGCAGGCGCTCCAGGACCACTACGACGTGCACGCCTTCGGGCTGCCGTCGGGTGAGCGCACCAAGACCTACGACATCGTGGTGCAGTGCTGGGAGGCGCTCGGCGAGCTGGGCTTCACCCGCTCTGACGCCGTGGTGACCTTCGGTGGCGGCGCCACCACCGACATGGGCGGCTTCGTCGCCGCGACCTGGCTGCGCGGTGTCAGGGTGGTGCACATCCCGACCACGCTGCTGGCGATGGTCGACGCCGCTGTCGGGGGCAAGACCGGGATCAACACCGGGGCGGGCAAGAACCTGGTCGGCGCGTTCCACGAGCCGGCCGGTGTGCTGGTCGACCTCGACACCCTGGCCACGCTGCCGCGCGAGGAGTTCCTCGCCGGTCTCGGCGAGGTGGTCAAGTGCGGCTTCATCGCCGACCCGGAGATCCTCGACCTGATCGAGTCCACCGACGCCGAGGCGATCACCGCCGACGCGCCGATCACCGAGGAGCTGATCCGCCGGGCGATCCAGGTCAAGATCGACGTCGTCGTCGCGGACCTGAAGGAGACCGGCGGCACCGACGGCCACCCGGGACGGGAGGCGCTCAACTACGGCCACACCCTGGCCCACGCGATCGAGAAGCACACCGAGTACGCCATCCGGCACGGCGAGGCGGTCGCGATCGGCTGCATCTACGCCGCCGAGCTCGCCCGCCTGGCCGGCCGGCTCGACGCCGAGACCGCTGCTCGGCACGCCCGGGTCTTCGCCAAGGCGGGTCTGCCGACCGGCTTCGGCGGTGCGTCCTTCGACGACCTGATCGGGGCGATGCGGGTGGACAAGAAGGCGCGCGGCTCCCAGCTGCGCTTCCTCGTCCTCGACGGGCTGGCCCAGCCGTCGATCCTGGCCGGTCCCGAGGAGTCGATGCTGCGCGAGGCCTTCGAGGTCGTCGCGCGATGAGGCCGGTGCTGGTGCTCAACGGGCCCAACCTCGGGCGCCTGGGGCGTCGCCAGCCGGAGATCTACGGCTCGACGACGTACGACGATCTCGTCACGCTCTGCGAAGGCTGGGGCCGTGACCTGGGGCTGGCCGTCGAGGTGCGCCAGACCAACCACGAGGGCGTGCTGGTCGACTGGCTCAACGCCGCGGCCGACGAGGAGACCCCGGTCGTGCTCAACGCGGCCGCGCTCACGCACTACTCCTACGCCGTCTACGACGCGTGCGCGCAGCTCACCGCGCCCCTGATCGAGGTGCACATCTCCGACCCGTTCACCCGGCCCGAGGAGTGGCGGCACACCTCCGTCGTCTCCCCGCACGCGGCCCGGGTGATCGCGGGTCAGGGGATCGACGGCTACCGGCAGGCCCTGGAGGCCCTCGCCGGTTCGGTAACACAGGCGTAGCGTCGGTAAGGTTCACCACTATGGCTACCACCAACGACCTCAAGAACGGCATGGTTCTCAACATCGACGGCGGCCTTTGGGCGGTCGTTGAGTTCCAGCACGTGAAGCCGGGCAAGGGCCCCGCGTTCGTGCGGACCAAGCTGAAGAACGTCGAGTCGGGCAAGAACGTCGACAAGACCTTCAACGCCGGCACCAAGGTCGAGACCGCCACGGTCGACCGCCGCTCGTACCAGTACCTGTACAACGACGGTCACTCCTACGTCTTCATGGACACCGACACCTTCGACCAGATCGAGGTCGCTCCGGAGCTGGTCGGCGACGCCGCCAACTACCTCCTGGAGAACCAGGACGTCATCGTGGCCACGAACGAGGGCCGCGTGCTCTTCATCGAGCTCCCGGCCTCCGTCGAGCTGATCGTGACCTACACCGAGCCCGGCGTCGTCGGCGACTCGGCCACCGGTCGCACCAAGCCGGCCACGCTTGAGACCGGCCACGAGATCCAGGTCCCGCTCTTCATCGAGCAGGGCGAGAAGATCAAGGTCGACACCCGCGACGGTGGCGCCTACCTCTCCCGCGTCAAGAACTGACGGAGCCTGACGAACCCGTGAGTGCTCCTGCAGGACAGCCCACCGCGCGCACCAAGGCGCGCAAGCGGGCCCTCGACCTTCTCTTCGCCGCCGAGCAGCGGGGGATCAGCCCGGTCCAGCTCCTGGACGAGGCGATCGCCGAGGGCGAGGGTCCGACGAACGCCTACACCTCCACCCTGGTCCGCGGCGTCGTCGCGGAGCAGGAGCGGATCGACGACCTGCTCGCCTCCTACTCGACCGACTGGTCGCTGGAGCGGATGCCGGCCGTGGACCGCAACGTCCTGCGTCTGGGCGTGTGGGAGATCCTGCACGCCGAGGACGTCCCGGGACACGTCGCGATCAGTGAGGCCATGCAGCTGGTGCGCGACCTCTCCACCGATGACTCGCCGGTCTTCGTCAACGGCGTCCTCGGTGCGATCGATCGCGACCGCGACAACCTCTGAGCCGACGGCTCCCTCGCCGGCCCTGGTCCGATGACCAGGCCTGGGCCATGCTGGAGGCATGACTCGGGTTGATCTGATCGTCATC
Organism: Nocardioides sp.; assembly: GCF_030150155.1. Lineage (GTDB taxonomy): Bacteria > Actinomycetota > Actinomycetes > Propionibacteriales > Nocardioidaceae > Nocardioides. The sequence goes on from NZ_JASLGR010000041.1 coordinate 33,057, forward strand.
GGAACAGGTCCCGGCGGGGAGAGCCTCGCCAACCACGCCGCGCGCGCCGGGCTGAGCGTGGTGGCCGTCGACAAGCATCTGGTCGGCGGTGAGTGCCCCTACTACGGCTGCATCCCGTCGAAGATGATGCTGCGCGGCGCGCACGCACTGGCCGACGCCGCGCGGCTCCCCGCCATCGGCGGCGAGGCCAGCATCAGGCCGGCCTGGTCCCGGGTGGCGCACCGGATCCGTTCGGAGGCCACCGACGACTGGGACGACACCGTCGCCGTCGACCGGCTCCGTGACGCCGGTGTCACCGTGCACCACGGCACCGGTCGGCTGACCGGTCCGGGGCAGGTCAGCGTCGAGACCGCCGAGGGCGAGACCCTCACCTACGAGGCAGCCCGCGGGGTGGTGCTCAACCCCGGCACCCGTCCTGCCGTGCCGCCGATCCCGGGCCTGGCGCAGACGCCGTACTGGACCAACCGGGAGGCGGTCGCGGCCGAGTCCGTCCCGGCCCATCTGATCGTGCTGGGCGGGGGCCCGATCGGGTGCGAGATGGCGCAGGCCTTCGCCCGCTTCGGCTCTCGAGTCACGATCGTCGAGGCGGCCGAGCGGCTGATCAGCCACGACGAGCCGGAGGCGGCGGCAGTGCTGCGCGACGCCCTGGTCGCCGACGGCATCCGTGTCCTCACCGGGGTCAGTGCCACCGGCGTGGAGTTCGACGAGGGCACCTTCTGGCTCACCCTGGACACCGACGAGCGGATCAGTGCCGAACGGCTCCTGGTCGCCGTCGGCCGGACCTCCAACCTCGACGGCGTCGGGCTCGACAGCGTCGGCCTGGACCCGCGCGCCCTGCACGTCGACGACCGGATGCGTGCCGCCGACGGGCTCTGGGTGATCGGCGACGTCGTCGGGGCGGGCGCCTACACCCACCTGTCGATGTACCAGTCCGACGTCGCCCTGCACGACCTCCTGGGCCAGGAGTGGCACGCCGCCGACTACCGCGCGGTGCCGCACGTGACCTTCACCGACCCCGAGGTCGCCGGCGTCGGGATGACCGAGGCCGAGGCCCGCGAGGCGGGGATCGACGTCGTGGTCGGCAGCACGGACCTCGGAGCGTCCTCGCGAGCCTTCACCCACGGCCCGGGGGCCGCCGGCGTGGTCAAGATCGTCGCCGAGCGGGGCACCAGCACGGTGGTGGGGGCGAGCGTGGCCGGACCGGCCGGGGGAGAGATCGTCTCGATGCTGGTCCTGGCCGTGCACGCCCGGGTGCCGGTCGCGACCCTGCGGTCGATGATCTATGCCTACCCGACGTTCCACCGGGCCGTGGAGTCGGCGCTGCCCGAGCTCTAGTTGGGCTCTAGCTGCGCCCGTCGGCGGCCGCCTCCAGGTCGGCGACCACGATCCGGCGCATCTGCATCATCGCCGCGCTGGCGCGGCCGCTGCGCTCGGGGTCGGGGTCGCCGAGCAGCTCGCCCAGCCGGGTCGGGACGATCTGCCACGACAGCCCCCACGGGTCGACCAGCCAGCCGCACTGGCTCTCCTGGCCCCCGTCGGCGGTGAGGGCGTCCCAGTAGCGGTCCACCTCGGCCTGGTCGGCGCAGCTCACCGAGAGCGACACCGACGGGTTGAGGCTGAACTCCACCGGAGCGCCGATCACCCGGTACGGCGTCCCGGCGAGCGTGACCTCGGCCAGCACCGTCTCGCCTCCGGGCGGACCGACGCGCTGCGAGGAGGTCACCGACGACCCCGGGATCAGGTCGGCGTAGAAGGCGAGCGCCTTCTCGACCTCGTCGGCGGGGTGGGAGAGCCACAGGCACGTGGTGATGTCGGTCATGGCTCCAGGTTCGTCCCTCCCGGTCGCGACACGCTAGCGTTGGGGCGAATCCGATCCCTTTAACGAGCCGTCCCGTGAGGCGGAGAAGGGTGGCGAGCATGACTGCTCAGCCCGTTGGCCTGCCCCCAGGCCGTGTCGTTCTCGACGCCGATGACATCGTCCGGGCGCTGACCCGGATCTCGCACGAGATCCTGGAGCGCAACAAGGGTGCCGACGGTCTGATCCTGCTGGGGCTGCACACCCGCGGCGTCCCGCTGGCTCGCCGCCTAGCCGCCCGGATCGGCGAGGTCGAGGGCACCCGAGTCGAGGTCGGCGAGCTCGACGTCACGATGTACCGCGACGACCTGCGCCGCCAGCCCACCCGCACCCCGCACAAGACCGTGCTGCCCGCGGGCGGCATCGACGGCAAGACCGTCGTCCTGGTCGATGACGTGCTCTACAGCGGCCGGACGATCAGAGCGGCCCTGGACGCGCTCTCCGATCTGGGCCGTCCCTCCGCGGTCCGGCTGGCGGTCCTGGTCGACCGCGGCCACCGCGAGCTGCCGATCCGCGCCGACTACGTCGGCAAGAACCTGCCCACCGCGCGCGCTGAGAAGGTGCGGGTCCGCCTGGCCGGCCCCGATGACCTCGACGAGGTCCGGATCGTCGACGGACCGCTGACCTCGGAGGACCTGGCGTGAAGAAGCACCTGCTCTCGATCGACGACGTGACGGTCGACGACATTCACCAGCTCTTCGAGACCGCCGCCGAGATGCACGACGTGCAGCACCGGCAGGTCAAGAAGCTCCCGGCCCTGCGCGGCCGGACCGTGATCAACCTCTTCTTCGAGGACTCCACCCGGACCCGGTCCTCCTTCGAGATCGCCGGGAAGTGGCTCTCGGCCGACGTGATCAACCTGTCGGCGAAGGGCTCCTCGGCCTCCAAGGGCGAGAGCCTGCGCGACACGGTCCGCACGGTGACCGCGATGGGCATCGACGGTCTGGTGATGCGGCACAGCGCCTCGGGCGCCGCGCAGCAGGTCGCCGGCTGGCTCGACATCCCGGTGATCAACGCCGGTGACGGCACCCACGAGCACCCCACCCAGGCGCTGCTGGACGGCTACACCCTGACCCGGCGGCTGGGGTCGCTGGAGGGCAAGCACGTCGTCATCGTCGGCGACCTGACCCACAGCCGGGTCTTCCGCTCCAACGTGAAGTCGCTGACCAAGCTCGGCGCCCGCGTCACCGCGGTGGCACCACCGACGCTGATGCCGACGGCGCCGGGGGAGTGGGCCGAGCCGTACGCGACGTCGTACACGCTCGACGACGTCCTTCCCGACGCCGACGCGGTGATGATGCTGCGCGTGCAGAAGGAGCGGATGAGCGGTGGCTTCTTCCCCTCGGCGCGGGAGTACACCATCGGCTACGGGCTGACCCGCCCGCGCCTGGGCCTGCTCAAGCCGGGCACCCCGATCCTGCACCCGGGCCCGATGAACCGTGGCCTGGAGATCTCGTCCGAGGCCGCCGACGCGGTCGACTCGGCCGTCCTCGACCAGGTCTCGGCCGGGGTCGCGGTGCGGATGGCCGTGCTCTATCACCTGCTTGCTGGAGAGGAATCCGTCGCATGACGTCGCTGTTGATCAAGGGCGCCGCCCTGCTGGGTGGCGACGCCGCTGACGTGTACGTCGTCGACGGCACGATCGACCAGATCGGCACGGACCTGGCCCTCGAGGCCGACCGTGTCATCGAGGCCGACGGCCTGGTCCTGCTGCCCGGCCTGGTCGACCTGCACACCCACCTGCGCGAGCCGGGCCGGGAGGACGCCGAGACGGTGCAGTCCGGGTCGGCGGCAGCGGCCGCCGGCGGCTTCACCGCCGTGCTGGCGATGGCCAACACCAACCCGGTCACCGACACCGGCGAGAAGGCCGAGCACGTCCTCGACCTGGGCGAGAAGGTCGGCCTGGTCGACGTCCAGCCGGTCGGCGCGGTGACCAAGGGGCTGGCCGGTGAGGAGCTGGCCGAGCTCGGGCTGATGGCGCACTCCCGTGCCCAGGTCCGGGTCTTCTCCGACGACGGCAAGTGCGTCGGCGACGCCCGGGTGATGCGCCGGGCGCTGGAGTACGTCAAGGCCTTCGGTGGCGTCGTCTCCCAGCACTCCCAGGACCCCGCGCTGGCCCCGCACGGCGCCTGCTGCCACGAGGGTCCGGTCTCGGCACAGCTCGGCCTGCCTGGCTGGCCCGGCGTGGCCGAGGAGGTGATCGTGGCACGCGACGTGATGCTGGCGCGCCACACCGGCTCGCGGCTGCACGTGGCCCACGTCTCCACCGCCGGCTCGGTCGAGATCGTGCGCTGGGCCAAGGCCCAGGGGATCGACGTCACCGCCGAGGTGACCCCGCACCACCTGCTGCTCACCACCGACCTGCTGGTCGGCTACGACCCGGTGTTCAAGGTCAACCCGCCGCTGCGTCCGGTCGAGGACGTCGAGGCGCTGCGGGCCGCCCTGGCCGACGGCACCATCGACGCCGTGGCCACCGACCACGCGCCGCACGCCCGCCAGGACAAGGACCACGCCTTCGTCGACGCGGCCTTCGGCATGCTCGGCCTGGAGACCGCCCTGCCCGTGGTCGCCACCGTGATGGTCGAGTCCGGGCTGCTGGACTGGGCCGGTGTGGCCCGGGTGATGTCGACCAACCCGGCCGCGATCGCGGGCCTGGAGGGCCAGGGCCGTCCGCTCGCGGTGGGGGAGCCCGCCAACCTCACCCTGGTCGACCCGGCCGCCGCCCAGGTCGTCGACCGCGACGAGAGCCTCTCGCTCTCGCGCAACAACCCGTGGCACGGGCGCTCGGTGAGCGCCAGCGTCAAGGCCACGTTCCTGCGAGGAGTCGCCACCTTCGATGCGCTCTGAGCGCCTGCGCACCCAGCGCCTGAGCCTGCCGCTGTGGGATGCCCGCGACGTGGCCGCGATCCGCGGCCAGATCGCGCGCAGCCCGCACTGGCACCCGGAGTTCCCGCGCCCCGACGACGTCGCCGCGGCGACGCTGTGGCACGAGGGTGACCCGTGGGGGCCGCGCTCGATCGTGCGGGGCGTGACGACGCTGGGCTCGATCGGCTTCTTCGGTCCGCCCGAGCCGGCGGCCGACGGGGTCGCCGAGGTCGAGGTCGGCTACGGGCTGGTGAGCCAGGCGCACGGGTACGGCTTCGCCACCGAGGCGTTGGCGGCGATGGTGGCGGCTGCCGAGGCCCTCGGCGTACGCGTCCGGGCGAGCGTCGAGGCGACCAACCAGGCCAGCGTCAGGGTGCTGGCCAAGGCCGGGTTCACCCAGCTGCGCGGTGCCAACGAGAACGGCGAGCTGGTGATGGTCAGGCCGTTGGCGCGCACCGGCGCCACGAGCGCACCCGCAGCACCGTCGGTCGGACCCCGGCTGAGCTTCGAGATCCGCTCCACCACCGAGGACGACTGGCCCGCGCTGGCGGCCTTCCGGGTGGAGAACGCCACCGAGCACCCGATCTCCTACGGCGCGACGGTGGAGACGGTGCTGGAGTTCACCGAGGACGACTGGCGGATGCGTGCGGCCCGCGGGGACCGCGAGGACGCGGCCTGCCTGGTGGCACTCCAGACCGGCACCGAGCGCTGGCTCGGCATGATGCAGTGCCAGCTCGGCGACGAGCACGGGACCACCCCGGTGCTGACCGGCGTCTACGTGACCAAGTCCTTCCGCGGCAAGCGGTACGGCGTCGCCGACCGGCTCCTGGAGCAGATCGTGGCCTGGGCGGGTGCCCACGGCCCCGAGCTACGGCTGTGGGTCTTCGAGGGCAGCGAGCCGGCGCTGCGGTTCTACCGCCGCCACGGCTTCGCCCCCACCGGACGCACCCAGCCGCTCACCCTCGACCCGAGTCTGGGCGTGCTGCGGGAGCTGAGCCGCCGGCTCTAGCCCGCCTGCATCCTGGTCAGGATCCGCTGCAGGGTCAGCGGCGTACGCGACGTGGTCTGCTTGCGGTAGGTCCTGTCCAGCCAGACCATCACGTCGGGCCCCTTGGTCGTGGTGGTGTCGTGCTGGGTGCACAGCGCCCCGTCGACGATGCCGACCACGGTGACCGCCGGGCTCTGCGGGATCGGCGGCACCTCGCGCAGGGGCGTGGCGAAGAACGTCACCAGCTGGTAGGTCGCCTTGGAGTGCTCGACGTCGCCGAAGGGTCGCTGCTCCAGCAGGTGGGCGATCTGCTCGGCCGACCTGACGATGGTCAGGGCACTGAAGCCGCGCTGCTCGGGCCAGGCCGCGGTGATCTGCTCCCCGAGCGCGTCGGGGTCGGTCTGGTCGCTGGAGAAGATCACGTTGCCGCTGCTGATCACCGAGCGGACGTCACCGAAGCCGAGGTCGGTGTGCACGCCGCGCAGCGACTCGTTGGACTTCTTCGGGTCGCCGGGTCCGATGCCCCGGATGAGGGAGACGTAGGTCGTCACGTCCGCCAGCGTAGATGACGGCCACGGGCACCCCCGCTGGTAAGGTTCTGGATCGATCCGACATCCTTTAAGAGGCCGTCCAGAGAGGCGGAGAAGGAGGTACGGCGTGGCCTTGCGCGCCCCCGCGTTGCTCGTCCTGGAGGACGGACGCACGTTCCATGGTGAAGCCTTTGGTGCCGAAGGGGAGACCTTCGGCGAGGCGGTGTTCTCGACCGGCATGACCGGCTACCAGGAGACACTCACCGACCCGTCCTATCACCGTCAGGTCGTCGTGATGACGGCCCCGCACGTCGGCAACACCGGCGTCAACGACGAGGACCCCGAGTCGAAGCAGATCTGGGTCGCGGGCTACGTCGTCCGTGATCCCGCCCGCGTCCCGTCGAACTGGCGTAGCCAGCGCAGCCTGGACCAGGAGCTGTCGGCGCAGGGCGTCGTCGGGATCAGCGGCGTCGACACCCGCGCACTCACCCGTCACCTCCGTGACGTCGGCGCGATGCGCGTCGGCATCTCGACCACCGACCTCGACCCGGCCTCGCTGCTGGCGAAGGTCAAGGCCAGCTCCGAGATGAGCGGTGCCAACCTCTCCGAGGCGGTCTCCACCACCGAGGCCTACGTCGTCCCGGCCCAGGGGAGCAAGCGGTTCACGGTCGCGGCCCTCGACCTCGGGATCAAGGAGATGACCCCCGAGCGGATGGCCGAGCGCGGCATCGAGGTGCACGTGCTCCCGGCCGACTCCACCCTCGCCGACGTCCAGGCGGTCAACCCCGACGGCCTGTTCTTCTCCAACGGCCCGGGCGACCCGGCCGCCACCACCGCCCAGGTCGAGCTGCTCCAGGCAGCCTTGCAGGCCGGTCTGCCGTACTTCGGCATCTGCTTCGGCAACCAGCTGTTCGGTCGCGCCCTCGGGTTCGGCACCTACAAGCTCAAGTACGGCCACCGCGGCATCAACCAGCCGGTGATGGACCTGACCACCCGCAAGGTGGAGGTCACCGCCCACAACCACGGCTTCGCGGTGGACGCACCGATCGGGGAGAAGGTCACCACGCCGTACGGCGTCGCCTCGGTCTCCCACGTCAACCTCAACGACAACTGTGTCGAGGGTCTGGAGCTGCACGACGCGGCGACCGGGAAGCTGACCGGCTTCTCGGTCCAGTACCACCCCGAGGCCGCGGCGGGCCCGCACGACGCCGCCTACCTCTTCGACCGGTTCGTCTCGCTCCTGGAGGGTGGTCTCTGATGCCCAAGCGCACCGACATCACGTCCGTTCTCGTGATCGGCTCCGGCCCGATCGTGATCGGCCAGGCCTGTGAGTTCGACTACTCCGGCACCCAGGCCTGCCGGGTGCTCAAGGAGGAGGGCCTGCGGGTCATCCTGGTCAACTCCAACCCGGCCACGATCATGACCGACCCGGAGTTCGCCGACGCCACCTACGTCGAGCCGATCACCCCCGAGTTCGTCGAGAAGGTGATCGCCAAAGAGCGTCCCGACGCGATCCTGCCGACCCTGGGCGGCCAGACCGCCCTCAACACCGCGACCGCGCTCTACGAGAACGGTGTGCTGGAGAAGTACAACGTCGAGATGATCGGCGCCTCCTTCGAGGCTATCAACCGCGGTGAGAACCGCGAGATCTTCAACGACATCGTCCGCAAGGTCGGTGGCGAGGTCGCCCGCTCCCACATCTGTCACACGATGGACGAGGTGGAGAAGGCCGTCGAGGACCTCGGCTTCCCCGCTGTCGTGCGTCCGTCCTTCACGATGGGTGGGCTCGGCTCGGGCATCGCCTACGACCTCGACGACCTGCACCGCATCGCCGGTGCTGGCCTGTCGGCCTCGCCGACCACCGAGGTCCTGATCGAGGAGTCCATCCTCGGCTGGAAGGAGTACGAGCTGGAGGTGATGCGCGACAAGAACGACAACGTCGTGATCATCTGCTCCATCGAGAACTTCGACCCGGTCGGCGTCCACACCGGCGACTCGATCACCGTCGCCCCGGCGATGACGCTGACCGACCGCGAGTACCAGCACCTGCGTGACCTCGCCATCGGCGTGATCCGTGAGGTTGGCGTCGACACCGGCGGCTGCAACATCCAGTACGCCGTCAACCCGGCCAACGGCCGCGTGATCGTGATCGAGATGAACCCCCGGGTGTCCCGCTCCAGCGCACTGGCCTCGAAGGCGACCGGCTACCCGATCGCGAAGATCGCGGCCAAGGTCGCCGTCGGCTACACCCTCGACGAGATCGAGAACGACATCACCTCGGGCCCGGCGGGCTCCACGGCGGCCTCCTTCGAGCCGACCCTGGACTACGTCGTGGTCAAGGTGCCGCGGTTCGCGTTCGAGAAGTTCCCGACCGCCGACTCGACCCTGACCACCCACATGAAGTCGGTGGGCGAGGCGATGGCGATCGGGCGCAACTTCACCGAGGCGCTGAACAAGGCGCTGCGCTCGATCGAGAACAAGGGCGCGCCGTTCACCTGGGTCGGCGACCCCGGTGACAAGGACGCGATCCTGGCCGACGTCCAGCGGCCGCACGACGGCCGGATCCAGAAGCTGATGCTGGCCATCCGTGCCGGTGCCACGCCGGAGGAGATCTTCGACGCCACCAAGATCGACCCGTGGTACGTCGACCAGCTCTTCTTGATCAACGAGGTCGCCGAGGCCGTCGCCGGTGCCGGTGAGCTCGACGCCGCTACCTTGCGCCTGGCCAAGCGGCACGGCTTCTCCGACGCCCAGATCGCCGGCATCCGGGGCCTGGACGAGAGCGCCGTACGCACGCTGCGCTACGAGCTCGGCATCCGCCCGGTGTACAAGACGGTCGACACCTGCGCCGCCGAGTTCGCCGCGAACACGCCGTACTACTACTCCTCCTACGACGAGGAGACCGAGGTCGTCCCGCGTGAGCGCGAGGCCGTCATCATCCTCGGCTCGGGTCCGAACCGGATCGGTCAGGGCATCGAGTTCGACTACTCCTGCGTGCACGCCTCGCAGGAGCTGTCCAAGGCCGGCTACGACACCATCATGGTGAACTGCAACCCGGAGACGGTCTCGACCGACTACGACACCTCCGACCGGCTCTACTTCGAGCCGCTCACCCTGGAGGACGTGCTCGAGATCGTCGAGGCCGAGCGGGCCGCCGGCCCGATCGCCGGTGTGATCGCCACCCTCGGCGGCCAGACGCCGCTGGGCCTGGCCCAGCGCCTCGCCGACGCCGGTGTGCCGATCGTGGGCACCAGCCCTGAGGCGATCGACCTGGCCGAGGAGCGTGGCGCCTTCGGTCGCATCCTCGACGAGGCCGGCCTGATCTCCCCGAAGCACGGCACCGCTGTGTCGTTCGAGGAGGCGCGCGAGATCGCCCACGAGATCGGCTACCCGGTCCTGGTCCGGCCGTCGTACGTCCTGGGTGGACGTGGCATGCAGATCGTCTACTCCGACGACACGCTCGCCACCTACCTGGAGGCGGCCACCGAGCTGATCAGCGACGCCCGTCCGGTCCTGATCGACCGCTTCATCGACGACGCGGTCGAGATCGACGTCGACGCCCTGTACGACGGCACCGAGCTGTTCCTCGGCGGCGTGATGGAGCACATCGAGGAGGCCGGCATCCACTCCGGTGACTCCTCGTGCGCGCTGCCTCCGATCACCCTGGGCCGTAGCGAGATCGAGCGGATCCGCACCGCCACCGAGGCGATCGCCAAGGGTGTCGGCGTACGTGGCCTGATCAACATCCAGTTCGCCCTGGGTGCTGACGTGCTCTACGTGATCGAGGCCAACCCGCGTGCCTCCCGCACGGTCCCGTTCGTCTCCAAGGCGACCGGCACCTCGCTGGCCAAGGCCGCCTCCCGGGTGATGCTCGGCACCACGATCGCCGAGCTGCGCGCCGAGGGTCTGCTCCCGGCGACCGGTGACGGCGGGCTGCTTCCCGCCGACGCGCCGATCGCGGTCAAGGAGGCGGTGCTGCCGTTCAACCGGTTCCGCACCAAGGAGGGTCAGTTCGTCGACACCGTCCTGGGCCCGGAGATGAAGTCCACCGGTGAGGTGATGGGCTTCGACGCCGACTTCGGCACCGCGTTCGCCAAGGCGCAGGCAGGCTCCTTCGGCCCGCTGCCCACCTCGGGCAAGGTCTTCATCTCGATCGCCAACCGGGACAAGCGCACGATGATCTTCCCGGCTCGGGTGCTGGCCGACTACGGCTTCGAGCTGCTGGCCACCGAGGGCACCGCCGAGGTGCTGCGCCGCAACGGGATCACCTCGACGGTGGTGCGCAAGCACTCCGAGGGCGAAGGCCCGGCGGGGGAGAAGACGATCGTGGACATGATCCGCGACGGCGAGGTCGACCTGATCGTCAACACGCCCAACGGCTCGGCCACCGGCGCCCGGCACGACGGCTACGAGATCCGCTCCGCGGCGGTGCTCACCGGCACCCCGTGCATCACCACGGTGCAGGGGGCCGCAGCCGCGGTCCAGGGCATCGCGGCGCTGCGCAACGGTGACATCGGGGTCCGCTCCCTGCAGGAGTGGGCGGCACGCTGATGGGTCGCTCCTACCGAGTCCTCTTCGACCACTACCTCGTCAATCAGGACCCGGAGGAGGCCCACCACGCCGCCTTCGGGGCGATCAGGGCGGCGGGCCCGGCACTGAGCCGGGTCCCCGTCCCGGGCACGCCGGTCGAGGCGATGGGGATCACGTTCCCCAACCGCCTCGGCCTGGCCGCCGGCTTCGACAAGAACGGCGTCGGCATCGACGCCCTGGGCGGCCTCGGCTTCGGTCACGTCGAGATCGGCACCGTCACCGGTCACGCCCAGCCCGGCAACCCCACCCCACGGCTCTTCCGGCTGACGTCGGACCGTGCCGTGGTCAACCGGATGGGCTTCAACAACGACGGTGCCGCCGCGGTCGCCGCCCGGCTGCAGACCCGTGCCGAGGCCCGGCGGGGGAGTCGTCGCGGCCCGGTGCTCGGGATCAACATCGGCAAGACCAAGGTCGTGCCCGAGGACGACCAGGTCGCCGTCGAGGCCGACTACGGACTCTCGGCCCGCCTGCTGGCGCCGTACGCCGACTACCTGGTGGTCAACGTCAGCTCCCCGAACACCCCCGGCCTGCGCACGCTGCAGGCAGTGGAGAAGCTCGAGCCGCTGCTCGCTCACGTCCGTCGCACGGCCGACGAGGCGACGGCAGGTCAGGGCCGCCGGGTGCCGCTGCTGGTCAAGATTGCTCCCGACCTGGCCGACGAGGACGTCCGTGACGTCGCCGACCTGGCGCTCTCGCAGCACCTGGACGGCATCATCGCCACCAACACCACGATCAGTCGTGACGGGCTGCGCTCGCACCCGCAGCAGATCGCCGAGGTCGGCGCGGGCGGCCTCTCGGGCCGGCCGCTGCGTGAGCGGAGCCTGGAGGTGCTGCGCCTGCTCAAGGCGAGGGTCGGTGACGACCTGACCCTGATCGGGGTCGGCGGGGTCACCTCCGTCGCCGATGCGCAGGAGCGGATCGACGCCGGTGCCACTCTGGTCCAGGGCTACACCGCCTTCATCTACGAGGGGCCGCTGTGGGCCCGCCGCATCGCGAAGGGGATCCACTGATGGCTGCACCGTTCGGAGCCCGTCTCGCCGAGGCGGTGGCGGCCCGGGGTCCGCTGTGTGCCGGGATCGACCCGCACGCGGGCCTGCTGGCCGAGTGGGGCCTGCCCGACACCGTCGACGGCCTGGAGCGCTTCGCGCTGACCGCCGTTGAGGGACTGGCGCCGCACGTCAGCGTGATCAAGCCGCAGAGCGCCTTCTACGAGCGGTTCGGCTCCCGCGGCGTCGCCGTGCTGGAGCGGGTCATCGCCGACTCGCGTGCGGCCGGGGCGCTGGTGCTCCTCGACATCAAGCGGGGCGACATCGGCTCCACCTCCCAGGCGTACGCCGATGCCTACCTGGACCCGGCCTCGCCGCTGGCCTCGGACGCGATCACGGTCTCGCCCTACCTCGGGTTCGGCTCCCTCGACCCGTTCGTGGACACGGCCCGCCGGTTCGACGCCGGGCTCTTCGTGCTCGGGCTGACCTCGAACAAGGAGGGCCCCGAGGTGCAGCGCGCCACCACCGACACCGGTGAGTCGGTCGCTGCCCGGATGTTCGACCATCTGCGCGGCCTCAACGCGGACGCCGACCCGATCGGCTCCTTCGGCGCCGTCGTCGGCGCGACGCTGGGGGATGCGGGGGAGTCCCTGGACTTCAACGGCCCGATCCTGGCCCCCGGCTTCGGGGAGCAGGGCGGCACGGTGGCCGACATCAAGCGGATCTTCGCCGGCCTGATGGTGCTGCCGAGCTCGAGTCGGGGCCTGCTGCGTCAGGGCCCGTCGGTCGCTGCCCTCGCTGCGGCTGCGCAGCGGACGAACGCGGAGCTCTCGTCCTGAAGCGGGCGCTGGTCGCCGCGGGACTCGTGGTCCTGCCCCTGATCGCCGCCGGCTGTGGCGGCGATCAGGTGTCGGCGTACTGCGGCGAGGTGAAGGCCCGCCAGCAGCACCTCAGCGAGCTCGTGGCGGCTGGGAAGAAGGACGCCCTGCTCCAGGCGCTGCCGGACTTCCAGGCCCTGGCTGCGAAGGCGCCCAGCGACATCCAGGACTCCTGGTCGACCCTGATCGGTGCCCTGGAGGACCTGAAGAGGGCGACCTCGTCCGGAGACAAGGCCGCCCTCTCGAAGGCCGCGACGGCGTTGGCGGGCGAAGGGCCCACCACCGCGCTGGCCGACATCCAGCAGCAGGTCAGGGACGTGTGTCACACGCCCCTGACCGTCTGAGTCAGTTCGTCCGACGACGCGCTGCGAGCACCAGCGCCGCACCGGCGGCGAGCAGGGCCACGGCGATCCCGAGGATCCTGACGCTGACCGAGGAGCCGGTCTCGGCCAGGGCACCGGTGGCACCGTCGTCGTCACGCTCGTCACCGGCGTTGCCGACGCCCGCGCTCGAGGAGGTGGTGGCCGAGGCCGTCGCCGAGGTCGAGGCCGAGGTGCTGGCCGAGACGCTGGCGGTCGAGGTGGTCGTCGTCGCGGTCGGAGCGGCGGTCGTGGTGGTGCCGGTCGGCGCGGCCGAGGTGGTGGTCACCGTGGTGGCGCAGTTGATCACGCTCTTGAAGCCGTAGTGGTGGATCTCACCGTTGCCGTTGGCGATCAGCGAGCCTGCGTAGATGGTGCCCTCGGCCGGGCTGCCCTGGGTCAGGGTCAGGTCGACGTCGGGAGCGAAGATCGAGCCGCTGATCTTCTTGCCGGTCACGCTGACGTCGGTGCCCGTGGTGAGACCGCTGAGGTCGATCAGGGTGTACGGCGCGATGGTGTTCGGGGTCGCGGCGTTCGTGTTGGCGACGGCCTTGAACTCCGGCATGTCGATCGTGGTGCCGTTGGTGATGCCGGTCGGCCTGATGATCAGCGCGGTGGTCGAGCTCAGCGTGCCGCCGACCAGGTTGATCGCGTAGTTGCTGCTGAAGTACGGCGAGGTGGCCGGCAGCTCGAGGATGTTGGTCTTGCCGGACTCGATGTCGATGTCGAGGTCGGCAGCGCTGCCCGAGGGGGTGGCGCTCACGGTCACGACGTGCACGGTCGAGCTCTCGGTGGCGCTGACGGAGCCGAGGCAGGAGGTCGCAGCAGCGGCGGTCACCGATCGCTGGCTCACGTAGGTGGTGAAGCCGGTGGGGGAGAGCACGTCGGACTCCGGCGCCGCGGGGGCGGCAGGGAGGGCGTGGTTCTCGTCGTAGAGGCCCTGCTGGGTGCCCGAGGGCCCGGCAGCGATCCAGGTGCCGGTGCCTCGGTCGCTGACGGTCAGACCGGTCAGCTTGGCGATCTTGATGTACCCCTTCTGGTCGGTGGTCACCCAGCCGCGCGAGGAGACGTCGTTCTGGCCGTTGCTGCCCGGCACGAACGTGCCACCGATCAGCAGACGGGTCGGGTCGGAGTCGATCACGGGCAGGTCGTAGCCGGTCGGGGTCAGGCCGCTGGAGTGGATGATCGGGTAGCCGCCCTTGGCGGTGAAGTTGCCGCCGACCGCCACGGAGCCCTCGATCTCGGCGTTGGCGAGGTAGGCGTCGCCGGTGGTCATCACGGTGAAGTCGCCGTTGACGGCCATCGGGTCGAGTCCGGAGCCACTGGCAGCACCGGCAGCACCGGGCATCAGGGCCAGCGCCGTCGTGATCGCGGCGACCGCTCCCGCCCCCGTCCAGACGAGTGGTGATCGGGTGGACCGGGACGCGGATGTCATGTGCTGCTCCTCTGCAATGACCGCGCGCAGACGCGCGCGTATATGACACTCCGTATCTTAACTTTTCATGAACGCGGATACCGTATTTTCGGTACGACCCCCGCGATTGATCACACCCGGCCGACTGGCTACATTGACGCGGACCCCTCCCCGCCGTCTGAGAAGAAGGAATCCGTGGCCCTGCCCCCGCTCACCCCTGAACAACGTCAGGCCGCCCTGGACAAGGCCGCGGCCTCCCGCCGGGAGCGGGCCGAGGTGAAGAACCGCCTCAAGAACTCCGGCGCCTCCATCATCGAGGTGATCGAGGCTGGCCAGGTCAACGAGGTCATCGGCAAGATGAAGGTCGTCGACCTGCTCCAGGCCATGCCCGGCGTGGGCAAGGTCCGCGCCAAGGCGCTGATGGAACGCCTCGAGATCGCCGAGAGCCGCCGCGTGCGCGGCCTGGGCGTCAACCAGATCGCCGCCCTGAGCCGGGAGTTCGGTTCCCGTGACTGAGCCGACCGCCGCCAACCGCCTCGTCGTCCTGGCCGGGCCGACCGCGGTCGGCAAGGGCACCGTCGCGACCGCCGTGCGGGAGAGCTACCCCGACGTCTGGTTCTCCGTCTCGGCCACCACCCGGGCCCCGCGCCCCGGCGAGGTCGACGGCGTGCACTACTGGTTCGTCAGTGACGACGAGTTCGACCGGATGATCGCCGACGACGAGCTGCTGGAATGGGCGACCGTGCACAAGGTCGCCCGCTACGGCACGCCCCGCAAGCCGGTCGAGGCGGCGCTGGCCGCCGGTCGCCCGGCGCTGCTGGAGATCGACCTCCAGGGCGCGCGCCAGGTCCGGGTCTCGATGCCCGAGGCCCGCCTGGTCTTCCTCGCCCCGCCGTCGTGGGACGAGCTCGTCCGCCGACTGGTCGGGCGTGGCACCGAGACCGAGGAGGAGCGCGAGCGCCGGCTGGAGACCGCCCGCCACGAGCTGGCCGCCGAGGCCGAGTTCGACGTCACCATCGTCAACCGCGAAGTTCACGAAGCCGCGCGAGAGTTGGTAGCCTTGATGGGTCCGACTTCAAACGATAGTGAGGCTTGAGCACGTGGCTGCCCCCGAGATCGACGCCCAGGGCGTGACCAACCCTTCGATCGATGACCTGCTGAGCAAGACCGACAGCAAGTACCGTCTGGTCCTCTACGGTGCCCAGCGCGCCCGCCAGATCAACGCCTACTACTCCCAGCTCGGCGAGGGCCTGCTGGAGTACGTCGGCCCGCTGGTCGAGACCCACGTCCAGGAGAAGCCCCTCTCGATCGCGCTGCGCGAGATCAACGAGGACCTGCTGACCTGCGAGGAGATCGACCCCGCCGAGATCGCAGCCGCCGAGGCGGCCGCTGCCGCGGCCGACGTCGCCGACCCGTTCGCCGCAGCTGAGTGAGCCTGCGCTGACCAGTAACTCCGACTCTTCGGCCGCGCCCTTGGCGCGGCCGAAGGTCGTTCTGGGTGTCTGCGGTGGGATCGCTGCCTACAAGGCGGCCGATCTGCTCCGGAAGCTGACCGAGTCCGGCCACGACGTCACCGTCGTGCCGACCCGTGAGGCGCTGCGCTTCGTCGGCGCTCCCACCTGGGAGGCGCTGTCGGGCAAGCAGGTCTCGACCGAGGTGTTCGACAACATCACCGAGGTCCCGCACGTGCGGATCGGCCAGGAGGCCGACCTGGTCGTGATCGCCCCGGCGACCGCGAACACACTGGCCAAGGCCGCCCAGGGGCTCGCCGACGACCTGCTCGGCAACGTCCTGCTGACCGCCCGCTGCCCGGTCGTCTTCGCCCCGGCGATGCACACCGAGATGTGGGAGCACCCCGCCACCGTCGCCAACGTCGCCACGCTCCGCGAGCGCGGTGCCCTGGTGATCGAGCCCGCCGAGGGTCGCCTCACCGGGGTCGACACCGGCAAGGGCCGCCTGCCCGAGCCGGTGGAGATCCTCGAGGTCTGCCGCGAGGTGCTTGCGCGCGGGATCGGCGTACGGGACCTGGAGGGCCGCCATGTGGTGGTCAGCGCCGGCGGCACCCGGGAGTACCTCGACCCGGTGCGCTTCCTCGGCAACCGCTCCAGCGGGCTGCAGGGCTACGCCCTGGCTCGTGCTGCGGCCGCCCGCGGCGCCTCGGTGACCCTGATCGCGGCCAACGTGGCACTGCCCGACCCCGCCGGTGTGAAGGTGGTCACGGTCGAGTCGACGGCTCAGCTGCGTGACGAGGTCGTCGCCGCCGCTGCGGGCGCCGACGCCGTCGTGATGGCCGCCGCTCCGGCCGACTTCCGGCCGACCAGCTTCAGCGACGCCAAGATCAAGAAGGCCGGCGACGGATCGGCCCCGACGATCGAGCTGGAGCAGAACCCCGACATCCTCGCCACGATCAGTGCCGAGCGCCAGCGGCCCGGGCAGGTGATCGTCGGGTTCGCTGCCGAGACCGGCGACGCCACCGGCTCGGTGCTCGACCTGGCTCGGGCCAAGCTCGCCCGCAAGGGCTGTGACCTGCTAGTCGTCAACGACGTCAGCGGGGGCAAGGTCTTCGGCTCTGCGGAGAACGAAGCGATCATCCTCGGTGCGGACGGCTCAGCCACCGAGGTTCCGACCGGCGCGAAGTCGGTTTTGAGCAACGTCATTTGGGATCAAGTGACTCGACTATTCTCGTCAGTGCCTACTGACGATTCTCAGGAGTAAGAAACGTGACTGGACGCCTGTTCACCTCCGAGTCTGTGACCGAGGGACACCCGGACAAGATCGCCGACCAGATCAGCGACACCGTCCTCGACTACCTGCTCGAGCACGACCCGGCCAGCCGGGTCGCCGTCGAGACCCTGCTCACCACCGGCCTCGTGGTCGTGGCCGGCGAGGTCACCACCGACGCCTACGCCCCGGTCGCCCAGCTGGTGCGCCAGAAGGTGCTCGAGATCGGCTACGACTCCTCCGACAAGGGCTTCGACGGCAACTCCTGCGGTGTGCAGGTCGCCATCGGCTCGCAGTCCGCCGACATCGCTCAGGGTGTCGACACCGCCGAGGAGGAGCGCGTCGAGGGGTCGGCCGACGAGCTCGACAAGCAGGGCGCGGGCGACCAGGGCCTGATGTTCGGCTACGCCTGCGACGACACCCCCGAGCTCTTCCCGCTGCCGATCAAGATGGCCCAGACGCTCGCCGAGCGCCTCACCGAGGTGCGCAAGAACGGCACGCTGGCCTACCTGCGTCCCGACGGCAAGACCCAGGTCACCATCGAGTACGACGACGAGAACCGCGCCGTCCGGGTCGACACCGTGGTGCTGTCCACGCAGCACTCCGAGGACGTCACCCAGGAGCAGCTCGCCGCCGACATCAAGAAGCACGTCATCGAGCCGGTGCTGGAGCAGTTCAAGACCAGCGTCCCGTTCGACGGCTACAAGCTCTACATCAACCCCACCGGTCGCTTCGTCGTCGGTGGCCCGATGGGTGACGCCGGCCTGACCGGTCGCAAGATCATCGTCGACACCTACGGCGGCATGGCCCGTCACGGTGGTGGAGCCTTCTCCGGCAAGGACCCGTCGAAGGTCGACCGCTCGGCCGCCTACGCGATGCGCTGGGTCGCCAAGAACATCGTCGCCGCGGGTCTGGCCCGCCGCGCCGAGGTTCAGGTCGCCTCCGCGATCGGCAAGGCCCAGCCCGTCGGCGTCTTCGTCGAGACCTTCGGCACCGAGACCGTCGCGGTGGAGAAGATCCAGGCTGCCGTGCTCTCGGTCTTCGACCTGCGTCCGGCCGCGATCATCCGCGACCTGGACCTGTT
>NZ_JASLGR010000042.1 GCF_030150155.1 Nocardioides sp.
GAACCGGCGGAAAGTCACAGCTGGAGCTGTGACTTTCCGCCGGTTCGGCGTTCTGCGGGCGTTACTTTCCCCACGTTCACCGGGTGTGTGGGGTTACTTTCCCCAAGTTCACAGGAAGGGGTTGGGCAGCGCGCCCGGCAGCCCGGCGAGCAGCTCGCGGGCCTGGGCGGCGACCTTGTGCTCGACCAGCACCTCGTACTTCGTCGCCACCACCTGGGTGATCGAGGAGAAGTCGCGCTGGCCCCGGGTCGCCATGTAGCCCGCCAGTGCCCAGATCACACCGAACGCCGCACCGAAGAGCATCGTCGAGGCGATCTGGCCCAGGGCGTTGCCGCTGGTGAAGAGGGTGAACAGGATGCCGACGAAGAGACCCAGCCAGAGGCCGCTGAGCAGGCCGCCCAGCGCCACCCGCGGGGTGGTCAGCCGGCCGGTGACCCGCTCGAGCTGCTTGAGCTCGGTCCCGACGATCATGCAGTTCTGCACCGGGAACTCGTGGTCGGAGAGGTAGTCCACCGTCTTCTGGGCCGAGGCGTAGTCGTCGTACGTCGCCAGCGACTGCGGAAACTGCAGCTTGAACTGGGCTGCGGCCAGGGCAGCCTGGACATTCGGATTGCTCATGGCTCCAGTCTGGCCCCTCGCGGCCCGAGCCACTAGCGCCTGCGGATGCGACCGGCTGCCGAGGCACGTTCTAGACTCACCGCCATGCCTCGCATCGTCGTTGATGTCATGCCCAAGCCCGAGATTCTCGACCCCCAGGGCAAGGCCGTTCTCGGCGCGCTGCCCCGGCTCGGCTTCTCCGGGGTGACCGAGGTCCGCCAGGGCAAGCGGTTCGAGCTGGAGGTCGCCGACACCTCGGCCGCCACGATCGCCGAGATCGAGAAGCTCGCCGAGACCTTCCTGGCCAACACGGTCATCGAGAACTTCGTCGTGCGGATCGAAGCCTGATGAAGGTCGGAGTCATCACCTTCCCGGGCACGCTCGACGACGTCGACGCTGCTCGGGCGGTCCGCCTCACCGGCAACGAGCCGGTCTCGCTGTGGCACGGCGACCACGACCTGCAGGGCGTCGACGCCGTCATCCTGCCGGGCGGTTTCTCCTACGGCGACTACCTGCGTTGCGGTGCGATCAGCCGGTTCGCCCCGATCATGACCGAGGTCATCGAGGGCGCGAACAAGGGCATGCCCGTGCTCGGCATCTGCAACGGCTTCCAGATCCTGGTCGAGTCGCACCTGCTCCCCGGCGGCCTGCTGATGAACGACCACCTCAAGTTCATCTGCCGCGACCAGACCCTGCGGATCGAGAACGCGACCACCCCGTGGACCTCGGCGTACGAGCACGGTCAGGAGATCGTCGTACCGCTGAAGAACGGTGAGGGCCAGTTCCAGGCCGACGCCGAGACCATCGCGCGGCTGGAGGGCGAGGGCCGGATCGTGGCCCGCTACGTCGGGATGAACCCCAACGGCTCGGTCAACGACATCGCCGGCATCACCAACGAGCGCGGCAACGTGGTCGGCCTGATGCCGCACCCCGAGCACGCGGTCGAGGAGCTCACCGGCTCCGGCACCGACGGCGCCGGCTTCTTCACCAGCCTGGCCGGCTTCGTCGCCTCGGCGCTCAGCTGACCTCGGCAGCCCGCCTGCCTCAGACACCGAACGGGCCCCGGCTCTCACGATCGTGAGAACCGGGGCCCGTCGTCGTCGGTGGGTTCGTCCGCCTGCGCGCTGCGGGTCGCTCAGCGGCGACCGGCCTGCAGCGCACGCCACTCGGTGACGCCGAACGGCTTGCCGGTGGGCAGCCCGACCTTCGCCCGCCAGGCGCGCAGCGCCCGCAGCGAGGTCTTGTTGAACGAGCCGGTGATCTGCAGGCCGAGCTGCTTGTTCGCGGCGTTGAGGGCACGCTGCACGTCGCGGACCCGGGAGCCGGTGGTCGTGGCCTGGAGCGTCGGGCGCGAGCCCTTGGCCAGCAGCCACATCCACTGCTTCGCGGTCCACAGCGTGTTGACCGCCATCCCGTGGTTCTTGCGCCAGAGCCTGACGAAGGCCTGCGTCTCAGCCGTGTACGTCGACGTGACCGGGCCCCGGTAGATCGTCCGCTCCCGCAGCAGGCAGGTCAGGGCCGCGACGGCGTCCTTGCGCGGGGTGAAGGTGGCGGTCGGCTTGCGCACCAGCGGGTACAGGGCGAGGTCGACCTTCACCCCGCCGCAGTGCCTCTCCGCGGCCGCCGTGGTCGGAGCGGTCGTCGCGGGGGAGGGCGCCTTCGTCGGAGCCGCGGCGGTGGTGGCCGGCTTCGGCGTGCTGGTCGCCGGCGGTGCCGCCAGCGCCAGGTAGTTGCGGTCGATGTTGATCGTCACGCCGCCGTAGGTCTCGTTGTGGCCGCCCTGGAACTGCTTGATCCGGGAGCCCTGCCAGCCGGCGTCGGAGAGGTAGTCGGTGGCGCTGGTGTTCGCCTTGCCGTCGTACCGCGCCAGCCAGAGCACGTCGGGGAGGGTGATGCCGGCGGTCCGGTTCACCCGGGCGGCCTCGATCATCTTGATCCCGGAGCCGGCGCTGGAGTAGAAACCGGCGCGGTAGCCCAGCGCCTTGACCCGGGCGTTCCAGGCAGAGACGAAGCGCAGGGCCGACTCGCGGCAGGCGGTGTTGGTGTAGGTGAAGCCCTCGAGGTCGTAGAACAGGGTGCTCCCGGGGACGATGCCGAGTGACTTGGCGTCCGCGACGGACTTGGTGCCCTCGGTGGTGCCCTGGGCCGAGGCCTTGGCGTAGGTGCCGGTGGCGGTCGCGCTGATCTTGAAGTCGTCCTTGTAGCGCGGGAACCGCGGCTGGCAGGAGGCCTGCGGGCCGAGCACGATCGGGAGCAGGTGCCACCCCTGGGCCAGCTGGGTGGAGACCCAGGTGGAGTTGAGGTAGGTCTGCGAGCGGCAGGCCCGGGAGTCACCCGAGACGTAGATGCCGACGGCCTTGAACGGGCTCTTGGCCCGCCATGCGTCCATCGCTGACTGCTTCGGCGCCTGGCACTGGTCGAAGCCGAGGCCGGTGAAGGCCCGGGGCGTGACCGGGTTAGCGGCGGTGGTGCGAGCCGTGTCGTTGCGGACCTGGGGCAGCACCAGGAAGACCACCGCGAGGGCGATCACCGTGGCTGCGATCAGCAACGTGCGTGGATGGAGCAGGGCGGGCCTGACCTGGAACATGACGTGACTTTAACCTCAGAAGTCACTTCAGCCCCAGGTTTCGCGTCCGTCAGGCGGTCTCGAAGGCCGGGCCGGGGCGCCGGATCACCAGGCTCAGAGCCGCCAGGGCGCCGATCCCGATCAGCACCACCGCGGCGGTGTAGCCGGCCCGGGCGCCGTCGATGAAGCTCACCGACTGGTGCGAGGCGTAGACGCTGGTCACGATCGCGAAGCCGATCGCCCCGCCGAGCTGCTGGGTGGTCTGCAGCAGGCCCGAGGCGGAGCCGGCGTGCTCGGGCTCGACCCCGGTCAGGACGAGACCGGTCATCGGCATCATGGCCAGCCCGATCGCCGTACCGCCGAGGAGGAGCGAGGGCATGATCGACCAGTACCCGGCCCCGTGGCCGAGGGTGGCCAGGTGGGCGAACGAGGCGATCCCGAGCAGCATCCCGGCCAGGATCATCCGGGCGTGACCGAAGCGGGCGACCAGCTGCGGGGTGAACCGCGACAGCGTGAAGATCGACAGCGGCCACGGCAGGAAGCCGAACCCGGCCTGGATCGGGCTCAGGGCGAGGTGGTCCTCCAGGAACTGCACGGTGACGAAGAAGACGCCGAGCATCGAGCCGAAGAGCGAGACCGAGGCGACCAGGGTCGCCACCCGGCGCCGGTTGCGCAGCAGGGCCGGACGCAGCAGCGGGTGCGGGTGGCGCTGCTCGGTGAGGACCAGCAGGGCGAACAGTGCCAGGGCCAGGGCGATCCCGCCGAGGGTGGCGGCGCTGGTCCAGCCCCACTCGGGGGCCTTGACCAGGGTGAAGACCAGGGCGACGGCGCCACCGGTGGCCGAGACCGCGCCGACCAGGTCGAAGCGGCCGTGGCGACGCGGGGTCTCGCCGATCAGGCGGGGGACCACGGCCAGCACGAGCAGGCCGACGGGGACGTTGACGAACATGGTCCAGCGCCACGAGATCGCCTCGGTGAGGATGCCGCCGAGGATGAGGCCGAGTCCGCCACCGCCCGAGGAGACGGCGGTGAAGGCGGCCAGGGCACGGTTGCGGGCGGCCTCGGTGCCGGCGTTGGTGGTGATCAGGGCGAGCACGCTGGGGGCGGCGAGCGCCGCACCGACACCCTGCAGGGCGCGGGAGGCGACCAGCATGGTCGGGTTGACCGCCAGTCCGCCGAGCAGGGAGAAGGTGGTGAAGACGGCCACGCCGAGCAGGAAGATCCGGCGCCGACCGAGGACGTCGCCGAGCCGCCCGCCGAGGAGCAGCAGGCCGCCGAAGGCGAGTGTGTAGGCGTTGAGCACCCACGACAGCGAGGCCGGGCCGAAGCCGAGCCAGGCGATGTCGGGGAGGGCGACGTTCACGATGGTGGCGTCGAGCACGAGCATGAGCTGGGCGAGGAGTACGAAGGCGAGGCCGACGGTCGAGGCGCGACCGGGCTGCGTCTGGCCACCGGCATCGGCCTGGTGGGCACGCGTGGGTGTGGAGACAGACATGAGGGGAGATCCTGGTTCTGGCCCGATCGGGCCGAGTAGAGGTAATCTGGAGACGTTCTCCGCTTGGAGAAGAGATTAACGGAGACTGTCTCCGTTTAGCAAGGGTGACGTGCGCCTCAGTGGTGCACCCGGAAGGACGGGACGATGCGGGCCGACGCCGTACGCAACCGCGAGCGGATCATCGAGGCGGCGCGCGCCGTCTTCCGGGAGAAGGGCTACGACGCCCCGCTCGACGAGATCGCCCGTCGCGCCGAGGTCGGCCCCGGCACCCTCTACCGCCACTTCGCCACCCGCGAGGCACTGCACGACGCCGTGATGCAGGCCTGGGTCGACAACGTCACCAGCTCCAAGGAGAAGGTGCTCGCCTCGACCAACGAGGGCCGTGAGCTGCTGCTGGAGTGGCTGGAGACCTACGTCCGGCTGATCTCCTACAACAAGGGCACCCCGGCCAAGCTGACCGCGGCGATCGACGACGCCAGCTCCCCGCTGGTGACCAAGTGCCAGGCGCTGCGCGAGGCCAACGAGGCGGTCCTGGGCCGGCTCGAAGGCGCCATGCGCAGCGACGTCAACCCGATCCAGGTGGTCAAGCTCGTCGGCGGCGTGGCCTCGATGGCCGACCAGTCGGAGATGGACGCGGCGGCGGTCCGTCCGCTGCTCGAGGTCGTGGCCGACGGCCTGCTCCGCTGAGCACTGCCTCGGCTAAGGGATCGGCCCCTGTCTCGGCTAGATTGAGCGCCGTGACTTCGGCTCCGATCACCGCCCCTGACTCGCTCCCCAAGCTCGACACCGTCGAGGTGGCCGCCTCCGATCCCGACAAGGCGCTGCCGTGGCTCGAGCTGGGCCTCAAGGAGGACGAGTACGCCGCCATCCGCGAGATCCTCGGACGGCGTCCCACCGGCGCCGAGCTGGCGATGTACTCGGTGATGTGGTCCGAGCACTGCTCCTACAAGTCCTCCAAGGTCCACCTCAAGCAGTTCGGGGAGATTCCGCAGGAGACCCCGGCCGGCAAGCTGCTCGCCGGCATCGGCGAGAACGCCGGCGTGATCGACATCGGCGAGGGCTACGCGGTCACCTTCAAGGTCGAGTCGCACAACCACCCGTCCTTCGTCGAGCCCTACCAGGGCGCCGCGACCGGCGTCGGCGGCATCGTCCGCGACATCCTCGCGATGGGTGCCCGCCCGGTCGCCGTGATGGACCCGCTCCGCTTCGGCCCGCTCGACGAGGCCGACACCCACCGGGTGCTGCCCGGGATTGTGGCCGGCGTCGGTGGCTACGGCAACTGCCTCGGCCTGCCGAACATCGGCGGCGAGGTCGTCTTCGACCCGACGTATCTCGGCAACCCCTTGGTCAACGCGCTCGCGGTCGGCGTACTGCGGCACGACGACCTGCACCTGGCGAAGGCGTCCGGTGCCGGCAACCTGGTCATCATGTACGGCGCCCGCACCGGCGGCGACGGCATCGGCGGCGCCTCCATCCTGGCCTCGATCGAGTTCGAGGAGGACGGCCCCGCCAAGCGCCCCTCGGTCCAGGTCGGCGACCCCTTCATGGAGAAGCTGCTGATCGAGTGCACCCTGGAGCTCTTCGCCTCGGGCATCGTGCGCGGCATCCAGGACTTCGGTGCGGCCGGCATCTCGTGTGCCACCTCCGAGCTGGCCGCGGCCGGCGACGGTGGCATGCACGTCCACCTCGAGCGGGTGCCGCTGCGTGACTCCACGCTGACGCCCGAAGAGATCCTGATGTCGGAGTCCCAGGAGCGGATGATGGCTGTCATCGCCCCCGAGGACGAGGCCCGGTTCTACGAGATCTGCGCCAAGTGGGACGTCGAGGCCGCCACCATCGGCGAGGTCACCGGCAACGGTCGCCTCGTGATCGACTTCCACGACCAGACCATCGTCGACGTGGACCCGCGCACCGTCGCCCACGACGGCCCGGTCTACCACCGCCCGTTCGCCCGCCCCGCCTGGCAGGACACCCTCCAGGCCGACACCGCCGAGGCGCTCGCGCGTCCCGCGTCGGCCGAGGAGCTCCGGTCGACCTGGCTCCAGCTGGTCGCCTCGCCGAACCTGTGCGACAAGACCTGGGTGACCCAGCAGTACGACCACTACGTGCGCGGCAACACGATCATGTCCCGCAAGGCCGACTCCGGCATGATCCGGATCGCCGAGGACTCCGCCCGCGGCGTCGCGCTCTCCACCGATGGCAACGGCCGGTTCGCCAAGCTCGACCCGTACACCGGTGCGCAGCTCTCGCTGGCCGAGTCCTTCCGCAACGTCGCGACCGTCGGCGCCACTCCGCTGGCGATCTCGGACTGCCTCAACTTCGGCTCGCCCGAGGACCCTGACGTGATGTGGCAGTTCGCCGAGGCCTGCCGTGGCCTCAAGGACGCCTGCCTCGAGCTCGGCCTGCCCGTCACCGGCGGCAACGTCTCGCTGTACAACCAGACCGGCGACGTCGCGATCCTGCCGACGCCGGTCGTGGCCACCCTCGGCGTGATCGAGGACGTCACCACCCGGATCCCGTCGGCGTTCGCCGCCGCGGGCCAGCGGATCTTCGTCCTCGGCGAGACCCGCGAGGAGCTGTCGGGCTCGGAGTGGGCGCACGTCGTGCACGGTCACCTCGGTGGTCTGCCGCCGCGCGTCGACCTGGCCGCGGAGAAGCGCAACGCCGACCTGATCGCCGCCGCCCGGTCGCTGATCGTCTCGGCGCACGACCTCGCCGACGGCGGCCTCTCCCAGGCCCTGGCCGAGGCCGCGATCGACTCCGGCATCGGTGCCGAGGTGGCCCTGGACGGGGACGCCTTCGTGGCGCTCTTCTCCGAGTCGGCCGGCCGGATCCTGGTCACGACCCACCTCGAGGACGGCGCGGCGTTCGTGCGGGCCGCCTCCGAGGCCGACGTGGTCGTCACCGAGATCGGTGTCACCGGCGGCGACGTGATCAAGGTCGAGGGCCAGTTCGAGATCCCGGTCGCCGAGCTCAAGGCGGCCTGGGAGGCGACGCTCCCGGCTGCGATGGCCTGATCCTCTGGCCCTTGCTGGGTTAACTGCTGGTGAAAGTCCCTCTCCGGGGCGATTTGGAGAGGTTTGACCAGCAGTTAACCCGAATGGGCAGCCGCGGGGCCTCCACAGGGCGGCGTTTTTCGGGCCTCATCCACAGGGCGGCGTACGGCGCGAGCGGGCCGCGCCTGTCATGCGGAACCTGGGCCGATGCGCCCCACTCCGTCCCACCCCAGTCGTGGTGTCTGGATCTCTGCCCCGACGCCTGTGCCGGCCCGGCCCGACCGGCTCGTCGACGCCACCCGCTCGGCGGCAGCGCTTGCTGAGCTCCGGGGGTGGCTGCCCGCACTGCCCAGGGATGCGGTCGGCACCGGCCTCACCGCCGCGTTGGCTCACGGCCTCTGGCTGCCCTGGACTCCGTCGGGGCTGCCGGTGATGGTGGCGCTCGCCCGCCATCCGTACGAGACCACGCCCGTGCGAGAGGGGCTTCACGTGATCCGGCACCCGGTCGCGCCGGCTTCGTGTCTGGTGAGCGGAGCCCGAGTGGTGACGGTTCCCGAAGCGCTGGTGTGCTGTTGTCGCTACCTGGGCTTGCTCGATGCGGTGATCCTGATCGACTCCGCGCTACACCTTGAGTTGTGCAGCCGTGCCGAGCTGGACCGGATCCAGCGCCGGAAGCGCCGTGGTGTGGTCCGCTTTCGAGAGGCACTGGCACTGGCGGATGGCCGCTCGGAGTCGCCCTGGGAGTCGATGCTGCGGATGCTGCACGTGGTCTGCGGGGTGCGGGTGACGCCGCAGGTCGACATCACCGATGAGCACGGCCGCTTCGTGGCGCGCATCGACCTGATGGTCGAATCGACCGGCCAGTTTCAGGAGTACGACGGTGCGCAACATCGCGAGGCCGACGTACAGGTGAGGGATCTGGCTCGGGAGCGGCGGTTGGCTGACGCGGGCTTCCATCGGCGGGGGTACGTCGCACAGGACCTGCTCAACGATCCTGAGGGGATCCTCGCCCCAATCGAGGCCGCGGCACGTCGGCGGATCAGCGCACAGCCGTGGCGGGACCTTCTCGCCGGGAGTCTCTATCGTCCCGCGGGCCGTGCCGCGATCGAGCGGAGGCTGGGCATCGGCCCACTCGACTGGGCACTGCCCTCGGACCGGTCGCGGTGAGTTCGTCGGTGAGTTAAGTGCTGGTGAAAGCCCCGCCTCGGGCCGATCCAGGCGTATTTCACCAGCACTTAACTCTCGCCGGTGCCCTCGTGGTCAGGCCGGCGGGGCCTCCTGGCCGATGTTCACCATCCACGGGGTGCCGTACTGGTCGACCAGGTGACCGAACACGTCGCCCCACATCTGCTTCTCCAGGGCCATGTGGACGGTCGCGTCGGCGGCCAGCTTGTCCCAGTAGCCGCGCAGCTCGGCCTCGTCGGCGGCCGGGCCCGACAGCGAGACGGTGATCTGCGAGCCGGCCTGGAACGGCATCCCGGGTGGGGTGTCGGAGGCGAACAGCGTGTACCCGCTGGGCGTCACCAGGGAGGCGTGCATGATGAGGTTGGCAGTCGCATCCTCGGCACCCATGTCGCCGAAGGTGAAGAAGTTCAGGTCGCCGCCGAAGACGGTCTTGTAGAACTCCATGGCATCGCGCGCGGTGTCCTGGAAGGACAGGTACGGGTTCAGTGTGGTGGCCATGATGTGACGTTAGTCCCGCCCTGGTGAGCAGACCAGAGCTCCGGGCGGGGGACCTGGCGAACGACCCGTGAACAGGTCGGGACCAGCACCGCGAGCGCCAGCAGGACGGCGATCGCGAGACCGCCGTCGCGGCCGCCCAGCAGCCCGAGCAGGCCGCCGGCGAGCACGGGTGCCAGCGGCATCGTCGTCATCGCGGTGAACATCATCGCCGACTGCACCCGCCCGGTCAGGGCCGGCGGGGTGAGGGCGATCCGATAGGCGCCGACACCGGCGTTGCCGGCCGGGTTGAGCACCATGATCAGGGCCAGCGCACCGGCGACCACCGGCACGGTGGGCCACAGCGCGATCGGTACGGCGAGCGGCACCATGCTCCACCCGGCACCGATGATGATCCACCCGGTCGGGATCCGGGCGATCAGCCACGGGGCGATGGCCGCGCCGAGGATCCCGGCCACGCCGGCGGCGACCTCAGCCAGGGCGATCGCCCCGGCCGGCGTCCCCTCGCGGACCAGACGCAGGATGGCGAGGAAGAAGAGTGCGTTGGCGGTCAGGTTCGCCAGCGGCGACCACAGCAGCATCACCCGCAGGAAGGGCACCCCGACGGTGAACCGCAGCCCCTCGGTGAGCTCGCGGGCGGGGTGGGACCGTGGCTCGTCGGTCGTGGCGGGGGACAGGTCGGTGCGGATCCGGCCGAGGAGCACCCAGGCGACGGCGTACGAGAGGGTGTTGAGGACGAACGGCGCCCACCGGGCCAGGCTGTACAGCGCCCCGCCCAACGGCGCCCCGAGCAGGCTGGCGACGTGCTGGCGGGCCTGCTGCTGGGACAGCGCGGCGGGCATCTCCTCGGGGCTGACGACGGTCCGGATCGCCGAGGTCTCGGCGGGCGCGAAGAGGCCGGTGGTCAGGCCGGTCAGCGGGGCGACGATCAGCAGATGCTCGATGGTGAGCGCCCCGAGGGCGCCCGCCGCGGCGAGCGAGGCGTAGAGGATCGCGCCTAGCGCGGCCGAGGCGCGCATCAGCATCCGGCGGTCGAGCCGGTCGGCGAGCACCCCGGCGGGCAGCATCGTGGTGGCCAGGCCGAACAGGAAGAGCATCTCGACGGCTGCGGCGGCCACGGTGCTGTCGGTGAGGGCGAAGGCCAGGATCGGGAAGACGAACGTGCTCGCCCGGGCGCCGAGCTCGGAGATCGTCTGGCCCACCCAGAGCAGGGTGAAGTCCCGGTTGTGGGCCAGGGAGCGGAAGCCGGAGGAGGGCTTCGCGGCGAGGGGAGGGGCGTCGGCCATGTCCGCACCGTATGTTGCGCAAGACATGTTGCGCAACTAGTAGTGCGGGATTCGGATAGACTGCCCCCATGGCGACGTACGACGACCCACGCGTGCTCCGCGCTATCGCCCACCCGACCCGCAACCGGATCCTCGCCGAGCTCTCGGCCGAGGGCACCGCGCGGGCCGCGGACCTGGCGCAGAACCTCGACCTTCCGGCCAACCAGGTGAGCTTCCACCTGCGCCAGTTGGCCAAGTACGGCCTGGTCGACGAGGCCCCCGAGGCCGCACGGGACCGGCGCGACCGGGTCTGGCAGCTGGCCGACCCCGAGGGTGGGGTGAGCTTCAAGACCCGCGAGGTGCTCGCCCAGCCGGGCGGACCGGCCGCGGTCGAGGTCTTCCGCCGCAGCGCGTCGGCGCGCGCCCACCACCTGGTGGACCTGGCCTACGCCGATCCCGTCGAGGGCGTCGAACGAATCGTCAGTGAGAGCGCGCTCCGGCTGACCGTCGACGAGGTGGCCGAGTTCAACGACGCCCTGCAGGCGTTCGTCAACCGTTGGCGCGAGCGCGCCGGTGAGCCGGGGGAGCGCGAGACCTACTCGCTCTACTCCGTGCTCCAGCCCTATCCGGACGTCCTCCACGGCGACGGTGCTGGTGGCGACGGTGCTGGTGGAGACGGTGCTGAGGCCGACGTACCGGCGCCGTCGGAGCCGTTCACCGTCCGCGGCTTCGGGGGTGCCTGATGCCGGCCCGCCTCAAGCCCGCCGACCGGCTCGACGTCGCCGATGCCCGTGCCCGGATCCGTGCGGCCCACGACGCCCAGGAGGCCCCCGCCAAGGCCGACCTCAAGCTGCTCACCAAGCACTACCTCGCGGTGCTGGAGGCCAAGGCGCCCGGCAAGAGCGTGGAGGTGCGGATCCCGCCCTTCGCCGCGATCCAGTGCATCGAGGGGGTGCGCCACACCCGCGGGACGCCGCCGGCCGTGATCGAGACCGACGCCGCCACCTGGATCGCGCTGGCCACCGGCGAGCTGGCCTGGACCGACGCCGAGGCCCGGGTGCGGGCCTCGGGGGAGCGCACCGACCTGACGCCGTACCTCCCGCTGGGCTGAGCGCCTTGGTCACAGTGCAGTCACAGTGCTGTGCTGGAGGGCTCCTCGGGCCTGCACGGCGGTGTCGTCGGCATAGTCTGGAACGGTGACCGTCTCGACCGATGAACTCAAGGCCCGCATCACCGCCGAACTCCCCGGAGCGCTCGAGGACCTCAAGCGCCTCGTCCGGATCCAGTCCGTCAGTGCCGACCCCGCCCGGCTGGGTGAGGTCGAGAGGTCCGCGGAGCTGGTCCGCGACCTCTTCGTCGCCGAGGGCGTCGACGCCCGGATCGTGCGGGCCTTCGACGGCGCCCCGCCGGCCATCATCGGTGAGAAGAAGGGCCCCGAGGGCGCTCCCACGGTGCTGCTCTACGCCCACCACGACGTCCAGCCGGAGAACGACCACGCCGACTGGACCCAGGACGACCCGTTCGAGCCCGAGCAGCGCGGCGACCGGCTCTACGGCCGTGGCACCGCCGACGACAAGGGCGGCGTGATCGCCCATGTCGCGGCCCTGCGCGCCCTGGGCGACGACCTGCCCGTCACCGTACGGCTCTTCATCGAGGGCGAGGAGGAGGTCGCCAGCGCGACCCTGCCCGACCTGCTGGAGAAGTTCAAGGACGAGCTCGAGGCCGACACCATCGTGATCGCCGACTCGGGCAACTGGGACATCGGCATCCCCGCGCTCACCACCAGCCTGCGCGGCATGATCCGGATGGACATCGAGCTGCGCACCCTCAGCCACGCCGTCCACTCCGGGATGTGGGGCGGCCTGGCCCCCGACGGGATCATGGCGATGATCCGGCTGCTCAACACGCTCTGGAACGCCGATGGCTCCGCCGCCGTCGAGGGGCTGCTCGCGGGTCCGGCCGCCGACGTGGAGTACCCCGAGGAGCGGCTGCGCTCGGAGTCCGGCGCCCTGGCGACCACCGAGTGGGTCGGCCACGGCTCGGCCGTGGAGCGGATGTGGACCCAGCCCTCGATCACCGTCACCGGCTTCGACGCCCCCAAGGTCGACGGCGCCTCCAACACCCTGACCCCGGCCGCCCGTGCCCGGATCACGATCCGGATCGCCCCCGGCGACACCTCGGCCAACGCCGCGGCCCGCCTCGAGGCGCACCTGCGTGCCCACACCCCGTGGGGCGCCACCCTGTCCACGAAGCTGCTCGATGCGGGCGAGCCGATCGTGCTGCCCGCCTCCGGGACGTCGTACGACGCTGCGCACAGCGCGTTCACCGAGGCCTGGGACGGCACCGCCCCGATCTCGATGGGGGTGGGCGGCTCGATCCCGTTCATCGCCGAGTTCCTCGACGCGTTCCCGGCCGCCCAGGTGCTGGTGACCGGCGTGGAGGACCCCGACACCCGTGCCCACGGCCCCAACGAGGGCCTGCACCTGCCCGAGTACGAGCGCGTCCTGCTCGGCGAGGCCCTGCTGCTGCGCAACCTCGGCGCCTGAGGCCGGCCCGCTGCCCGCCGCTCAGCCGGCGGCGGTCAGCGGCAGGTAGATCCGCACCGAGGTACCTTCGCCGGGCACCGTGGAGAGCTCGATCCGGCCTCCGTGGTGCTCGGCGACGCGCGAGGCGATCGCCAGCCCCAGGCCGTTGCCACTGATCCCCTCGGTGTTCGCGCCCCGGTAGAACTCCTCGAAGACGTGCGGCTCGTCCTCGGCCAGGATCCCGATACCGGTGTCGGCGACGGTGATCTCCGCCTCGGTCGCCCCGCTGGCCACCGTCACGGTGACGGCACCCTGGGCGGTGTACTGGACGGCGTTGGTGATCACCGTGGTGAGGAGCTGGGTGAGCTCGTCCTCGTCGCCGCGCACCAGCGGGAACGCGCCGCTGCTGCGCACCCGCAGTGACAGCCCGGCGGCCATCGGGAAGACATGGTCGGCGACCTGGCGGGCCAGCGTGGCGACGTTGATCACCTCGGCCTCCCGGCTGCGCCGCGGGTCGGTGACCCGGGAGAAGAAGAGCAGGTCGTCGACCAGGCTCGTCATCTGCCCGACGTCGACGGCGATCTCGGCGGTGGTCGCGGCGCCCGGGTCGTCCCCGACACCCGACTCCACACCCGACTCCGCACCACCGGCCTCACCATCGCGCAGCAGCGCGATCCGCTCCCCGATCCGACGCATCGGCGCCCGCAGCATCGCGGTGACGGTGTCGAGCAGGTCGTCCTGGTAGGCGTCGATCGCCTGCAGCTCATCGAGGTAGCGCCCCTGGGTCTCCAGCGTCCGGCGGGTGTAGAGCACCAGCCCGAGGTCGGCGCCGAGCGCCGTCGCGCCGCGGACCTGGGTCTCGGTCCAGGCCGGGGCGTCGGCGGTGCGGGCGATCAGCAGGGCGCCCAGGCACTCCTCGGTCGCCCCGATCGGGACCAGCAGCGCGTTGCCCAGCCCCGCCGCCCGCGACCAGCGCTGCACGTCGGCGCGGTTGCCTGCGGAGAGCCCCGCGGTCGCGGCGGTGTCGAACCGGTACGGCTCGGCCTCGCGACGCTGCCACGCCGATCGGGCGGCGGCGGTGAGGAAGTCGAGGGTCGCGGCGCCGGGGTGATCGGCCTGCCGGGTGACGACCAGCGTCGCCGAGCCGTCCAGGTTGAGGCTGTGCACCAGCACGTCCTCGGCCTGGTACGCCTCCTCGATCCGCTCGGCGATCTCCGGCCAGGCGGCCGCCGCGTCGTCGCTGGCCGCCAGCCGACGTACGGCGGACCGGCTGGCGTCGGCGGCACGGATCTGCTCCAGGTCGTGGCGCACGGCGATCGAGACCCGGATCGCGGTCTCGGCCTGCCGGGCGTAGCCGACCAGCAGGTCGATCTGGGCGGCGGTGAGCGGGCTGGGCCCCGGCACCGCACTGAGCCAGCCGATGGTGCTGCCGTCGATGTCGGTGAGGGTCTCGCTGAGCCGGCCCGCGGCGGGGTCGTCGTTCGGCGCCGCGCCGTCCACGGCGTGGGCCACGGTGACCATTCCGGCCGGCCCGGCCAGGCTCACCTGGCAGACCTGGAAGCCGAGCAGGTCGACCACCGAGTCGGCGGTGAGCTGGAGGAAGGGGCCGAGTCCTGACTGCGGGTCGAGGCTGCCGGTGCCGTTCACGCGTCGGCCTCCGTCCCGTGCAGCGGCAGTCGCACCCGGAACAGGCTGCCCACGCCGAGGGCCGACTCGACCTCGATGGTGCCGCCCAGCCGGCCGACGATGCGGGCGGCGATGGTGAGCCCGAGACCGGTGCCGGGGCGGTCCTCGACGTTCGTGCCGCGGAAGAACTCGTGGAAGAGGCGCTTGCGGTCCTCCTCGCCGATCCCGATCCCCGAGTCGCTGACGGCGAGCTCGGCGTACTCCCCGTCCAGGCGTACGACGACCTGGACGGTGCCACCAGGGTCGGTGTACTTGACCGCGTTGCTGACCAGGTTCATCACCACCCGGTCCAGGGAGCTGGCCTCGCCGTCGACCAGCACCGGGGTGGGCGGCACCACCAGCACCAGCCGCAGTCCGCGGTCGTCGGGGCAGACCAGGTCGCAGGCCTCGGTGACCATCCGGCCGAGGTCGTGCGGGGTCGGGGCCACCGCCCGGGCCGAGGCCCGGGTGAGGGCGGAGAGGTCGTCGATCAGGCGGGACATCCGGCCCTCGGCGGTCGCCATCCGCGCCAGTGTACGGGGGACCTCGGTGGGGGCGAGCAGGCCCGACTCGATCAGCTCCAGGTTGGTGTTGAGCACGGTGAGCGGGTTCTTCAGCTCGTGCGCGACGGTGCGGATCAGGGTGGAGCGGCGGGTGTGGATCTCGCGCAGCTCGCGGGTGAGGACCTTCTGCTCCTCGGTCATCCGGGCGCTGACCAGCACCCGGCCCAGGTCGCGGCAGATCTCCAGCACGGTGTCGCGCTCGCGGTCGGTCCACAGCGTCCGCTCGGGTGGCCGGGCGAGGCTGAGCAGGCCGAGTGCCTCGCGGCCCGAGCCGATCGGGGCGGCCAGCAGGGAGCCGGCCCCGAGCGCGGTCAGGTAGGCCCGCAGCCGTTCCACGGCAGCGGGGCTGATCTCGCCCTGCTGCTGGTCGGGGCCGAGGACGAGCACCTCCTGGCGCTCCCAGAGCTCCTGGAAGACCGTGTCGATGGTGGCCCGCATGGCGTCGTCGGCGGCACCGGGGGCGGTCACGATCTGGAGGCTGGCGGTGTCCACGTCGAGCACCCGGATCCGGACGTGGGAGAGGCCGAAGAGCGTGGTGAGGCGTTCGGAGATGGCCACGAAGTCGTCGGCCAGCGGCGCGTTGATGGTGGCCTCGTTGACCAGCACCCGCGCTGCCTGGGCCAGCGAGGCCTGCTGGCTGAGGGAGCGGCGCTCGATCGCGGAGACCATCGCGCGGCCCGCCTGGGCGGCGTACCGGTTGAGCAGGTCGCGGGTGGCGTGGTCGGGGCGCCGTCCGCCGGGTGGCAGGTCGACGCTGAGCGAGCCGATCACGGTGCCGACGGAGTCGCACAGCGGCGCGATCAGGCAGTCCTCGGGGTCCCAGGCGTCCTCGGCGTCCACCGGCGCCATCTCGGGCACCCAGCCCCACTCGGGGCCGATCGGGGTGGAGTCACCGGCGACGAACTTGAACAGTCCCCAGTCCTCGGCCTCGCGCAGCAGGGTGCGCACCAGCGTGGCCGGGGTCCGCAGCGCGCGGATCTCGGCCTCCTCCTCGGGGGTGGCGCCGGCCACCGCGGCGACGTGGAAGTTGCCGTCCTCGCGCAGCACCGAGATCACCGCCATGCCGAAGCCGGCGTAGCCGATCAGCCCGTCGACGTACACCTGGAGCGAGGATCGCGTCAGTGCGTCGGGCCACGGCTCGGCCCCGGCCGAGAAGGAATGGCGAGGGGGCACGTGGGACCTGTGTTCGGCTCGGTGGACGTCAATCCGATTCGAGCGGGACGTCAGGGCGGCCGGTCATCCGTGCCCCCATGACCCGGACATGACCCGAACCTCCCGAACCGACGAGCGGTGTGCCGCTCCCTGTCCCGCTGTTTCGGCTGGGGAATCGGCGGTTGCCGCTTCCCGTCCTTAGAATAAGGCACGTGTGCGGCGTGTTCGGGGTGTGGGCGCCCGGCGAAGAAGTATCCAAGCTCACCTACTTCGGTCTGTATGCACTGCAGCACCGCGGACAAGAGTCCGCGGGCATCGCAGTGAGCAACGGCCGTCAGATCCTGGTCTACAAGGACATGGGCCTGGTCTCGCAGGTTTTCGACGAGACCACCCTTGATTCCCTCAAGGGGCATATGGCCGTCGGCCATGCCCGGTACTCCACCACCGGTGCCAGCACCTGGCAGAACGCGCAGCCGACGTTCCGCCCGACGGCGCACGGCTCGATCGCGTTGGGCCACAACGGCAACATCGTCAACACGCACGAGCTGCGGGCGATGGTCGAGGAGCTCGGTGACGCTCCCGACGAGGTGGAGATCCAGCGCTCCAACGGTGTCGCCCCGGCGACGAACGACACCTCGCTGCTGACCGAGCTGCTCGCCTACCACCCCGACGAGTCCGTCGAGGACCGTGCGATGGAGCTGCTGCCGAAGATCAGCGGTGCCTACTGCCTGGTCTGGATGGACGAGGACACGCTCTACGCGGCGCGTGACCCGCACGGCATCCGGCCGCTGGTGCTGGGCCGTCTCGACAACGGCTGGGTGGTCGCCTCCGAGGACGCCGCCCTGGCGACCGTCGGTGCGAGCATCGTCCGCGAGGTCGAGCCCGGCGAGATGATCATCATCAACTCCGACGGCCTGCGCTCGCGCACGTTCGCCGAGCAGACCCGCAAGGGCTGTGTCTTCGAGTACGTCTACCTCGCCCGTCCCGACGCGACCATCGCCGGTCGCGGGGTGCACGAGGCCCGGGTGGAGATGGGGCGCCAGCTGGCCCGCGAGTTCCCGGTCGACGCCGACCTGGTGATGCCGGTGCCCGAGTCGGGCACCCCGGCCGCGACCGGCTACGCCGAGGAGGCGGGCATCCCCTTCGGCCAGGGGTTCGTGAAGAACTCGTACGTCGGCCGCACCTTCATCCAGCCGTCGCAGACGCTGCGCCAGCTCGGCATCCGGCTCAAGCTCAACGCACTGGAGCACATGATCCGCGGCAAGCGGATCGTCGTGGTCGACGACTCGATCGTGCGCGGCAACACCCAGCGCGCCCAGATCCGGATGCTGCGTGAGGCCGGTGCGGCCGAGGTCCACGTCCGGATCTCCTCGCCGCCGGTGAAGTGGCCGTGCTTCTACGGCATCGACTTCGCCACCCGCGCCGAGCTGATCGCCAACGGCCTCGACGTCAACGAGATCGCCGCCTCCATCGGCGCCGACTCGCTGGGCTACATCTCGCTCGAGGGCATGATCGAGGCGACCCGTCAGCCCGCGGACCAGCTCTGCGCCGCGTGCTTCACCGG
This sequence comes from Nocardioides sp., assembly GCF_030150155.1. Taxonomy (GTDB): domain Bacteria; phylum Actinomycetota; class Actinomycetes; order Propionibacteriales; family Nocardioidaceae; genus Nocardioides. The sequence continues at coordinate 18,069 of NZ_JASLGR010000042.1, forward strand.
CGAGTATCCCGTCGCCCTCCCCGACGAGAGCCTGCTCGGCAAGCACCTGCTCGAGGTCTCGCTGCAGTCCCCGACGGCGGGCAAGGCCCTCCCGGTCCTCAACAACCCCTGATCTCGCCAGCTCGATCCACGAGGAGTCCAGTGACCAACGCCTACGCCCAAGCCGGTGTCGACATCCACGCAGCGGACGCCGCGATCGAGATGTTCAAGGGGGCGGTCGCCAAGACGAAGCGGCCCGAGGTGATCGGCGGCCTCGGCGGCTTCGCCGGCCTCTTCGACGCCAGCGCGCTCAAGGCGTACGACCGGCCGATCCTGGCCACCTCGACCGACGGCGTCGGCACCAAGGTCGCGATCGCCCAGGCCCTCGGCATCCACGACACCATCGGCTTCGACCTGGTCGGCATGGTCGTCGACGACCTCGTGGTCTGCGGCGCCGAGCCGCTCTTCA
>NZ_JASLGR010000057.1 GCF_030150155.1 Nocardioides sp.
AGGGCCTGGCCGCCACGGTGAGCAGCAAGGCGACCAAGGTCGGCTGGGACGTCGTCGGCACGGACAACTGGTACGGCTCCATCCCGGCCACGACCGTGTACTACCCGCAGCGGCTCAAGGCCGCGGGCAAGCAGCTCGCCCTCGACCTCGGCATCCGGCGTACGGCGCCGGCCATCGACCCGATGAAGATGGACCGCCTCACCGTGATCCTGACCGCACCGCTGGACTGAGCGCACCTTCGAGACTCCTCACGCGGCAGCGCCGCGGTGCGGGGCTCGTGTCTTCAACCCGCGGGCTCCTGCGCGGCGTTCACCGGCACGTGGGAGGCTAGGGACATGGACTTCGCGTCGGCCCGAGCTGAGCAGAAGTACGCCGCCCTCGCGGCTCTCGCCTCCCAGGCGGTGGTGGCACTCGACTTCGACGGCACCCTCTCGCCGATCGTCGAGGACCCCGCCCAGGCCCACATCCATCCTGATGCCGGTGCGGTGCTGACCGCGCTGGCGCCGAAGGTCAAGGCGATCGCTGTCGTCACCGGGCGACCCGCCCGCCAGGTGCTCGCGCTCGGCGGCCTTGAGGAGGTCGCCGACGCGCTCGCCGCGACCGGCACCGAGCTGCTGGTCTACGGGCAGTACGGCAACGAGCACTGGAACTCCAGCCATCGGGCCATCGTCGGGCCGCGCCCGCCGGTCGGGCTGGCCACCTTCCTGCGGGAGCTGCCGCGGATCCTGCGGAAGTACGACGCCGCGGACGCCTACGTGGAGGAGAAGGGCCTCGCCGTCGCCGTACACACGCGGCGGCTGGCCGACGCGCAGGGTGCCTTCGAGCGGCTGCTCGCCCCGCTGCGCACAGCGGCCGAGGCGCACGACCTCGCGGTCGAGCCCGGCAAGCAGGTGATCGAGGTGCGCTCACCGGGCATGGACAAGGGCCTGGTGGTCGACAAGCTCGTCGACACCCTGGGAGCGAAGGCGATCCTCTTCGCGGGTGACGACCTGGGTGACGTCGAGGCGTTCGAGGCGCTGACCGCGTGGGAGAACGAGGGGCTGAGCACCCTCAAGGTCTGCTCCGCCTCCTCCGAGGAGAGCGCGTTGACGCCGCTGGCCGACGTGGTGGTCAAGGGGCCCGACGGTGTGCTCGAGCTGCTGCGCCAGCTCGCCACCGACGCCGGCTGATGCCCCTCCTGTCCATTCAGTGAGACGGCAGTCCGGCATGCGGGCAGCCGGTTCGTTGCGCGCCCGGGTGCTCCCGTAGCATCGCTACTGCTCATCGAGAGGGACTGAGGGAACGGCCCAGTGAAGTCCCGGCAACCGACCGCGTGTCTCCTCCCACCCCGTGGGCAGGTCGCGGAGCAGGTGCTAATTCCGGCCCAGCACGAGAGACGTGTCGGGGAAGATGAGGAGGAGGACTCATGAGCGCTGCCAACACCGTCGAGCACGGTACCGAGAAGGCATCCCTGCGCGAGGGCGCGTTCGGCAACGCCGTCGCCCTCGCCTGTCGCGAGTGCGGGCACCGCGTCGACCTCGGCCCGCACTACGCCTGTCCGGAGTGCTTCGGCCCGCTGGAGGTCGCCTACGACTTCCCGGCCGTCACCCGCGAGCAGATCGAGGCCGGCCCCGCCAACATCTGGCGCTACAAGGCGCTGCTGCCGGTGCCCTCCGACATCGAGTCCAGCCCCAACACCGAGCCCGGCTTCACCCGCCTGATCGAGGCCAAGAACCTGGCCCACGAGCTCGGCATCGAGAAGCTCTGGGTCAAGGACGACTCCACCAACCCGACCAACTCCTTCAAGGACCGCGTCGTGGCCTGCGCCCTGAGCGCGGCCGTCGAGCTGGGCGCGAAGGTCTTCGCCTGCCCCTCGACCGGCAACCTGGCCAACGCCGTGGCCGCCGCCGGTGCCCGCGCCGGGATCCCGACCGCGGTCTTCATCCCCTCGAACCTGGAGCAGCCGAAGCAGATCAACTCGGCCGTCTTCACCGACCGTCTCGTCGCCGTCGACGGCAACTACGACGACGTCAACAAGCTCGCGCAGGAGATCGCCGCCGAGGAGGAGGGCTGGGCGTTCGTCAACGTCAACGTGCGCCCCTTCTACGCCGAGGGCTCCAAGACCCTGGGCTACGAGATCGCCGAGCAGCTCGGCTGGCGTCTGCCCGACCAGGTGGTCATCCCGGTCGCGTCCGGCTCGCAGCTGACCAAGGTGCACAAGGCCTTCGGCGAGCTGATCAAGCTCGGCCTGGTCGAGGCCAAGGACTACAAGATCTTCGGCGCCCAGGCGACCGGCTGCAACCCGGTCTCGACCGCCTTCAAGGCCGGCGTCGACGCGATCCGTCCGGTCAAGCCGGACACCATCGCCAAGTCGCTCGCGATCGGCAACCCCGCCGACGGCATCTACGTCCTCGACATCGCCCGCACCACGCACGGCGCCGTCGAGGAGGTCACCGACGACGAGATCCGCGCCGGGATCATCTCCCTGGCCCGCACCGAGGGCATCTTCACCGAGACCGCCGGTGGCACCACCGTCGCCGTCACCCGCAAGCTGGTCGAGACCGGCCAGCTGGACCCGACCCTGGAGACGGTGATCATCAACACCGGTCACGGTCTGAAGACCCTCGACGCGATCGCCGGGCAGGTCGGGCCGTGCGCCACGATCGCCCCCAACTACGACAGTTTTGAAGCCGCCGGGATCATCTGACGGCGCGGCTCCAGCGTCGCACGCCACACGAAGGCCCCGTAGCTCCAACGCCGCCCGCGGGGCGGCTCCGTGGGGGCGCGCGCGTCAA
>NZ_JASLGR010000061.1 GCF_030150155.1 Nocardioides sp.
GTCGACCCCATCGAGATCGACACCGGACATCCGGGTCGCGGCGGAGAATTCCACCCACTGGGCATGCGCCAGCTCGCCTGCCGCGCGCTCGCGCAGCCCGAAGTGCTGCTTGGCGAAGACGACGATCGAGCGCCCCTCCGGCGTTTCGTCGGCGAGGCTGGACAGCTGCGCGGCGTCGGCGAGCTGCTCATTGGTGACGCCGTCAAGTGGGAGGAAGGCGGCGGCCTGCCGGTTTCCCAGGGTGATGGTGCCGGTCTTGTCGAGCAGCAAGGTGTTGACGTCGCCGGCGGCTTCCACCGCGCGACCGGACATCGCGAGCACGTTGCGCTGCACCAGCCGGTCCATGCCGGCGATGCCGATCGCCGAGAGCAGCGCGCCGATCGTGGTCGGGATGAGACAGACCAGCAGCGCGATCAGCACCAGGATGGACTGCGGGGCTCCCGAGTACGCCGACAGGGGGCGCAACGTGATGGTGACCGCCAGGAAGACGATGGTCAGGCTCGCCAGCAGGATGTTGAGGGCGATCTCGTTGGGCGTCTTCTGCCGGCTGGCGCCCTCGACGAGGGCGATCATCTTGTCCACGAAGCTCTGCCCGGGCATGGTCGTGATCTCCACGACGATCCGGTCCGAGAGCACCTTGGTGCCACCTGTCACCGAGCTGCGGTCACCGCCGGACTCGCGGATCACGGGCGCCGACTCACCGGTGATGGCGCTCTCGTCGACGCTGGCCACCCCCTCGACCACGTCACCGTCGCCGGGGATGGTCTGCCCGGCCTCGACGACGACCCGGTCACCGATGGTGAGCGAGGCCGCCGAGACCTCGGTCTCGGTGCCGTCAGGCAGCAGCAGGCGCGCGGCGGTCTCGGTCCGGGTCTTGCGCAGGGTGTCGGCCTGGGCGCGACCGCGGCCCTCGGCCACGGCCTCGGCCAGGTTGGCGAACAGCACCGTGAGCCACAACCAGACGGTGATCGCCCAGCCGAAGAACGAGCCGTCGCCGATCGCCTCGACGGTGCAGTAGACGGCTCCGACCCAGACCACGAACATCACCGGGGTACGGATCAGGGCGCGGGGGTCGAGCTTGCGCAGTGCCTGCGGCACGGCGTCCTTGAGCAGGGGAAGCAGTCCCGACGTGGTCGGCGCTGTGGTGTTCGGGGTTGATTCAGTCATCTCTCTCACAGCCCCTCAGCCAGCGGCCCGAGGGCCAAGGCGGGGAAGAAGGTCAGGCCGGCCACGATCACCACGACGCCGCAGAGCATCGTGACGAAGAGGGGCCCGTGGGTGGGAAGGGTGCCGGCGCTGCGGGGCGTCGTCGTCTGACGAGCCAGGGATCCGGCCAACGCCAGGGTCAGCACGATCGGGACGAAGCGCCCCAGCCACATGCAGATCGCCAGCGCGTAGTTGTAGAAGTTCGTGTTGGCATTGAGGCCGGCGAACGCGGAGCCGTTGTTGTTGCTGGCCGAGGTGAACGCGTAGAGCACCTCCGAGAGGCCGTGCGGCCCGGCGTTGAGGATCGACTCCCGCGGACCGGGCAGCGCCATCGCCAGACCGGTGCCGAAGAGCACCAGCAGCGGCATCGTGAGGATGGTCAGCGAGACCAGCTTCATCTCCCGGGCGCGGAGCTTCTTGCCCAGGTACTCCGGGGTGCGTCCCACCATCAGGCCGGCGATGAAGACCGCCACGATCGCCATCACGAGCAGGCCGTAGACGCCGGTCCCGACACCGCCGGGGGCGACCTCGCCGAGACCCATGTTGAGGATCAGCAGACCCCCGCCGATTGGGTCGAAGGAGGAGTGGAACGAGTTCACCGCTCCGGTCGACGTACCCGTGGTGGCGGCGGCGAAGATGGTCGACGGGATCACGCCCAGACGCATCTCCTTGCCCTCCAGGGCCGTCCCGGCGACGCTGTAGGACCACCGGTGCAGCTCCAGCAGGGTCACCGAGGTGGCGATGATCACGAACAGGGTGACCATCGTGCCCAGCAGCGCGACACCCTGCCGGCGGTCGCCGACCATCGTGCCGAAGGTGCGGGTCAGCGAGACCGGGATCAGCAGGATCAGGAAGATCTCGAGCATGTTGGAGAACGCACTCGGGTTCTCGAACGGGTGCGCGGAGTTGGCGTTGAAGAAGCCGCCGCCGTTGGTGCCGAGCAGCTTGATCACCTCCTGGGAGGCGACCGGACCGCCGGGCACGTGCTGGGTGCCGCCGGTGAGCGTGGTGACGTCGAAGCCGGCGCTCAGGTTCTGGATCGCGCCGAAGCCGACCAGGACGATCGCCGAGACGAAGGCGATCGGGAGCAGGATCCGGACCAGGCCCCGGGTGAGGTCGGCCCAGAAGTTGCCCAGCCGATCGGTGTTGGTCCGGGTGAAGGCGCGGATCAGGGCGACCGCGACGGCGATCCCGACAGCACCGGAGACGAAGTTCTGCACCGCCAGTCCGGCCATCTGGACCAGGTGGCCCATCGTGGACTCACCCGAGTAGGACTGCCAGTTCGTGTTGGTCACGAACGAGACCGCGGTGTTGACCGCGATCGGCGTCGGCACCGCGGGCAGACCGAGGGAGAGCGGCAGCAGGGACTGGAGCTTCTGCAGGGCGAACAGCAGCACGAACCCGACCACCGAGACGGCCAGCACCGAGCCGGCGTACACCTTCCAGCGCTGGTCGGCCTTGGGGTCCACGCCGATCATCCGGTAGATCACGCGCTCGACCCGGAGGTCGCGCTCGGAGGTGAAGACCCACGCCATGTAGTCGCCCAATGGGCGCCAGCACAGGGCGAGGGCAGCGAAGACCACGCCGACCTGGATCAGGCCGGCCACGTTGTCGTTCATCTAGAGACGCTCCGGGAAGAGGAGGGCGACCACCAGGTAGGCCAGGGTCGCGAAGCTGACGATCAGGGCGAGGACGCTCTCGACACTCATCGGCGTGCCCTCCGATCGGGGTCGGCGATGCCGCCCAGCGCGAAGGCGAGCACGACCAGGACCACCAGCCACTGGCAGGCCACGGTGGTGAAGGTGAGCTCGCCGAAGCGGTTGAGCACGAAGCCGTCGCCGACCGCCCAGGCGGTGACGCCGATCAGGAGCGCCATCGCCCGGGGCAGGAACAGCGCGAGGCCGGCGGTGAGGACGCCGAGCACGGCGAGACCGGCGAAGGCACTCACGCCCGCCAGCGAGGTCACCAGGGTGACGCCGACGATGGCGAGTCCCCCGAGCCCCAGCCGCACGCCCGCGTCGTCTGACAGACGCGGATGGATCGATGTAGTCATAGGGCCATTCCAGGCCCGCCGACGTGCCCCGGGCGGGGTTCTAACGCGTCACTAACGCGCCTTAACGCACCCCTAACAGGGGTGCGGGAACGGACCTTACTTGCGCAGCTGGCCCTGTTGCAGGAAGCCCTGCAGCTCGCGGACGAAGTCGTCCTTCGGGATCTCCAGCAGATCGACCGGGATCGTCGTCACGGTGCCGTCCTTGAGCCGCAGCACCAGGCAGTCGATGCCGTGCGGCGAGGTCGTGACGGCGTCCTCCACGCTGGCCCAGCGCCCTGCCTTGGTGCCCGCCGAGCGGACCAGCCGGACCTCGTAGCCGTCGGCGGTGGCGCGCACGATCCAGGCCCGCTTGTTCAGCCACCAGCCGAAGACGCCCAGGCCGATCAGGCCCAGGACGGCGACGGCGAGGATCACATCGGGGGTGAGGTCGACCGCAACCAGCACGACCGTGAGCACGAAGACGAGCAACGCCAGCACGACGAGGTAGAGCCCGAGAAACCGCACCCGGACCTGGGGCGCGAGTCGGTAGTACGTCGTGTCAGCAACCATGCGGGTGATGAGGGATTCGAACCCCCGGATGCTTTCGCATCTTCGGTTTTCAAGACCGACGCAATCGACCACTCTGCCAACCACCCTGAACGTCAGTAGGGTACCGGCACAATGGACGGATGGACGACGCCGCCCTCGATACCGTCATCCTCCGGGCCCGCTCGGAGGTCCTGGCCGACCTGACCACCTCCGGATGCGCCGACGCGGCCGCCGTGAGCATCCTGGAGGAGGCCTGCTCCCAGCGCCGCTGGTGGGTGGAGCAGTGGCCCGCCGGAGCGGAGTTCATCGCCGGGCTGGTCGCCCAGGACGTGCAGGACGCGCTCGGCCTGTGGCCGCTGTGCCGCCTCGCCGACGAGGAGCACGAGACGCTCCCCCTGCACGCGTTGCGGATCGACCCCGAGCTCGGCGGCCCCGACCCGCACTGGGTCTGCGAGGAGGTCGGGGCGGCGGTGGCACCGCTCGGCCGGCTGGGCTGAGCGGAGTCGGGTGGGGCTGGGCTGAGTGGAGTCGGGGGGGGCGCGGGTCGGGTGGCGCTGGTCAGGCGCCCCGGATCAGGCGAGGACGACGAGGGTGTCGCCGTCCTGGACCTGGTCGCCGGAGGCGACCTTGATCAGCTCGACGACACCCGGAGCCTCGGCCAGGACCGGGATCTCCATCTTCATCGACTCCAGCAGCACCAGGGTGTCCCCTGCTTCGACGCGCTGACCCTCGGTGACCTCGACCGCGAGTACGACGGCGACGAGCTCGGCCGCGATGAACTGGCGTCCTCCCTGACGTGACATGGAATAGACGCTAGGACCGCACCCCGGGCCAACCCGTTGACGATTCCTACAACAATGCGCCGGTGCGTTTGGGCTCCGGTCGCACCGCGTTCTCGCGCTCCTCGCTCCGACGGCCCCGACGGCCGACCGCCGGACGGCCGCGACCCGAGCCGGTCAGGGCCAGGTCGATCCTGATGATCACGAAGCCGACCACCAGACCGATCACCAGCCCGTAGCCGATCGAGAGCGCCACCTCGATCACGCCGAGGTCGGTGTTCATCAGCGAGACCGCGACGGCCGAGGTGCCCGCCGCACCGAACGCGCAGACCCACCAGCCCTGTCGGCGGCGGGCGCGCATATGCGTGCCCCAGGCCAGCGCAGGCACGCCCAGGACCGCCTCCAGCGGCCGCGGGAACGCACCGATGTGGGTGCGGCACCAGTCCACGACGTCGAGCGCCGAGCCGACCAGGCTGACGTTGGCCCAGTGCCGCAGCGCCTCGGCGTACAGCAGGGTCAGGACCAGGACACCGGCACCGAAGAGCACGATCACCACGCCCCGACGGCCCAGACCGTGCAGCCCGGCACCCAGCCGGTAGACGAGGGTGAAGGCGCAGACCAGGGACATCACCAGGACGGCGTACTCGAAGCGGCCGAGATCGACCTCGGGGCGCCAGCCCAGGGCTGCGACGGCTCCGCCGCAGGCGACCAGGATCGCCAGAAAGGCCTCCCGGAACGCGGCCAGCACGCGAACCGCGGGCACGGTGATGACGACGCCGAGCACCGCCGAGGCCGCGGCGACCACCGCCGCCGCCCCGGTGTTGAGCTCGGGTCTGTCGGCGATCAAGGTCGCGACCCCTCCGACCAGGGTCACCGCGCAGAAGATCAAGGGGCGCCCGCCGGTACGCGAGACCAGCACCCAGATGTAGGCGATCGTGATCACCAGGCTGCCCGCACCGCCGAGCCACTGCGGGCCCCGGTCCAGGCCGTTGCCGACGATCAGCAGGGCGAAGCCGAGGGCGAGCGTCAGCGTCCAGAGCACGAGCTCCAGGGCGGAGACCGGCGCGACGGTGGCCGGGCGTGGTGAGACCTGGCGGGCCGGGCGGGCCGATGCCGCCGGACGGGGCTGGCGCGGGGCGCGGCTCTGCCGGGCCGGACGCGGGGTGGGAGCGGGCGTGACGGGCTGGGGCGGGGTGGGCGCGGGCGGCGTCACTGCCTGGGGTGTGGGCTGGGGCGCGGCCTGGGGTGAGGGCGGTGTCGGCGCGGGCGTGACCGGCGTGGCTCGGGTGGCAGGGCTGACCGGAGTCGGCTGCGGGGGCTGGGTGGGCTGCGGGGGCTGCGCAGGCTCGGTCTGGGCCGTCCGGTGCGGCTCGGGCTGGGCAGGCTGGGTGGGCTGGGTGGCCTGGGCGGGCTGCGACGCCTCGGCGGGCGTCCCGGGGACGTCGTACTCGACGAAGGCCGGGATCGACTGGGTGTCGGTCGGCCGGGCGGCGCGCTTGCCGCCCTTGGCCGTCTTCGACTTGGAACCGCCGAAGAGGCCGCCCCCTCGGCGCGACGAGCCGGAGACAGCCCGACGTCGACCAGCAGGTTCACTCACGATCCGCGACCTTACATCCGTCGATTGGCGAGGGACGGATTGACGCTACGGGCCTCGTCGAGGGTCGAGCGCACGATCGTGGCGGTCACGATCTCCTCCCCCGCACCGGCCTCGGCGAGGACGTCACCGAGCGGATCGACCACCATCGAGTGGCCGCTGTAACGCGGCGCGGGCTGCCCGCAGGCCGCGACGAAGACGGTGTTCTCGATCGCGCGGGCGCGCAGCAGCGTGCGCCAGTGGTCGACCTTCCGCTCGCCGGCCACCCACGCCGCCGGCACCACCAGGATCTCCGCCCCGGCGTCGACCAGGGCACGCGCCAGCTCGGGGAAGCGCAGGTCGTAGCAGGTCATCAGGCCGACGCTCGCGCCCGCTACGTCGAGCAGGACGGGCTCGATCGGCCCCGCGGTGAGGCGGTCGGACTCGCGGTAGCCGAACGAGTCGTAGAGGTGGATCTTGCGGTACGCCCGCCGGCGCCCCGCGCCGGTAGCGGTGCCGTCGACCGCCAGCAGGGTGTTGTACGGCCGCTCGGGCGAGCCCTCGACGGGCTCGACCATCCCGGCCACGACGGTGGTGGCACGCTCGGCGGCGACCCGGGCGAGCTCGGTCCCGAACCGACCGTCCAGGTGCTCGGCGTACGGCGCCAGATCGTCGCCCACCGGACCGAAGTCACGCTGGAAGACCTCCGGGAAGACGACCAGGTCCGCGCCGGTCGGGGCCAGCTCGTCGAGCCGCGCGGTGTTGGCCGCCGGCTCCAGGCCGGCCGCGGCCTGGACCAGCGCGAGATCGATCTTCTCCCACCGCGTCATAGGTTCCAGCCTAGGTGAAACGGACCAGTGGTCCCCATGTGCAAGAGCCGTCGATGCGCCTAGGGTGACGGGATGCTGGAGACCTGGGCCGCGATCATCCTCGCCGGCGGGCGCGGCAGCCGTCTCGACGGTGTCGACAAGGCGGGGATCGAGGTCAGCGGCCGCACCCTCCTGGAGTGGACGTTGGACGCCTGCATCGACGCGCGCGAGGTCGTCGTGGTCGGGGACCAGGTGCCCACCGAGCGCCCTGTCACCTTCACCCGCGAGCACCCGCGCTTCGGCGGTCCGGTGGCGGCGTTGCTGACCGGGGTCGACGCGCTGCTGAGCCGGCCGGGCTACCTAGGGGTACTGCCGGTCGACATGCCGCACCTGACGATGGGGACGATGCGGCGGCTGACCGATGCCGCCGAGGGCGCCGACGGTGCGGTCCTGATCGACCCCGCCGGACGCCACCAGTGGGCGATGGTGGTCAAGCGCGACCGGCTGCTGGAGTCACGGCCGAGCTACGAGGAGCAGCACGCGATGGCGATGAGCCACCTGCTCGCCGGGCTGACCCTGGTCGAGGTCCCGGCCGTGGGTGCCGAGCACCGCGACATCGACACCTGGGGTGATCTCCGGGATCTGGACGAGGCCTGACCGACTTCCGGGTTCACCACCGCCGACTTCCGGGTTCACCACCGTCCAGATCCGGGTTCGCCACGGTCCAGATCCGGGTTCGCCACGCTCAGGCCAGCAGCAGGATCTTCCCGGTGTGGTCGCCGGACTCCATGAACGCATGTGCCTGGCTCGCCTCGGCCATCGGGAAGGTCCTGCCCACCTGGGGTACGACGTCTCCCGACGCGATCAGCGGCCAGACATGCTCCACGACAGCAGCGCAGATGGCCGCCTTGCCCATCGGCCCGTCGACGGGGCGTGAGCGCAACGTCGTACCGATGACGGAGCCGCGCTTGCGCATCAGTGCGTTGATGTCGACCTCGGCGCGGGTGCCGCCCTGCATGCCGATGATGACCAACCGGCCACCGTCGGCGAGCGCGGTGACGTTGCGCGCGAGGTACTTCGCGCCCATGTTGTCGAGGATGACGTCGGCGCCGCCGAGGCCGCGCAGGATCTCCTCGAACTCCTCGTCGCGGTAGTCGATCGTCAGATCAGCGCCGAGGTCGCGACAGTACGCCGCCTTCGCCTCCGAGCCGACGGTGGTAGCGACCGAGGCGCCGAGAGCGTGGGCGAGCTGGATCGCGAACGACCCGATCCCACCGGCGCCGCCGTGCACCAGGAACCGGTCGCCGGCTGCGAGTCCGGCGTGCATCACGATGTTGGACCACACCGTCGCGGCCACCTCCGGCAGCGCGGCAGCGGTCACGACATCGACGCCGTCCGGCAGCGGCATCACCTGCCCAGCCGGTACGGCGACCCGCGAGGCATAGCCGCCGCCCGCCAGCAGGGCGCAGACCTCATCGCCCACCGACCAGCCGGTGACGCCTTCGCCGAGCGCAGCGATCGTGCCGCTGCACTCCATGCCGAGGACGTCGGAAGCACCGGGCGGCGGCGGGTAGAACCCCTGGCGCTGGAGCAGATCCGCACGGTTGAGGCCCGCAGCGGCCACCTCGATCAGGACCTCACCGGGGGCGAGGACCGGGTCGGCGACGTCGGTCAGCGTCAGGACGTCGGGGCCACCGGGCTCACGTGCGATCACAGCCTGCATGTGATCGAGCCTAGTGACGACGTACAGGATCGAGGGGGGTCAGCAGGTCGTAGAGCAGTGGCGAACCCGGATCTCGCGCGTGGCGAACCCGGAATTCAACCGTGTGAAACCCGGAACTCGGCTGGCTAGGCTGGCGGTATGAGCGAACAGTCCGAGACCCCTGACGTCAGGATCGTCGACCTGTCCGCCCTGGCCTCGGGGCACGCCGCGCAGGCGGCCGACGAGGCGGAGGGCGGCGAGTCCGAGCGCAGCATCACCGACCTGGTGGAGCAGCCCGCGAAGGTGATGCGGATCGGCTCGATGATCCGTCAGCTCCTCGAAGAGGTGAAGTCGGCCCCGCTCGACGAGGCCAGTCGCGCCCGGCTCAAGGAGATCCACCAGGCCTCGATCAAGGAGCTGGAGCAGGGCCTGGCCCCCGAGCTCGTCGAGGAGCTCGACCGGCTGACGCTGCCGTTCACCGAGGCGGCGCCGAGCGAGTCCGAGCTACGGATCGCCCAGGCCCAGCTGGTCGGCTGGTTGGAGGGACTCTTCCACGGCATCCAGACGGCGATCTACGCCCAGCAGGTCGCCGCGCAGGCCCAGTTCGAGCAGATTCGTCGCGGTCTTCCGCCCGGTGCGAGCGTGCAGGTGCAGCCGCAGCCGACGCCGCCCGAGGAGCAGCAGAGCCAGGGGCCGTCCGGCGGGATGTACCTCTAGCCCGAGGAGGTCCGGGGTGAACCCGGATCTCGCACGTGGCGAACCCGGATCTCGCGCGTGGCGAACCCGGATCTCGCGCGTGGTGAACCCGGAAGTCGGCGGTGGTGAACCCGGAAGTCGGCGGTGGTGAACCCGGAAGTCGCTAGATGAAGCGGCGCGCCGCGATCCAGCCCAGCAACCCGACCAGCGCCAGCGCGAGGCCGGGGGCCGCGGCGCGGAGCAGCGGGGTCGGGCCGGAGTCGGCGACCGGGGTGAACGTGACCTCGGCCGCGGCGGCCTCGGCACCGGTGGCCACGCCCGCGCCCAGGACCGCCTGGACCCGGCCGAGCAGCTGATCGGTGGCGACGGCGGTGCCGGAGTCTGCGCCGGCGACCAGCTTGTCGCCCTTGACCGTCACCATCACGACGTACCGCTCATCGGTCGTCAGCTTCCCGAGTCCGCACGTGCCACCGCGGGTGATCACCTGGACCGTCGAGCTGGCCAGCGATCCCTTGTAGATCCGGTCGACGGCGATCTGGGAGCCGAACCCTGCCGACGTCGCCGAGCTCGACTCGACCACGCCGGTGAAGACCGCGGAGGCCTTCGCCATCGCCGCGGCCGGCAGCGGCTTGGGGCAGGACGCAGCCGGCGCCGCGATCGCCGAGGTCGGCGATCCCAACGTCAGGGAGCAGAGCCCGAGCGCCGCTACGGAGGCGGCGACACGGGCCCGACGGACACCACGAGGACGAAGCACGCTCCCCATGATCACAGACGACCCGTCACAGATCGAGGAGACCGGCCAGCACACGCGCGACGCCGTCCTCCTCGTGGGTGGGCGCATGGTGCGTCGCCTGCGTCAGCACCGCGTAGTGCCCGTTGCGCATCGCGTACGACGTCCCCACCCAGTTCAGCATCGGCAGATCGTTCGGCATGTCACCGAAGGCGACCACGTCGGCGGAGTCGATCCCACGCTCGGCGCAGATCCGCGCCAGGGTCGAGGCCTTGGTCACCCCGCGGGCACTGATCTCGAGCAGCGGGAAGGACGAGTGCGTCACCTCGACCGCGTCACCGACCAACTCGAGCGCCCGGGCCACGAACTCGTCGGGGTCCGCGCCCTCCCAGCTGGCGAGCAGCTTGAGCACCGGCTGGTCAAGGATCTCGGCCAGCGGCGCCTCGCGCAGCGGGGTGAGGCGCCGGTTGCGGAAGTGCCCGGTCTCGGTGGACCAGCCCTCCACCGTCTCGATCGAGAAGCGCACCTCGGGCATGTCGGCCCGGATGGCCGCAGCGACCTGCTGGGAGACCTCGGCCGGGATCGAGTACTGCGCCACCGGGGCGTCGGCGGCGACGTCCCACACCATCGCCCCGTTGCTGATCACGGCCAGGCCGTGGCTGCCGACGTGCTCGAAGACCTCCCGCGCCCAGCGCAGCGGCCGCCCGGTGACGAAGACGACCGGGATGTCGCGCCGGTCCAGCTCCTCCAGCACCGAGATGGTGTACGGCGACACCGTGCCGTCGGTGCGCAGCAGGGTGCCGTCCAGATCCGTCGCGACCAAGCGCGGAACGGTGGTGGGCACGGGCGGCATGACAGACATCGCGACCATTGTCCCCCGGCGCCCCACATTCTGGGAATGAAAGCGCCGGTACGGACCGACTCGTTCGCAGCGGCCGCCCTACCTCACGACGCCGCGGGGCCGAACCAGCGGTCGATCTCGACCGCCGCACCGTCCTCCTCGACGGACAGAGTGACGGCGTCGGCGACCTCCTTGACGTCGTCGGTGGCGTTGCCCATCGCGACGCCACGTCCGGCCCAGGTCAGCATCTGCAGGTCGTTGCGACCGTCGCCGAGGGCGAGCACGTCGGCCGGCTCGAGGTTGAGCTTGTCCAGCACGTAGGCCAGGCCCGAGGCCTTGGAGATCCCGACCGGGGCGAGGTCGAGCCAGGCGGTCCAGCCGACGTGGTAGCTGGTCGGCTCCAGGCCGACCTCGGCGCCGAGCGCGATGAAGTCCTCCGGCGTCGCCTCGGGGTCGCGGATCACGACGCGGGCGACCGGCTCGGCCACCATCTCCTCGATGTCGGTCGGGATCAGCTCACCGGTCAGCTCCCCGGCGGGGAAGGGGCGATTGACCCGGTAGCCCAGGCCGCGCTCCTCGACCGCGACCAGCGCGTCGGGACGGGCGGCGAGGATCTTGCCGACCGCCTCGCGGGCGTCGAAGAGCTCCTCGTGGACGACCTCGAGCGGGGGGTACCGGGTCACGACGGCGCCGTTGGAGGCGACGATCCAGAGCCGGTCGGCCTCGGGCAGCGGCAGGCCGAGGAGGTCGGCGATCGGGGTCATCGCGTGCGCGGAGCGCCCCGAGGAGAGCACGATGTGCGCGCCTGCCTCGGCGGCCCGGCGGATCGCCGTACGGACGGGCTCGGCGATCACCTCACGGGTGGCACCGAGTCCCTCGATCCAGGCCAGCAGGGTGCCGTCGATGTCGAGCGCGATCACCTTCGGAACCCAGCCGCGGTCGCCGGGCTCCGGCAGCGTCCCGAGCACGGTCATCTCAACGACCGATCGGGGTCAGGACCTCGCGACCCATCCACTTCTGGAGGGCCTTCGGCACCCGGACCGACCCGTCGGGCTGCTGGTGCGTCTCCAGGACGGCGACGATGGCACGGGTGACGGCCGTCAGGGTGCCGTTCAGGGTCGCGGCGGGGACGTTGCCCTCCTCGCCACGGACGCGGATGTCGAGGCGGCGGGACTGGAACTCGGTGCAGTTCGAGGTCGAGGTCAGCTCGCGGTACTTGCCCTGGGTGGGGATCCACGCCTCGCAGTCGAACTTGCGCACGGCCGACGACCCGAGGTCCCCGGCGGCGACGTCGATCACCTGGTAGGCCAGCTCCAGCTTGTCCAGGAAGGCCCGCTCCCAGGCCAGCAGCCGCTGGTGCTCGGCCTCGGCGTTCTCCAGGGTGGTGTAGACGAACATCTCCACCTTCTCGAACTGGTGGACCCGGATGATGCCCTTGGTGTCCTTGCCCGCCGAGCCGGCCTCCTTGCGGAAGCAGGAGCTGAACGCGGCGTAGCGGCGCGGGAGCGTGTCGGCGTCGAGGATCTCGTCGGAGTGGTACGCCGCCATCGGCACCTCCGAGGTGCCGACCAGGTAGAGGTCCTCGCCCTCGATCCGGTAGACGCCCTCGTCGACCTGGTCGAGGAAGCCGGTGCCGGCCATCGCCTCGGGACGGACCAGGGCGGGCGCGATCACCTGGGTGAAGCCGGCCTCGCGGGCCTGCTCCATCGCGAGGTTGATCAGCGCGAACTCCAGCTCGGCGCCGACGCCGGTGAGGAAGTAGAAGCGCGAGCCCGACACCTTGGCGCCGCGCTCCAGGTCGATCGCGCCGAGCAGCTGGCCGAGCTCGACGTGGTCACGCGGCTCGAAGCCCTCCGCGGCGAAGTCACGCGGGGTGCCGACGGTCTCCAGCACGACGAAGTCGTCCTCGCCACCGGCCGGAGTCGCCTCGGAGGTGACGTTCGGGATCGCCCGGAGCGACCGGTTCCAGGCCTCCTCGGCCTCGCGGTTGGCCTCCTCCAGCGCCTTGACCTCGGCCGAGAGCGCCTTGGTCTGGGCCAGCAGGGCCTGCTTCTCCTCGCCCTGAGCCTTGGCGACCTGGCCGCCCAGCTGCTTCTGCTCGGCCCGCTTGGACTCGAAGGCGGAGATCGCGGCGCGGCGAGCGGCGTCGGCGGCCAGCGCCTGGTCCACCACGTCGTCGCTCAGCCCCCGCTTGGCCTGGGAGGCACGGACTCGGTCGGTCTCGTCACGGAGGATGCGCGGATCAATCACACCCTGAGCCTATCCGCCCTCAAACGTTGGGGTGCCACCCTGATGCAGACCGTTCGCGGCACGGCCACGCTGACGACATGCGTCAGTGGCTCGTTGCGCTCCTCGTCACTCTCCTGGTCGCCCTGCTCGGCCTCGCGTCCGTCGGCCTGCTCCCGTCGCCGTCGTACGCCGCCACCGCCCGGCCCGACCTGACCGTGCCCGCCCTCACCGGCCCCACCACCGCCCACCCCGGCAGCCCCCTCACCCTCACGGTCACGGTCCGCAACGGCGGCACCGCCCCGGCCAGGCGGAGCCGACTGACGCTCACCGTCGGCCGGACCACGGTGAGCGCGACGGTGCCACGGCTGCGGGCCCACCGCTCGGTGCGGGTCAGGCTCCGGCTGCGGGCACCGGCGGTGGGGCGCTACCGGGTGCGGGCCTGTGCCGACGCGGCGCTGAAGGTCCGCGAGCGCCGCGAGTCCAACAACTGCCGGGTCTCCTCCCTGGCGGTCACCGCCCGCACCCCGCAGACCAAGCCGCCGGTGACGCCGACGCCCCCGGCCGGCCTGCTCGCCACCCCGGCTCCGATGTCGGTCGACGTGGTCACCGACGCGACCCCACCGGTGACCGCGATCGCCACCCCCGACACCTCCGTCACGATCCCTCCCCTGCCTGCGGGCACGGCGTCGGTCGGCTTCACCGTCCCCGGACGGGCCGTGGTCGATCGCGTCCGGCTCCAGGCCCGGCCGGTGACCCTCCCCCACCACCCGTTCACCACCCTGCTGGGAGCAGCTCTCGTGACCCCCGATGTGCTCACCGCCGACTCGTTCGATGCTCAGTTCGTCCTCCCCACCAGTCCCGACGTCGGCTCCCTGGTGGCCTTCACCGCCGACGCCGGCGGCACCGACCTGCGGCTGGCTCCGCTCGACATCGGCCGGTTCCCGTTCCGCAAGCGGGTCTTCGTCCGGATGCTGCACGGCGGCATCGTCGGACTCGCCACCGCGACGCCGGCCCAGATCGCCGCGGTGGCGAAGGCCTGGCCCAGCGAGGCCGACCAGCAGGTCGAGGCGGCGCTCGCGCTGCGCCTGCTCGACGTGTGGCGGGCGACCTGGAGCGACACCGACGTTGCGGCGCCCCGCGCGGCGTTCAGCGCGACCGCCCGGAGCGCTGCCGCCACCGCGGTGAGCCCGGCCCTGGCCGCGGTGACGCCGACGACGCCGTACGCCGCCGTGGTCGGGGCCGACCGGCTCGCCCAGGGCTGGCGGACCCTGGTCTCCGACGCGTACGCCGACGACAGTGCCGCGATCCCCGCCGACCTGGCCGAGCCGTCCGCGGCCCTGGCCAACGCGCAGGGCGCCGTCATCCGGGGCCTGGCCCCGCGTGCCCAGGACGGCTCCTGTGGCGGCGGTGCCCCCGGCCCCGCCCAGATCCGGTTCGTGATGGGGACCGCCCGTGCCCTGCTGCACCAGGGCGACACCACCCTCGCCGACCAGGTGCTGCACGGCTCCGGTCTGGGCGAGACGTGCAGCTACCTGCTCACCCAGGTCACCCAGGAGTGGAGCATCCGCACCACCGGCACCAGCCCGGGCGAGGAGTCGGGTCGACTGCAGAGCAGCCCCGTCCCCGGGACCTGGTCCAGCAGCGGCTGGGCGATGCCGAGCACGGGCCTGTCGTGGACGGCGTACGCCGCCAGCGGCCTGTCCCAGGCCTGCCAGTCCGGCTCCTACGAGACCGGGTACGGCCCCGGGGCGGGCAGCACCGTCGGGGTGAGGTTCGGCTCCTACGGTCTGACGCCGCTGCGCGGGGGCGGCTTCACCCCGCCGACGGCGCTGGTCCGGCTCTATGCCGGGCTCGACGACCCGGGCGGGACGACGACGCTGCCGACCCGGACCGTCACCCACACCGGCGGCTGCGACGGCCTGCCCGACACCAGCAGCACCGAGCCGATCACGGCTCCGCCGCTGGACGACCCCGAGGCGACCGCCCCGGCCGACCGGGCCAGCCAGGGCTGGGGCGGAGAGTTCACGCTGTCGGGCGGCTACGCGATGTCGCACGACGTCACCCTCACCGGATCCACCCCGGTCAGCGGCGGGACCCGCGAGGTGACCCAACGCTTCAGCATCCTGATCCAGCCGACCTGATTCGTCGGGTCTTCGTGGAGGGGGCCCTCGGCTTATCCTTCAGTGGTGCGATCCCGCCTCCTCACGCTGAGCTGGGGCACGATCTGCCTCGCCGCCACCCTGCTGATCTGGGTCCTCGTCTCCACCGGAGCGACCGACTCCCTCGATGAGTCCTTCAAGGGCCTCGTCGTCCACCAGGGGTTCTGGCACGGCCTGGGACGCTTCCTCGAGCTGGCCTTCGAGTTCTGGCCGATGCTGGCCTTCAACCTGATCCTGGTGGCCAGCCTGCTGGTCAAGGGCTACCGGCGGGCGGCGCTCTTCGCCGCGCTGGTGAACCTGATCGCCGCCGGGGTCTCGCCGCTGCTCAAGCACCTCGTCGGCCGGGCTCGGCCCGCCTGGCAGGACACCACCGCGCTCTACACCGGCAACGGCTCCTTCCCCAGCGGTCACACCGTGCACGCGGCGGCCTTCTTCGGCACCTGCATCGTGCTGATCGTCGTCTTCGTCAGGAAGAAGGGGCTGCGCCGGCTGCTCAGCACCCTCTGTGTCGCTGCGGTGGTGATCGTGGGCTTCGACCGGCTGCTGCTGGGCCGTCACCATCTCACCGACGTCGCGGCCGGGGCCCTGATCGGTGCCGCCATCGTGCTGCTGACGCTGTCGGCGTACTCGCCCATCCCACGGCTCACCGCCGTGATCGCCCCGCTGGCCCTGCCGGCCCCGGCGCCGACCGACCGGCGGTGCGCGGTCGTGCTCAACCCGATCAAGGTCGAGTCGGTCTCCGTCTTCCAGGAGACGGTGCGTGAGATCGCCGCGGCCAGTGGCTGGGACGAGCCCCGGTTCTACCTGACCACGGTCGAGGACTCCGGCACCGGACAGGCGGCCCGCGCCGCCGTCGACGGTGCCGCGCTGGTGCTGGTCTGCGGTGGCGACGGCACCGTCCGGGAGGTCTGCGCGGAGCTGGCCGGCACCGGCATCCCGGTCGGCGTGATCCCGGCCGGCACCGGCAACCTGCTGGCCCGCAACCTGGCGATCCCGCTCTACCTGCGCAACGCCATCGACGTCGCCTTCACCGGCCAGGACCGGGCGATCGACATGGTCGAGGTCAGCGGCGACAACATGGAGCCCAGCCACTTCCTGGTGATGGCCGGGATGGGCTTCGACGCCGCGATCATGGAGGGCGTCAACGAGGAGATCAAGGCCAAGGTCGGCTGGTTCGCCTACGTGCTCTCAGCCCTGAAGGCGCTGATGTTCCCGGCGGTGAAGGTCGAGATCTCCGTCGACGGCGGCGACTTCACCAAGCACCGCGCCCGCACCGTCCTGGCCGGCAACGTCGGCACCCTCCAGGCCGGGATGCCGTTGATCCCCGACGCCGCCATCGACGACGGTCTGCTCGACGTCGTGCTGCTGCACCCGCGCCGGTTCTGGTCCTGGCTGCCGCTCGCCTTCCGCATCCTGGCCAAGCGCCCGCACACCGACGACCTGGTCAACCGGTGGACGGGTCGCGAGGTGACCATCCGCGCCGACCGGGACACCCCGCGCCAGCTCGACGGCGACACCGTCGGGGAGGGGCGTGAGCTGGTGATGCGGAACATCCACGGTCGGCTGCTGATCCGGGTGCCGCGCTGAGTCAGGCGCAGGAACGCTGGGTGCCGGTGCTGATGCTCCGCGCCGTGCCGCTGATCCGGAGCACGTAGCCCCGACCCTCGCTCCACCACTCCTGTCCGGCCGACTCCCGGAACAGATCGCGGTAGTCCCGCTTCAGGGCGGCGCGCCGGGACCTCTTCGCATGCTTGATGGCGACCGACCGCAGGGTCGTCTTCACTCCGATCGCGGTGACCGGTCCGCTCGGCAGGGTGATCGTCCTCTCCCCCAGCCCGGTCACCACGAAGGTGCCGGTCGCCACGAGCGTCCGTCCCGACGTCAGTAACTTCCTGGCCGCCTTGCGGCCGTAGGTGGTCCTGACGATGCTCGTGCCCCGGGTCGCCCCCTGACGGGCACGCACCTGCTCGACCGTGGGGTACTCCTGACGATCCACCATCACGACCTTCGGCGCCCCCGCCCCGTAACGGAACCGGCTGGTGGCGAGCAGGCCGCCGCCGGCGGTCATCTGCCACCTGGAACCGTCACCCGCGGCGATGTCGCCGACCGTGACCGCCGTGCTGGTGCGCTCGTGCACCCGGACGGTGAACTCCGTCGGGCCGCTGACGAAGACGTCCGGAGCGGTCGTGTAAGTCACGTCGTAGGTGCAGACCGCCCCCGCCTGCCAGAGGTACGACGACCACGGGGGCGTCTCGGCCGCGTGCGCTGACGTCACCGGGGCGAGCAGCGCCGCTCCCACTCCGAGCGCCACGAGCACGGACCGGACAGGGCGCGACGTTCGACTCACCC
Organism: Nocardioides sp.; assembly: GCF_030150155.1. GTDB lineage: Bacteria > Actinomycetota > Actinomycetes > Propionibacteriales > Nocardioidaceae > Nocardioides. The sequence continues at coordinate 17,655 of NZ_JASLGR010000061.1, forward strand.
GGAGCACTGTACGAAAGACGCGCATCAGGCGCAGGAGCGCTGGGTGGTGGTCCCCCCGACACCCGCGGCCCTGGAGGTCCACTGCACGACGCCGAGGCCCTTGCTCCACCACTCTCCACCCTCGACCGCCTTGATCCGGTCGCGGTAGAAGTCCTTCACCCCGACGACCTCGCTCTTGACCACGTTGGTGACGGTGATCGAGCGCAGTCGGATGCCGATCCCGATCGCGGTGACCTGACCGCTGGGGAGGGTGATCGTCTTCTCCCCCAGGCCCGTGACCCGGTAACGCGCCGTCACGGTCATGGTGCGGCCCGAGACGAGGAACCCCTTGGCCTCCTTGGCCGAGTACCTCACCCGACGCGTGGTGACCAGCGGCGTCGACCCACGGCCCGCACGCGCCTGGGCGACGGTCGGGTAGACCTCCCGGCTGTCGGTCGTCGTGGCGTCGCGGACCCGGTGCTCGACCTCGACCAGCTTCCCACCCGAGGCCGCCGACCACTCCTGGCTGGAGCTGCCGGCCCAGTGCACCCGGACCTTCTTCGCGGTGCGCTTCTTCACCACCAGCTGGGACGAGCTGGTGCCATCGGAGTAGATCTCGTCATAGGTGCAGACCATCCCCGCCTTCCAGAAGTACGCCGCCCACGGGTTCGCCTTGGCCGCGCGTGCAGCCGGGGCGCCGGCCACCGGCGTCGTGGCGTTCTCGGCCTGAGCGGTCGTGGGGGCCAGCAGGCTGACACCGAGGGCAAGAGCCGCGGTCGAGCCGGAGAAGAGTCGTCGCACCATTCGATTCACGGAGCAGACCCTACGAAGGATCCATAGCCGACGCACAGGAAATACGGGCTTCTGGTCGGGCGGTCCGTGGCCGGCGTACGCCCGCAGACACAGGCCGGTGGGCGATCCCTAGACTGAGGCGGTGACCGGCAAGCGCATCGCGTACCAGGGAGAGCCTGGCGCCAACTCGCACATCGTGTGCGCCCAGCACTACCCCGACTGGGAGGCAGTGCCGTGCGCATCGTTCGAGGACGTCTTCGCCGCGGTCGAGTCCGGTGACTGCCAGCTGGCGATGATCCCGATCGACAACTCCCTGGCCGGGCGGGTCGCCGACATCCACCAGTTCCTGCCGGCGAGCAGCCTGCACATCATCGCCGAGCACTTCCTCCGGATCCGGTTCCACCTGATGGCGCTGCCGGGCACCGGCATCGACCAGATCAAGACCGTGCACTCGCACGTGCACGCCCTGGGCCAGTGCCGCACGATCATCCGCGAGCACGGCTTCACCCCGGTGATCTCCGGCGACACCGCCGGTGCCGCCCGCGAGGTGCGCGAGGCCGGCGACCCGACGATGGCCGCGCTGGCCCCGCCGATGGCGGCGGAGATCTACGGGCTCGACGTGCTGGCCGAGGACGTCGAGGACGCCGACCACAACACCACCCGCTTCGTCGTGCTGGCACCCGACCCGGTGGTGCCGCCGCGCGGCAACGGTCCGGTGGTGACCAGCTTCATCTTCAAGGTGCGCAACCTGCCCGCAGCGCTCTACAAGGCGCTGGGCGGCTTCGCCACCAACGGGATCAACATGACCAAGCTGGAGTCGTACATGGTCAGCGGCGAGTTCGCTGCGACCCAGTTCCTCTGCGAGGTCGACGGACACCCCGAGGACCTGGAGCTCTCCCGGGCACTGGAGGAGCTGACCTTCTTCACCACCGACATCAAGGTGCTGGGCATCTATCCCGCCGACCCCTGGCGGGCCGAGCACGCCTGAGCGGCCGGTGCCCGCCCGCGGATCCCCATCGATCCGGGGCAGGCACCCCGCACGGCTCAGTGGCAGCCGGAGAGCAGCAGGCCGTCGCTGCCGTCGGCCTTGGCGCCCCCGACCGAGACCAGACCGAAGCTCTCGGCGTAGACCTGGGTGCCGGTCATCGGAGCGAGGTACTGGCGCGCGGCGTCCACCACGGTGCTCTGCGCTGCGGAGACCACGTTGGTGGCCCTGACCGAGGCGACCGAGATCCTCACCGACGCGCCGTGGTAGCCCTGCACGGTCCGCACGCCCTGGCCCTTGGCCTTGAACGTGACCCGCAGGTTCACCGTGGAGCCGCTGGTCAGGTACGGCTTGACCTGGGCGGCCTGGGACTTCGGCAGCGTCGCCTTGATCACCACCGTGCTCTTCACCGAGCGCCGGTTCTTCACCCCCCGAAGAGCCGGCAGCAGGATGCCGCCCGACATCCGCAGCGTGACACCGCTGGCGGAGAGCTTGCGCACCTGCAGCCGCAGGCGATCGCCCTCGGCGAAGGTGTACTCCTCCGTGGCGCGAGCGCTGCCGGCCTTCACCCGGACCACGGTGTGCCGGTTGTCACGTGCCGTGACGGCGTACGTCGCCTGAGGGGTGGAGTAGCTCGACGCGGGCGCGTAGGAGCAGGTCAGCCCGGAGGCGGGCCAGAGGTAGCCGTACCAGGGGTTGTAGGACGAGGACCGGGCGAGCAAGGCTCCGGGAGCGGAGCGGTCGAGGCCGTCGGGGCCGTCGGCGTGCGCGGCCGGAAGGGCCGCGAGACACAGGGCGATCACGGGGACGCTGAAGAAGAGCGCGGCGAACCGCGCTCGCAGAAGGGAGCACATGGCAGCACCCTAGGCAGCGCAAGATTCGGCCGGAGTTAAATTTCACTTTTCGATCGGGGTCACGCGGGCCATGTCCCCGGCTATTCTCCGTCGTTGTACGTGTCACTGCTGTCACACCAACCGGAGGGCCCTGTGTCCGACTCCTTCTTCTCCCTGTTCACTCCCCAGGAGATCGCCAAGATCAGCGCGGCCGGCACGCGCGTCTCGCTGCCCGAGGGCTGGTCCCCGATCTGGGAGGACACCCCGGCCGACAAGGCGTACATCATCCTCACCGGCACGGTCTCGGTGCGCCGCGACGGCGACGAGGTCGCGCAGCTCGGCCCCGGCGACATCGTGGGCGAGGCGGCGATCCTCAACCGGGCGCTGCGCAACGCCTCCATCGTCGCGCTCACCCCGCTCGACCTGATCCACCTCTCCCCCGAGGCGCTGCTGCGACTCTCGGTCGAGATGCCGTCCTTCGGGCAGGCACTGGAGAAGATCGCCGCCGAGAGGGTGTCCTGAGCACGGAGCCCGAGCTCGACCTGGAGCAGGTCTCCCAGCTCGTCGAAGAGGTCCTGCTCGGGGAGCCTCCCAGCCTGACGCGTCAGCAGGTCGCCGACGCCGCGGGCGTCAGTCTCGCGCTCGCCGACGAGCTGTGGCGCCTGCTCGGCTTCCCCCAGCCGGAGCTGGAGGAGAAGGCGTTCAGCAGCGCCGACGTCGAGGCGCTGCGTCACACCAAGGAGCTGATCCGGCAGGGGATCCTCTCCCCGCAGGAGCAGTCGGCCCTGGTCCGCACCTGGGGCCGCTCCTTCGCCCGCCTGGCGGAGTGGGAGACCGCCCTGCTCGCCGACGTCGCCCGGGAGCGCCCCGGCGACCTGCTCAGTGAGGCCGCCGAGCTCGCCGTCACCGCGATCCCCCGGGTCGAGGCACTCCAGTCCTACGTCTGGCGCCGCCACCTCGCCGGTGCCGCCAGTCGGGTGCTGGAGATCTCCAGCGGCGAGAGCACCACGATGGCGGTCTGCTTCGTCGACATCGTCGGTTACACCGCCCGCTCCCGTGCCTTGAGCGAGGAGGAGCTGGTCGCCTGGGTCGAGGAGTTCGAGGCCACCGCCACCGGCGTGGCGATCGACCACGGCTGTCGGGTGATCAAGACCCTCGGCGACGCGGTCCTGCTGGTCAGCGACGATCCGGTCGCCGCCGCCGAGTCGGCCCTGCACCTGACCCTCAAGGGCGAGGACGAGGACGACCCGTTCCCCCGGGTCCGGGCCGGTCTCGCCGTCGGCCCCGTGGTGGCGCGCCTCGGCGACGTCTTCGGCCCGACGGTGAACCTCGCCTCCCGGCTCACCACCGTGGCGCGCCCGGGTGCTGTCGTGCTGGACGACGAGGCCGCCGAGTCGCTCTCGGGCGGCTACTCGCTGCGCCGGCTGCGGCGTACGTCGGTGAAGGGGTACTCCCGGCTGCAGCCCTGGCTGCTGCGCGAGGTCTCAGTCTGAGAGCAGGCCCCGCTGGTCGAGCCAGGTGAACATCTGGGCCGGCTTGTCGGTGATCACTGCCTTCACCCCGGCGGCCAGACACAGGTCGAGGGCCTCCTCGGTGTTGACCGTCCAGACGTGCAGGTCGTGGCCCGCCTTCGTGATCTTGCGCGCCAGCTTCGGATGCTTGGTCAGGGTGGCGATCCCGGGACCCACCACCCAGTTCGGGCCGATCGCGCTCTGCAGCAGCGTCCAGTTCCGCTGATGGTCGATCAGCTGGACCAGCCGCAGCTCCGGGGTCAGCCGCTCCATCCGCTGCAGCGCGGTGAAGCTGAAGCTCATGATCCGCACCGGTGCACCGGCCTTGTCCCAGCCGAACTCGGCCAGCATCTCGGCCAGGGTGCGCTCGACCAGCCCGCCGTAGCGGGTCGGGTGCTTGGTCTCGATCGCCAGCTCGACCCGGCGCCCGGTGCGTGCGGTGTAGTCCCGCACCGTCTCCAGCAGCGTCCGCAGCGTCAGCACCCGGTCCAGCGCCTCGTCGCGCATCGGAGCCTCGTCGTCGAGGTCGGTCCACGGGTTCTTCCAGGACGCGAAGTCGAGCTCGGCCAGATCGGCGAGCTCCATCGCCGACACGGTGCCGTGCCTGCCCGTCGTACGGCGGATCTTGCGGTCGTGCACACAGACCAGGTGCCCGTCGGCGGTGAGGCGGACGTCGCACTCGAGGCCCTCGGCCCCGGCGTCGAGCGCTGCCAGATACGCCCCCAGCGTGTGTTCGGCGACCGTGGCGCTGGCGCCGCGATGGGCGACCACCTGGGGTCTCATGACTCCATTGTTGCGCCCCGTTCGTGCGCATGGTCTCGATCCCCCGATTCTCCGCGTTGCGAGCGGCATCCCACGGGTGTGATGGCGAGGCGGAGTGCCGAAGGCGGGACGGCCGTCGAGGTGCGACAACGACGCCAGCGCGCCCGTGGGGTGTCGCGCAGCAGCGGACGAATCGGGGGATCGAGACATAGTCTGGCGGCATGCCGGAACTGCCCGAGGTCGAAGCGCTCGCCCTCGATCTTCGACGTCGCCTCGACGGCCACGCGATCACTGCGATCCATCTGGCGCAGTTCTCGGCGCTGAAGACCTTCGACCCGCCGCTGAGCGCTCTCACCGGGGCCTTCGTCGACGACGTACGTCGCCGCGGGAAGTTCCTCGCCTTCTCGGCCGGCGGGCTCTTCCTGGTCACCCACCTGGCCCGCGCCGGCTGGATCCACTGGCGCGACTCGGTCCCGGCGCTGCCGCCGAAGCCGTCGGCGAAGTCCCCTGTCGCCGCCCGGATGGTGCTCGACGTGGACGGTGAGGCCGAGGCGATGGACCTCACCGAGGCGGGCACCAAGAAGTCGCTGGCGATCTGGGTGGTGCGCGATCCGCTCGAGATCCCCCAGGTGGCCTCACTCGGCCCCGATCCGATGCGGCAGGAGTTCACCGTCGAGGTGCTGGCCGGGATCCTCGCCGAGGCCGGAAGGAAGCAGATCAAGGGCGTGCTGCGCCACCAGGGCACGATCGCCGGGATCGGCAACGCGTACAGCGACGAGATCCTGTGGGAGGCGCGGCTCTCGCCGTACAAGCCGGCCGACCAGATCGACGCCGCCGCGCTCTGGGAGGCCATCCAGACCACCCTGCGCGACGCGGTCGGGCGCTCGGCCGGCCTGGCGGCGAGCGAGCTCAAGAAGGAGAAGAAGTCACACCTCGCGGTGCACGGCCAGACCGGCCAGCCGTGCCCGCGCTGCGGGGACACCGTCCGCGAGGTCTCCTTCGCCGACTCGTCGTTGCAGTACTGCCCGACCTGCCAGACCGGCGGGAAGCCGCTGGCGGACCGGCGGATGTCGAAGCTGCTGCGCTGAGCCGCCGGAACGGGTACCCCTAGGGGGTATAGTCGAGGAGTGCGGCTCGGCGAGGTGACCCCGCCCCGTCAGGTCGCCATCCCCGATCGGAGGACCAATGGACGAGCACACCGAGCACACCAGGCACGAGACGCACGCTGACCACAGCGGGCACGAGATGCACGGGACGCACGGGACGCACGACGACCCCGGCGCCCTCACCTCGATGGCCGTAGCCGCGACACTGCACTGCCTCACCGGCTGCGCGATCGGAGAGATCGCGGGCCTGATCATCGGTACCGCGGCGGGCATCGGCAACGTCGGCACGATCGTGATCTCGACGGCGCTGGCGTTCGTCTTCGGCTTCTCGCTCTCCTCGCTGCCGCTGCTCAAGGCGGGGCTGACGGTGGCGGCGACGCTGTCGGTGGTGGTCGCCGCCGACACCTTGTCGATCGCCACGATGGAGGTGGTCGACAACCTCGTGATGGCGGTCATCCCGGGGGCGATGAACGCAGGCCTGGTGAATCCGACGTTCTGGATCAGCATGGCGATCTCGCTCGCCGTCGCGTTCGTCGCGGCCTTCCCGGTCAACCGGATCCTGCTGGCCCGGGGCCAGGGCCACGCCCTGACCCACCGCTACCACGGCATGGAGGGCGCCGCGGACGGCTTCCGAGCGCGGATCCCGTCGTTCTCCACCACCGCCCTGGTCGCGGTGCTGCTCGCGTTCATGCTGGGCGGCCTGGTGGTCTCGATCGCCGACCACCTGAGCACGACCTAGGACGCCGCGAGGCCCCGCGCCGCCGATCGGTGTAGTGCCACCGTCACCTGGTGACGGTGGCACTACACCGATCACGGGGTCACCACGCCAACGGCGTACGCCTAGGAAATAGACTGACCCCGTGAGCATCCCCACCATCACGATCGACCAGCTGCCCAACCCGCTGCCCGAGGGCCTGGCCGTCCTCGACGTGCGCGAGGAGATGGAGTGGGTCAACGGCCACATCGAGGGTGCGACCCACATCCCGCTGTCCACCGTCCCGGTCCGCACCGCCGACCTGCCCGACGGGCAGATCCTGGTGGTCTGCAAGGTCGGCGGGCGCAGCGCGCAGGCGACGATGTGGCTGGCGGCCAACGGCTACGAGGTGGTCAACCTCGACGGCGGGATGCTGGACTGGGCCGCTGCCGGGCGGCCGATGGTGAGCGAGAACGGCGGCACCCCGCAGGTCGTCTGACCCGCAGGACCGACCTCAGGGCCAGGCCGGGGCCGGCAGCTCCAGCGCCCGGCCGAGCCGACGCAGGTAGTCACGACGCGGCACCTCGATCACGCCCAGCGTGGCGAGGTGGTCGGTCTGCCACTGCACGTCCAGCAGCCGTCCCGTGACGCCGTCGGCGGTGAGCAGGTCGACCAGACCGATCAGGGCGACCTTGGAGGCGTCGCGCTCCCGGTGGAACATCGACTCCCCCGCGAACAGACCCCCGATCGAGACGCCGTAGAGCCCGCCGGCCAGTCGACCGTCGAGCGTCCAGGCCTCGATCGAGTGCGCCCAGCCGAGCCGGTGCAGGTCGCCGTACGCGCGCTGGATCGAGCGGTCGATCCAGCCGCCGTCGCGACCGGGGTCCGCGCAGGCGAGCACCACCTCGTCGAAGGCGGTGTCGACCCGGATCTCGAAGTGCTTGGCGGACTTGCGCAGCGAGCGCGGCACCCGCAGCCCGCCCTCGCCGGTGCCCTCCAGCCCGGCCGGAGCCAGCGGCAGGATGCCGCGGTGCACCGGGGAGAACCAGTGCACCGGGTCGCCGGGCAGCTCGCCCGGCATCGGGAAGAGCCCGCGCCGGTACGCCGCCACCAGCGTGCCCGGGGCCAGGTCGGCGCCGATCGCGACCAGGTCGTCGAGCCTGTCGTCGTCAGGGCTCACGAAGTCCCAGGAGGACGGCTCAGGCTCGACAGGCACCCTCAGAACGTACCCGCCGACCGGCCGGGGCCGCGCGTTGCCTGCGCGTCGCCACCCGGGCCTGGGACCCTCGCCTAGGGTGAAGAGGTGAAGAGCACCACGAAGAAGGCCGTCGCCGCTGTCAGCACGTCGCTGGCTCCCAAGATGATCGAGCTCGCTCCCGGGCTGACCAGCTCCTTCATCGGACAGGCTCTCCACCGGGCCATCGTCGGCATCGGGCCGCTGCCCGGCGCCGCCAAGACCGCGGAGAAGGAGCTCGCCAAGCACGGCAGCGTGGAGAAGGCGGTCAAGGCGCTGATCCGCAAGCACGTCGCCTACGCGGGCACCGAGGGCTTCGCGACCAACATCGGCGGCCTGGTCACCGCGGTGGTCACCGTCCCGGCCAACATCACCGGCCTGGCCGTGGTGCAGTGCCGGATGATCGCGGCGATCGCGCACCTGCGCGGCTACGACCTGGACGACCCGCGGGTCCGGGACGCGATCCTGATGATCATGCTGGGCGAGTCCACGGTCGACTCCAAGGTCGCCAAGCGGAAGCTGCCGAGCACCCCGATGGCGATCGCGACCGCCCCGGTGCACGACCCGTCGCTGGACACCCTGATCTCGGCGGAGGTCGCCGGGGAGATGCTCACCCGGGTGGCCGGCAAGCGGCTGGCCACGACGGTCGCCAAGCGCACCCCGGTCGTCGGCGGCGTGGTCGGCGGCTCGGTGGACGGCTGGGAGACGTACCAGGTCGGGCGCTACGCGCGCCGCGAGCTGCTGCCGCGCAAGCGCCGGTAGGTCTCCAGGGCCCGCTTGCCCGCGCCGGAGGACTCCAGCCGGCTCCGGGCGGCGTTGCGCAGCCCGGCGATCTGACGCAGCTCCTCGACCTCGGTCCGCAGTGCGTCGACGTCGCTCACCAGGGCCTCACGCTCACGCATCAGCCGTCCTGCCTCGGCGAGCAGGGCCACGGTGGCGTCGGTCCCGATCGAGGCGATCCGCTCCGGGTCGGGCTGGTCGGGGTCGGTGAACTCGGTGGGCCGCTCGCCGCGCAGCTCGTCGAGGTCGCCGGTCACCCGGTAGCCGCGCGCCGCGATCTCCTCGACCCACTGCGAGGCCACCTGCTCCACCCAGTCGCACGCGGCCGGAGGGACGGTGATCCGGCGCTTGGACCGGCGCGGTCCCAGGGTCCGGTGGGCCAGCACCTCCATCACCAGCCAGCGGTACTCGTCCTTGGACAGGAACTCCGGCACCACCTCGTTGAGCCCCCGTACGAACGTGGTGGCGTTGGCGCCCAGGGACTCGTTCGACCGTTCGGCGGTCACCTCGATCGGCAGATCGGTGAGGCCGAAGACCTCGGACAGCCGCTGCCACACCACACTGCGGTCGGTGCCACGCGGCGGCACCGTCACCAGGTGCACCCGATCCGCCGGCAGTACGCCGTCCCCGGCACCCCACCGGGCCAGGATCGCGGGCAGGTCCTGGACGCCCCAGAACAGCTCCGCGCTGCGCCCCTCGCGGGCGGTGATCGCGGCGATGAAGTCGGCGTAGGACTCGGTGCCGAAGTGCTTGACGGTCTCCTGCCACTCCGCAGGGATCTGGCGGAACAGGTCGCGCACGGTCAGCACCAGGTGGACCTCGGCCTCACCGAAGGAGGCCAGTGCCCGGGCCGCCTGCTCGGCGGTGGCGCCGGCCAGGATCTCGTTGCTGAGGATCACCGTGCCGGGCGTGGCCCGGACCTCGGCGGCCAGCGCGTCCCACTCGCCGACGACCTCGTTCTCCAGGCCGCCCCACTCCCGGCGCAGCAGGTCGAGGGCGGCTCGGAACTGGGAGTCGAAGTGCTCCCCCGGGTAGCCGATCCCGTGCGTAGCCAGCAGGTCACGGTGCCGGAACAGCACGTCCTGGAAGAAGGTGGTCGCCGTCTTCGGCGTCCCGACATGGAGCAGCACCCGTGAGGCCATGACCCTCAGGGTAGAGCCCGGACCTGAGTCCCCTCCTGTGAGCCAGGTTGACGGCGGTCGTCGGGATCAGCGCGTGATCAGCCCGTGAACAGCAATGTCCCCGTTTGGGGACATTAGGATCGCGCTCATGGCTTCCGTCGGGATCATCATCCGCACCAAGGACCGCCCCCAATTCCTGGAGCGGGCACTGCGGAGCATCACCGCCCAGACGTACGCCGACTGGGAGGCGTTCATCGTCAACGACGGTGGCCGTCCCGCCGACGTCGTGGCACTGGTCGACGCGCTGTCCCCCACCGACCGGGCGAAGTTCACGATCATCGACCACCCCACCTCCCTGGGTCGCTGGCCCAGCGCCAACGCCGGGGTGAGGGCGGGCGAGACGACGTACCTCGTCCTGCACGACGACGACGACACCTGGGCGCCCACCTTCCTGGAGACCTCGGTGGCCTACCTGGAGGCGCACCCGCTGGCGCCCGGCGTGGTGAGCAAGTGCGAGATCGTCTGGGAGGAGCGCCGCGAGCGTCCCGACGGCACCTCCGAGCTGGTCGAGACGGGCCGCGAGGTCTTCCAGGAGAGCCTGCCCGACCCGCTGCTCGGCCCGACCCTGCTGTTCAACCGGTTCGTGCCGATCGGCTTCCTGTACCGCCGTGCGCTGCACGACGAGATCGGGCTCTACAACGAGTCGCTCGAGGTCGTCGGCGACTGGGACTTCAACCTCAAGATCATGTCCCGCTGGGCGCTGACCTGGCTCGACGGGGAGCCGCTGGCCTTCTGGCACCAGCGTCCCGCGGCCGCCGGCGCCGACGGCAACTCGGTGATCGGCTCGGTCAACGCGCACGAGAAGTACGACGCCCTGGTCCGCGACGCCGCCCTGCGGCAGTACGTCGGCGAGCACGGGCTCGGCCTGGTGCTGTACCTGACCAAGTTCATCGATCAGCGTTTCGTCGACGTCGAGAACGGGCTGCGCCGCGACATCCTCTCGGGGCAGTCGGGCGTCGCGACGGCGTACCGGCTCAAGGAGAAGGCGCTCAACGCGCTGCCCTGGCGTCGCCGCTAGGACGCGACCACTCGGCTCAGTCCGCGGGGCGGAAGCGGTCGGCGACCCGACGTACGGCCCGCCGGGCGCGGGCCGGCAGGCGCTGCTCGTCCGAACGGCGGCCGGCCGCCTCGGCGACGGCCGCCACCAGCATCGCGTTGGTCAGCCGCATCACCCGGCGTGGACGCGGCAGGTCGGGGTCGATCCACTCCCCGGTGCGGGGCCGTGCCCGCAGATCGTCGAGGTCACCGACGACGTGGATCCCGGCCGCGGTGACCCAGTCGATCCAGACCTGCGCGAGGTCGGCGATCCACCCGTCCAGATCCGGCGGCACCACGATCGGCAGCGGACGGCCCCGCTCCCCGCGGGCGGCCTGGCCGGCCAGCATCTGCGGCACCAGCCGGTGGTAGACGATGTCACGATGCTCCTCGGTGCTCACCCCGGCCCGGATCAGGCCCGCGTTGAGCTTGCGCAGCGCCTGGGCCTCGATCACGCCCAGGGACTGGTTGGCCTCCTCGCCTCCACCGGCGCCCAGGCCGGGTCGATCCCGATCGCCTCGCAGAACCGCGGCCACAGCGCCGCCCGGTTCCCCGACGGCACGGTGACCAGGTGGACCCGCTCGGGTGGCAGCGCCGCACTCCACTGCGCCAGTGCCCGCGGCAGGTGCTGAGCGCGCCAGAACCAGCGCCGGGAGGTCATCGGGTCCTGGTCGACGATCCGCTCCAGGTGCCGCCGAAACGGGCGGGCGTTGTAGGTCTTGAGCCCTTCCTGCCAGTCCGCGGCGAGCAGCCGGCCCGGCTCCCGGGTGGTGAAGACGACGTGCACCTCCAGACCGTCCAGGTCGGCCAGCGCCCGCTCGATCTGGTCCGGGGTGGCGACGGCGAAGACCTCGTGGCTGACCACGACGGTGCCCCGGGCGGCGCGGATCCGGCGTACCAGCGCCCTCCACTCGCCGTGGGCCTTCTCGTGGAAGCCGGGCCACTTGATCGCGGTCAGGTCCACGGCGGCGAGGAACATCGTGGGCCGCAGACCGACCGGGTACTTCACGCCGTGCTGAGCCAGCGACGCCCGGTTGCGCAGCAGCCGGTCCTGGAGGTACGTCGTCCCGGTCTTGGGAGCACCGACATGGAGATAGACCTTCTGTGCCACGTGCTCCATCCTTGCCCCGGCACCTGTGCAACTCCTCAACAGTGAGCCAACACCGGCTGTCAACGAGACCGACGCCACGTCAGCGCCATGTCAGCGCCATGTCAGCACCCGGTCAGCGCCAGGTGCGCGACGGCCCTCCGGCCCGCTCCCGGTCCAGGGTGACCAGCGAGCGCAGCTCCTCGTTGCTCAGCTCGGTCAGGGCCGCGTCGCCGTTGCCCAGGACCGCCTCAGCCAGGGCGCGCTTGTGCTCCAGCAGCAGCGCGATCCGCTCCTCCAGGGTGCCGCGCATGATCAGGCGGTGCACCTGAACCGGCTTGGTCTGCCCGATCCGCCAGGCCCGGTCCGAGGCCTGGTCCTCGACCGCGGGATTCCACCAGCGGTCCACGTGCACGACGTGGTCGGCGGCGGTGAGGTTGAGGCCGGTGCCGCCGGCCTGCAGCGAGAGCAGGAAGACCGGCACCTCCCCCGCCTGGAACCGCTCCACCATCGCCTCGCGGGCCGCTACCGGGGTGCCGCCGTGCAGGAACTGGTGGCTGATCCCGGTCGCCTCCCAGTGCGCTTCGAGGAGCCTCGCCATCGCGACGTACTGGGTGAAGACGAGGACGGCGCCTCCCTCGGCCACCGCCGTCTCGATCACCTCGTCGAGGAGATCGAGCTTCTGGCTCCGCCCCGAGACCTTGCCCTGAGTCTGTTTGAGGAACTGCGCGGGGTGGTTGCAGATCTGCTTGAGGCCGGTGAGCATCATCAGGATCAGGCCGCGGCGCAGCGGGTCGTCGCCGGGCAGCCGCTCGATCCGCTCCATCGTGTCGCGCACGTACGCCTCGTAGAGCACCGTCTGCTCCTTGGTCAGGCTGAGCACGTGATCGGTCTCGGTCTTGGGCGGCAGCTCGGGGGCGATCCCCGGGTCGGTCTTGCGCCGGCGCAGCAGGAACGGCGCGATCAGGTCGGCGAACTGACGCGCCGCCACCTGGACACCGGCCTCGATCGGCGCCGCCCAGGCCTTGCGGAACGCCTTGCGCGAGCCGAGCAGGCCCGGCACGCACCAGTCCAGGATCGCCCACAGCTCCGAGAGGTCGTTCTCCACCGGCGTGCCGGTCAGGGCCACCCGGGCCGTCGCCGGGATCAGCCGGATGGCGCGAGCCGTGGAGGAGGCCGGGTTCTTCAGGTGCTGGGCCTCATCGGCCACCACCAGGTCCCAGCCCTGGGTGGCGAGCAGCCGGGCGTCGCGCCGCATCGTGCCGTACGTCGTCAGCACGACGCTGCCCGCCGCGGGCGGCTCGACCACGCTCGGGTCGGCCAGATCGCGGTCGGGACCGTGGAAGCGCGTGACCGCGACGTCGGGGGCGAAGCGGCGCAGCTCGGCCTCCCAGTTGCCCATCAGACTGGTCGGGCAGACCACCAGGGTCCGCATCGGGGTGCCCGCCTGCGCGGCCAGCGCCGCCCGGTGCAGGTGCACCGAGATCAGGGTGATCGTCTTGCCCAGCCCCATGTCGTCGGCCAGACAGCCGCCGAGACCGAGCGCGGTCAGGTCGGCGAGCCAGCTCAGCCCCTGGCGCTGATAGTCGCGCAGCGTGGCGCTCAGGGCCGGCGGGACCGGGGTCGGCTCGCCCTGGCCGACCGAGGCGACGATGTCGCGCAGCCGCTCCAGGCTGGCTCCCACGATGACCGGCGTGGCCGACGTCTCGGCGGCGTCCAGGTCGACGATCCGGGCCGAGCCGGCCAGCGCGATCCCGATCGCCTCGGCCGGGGTGGCGGCACGCAGGATCCGTTTGCGGGCCTTGCGGGCGATCGAGGGATCGACGATCGTCCACGAGCCGCGCAGCTTGAGGATCGGGCTCGCCGCGTTGGCCAGCTCGTCCATCTCCTCCTCGCTCAGCGCCTCCTCGCCCAGCGCCAGCTCCCAGCGGAACGCGAACAGGTCCTCCATCGCGAACAGTCCGGTCTTGAGCGCCTCCTCGCGGGTGACCCGCTCCTCGCCCTCGCCCAGCTGACGATCGGCGGTGTCGAGCACCGTGCGGGCGGTCAGCTCCCGGCCCAGCGAGCGCGGCCACATCACGTCCACGCCGATCGCCTTGAGGGCCGCGACCCCCTCGCCCAGCAGGGAGCCGACGTCGTCGCTCTCCAGGATCAGCTCGGTCGGCGAGGCCTGGCGACGCATCCGCTCCAGCGGCGGCCACGCCCGAGCCGCCTCGCCCAGCCGCAGCGCCATGTCCGCGGTGGTGCGCGGTCCGAAGCCGTGCAGCCGCGGGTCGTCGCGCCACAGCACCCAGCCGTCGGCGAGGTGGAGCGGGTTGGCGGCGTCGTGGACCTGGAGGACGAGCCGCACCACGCCCTCGACCAGCGACTCCTCGTCGGCCTCCACCCGCAGCGAGATCGCGATCCGCTCCGGGGCACCCGGCGCGTCGTCGGGGAGGATCCGACCGCGTAGCCGGTCCGCGATCGAGCCGCCGCCGTCGGCCAGCCGGGCCGCCTTCCCGGCACGCTCCCGCATCCGGCGCGAGGCCGCCGAGGCACCCCGTCCGGGGCCGGTGGCACGTCCGGCACCGGCTGCCCGGGCGCTGGTGGTGCCCGAGTGCATCGCGTCGACCGTCGCCGCGATCATCGACCAGGCGATCGCCTCGGCTGCCTCACGGTCCGTGTCGGCGTACGTCCGGAACTCGGCGAGCAGGCGGAGACGCTCCATGTCGGCGCCCTGCACGACCGGGGCCCAGACGATCTCCTCGGCGACCGTCGCCTCCTCGAACTTCCCCTCCGCGATCAGCTTCATCGCGAACAGCGCGGCAGCGCCGAGCAGGCCGACCGAGGGGTGCACCGCCTCGTTGGCCATCGCCTTGGTCAGCACCGGGATCGCCGAGACGATCGGCAGCGGCACCGAGCGGCGCTCGTCGCTGAAGGTGACCTGGCCGTCCCGCGGTCGGTCCGCGACGCTCAGCGTCGCCGGGCCGGTCAACGGGAGGAAGCTCACCGGTAGAACCTAACGTTCGACACCGACAATCCCGGCCCCCGCGTAGGCTCGGACCATGAGCATCCTCGACGCCTCGATCGCCACGCTGGACGGTACGCCGACCACGCTCGGCACCCTCACCGGCGGTCGCCCCGCCCTCCTGGTCAACGTCGCCTCCAAGTGCGGTCTCACCCCGCAGTACGAAGGCCTGGAGCGGATCGCCGAGGCCAACCCCGGCCTCGCCGTGATCGGCTTCCCGTGCAACCAGTTCATGGGCCAGGAGCCGGGGTCGCCCGAGGAGATCCAGGAGTTCTGCTCCACGACGTACGGCGTCACCTTCCCGCTGACGGAGAAGATCGAGGTCAACGGCGAGGGCCGGCACCCGATCTACACCGAGCTCACCCAGACCGCCGAGGAGGCCAGCGGCGAGGCCGGCGACATCACGTGGAACTTCGAGAAGTTCCTGATCTCCGGTGACGGCGCCGTGGTGAAGCGGTTCGGCCCGCGCACCGACCCGGAGGCCGCCGAGGTCCTCGACGCGATCGCCAGCGTTCAGGGCTGATCCCCCACCGTGACGAGCGCCCGTTGTGACCTCGGTTACAACAGGCGCTCAGTCATTCCTCCCTGAGTTGGGATAGTTGCCACAGGCAACTACGGTGGGCCGGTGACTGAAGATCTAGCACAGGCACAGCAGCCTGAGGCGCCAACGGGCGCACCCCACTCGGACAAGCTCGACGCACGCGTCCTGATCATCGCTGGCGTGGTCGTCGTCGGCTCCATCATGTCGATCCTCGACATCACCGTCGTCTCGGTGGCACTGACCACCTTCCAGTCGACCTTCCACGCCAGCGCCGCCCAGGTGGCCTGGACCATGACCGGCTACACGCTGGCCCTTGCCGCCGTCATCCCCGCCACCGGCTGGGCCGCCGAACGGTTCGGCACGAAGCGGCTCTACCTCGCCGCGATCGTCTTCTTCGCCGTCGGATCGGCGATGTGTGCGACCGCCTCCAACCTCGAGATGCTCGTGCTCTGGCGCGTCGTCCAGGGCTTCGGCGGCGGCATGCTGATGCCGATCGGCATGACCATCCTCACCCGAGCCGCCGGTCCGGACCGGGTCGGTCGCGTGATGGCCGTCCTCGGCATCCCGATGCTGCTCGGCCCGATCTGTGGCCCCATCCTCGGCGGCCTGCTGATCGACAAGGCCAGCTGGCACTGGATCTTCCTGATCAACGTCCCGATCGGTATCGCGGCGTTCATCTACGCCCTGCTCGCCCTGCCCCAGGACAAGCCGCAGGCCACCGAGCGGTTCGACCTCCTCGGCATGGTGCTGCTCTCCCCCGGCCTCGCGCTGCTGCTGTACGGCGTCTCCTCCGTCCCCGAGGAGGGCACCTTCTGGGCCGCCAAGGTCATGATCACCGCCATCGCCGGTGTCGTGCTGATCGTCGCGTTCGTCTTCTGGGCACTGTCCAAGCGGAACCCGGAGCCGCTGGTCGACCTGCGCCTGTTCAAGAACAAGGACCTCACCGTCTCCGTCGTCACGATGGCGCTGTTCTGCATGGCGTTCTTCGGCTGCAGCCTGCTGATCCCGCTCTACTTCCAGCAGGTCCGTGGCGAGACCGCCCTGGCCGCCGGTGTGCTGCTGATCCCCCAGGGCATCGGTGCGATGGTGACCATGCCGATCGCCGGTGTCCTGGCCGACAAGATCGGCCCCGGCAAGATCGTGATGAGCGGCATCGTGCTGATCGTGATCAGCTTCGCGATGTGGGCACCGCTGGACGGTCACACCAGCTACCCGTACCTGCTGGGCGCGCTCTTCGTCCAGGGCCTGGGCATGGGTATGACGATGATGCCGACGTTCTCCGCCGGTCTGGCCACGCTGCGTGACCACACCATCGCGCGCGGCTCGACGCTGATGAACATCAACCAGCAGGTCGCCGGCTCGATCGGCACCGCCGTCTTCACGGTGCTGCTCACCAACGGCCTGACCGGCAACAGCACCCTGAAGCTGGCCTCGGCCGTCGACCAGGCCGGCAACGACCAGAGCCTGCTCGCCAGCGTGCTGCAGAAGTTCGGGGTCAGCGCCGACAAGCTGCCCTCGCTGCTCGCCGGTGCCCCCGACGAGATGGGCGGCGTCTTCGGCAACGTCTTCATCGTTGCCGCCGTGCTCGCTGCCTGCTGCCTGATCCCCGCCTTCTTCCTCCCGCGTCACGCGGCGGAGAAGACGGGCGACCAGCCGGTGATGATGCACTGATCCTGCTCGTCAGGACGCACCCGTACGACGCCCCGCCCGGTTCTCCGGGCGGGGCGTCGTCCTTCCCCGACTTCCGGGTTCACCACCGCCGAGATCCGGGTTCACCACCGTCGAGATCCGGGTTCACCACCGCCCAGATCCGGGTTCACCACCGCCCAGATCCGGGTTCACCACCGCCCAGATCCGGGTTCACCACCGTCGAGATCCGGGTTCACCACCTTCGAGTTCCGGGTTTGCCACCAGCAGGTCCGTTCGTGCGTGCTCGGGCCGCAACACGCCGAGAGCCTCGGCGTGTCCCCTGGATCGGGCACTAGAACGGGATCGGCCTGCGGCCCGACGTACGACCGTGTGAGCAACCCGGAAGTGGGCGGTGGCGAACCCGGAACTCGCGCGTGGCGAACCCGGATCTGGGCGGTGGTGAACCCGGATCTCGACGGTGCTGAACCCGGATCTGGGCGTGGCGAACCTGGATCTCGACGGTGGTGAAGCCGGAAGTCGGCTAGGCGGAGACTGCCAGGGCCAGCGGGCTGACCTCGCCTGCCCCGGCCTCGGCCAGGGCCTTGGCCGCGAGGGTGAGGGTCCAGCCGGTGACGACCAGGTCGTCGACGAGCAGGACCCGGGCGCCGGGCGGGACCTCGGCGGACAGGGTGCTGCGGCGGCCGACGGCGGCGACGCGTTGGGCGGAGTTCATCGCACCCTGGCCCGGCTCGACCGACGGGTCGGCGAGGGCGAAGGTCCCCAGGATCGGCACCCGCAGGTAGCGCGAGAGACCCTGGGCCAGGTCGGCGACGAGCTGGCGGTGCCGGATCGACTCGACGTACACGATCCCGTCGACGCCCGGGCGCCACTCGCCCAGCACCTCGATCACGGCCCGCACTAGCGGGACCGGCACCGGGCCGTCGGGGGTCGACTCGGCGAAGAGCTCCCGCAGGGCGGTGCCGTAGCCGAGGTCGGTGAGCCGGGCCAGCGCGCGGCCCTCGGACGGCGGGGTGGGGAGCTTGCCCTTGAGCGCGATCCCGAGCCGGTCCAGGCCGGTGGGCCACATCTTCTTCGGCTCGATCACGACGCCGGGGCGGCTCAGCCGCTCGTCGGCGGCCTCCAGCGCCTCGTCGGAGACCCGGGCCTCCAGCACCAGACCGCCGCAGTTGTCGCACCGACCACAGTGGTCGGCACCCGGCAGCGCGAGGTCGGGGTCGTCGAGCTGGTCACGCAGGTAGTGCATCCGGCAGTCCGACGTGGCGATGTAGTCGAGCATCGCGCGCTGCTCCCGCGCCCGTGACTCCGCCACTCGGGCATAGCGCTCGGCGTCGTAGGCCCACGGCTGACCGGTCGCGACCCAGCCCCCTTGGACCCGCTGCACCGCACCGTCGACGTCGAGCACCTTGAGCATGGTCTCCAGGCGGGTGCGGTTGAGCTCGACGTACGTCTCCAGTGCCTGCGTGCTCAGCGGTCGGCCCGCCTGGGTGAGCGCCTCCAAGGTCTGGCGGACGAGCTCCTCGCGGGGGAAGGCGAGGGAGGCGAAGTACGCCCAGATGTCGCGGTCCTCGACACCGGGCAGCAGGACCACCGAGGCCGGACCGGTGATGCCGCGGCCGGCACGACCGATCTGCTGGTAGTACGACACCGGCGAGGACGGCGCCCCGAGGTTGACCACGAAGCCGAGCGGCGCGTCGAACCCCATCCCGAGCGCGCTGGTCGCGATCAGCGCCTTGACCTGCCCGGTGGCCAGCGCCTCTTCCAGCGCCTGGCGTTCAGCCGTCTCCGTCCTCCCCGAGTACGCCGCCACATGATGGCCCCGCGACCGGAGATAGTCAGCCACCTCCTGGGTCGCGGCCACGGTGAGGCAGTAGACGATGCCGGAGCCCGGCTGCTCGGCGAGGTGGTCGGCGAGCCAGGCCAGCCGCTGCGGCATCGTGGGGAACCGCACCACGCCGAGCCGCAGCGTGTCGCGGTCGAGCGAGCCGCGCAGCACCAGGACGTCGCGGCCCAGCTGCTCGGCGACGTCGGCGGTGACGCGGGCGTTGGCCGTGGCGGTGGTGGCGAGCACCGGGATCCCGGTCGGCAGGTCGTCCAGCAGGGTGCGGATCCGGCGGTAGTCGGGTCGGAAGTCGTGGCCCCAGTCCGAGATGCAGTGCGCCTCATCGACCACCAGCAGGCCGCACTCGGCCGCGAGTCGGGGCAGCACCGCATCGCGGAAGCCGGGGTTGTTGAGCCGCTCGGGGCTGACCAGGAGCACGTCGATCTCGCCGTGGTGGATGGCGGCCTCGGTGGCCGACCAGTCCTCGATGTTGGTCGAGTTGATCGTCGCAGCCCGGATGCCCGCCCGCTCGGCGGCGGCGATCTGGTTGCGCATCAGGGCCAGCAGCGGACTGACGATCACCGTCGGTCCGGCCCCTGCCTCGCGCAGCAGCAAGGTCGCCACGAAGTAGACCGCCGACTTGCCCCAGCCCGTCTTCTCCACGACCAGGGCGCGCCGCTTGTCCTCGACCAGCGCCGCGATCGCCGTCCACTGGTCCTCCCGCAACGTGGCGTCGGGCCGCCCGACGAGGGCGGCCAGGTGCTGCTCGGCGCGTTCACGAAGCGAGGTCATGTCACAGGTCTATCAGCCGCCACCGACACCCGGTGAACTTGGGGAAAGTAACGGTCAGCGGCGTTAGTTTCCCCAAGTTCACGCACGACCGCACGTGAGTTTCCCCAAGTTCACCAGATTCGGACGCGGTCCTCCGGCTCCAGCCACAGCCCGTCGCCCGGCACCGTGCCGTAGACCTCGTGGAACTCGTCGAGGTTGCGCACGATGTTGGCGCGGAACTCCGGCGGGGAGTGCGGGTCGACGGTCAGGTACTGCTGCTCCTGCTCGGTGCGGCGCTTGGTCCGCCAGCAGTAGGCCCAGTTCTGGAACAGCCGCCGACGCTCCTCCACGGTCGCCTCGGGGCGGGCGATCAGGAACGCGGTGTGGGCGATCGTCAGGCCACCCAGGTCGCCGACGTTCTCCCCGACCGTGAGCGCGCCGTTGACGTGCTCGCCGGGCAGGTTGCGCGGCTCGAAGCCGTCGTACTGCGCGATCAGCGCCTTCGTCTTGGTCTCGAAGGCGGCCTTGTCCGCCGGCGTCCACCAGTCGTTGAGGTTGCCGGCGCCGTCGAACTGCGCACCCTGGTCGTCGAAGCCGTGGCCGATCTCGTGACCGATCACCGCCCCGATCCCGCCGTAGTTCTCCTCCAGCAGCGCGTCGGGGGCGAAGAACGGCGCCTGCAGGATGCCGGCCGGGAAGCAGATCTCGTTGGTGCCGGGGTTGTAGTACGCGTTGACCGTCTGCGGCAGCATGAACCACTCATCCCGGTCGACCGGCTTGCCGATCTTGCCCAGCTGGCGGTCGGTCTCGAACGCCGAGGTGGCGAAGACGTTGGTCAGCAGCTCGTCGCGGCTGATGGCCAGCTCGGAGTAGTCGCGGAACTTCTCCGGGTAGCCGATCTTGGGCCGGAAGGTGTCGAACTTGGCGTACGCCTTCTCCTTGGTCTCCTCCGTCATCCAGTCGAGCTTTGCGATCGAGACGCGGTACGCGGCGAGCAGGTTGGCGACCAGCTCGTCCATCATCTGCTTGGACGCCGGCGGGAAGTGACGGGCGACGTACTCCTTGCCGACCGCCTCGCCGAGCGCACCCTCGACCATCGAGACGCCGCGCTTCCACCGCGCCCGCAGCTCAGGCGTCCCCGAGAGCGTGCGACCGTAGAAGTCGAAGTTCGCCTCGACGAAGTCGTCGGTGAGGTACGGCGCCGCCAGCCGGAGCACGTGCGAGGTGAGCCACGTCTTCCAGTCGGCCACGGGCACCTCGCCCAGCACCGTCTCCAGGTGGGTGAAGAAGCTCGGCTGCCGGACCGTCGTCTCGGCGAGCAGCTCGGCGGCCGTGGTCTTGGCGGCCGACAGGTTGCGGACGTAGATCTCCCAGTCGAAGGACGGGGTCAGCTGCTGGATCTCGGCGAACGTGAGCAGGTTGTAGGTCTTCTGCACGTCGCGGGTCTCGGCGCGCTCCCAGTGCCCCGCGGCCAGCCGGGTGTCGATCTCGAGGATCTTCTGCGCCAGAGCGGTGGCAGCCTCACCCTGCGCGACGGCGGCGAGATCGAGGAGACGCGCCAGGTAGGCGACGTACTTCTCCCGGATCTCGGCGAACTTCTCGTCGGTGTAGTAGCTCTCGTCGGGCAGGCCGAGGCCGCCCTGGAGCAGGTTGACCACGTAGCGGTCGGAGTTGCGGTCGTCGTTGTCGATGTAGGAGCCGAACAGCCCCCGGCCACCGAACCGCTCGAACTCGCCGAGGAAGGCGGCCAGCTCGCGGGAGTCGCTGATCCCGGCGACCCCGGCCAGCAACGGCTCGATCGGGCCGAGACCGGCGGCCTCGATGGCGTCGGTGTCCATGAAGGAGGCGAACAGGTCGCCGATCTTCTGCGCGTCGGAACCGGGCTCGGCCTCCTGGGCGGCGAGGTCGGTGATGATCTCCTTCACCTGGACCTCGGCACCGTCGGCCAGCTGGACGAACGGTCCCCAGCTGGAGCGGTCCGAGGGGATCTCCTCGGTGCGCAGCCAGGTGCCGTTGACGTGACCGAAGAGGTCATCGACCGGGCGGATCGAGTCGTCCATGCCCGAGCGGGCGTCGTCGAGAATGCTCACCCTCCGAAGCGTAGTGGGCGAGCCTCAGACTCTCGGCTCAGCCGGGGTGGACGACCCGGTTCATCTCGAAGTGCATCGGGTCGGTGTAGTGCCAGTCGCCGCCCCAGGTGAAGCCCCAGCGCTTGAACACCGCGACCACCGACCGGTCGATCTGTCCGGCGGTACCGCGCTGGTTCCCGGGCACGTTGACGTCGAGCGCCAGTCCGAAGGCGTGGTTCGACAACGCCTGGGTGCCGGCGATGAAGCGGGGGTTGTAGCAGCCGCCGTACTGGCTCTTGACCAGCTTCGAGGCCAGCCCCTGGGCGACGATGTCGGCCAGAGCCGCCTTGAGTTGGGGGAAGAGTGCCTTGTTGCAGGTGACCGCGCCGAGGATCGGCACGTTCTCGGTGACGATGTGGCTCTTCACCCAGGCCGCGTCGGGAGTGACGGTGCCGCCCGCACCGACGCGATAGGTGTAACGGCCCACCGCCTGGGCGACCGACCCGACCACGACGGCGGTCTGGACGGCATCGATGTCGAGGCCGTACGTCGCCACCGCATCGAGCCGCTGCACCGAGGCGTCCTTGCCCAGGATCGTCTGGAGCGGCTTGACCACCCGGTCCGGGGCGGTCGAGGTGGTGGTGATCAGGAGGGCGTTGCCCTGCACCATGTCGAGACTGGTGCCCCACTTCGTGTTGACCACGGCGTCGACAGCGCCGGTGATCTGCGGCGCCCACGCGCCGACGTGCAGGTCGGGGGCATCGTCCTCGGAGCCGAGCGTGATGTCGCCACTGTCATTGAGCTTGACGGTCTTGGACAGCGAATCGTCCAGCGCGATCTCGCCGCCGGCGATGCGCTCCCACAGCGTCTGGTTGTCGGCCGAGGAGGCGGGGGTGAAGTTGCGGTACGTCGACGGGTCGACCGCCATCACGCGCAGCAACCGGTCCTCGACCGAGATGTTGGCCAGGGAGGTCTGGGCTACGCCACTGACGCCCTTGACCGCCTTGATCTTGGCGACGGTGGCAGCGTCGAGGGAGTCGGGTGAGACCACCAGAATGTCGGCGGGGACGAGCGCTCCGCTCCGCGGGCCGGGTGCAGTGACGGCATGCTCGGGGTCGGCGATGACGACGCTGCTGGAGGCGGTCGGGCTGGTCGAGGAGCTGGCCGAGCCGGTTGCGGACGTGCTCGCCGAGGAGGTGCCGTCAGCGTTCGGCTTCGACTCCGAGCCGCAACCCGTCAGGGTCGTGCTCAGCACGACACCGATCAGGACCCCGATCCCGACCGTGACACGCGAACGCCGCCTGTGCATCGCCACCTCCCCCGGCCAAGGAGGGTAACGCACGGGTGTGCGGGCCTCGGTGGCTCGTATCAGGAGTTTTGGGATGGTGGGCGTGCTCGGGGTGCGTGCCTCGCAAGGCGGAGGACCGAAGGCGGGCCGGAGGCCCGTCGAGTGTTCGACAACGCAGCCAGGTGCGTGCCCCGAGTGCGCGAACCGACCAACAACTTCTGACACGAGCCACCTAGGCTCGACCGGTGAGCATCGACGGACCCCGCACCGCCACCGCCGGGCCGCCGCCGTTCGACGCGATCGTCCTGGCCGGCGGACGCGGTTCGCGACTCGGCGGCGTGGACAAGGGCGCCCTGCTGTACGACGGCCTCACCCTGCTCGACCGGGCGCTGCGCGCCGTAGCCGCTGCGGGGCGGGTCGTCGTGGTCGGCGGGCCGGTGCCGTCACCGGAGGTGCGGGCGAGGTTCGCTGCGGTCGGTGGGACCGACGTCATGCACGTCGTCGAGGAGCCTGCCGGGTCGGGGCCCGCGGCCGGGGTGGCCGCAGGGGTGATGGCCCTGGAACGCGCTGAGGCGGGGGAAAGCCGGATCTCGACGGTGGCGAACCCGGATCTCGGCGGTGGCGAACCCGGAACTCGGCTGGTGGCGGTGCTGGCCTGCGACGTGCCCGAGGTCGAGTCAGCCTTCGCACTGCTGCGGGCCGCCGGCGGACCGGCGATCGGGGTCGATGCCGACGGGCGACGGCAGTATCTGCTCGCGCTCTACCCGGCGGCGGCGCTCAGGGCCCGGGTCAGGGGGCTCTCTGAGGTCGGTCGCTCGGCAGCGGAGGCCGAGGGTGCGGCTGGGGAGGCAGGGGAGGCCGGGGCCGGTGGGGAGGAGCGGCCGGAGAGTGTGGTCGGCATGAGCATGCGGCGCCTGGTCGACGCGCTCCCGCTGGTCGAGGTACTCGTCGACGCCGCCGACGTGGACACCCCTGCTGAGGCGGCCCGCTTCGGCATCACCCCCTAGCCGACTTCCGGGTTCACCACCGCCGAGATCCGGGTTCACCACCGCCCAGATCCGGGTTCACCACCGCCCAGATCCGGGTTCACCACCGCCCAGATCCGGGTTCACCACCGCCCAGATCCGGGTTCAGCCCAGTTCCCGCTCGGCTCGCCGCGCTGCCACATCGGCGTCGCTGCAGAAGTCTCGACCGTGCCGCTTCAGACAGAGCAGACCGAGCAGGCTGCCGTCCGCCCCGACGACGGCACGGCGGCGCTGGCCCGCGGCGAGCATGGACCGGCGTACGGCCGAAAGTCTGTCGTCGGGCAGCACCAGCCGTTCCGGCGCCAGGCTGGACCACGGCAACGCGGGTCCTGGCTCGGCGTCGGCGAGATCGGGTCGCGTCAGGGTGCCGAGCAACCGGCCATGCTCCGTGATCAGCAGCATGTGGAGCTTCGGGTTCTCGAAGGCAGCCAACGCCTCCGCGACCGTCAGGCTTGGCCCGAAGGTGGACGAGACGGTCAGTAGCCCGTCACGCACCGACCGTACGTCGGTCATGGCATCGCGCTCTGTCACCATGTCGCACCTCCTCCACCCCATCGTGCCCCGTTCACGACTCCGACGCACGTGGCGAACCCGGAACTCGACGGTGGCAAACCCGGAACTCGACCGTGGCGAACCCGGAACTCGAGCGTGATGAACCCGGAAGTCGGCGACGGTCAGGTTTCTGGCAGCCGGCGGCGTTAGGTTGGGCACCATGAGCACAGCCATCGGGATCGACTTCGGCGGTACCGGGATCAAAGGGGCGCCGGTCGACCTGACCGCGGGCGTCTTCGCCGCGGACCGGGTCCGGATCAAGACGCCTGACAAGTCGACGCCGAAGGCCGTCGCCGACATCGTCGCCGACCTGGTGACGCAGTTCCCCGATCACGACGGACCGGTCGGGATCACGGTGCCGGGCGTCGTGCGCCACGGCGTGGTCCACTCCGCGGCGAACATCGACAAGTCCTGGATCGGCACCGACGCCGACACCCTCTTCACCCAGCGCCTCGGCGGCCGCCCGGTGCATGTGGTCAACGACGCCGACGCGGCCGGTCTGGCCGAGGTGCACTACGGCGCGGCGAAGGGTCATGGCGGGCTGGTCATCGTCACCACGCTCGGCACCGGGATCGGCTCCGCGCTGGTGTACGACGGCACCCTGCTGCCCAACACCGAGCTCGGCCACCTGGAGATCGACGGCCACGAGGCCGAGTCGCGGGCCTCCAACCGGGCGCGCGAGGACAAGGACCTCTCCTGGGAGGAGTGGGCCAAGCGGCTCACGCGCTACTACCGGACGCTCGAGGCGCTCTTCTCCCCCGACCTGTTCCTGGTCGGCGGCGGCGTCTCCAAGGACTTCGACAGCTTCGGTCATCTGATCGACGTCGACACCGAGATCATCCCCGCGACGCTGCGCAACAAGGCCGGCGTGATCGGGGCGGCACTGGTCGCGACCCAGGTCCGATGAAGGGCTTCTGGGCGGGGTTGAAGTCCCCGCTGTGGGTCGGCCGGATCGTCTTCGTCGTCGGTCTGCTGACGCTGACCGGTGCCTACGTGCCCGGCATCGCCAGCCGCACCCACCTGATCAACCAGGTCGTCCCCGACGTCTTCCCCGAGGCCGCGACCACCGGGTCGGCGGCGATCGGCCTGCTCCTGATGCTGCTGGCCGCCGCGTTGCGCCGCGGCAAGTACCGCGCCTGGCTGGTCGCCCTGATCCTCACCTTCCTCGCGGCCGCCCTGCACCTGCTGCACGGCCTGCGGATCGAGCCCGCCGTGCTCAACCTCGCCATCGCGGCGCTCCTGATCGCGTCCCGGCCGCAGTTCACCGCCCGCCCGGACCAGCGCTCCACGGGCCGCTTCCTGCGCGTCATCATCTTCGGGCCACTGATGGCCACGGCCCTGGGCTGGCTCTGGCTCACCGTCGATGGCGACTCCGTCGACGGTACGACGTTCTGGGACCGGATCTGGCAGTCGGCCCTCGGTCTGATCGGCATCCCCGGTCCGATCACGTTCACCTCGTCCGGGGCGGCGCACGGCTCCGCGGTCGCGCTCGCGGTGCTCGGCGGGGTGGTGCTGATCCTCGCCCTGGTGGTCGCGATGCAGCCCTCGGACGGACCCCACCCGTTGACCGCGGGTGAGCACGTCCTGGTCCGTCGCTTCCTGGACTCGTGGGGCTCGGTCGACTCCCTGGCCTACTTCGCCACCCGTGACGACCGCTCCATCATCACCAGCCCGAGCGGTGCCTCGGCGGTCTCCTACCGGGTGATCGGCAACGTCTCGTTCGCTGCCGGTGACCCGCTCGGTGACCCGAACGACTGGGACAACGCGGTGACGGCCTGGCTCGACGAGGCCCGCGCCTACGGGTGGACCCCGGCGAACCTGGGCTGCTCCGAGCGTGCCGCCGCGGTCTACCACCGGGCCGGCCTGATGGTCCTGGAGATCGGCGACGAGGCAGTCGTGCACGCCAGCGAGTTCACCCTCGAGGGCCGGACGATGCGCGGCGTACGCCAGGCGATCTCCCGCACCCGCCGGGCCGGGATCAGCGCGACCGCGCACCGGATCACCGACCTGCCGCCGGAGACCCTGGAGCTGGTCCGCGACAAGGCGATCGAGTGGCGCGACGGGCCGATCGAGCGCGGCTTCTCGATGGCGCTGGGCCGGTTCGGCCAACAGCGCGACAACGGCGGTGCCGTGGTGATCGCCCGCGACGCCGACGGCGAGCCGATCGGGCTGCTCTCCTTCGCGCCGTGGGGCAAGGACGCGCTCTCGCTGGACCTGATGCGTCGCCGTGCCGACGCCGAGAACGGCGTCACCGAGCTGATGGTGGCGACCGTGATGGAGTCGGCCGAGGCGCTCGGGATCACGAAGATCTCCCTCAACTTCGCGGCCTTCCGGTCGGTCTTCGCCCGCGGTGAGCGGCTCGGTGCCGGACCGGTGCTGCGGCTGTGGCGCGCGATCCTGCTGTGGGCCTCGCGCTACTTCCAGATCGAGTCCCTCTACCGGGCCAACGCGAAGTTCAGGCCCGAATGGGTGCCGCGGTTCCTGGTCTACGCCACGGCCGGTGACCTGCCCCGGGTCGGCACCGCAGCGCTGCGCGCCGAGGCTCTGGTGGTCGCTCCGGCCTGGTACCGCCGGCTCACCGGGCGCGACGGCCGCAACAACGCCGTGGACCAGATCCCGTCGATCGTGGTCGCCTCGGACATCCCGCACGACGCCAGCGAGCTGAACGCCTGACGCGACGTCGACGCCCCCGCCCGAGCAAGGGCGGGGGCGTCGGCGTCATGGCCGACCTCAGGTCGTCAGCGTCAGGTCCTCAGCGCGTCGCCGCCTAGCCGAAGAGCGCCATCCCCGCCGGCGCGGCCGGGAGCTTCCCCGGGTTCAACAGCCCCAGCGGATCGGTCTTCTCCGCCGTCGCGATCGCGACCTCCTCGCGCCGGTCGAGCACCCAGGAGTGCGGCGCGTGCGCCATCACCCCGAGCTCCTTGAGCCGGGCGACTCCGGCGTCGATGGCGGCCTCGGACTCGAACAGGCCACCGACCATCCCGATCGGGAGCGCCTCACCGTCGTGCCGGTGGGCGTCCATGTGCATGATCGTGCCGGGGAAGACCTCCAGCACCTCCTCGAGCCGGTCGACCAGCGCGCGTCCGGCGGTCTCGACGTGGAAGTAGTGGTCCCCGTCGGCCCGGATCAGGTGCCACAGCGGGTGGTTGTAGGACAGCAGCGAGATCGCCGCGATCGCGCCCAGCCCCGTCTGCTCGGCCAGCACCTCGCCCCCGGCCGCGGCGACCAGCTCCCGGACCTGGGCGACCTGGGCCGCGCTCACCACCGCCCTGAAGCTGCACTCCCCCTCACGCACGACGGCGCTGGCGGGGAACGTGCGGTGGACGCTGGCCATGTCGGTCGAGGCGATCCGCGGAGCGGGCTCGTAGACGGCTACCTCCAGGAGCGCCTGCTGGGCGGCGGGGAACGCGGGGATCGAGGCCCAGACCGAGACCCAGTCGACCAGCGGCTCCAGGGCGACCGTGGCCGCGACGATCACGCCGGTGGTGCCGTAGGTGTGCAGGAACGGCACGCAGTCGGCCCCCTCGATCCGGTGGATCGTGGCGCTCCCGTCGGCCAGCACCACGTCGAGGGAGAGCACGAAGCCGTCCTCGATCCAGCCGCGCGCGAGCGACCCGGTGCCACCCGACCCGCCGGCCAGGAAGCCACCCAGGGTGGACTGCACGGTCGAGGGGTACATCCACAACTGCTGCTGGGCGCTCCAGGCCCGCTTCTCCAGGTCGAGCATCCGGGCGCCCGCCTCGGCGGTCAGGGCGCCGTCGGTCACCGACAGCACGGCCCGGGCGCGGCTGGTGTCGATCACCAGGCCGGCCTCCAGCGGGATCGCCTGACCGTAGTTCCCGGTGCCCCGCCCCCGCACCGTCACCGGCACTCCACGACGTACGGCGGCAGCGACCGTCTCGGCGACCTGGAACCGGTCCGCGGGGTAGGCGACCAGGTCGGCCGGCGTATGCGGGATCCGGGTGCGCAGCACCGGGGACATCGTCGCCTCGTCGACCGAGGCCCGCTGCCGGGCGTCGAGGTCGGTGGAGACCCCGCCCTCCCCGAGCAGGTCGATCAGGTCGGCCACCAGGCCGGAAACGTCGCTCATGGCCCCATCGTGGGGCGGCCATGTTTCGGGTCGCGGCGCCTGCGGGTAACGCCGCGGCGTTACATCCTCGGGGACAGCCGGGACAGCCCGACCCGCTCTAGGGTGTGCGCCATGCCGGCCCTGCCCCGTGACGCCTCAGCCGAGATCGCCCCGCTCCTGGAGGCCTGGTTCCCCGCCGTCGGGCGCCGTGACCGGGCCTGGTTCGAGGCGGTGTTCGCCCCCGATCTCCAGGTCCGCAACGTGCCCCTGGCCCAGCAGCGCGGGCGGGAGGCGATGATCGACCTGGAGCTCTCCGTGCCGCCGCTGGGCTTCACCACGCTGGGCATCACCGCGACGGCGTACGACGACCCGACCGGCTCCACGCCGTCGATCGCGCTGTCCACCTGGAGCGTGCTGGTCTGGCGCCTCGACGACCGCGCAGGCACCGAGCACCACGGCCTCTTCACCGCCTCCTGGCGTCGCACCGCCACCGGGCAGTGGCAGGTGTTCGACCTGGTCAGGGCGGGGAACCTCCCCGCCTGAGACCGGGCCGCGGCTCAGCGCAAGAAGGTGAAGAGCTCGGAGTCGTTGTCGATCTTCTCGATCAGCAGGTGGCTGGCCGCCATCCGCTCCAGCAGCCCGGCCAGCCCCTCGGGGTGGTCCAGGTCGATGCCGACCAGCGCCGGACCGGTCTCCCGGTTGGAGCGCTTGATGTAGTCGAAGACGACGATGTCCTCACCGTCGGACAGGACGTTGTCGAGGAAGCCGCGCAGCGCGCCCGGCTCCTGCGGGAACGAGACCAGGAAGTAGTGCCGCAGACCCTGGTAGACCACCGCACGCTCGACCACGTCGGGGTAGCGGGAGACGTCGTTGTTGCCGCCGGAGATGATCACGCCGACCCGGCCGGTGAGCCCCTTGATCTGGCCGAGCGCGGCCGCGGCCAGCGCGCCGGCAGGCTCGGCGATGATCCCCTCGGTCTGGTAGAGGTCGAGCATCTCGACGCAGATCGCGCCGACCGGGACCTCGACGACCTCGTCGACGAGCTCCTTGGCGATCGCGTACGGCGTGGCGCCGATGGTCGCCACCGAGGCGCCGTCGACGAACGTGTCCAGGTGCTCCAGGGTGACCGGGCCACCCGAGCGCAGCGCAGCCTTCATCGAGGCCGCCCCGACGGGCTCGGCGCCGATGATCCGGCACTCGGGCCAGACCGACTTCACCCAGGTGGCGACGCCACCCATGAAGCCACCGCCGCCGATCGGGACGATCAGGGCGTCGAGCGGGCCGCCGGCGTCGGTGAGGGCCTGGTCGGTCAGCTCCACGCCGACGGTGCCCTGGCCGGCGACGGTGCGCTCGTCGTCGAAGGCGTGCACGAAGGTGGCGTCGGTGTCGCGGGCATAGGCCTGGGCGGCGGCCGCTGACTCGTCGTACGTCGACCCCACCAGAGTCAGGGTGACGGCGTCGCCCCCCAGGGCCAGGATCCGGTCCCGCTTCTGCCGCGGCGTGCTGGTCGGGACGAAGATGTGCCCCTTCGCACCGAGCCGAGCGCACGAGATCGCGACTCCCTGGGCGTGGTTGCCGGCCGAGGCGCAGACCACGCCGCGGGCGAGCTCCTCGGGGGTGAGCAGGCTCATCAGGTTGTAGGCGCCGCGGACCTTGTAGGAGCGGGCCAGCTGCTGGTCCTCACGCTTGAGGTAGACCTCGGCGCCGATCTTCTCGCTCAGCCTCGCTGACTTCTCCAGGGGCGTACGACGGGCGATCGTGCGCTCAGCGGCTGCGGCGATGAGGTCGGGCGTGACAGTCACCCCGCCAGTCTCTCACCTGCCGATTCGGCTCCGCATCGGAGTTCTTCCGGCGTCCCGCTTGTCCCCTTGTCCCGACCGATGTAACAGCACCGAGAAGATCGCAGGGAGGCCGTAAAGGCGCGGTAAACCCCCGCTGAAGTCGGCGTTTTCGCGCCTACTGTCGCCGCCATGGCTGAGCACCTCCCCGGGTCGTCGTACCCCACTCGCCCCTTGGTCGCCTTCGACCGGGTCGGGCGCACCTTCGGTGCCGTGGAGGCTCTGTCCCCCTGTGACCTGAGCGTGGACCGGGGCGAGTTCGTCTCCATCATCGGCCCCTCCGGCTGCGGGAAGTCGACCCTGCTCCGGCTGGCCTCGGGCCTGGACAAGCCGACCACCGGCACGGTCCGGTACGCCACCGACTCGATCGGCTACGTCTTCCAGGACGCGACCCTGATGCCGTGGCGCTCGGTGCGGCGCAACGCCGAGCTGCTCGGCCGCCTCGCCGGGATGAGCAGAAGCACCGTCGCCGCGGCGGCCGCCGACGCTCTCGCCGTGGTCGGGCTCACCGACTTCGCCGACCACCTGCCCCACCAGCTCTCCGGCGGGATGCGGATGCGCACCTCGATCGCGCGCTCGCTGGTGATGAACCCCGAGGTGTTCCTCTTCGACGAGCCGTTCGGCGCCCTCGACGAGATCACCCGGGGTCGGCTCAACCTGGTCCTGCTGGGCCTGTTCCGGGAGCGGCGCTTCGCCGGCCTGATGGTGACCCACTCCGTCGAGGAGGCCGTCTTCCTCTCCACCCGGGTGGTCGTGATGAGTGCCCGACCCGGCCGGATCGTGGCCGAGTTCGAGGTGCCGTTCGGCCTCGATCGCTCCCTGGACCTGCGCTACACCCCCGACTTCGCCGAGCTCGCCGGCCGCGTGGCCGCCGCCCTGGAGGCCGTCTCATGACCATCCCGTCCGTCGCCGCCGTACGCCGGGCCCTGGGCCGTGCCGCCCTGACCGTGCTGCCCGCCGCCGCAGTCCTCGGTGCCGTGATCGGGCTGTGGTACTACGTCTCCCTCGGCGTCCTCACCGAGCGCAAGCGGTTCCTGCTGCCGCCGCCGCACGAGGTCTTCACCGACGGCTTCTTCGACCCGAAGGTCCGTGCGGACATCCTCAGCGCCTTCTGGATGACCACGAAGGAGGCCATGATCGGGCTGCTGGTCGCCGTCGTCATCGCGACGGTGCTAGCACTGCTGATGGCGCAAGCGAAGTGGGTGGAGCGCTCGCTCTACCCGTGGCTGATCGTGATCCAGACCATCCCGACGCTGGCGATGATCCCGATGATCGGCTTCTGGTTCGGCTACTCGCTCACGCCCCGGGTGCTGATCTGCGTGATCATCGCCCTCTTCCCCCTCGTGATCAACCCGCTCCAGGGGATGCTCGGCGTCGATCGTGGGCTGCACGACCTGCTCTCCCTGGCCGGAGCCAACCGGGTCACCCGGCTGCTCACCCTGCAGTTGCCCGCAGCGATGCCCGACTTCTTCGTCGGGCTGCGCCAGGCGGCGGGCCTGTCGGTGGTGGGCGCCACCGTCGGTGACTACTTCTTCGGCAAGGGCGACATCGGCCTCGGCCTCCTGATCAGCAAGTACACCGCCCGGGTCGAGGCGGCTCCGATGCTCGCCGTCGCCTTCGCCGCCTGCTTCCTCGGGATCGTCGTCTTCATGATCTTCGGCGCCTTGGGACGCCGAGTGATGGGCCGCTGGTCGCCCGCCTGGGGCGCGTACTGACGCCTCGACGACCAGCCCCGTGAGTCCCGCCAGCACCGCCGCCAGCACCGCCACCGACACCGCCGTCAGTCCAGCAGTTCCACCCCTGTGGGAAGGATCCTCCGTTGAGCTCTCGTACGACCACGTCCGCATCGCACCCCACCCCGGCCACCACCGTGCGGCGCGTCGCAGCCCTCGCGACCGCCGCGATCCTGGTGGGGAGCACCCTCGCCGCCTGCGGCTCGAGCAGCGACTCCGCTGGCTCCTCCTCCGCCACGGCTGGCGCCTCGGGCGGTGCCTCGGCCACCGCCGCTAGCGCCGGGTCCCTGGCCGGGGTCTGCCCCGCCACCGTCGTCCTCCAGGCCGACTGGGAGCCCGAGGCCGAGCACGCCGCGTTCTACGCCCTGCTGGGCAAGGACTACGACATCGACACCACGAACATGCGCACCACCGGTGAGCTGATGGACGGCGACACCGACACCGGGGTCAAGGTCCAGATCCGGATCGGCGGCGCCTCGGTCGGCTACCAGGACCCGACCGCGCTGATGTACGCCGACGACGACATCCTGCTCGGCTTCGGCCGGATCGGCGACACCATCGCCACCGACGCCAAGACCCCGGTGGTCGGCGTGATGGCCTCGATGGCGAAGAGCCCGTACGCGATCTACTGGGACCCCGCGACGTACCCGAACGTGAAGACCATCGCCGACCTCAAGTCCGCCGGCGCCACCGTGCTGACCCAGGGCGAGGGTCAGTCGGCCACGTGGGCGGCGTACTTCGCCGGCTCCGGCATCCTGGACGCGAAGCAGTACGACGACTCGGCCGACAACAAGCCGGCGACCTTCATCGCCGCCGGCGGGAAGGACGCCGAGGTCGGCTTCATCACCGCCGAGCCGTACATGTACGAGAAGCTGGTCAAGGCCTGGGGCAAGCCGGTCGTGGGCCAGACGATGGGCGACGCCGGCTACCCGGAGTACTTCCAGGCGATCGTGGCGCGCAAGGACGACGTCACCGCCCGGAAGGACTGCCTGGCCAAGCTGATCCCGGTGATGCAGCGCGCGCTGGCCGGCTACATCACCGACCCGGCGGCGACGAACGCCACGATCGTGAAGATCGTCGAGACCTACGACGACTCCTGGCAGTACGACGCCGGCTCGGCGACCTACGCCCACGACACCGCGGTCAAGCTCGGCATCCTCGGCCCGAGCAGCGACGGCGTGCTCGGGAAGTTCGAGTCGGCCAACGTGCAGAAGCTGATCGACATCGCCCGGACGTACCGCTCCGACGTCACGGTCCCCGCCGACCTGACCCCCGACAGCCTGGTCACCAACCAGTTCCTCGACCCCTCCATCAAGTAAGGCCCAGCGTGACCCTGATCGACATCGCGGACCTCGCCGACGGCCTCGGGGACCTGCTCCCCGAGGCCCGTCTGGCGGCCTCCCGCCGCAAGATCCATGCCCCGTTCGAGCTCGACGAGACGATGCGGTTCTACTCCCCGCAGACCAACCTCGCCGCCCTCACCCACCCACGGGTGGCGCAGTGGCTCGACTTCGTCACCGGCACCTGGACGCCCTCGCCCGTGGACCGCACGCACGCCCGGATCGGGCTGCTGATGCCGTGCTGCAAGCACAAGCCCTACGTCACCTCCCGCGAGCACCGGGCGATCAACGCCGCGCTGCTGGCCGACGGGTGGCGCCCAGTGCGTGGCTTCGACGGGCCCACGGACCTGCTCGACGTGCTGGCCCCCGGCCAGAGCGCCGACCTGCTCTCGGTCGCACCGCTGGTGCGCGACGGCGTCGTGCTGGACCGGTTCGTGCTCAGCGAGCCGCTGGCCCTGGTGCCCTACGAGCACTCGCTCTACCTCCCCGCGGCGCTCGGCGGCGGACCCTCACCCGCCGTCTCGTACGACGATCCCGGCCTGTTCGAGGCCCGCGGCACGTCGGTCTCCCCGGAGCGCTCGGACTTCACCGCGACCCGGCGCGCCGACGGCTCCTGGGCCTGGGGACCGGCCGAGCGTGACGCCTACGTGCGGATCCACAACGCGATGTCGGGGGCACTCGCCGTCGCCTTGACCCGCCTCGGGCCGGCGTACGACGCCTTCTGCGGGTGGGTGTCGATGGGGCTCACCCATCGCAGCTTCCTGGCCTCGGCCGACCAGCGCCGCGCCGAGGGGCTGCCCAGCTCCAAGGTCGGGCTGAACGGTCCGATGGCCCTGATCGGGCTGCTCGACGAGGTGCCCGGCGCGGTCGAGGTGCTGCCGACCGGCGCCTGGACCACGGCCGCCAAGGCGGACCTGGCGGCGCGGCTGGGACGGGAGGGGCGCTCGACCGCGGCCCGCTCCGTCAACGCCGTCTTCGCCCGCGGGGACGGCCACGACACCCCGCTGGGGCTGCCCGAGCTGACCTCACGGCTGGCCGCGCACCTCGGTGGGATCGCCGATCGGCTGGGCCGATGAGCGTGCGTGCGATCAGCGTCATCACCGCCCCCGGCTCCGGCGAGCCGCTGGGCAGCATCGAGGCGCACAGCCTCGACGACGTCCCCACCCTGGTCGCCGCCGCCCGCGCTGCTGCCGGTGACTGGCGCGCCGCCGCCCCGTGGCAGCGCGCCACGCTGCTCGCCGACGCCGCCGACGAGCTCGACACCCGGGTGCACGACCTCGCCACCCTGCACGCCCGGGAGTCGGGCAAGATCCTGCCGCAGGCCCTGCACGAGATCCGCGGCGCGATCGGGCTGCTGCGGCGCAACGCCGAGCTCGGCCGGACCGCGACCGCCGAGGTGGCACCGACCGGATCCCTCCCCGGTGGCGAGCGGGATCTAACCTTGGTCGAGCGCGTCCCGCTCGGTGTCGTGGTGGCCGTGATCCCCTTCAACTTCCCGGTCGAGCTGACCCTGGAGAAGGCCGCCGCGGCGATCGCGGTGGGCAACACCGCCATCGTGAAGCTGCCCCCGCAGAACCCGCTCACCACCGCAGCCGTGCTCGACGTCCTCGAACGTCACCTCCCGACCGGTGTGCTGACCCACCTGCACGCCGACACCGAGACCTCGGCGGCGCTGTGCGCTGCGGGCGGGGTCGACGCCGTCTCCCTGACCGGCTCGGTCGGGGCCGGGATCGCCGTGGCCCGCGCCACCGCTCCGGTGCTGCGTCGGCTGCACCTCGAGCTCGGTGGCAACGGTGCGGCGATCGTGCGCCCCGACGCCGACCTCGACCACGTCGTGAGTGAGACCCTGCGCGGACGGCTGCTGATGAACGGCCAGGCCTGCGCGGCCACCAAGCGGGTGATCGCCCACCGCTCGATCGCCGCCGAGCTGACCGAACGCCTCGTCGCCGCACTCGCCGCCGTCGAGCCCACGGACCCGCTGGCCGAGGGCGCCCGGCTCGGCCCCCTGATCGACGCCGGTGCCGCGGCCCGGGTGGAGTCCCAGGTCCAGGCCGCGATCGGGGCCGGTGCCCGCCGGGCGCTCGGCGTACCACCCGACGGAGCCTGGTTCGCGCCGACGGTGCTGGCCGACGTCCCGCACCACGCAGCGGTGCTGCACGACGACGAGATCTTCGGGCCGGTCCTCCCGGTGACGGTGGTGGACTCCGACGCCGAGGCACTGTCCCTGGCCAACGCCACCTCGTTGCGGCTGACCGCCGCCGTCTTCAGCGCCGACCTCACCCGGGCCCTGGCGATGGCCGCCGACCTGGACTTCGGCGGCGTCGTGGTCAACGGCACCAACAACTACCGTCCCCCGATCGTGCCGTTCGGCGGGGTGGACCTGGCCGGAGCGGGCCGGGAGGGTCTCGGCTGGACCCTCGACGAGCTGACCCGCACCCGGTTCATCGCGTTGCGCGGAGTGCGGCCGGCTGGCGTGACGCCCATCGTCCAGCCACTCGGCTGAGAAGGAGCAGTGATGAGCGCTGCGGAGTTCCTGGTGCGTGGACGCTACGTCCTCACCATGGCAGGCCTACCGGTACCGGGGGAACGTGATCGCACCCCCGGCGTGCACCTCGACGGCGTCCTGGCCGAGGGTGCGGTCCATGTCCGCGACGGCGAGATCGTCGCGGTGGCGACGTACGACGGACTGCGGGCGGCCCACCCCGGCCTGCCGGTCCACGGCGATGGGCAGGGCGTCGTGCTGCCCGGCCTGATCTCCACCCACACCCACCTCTCCGAGGCGCTGGCCACCGGGATGGGCTCGGAGCTCTCGCTCTTCGAGTGGGGCGAGCAGATCGTCGGGCCGCTCGGTGACGCCCTGAACGCCGAGATCGCCGCCGAGGGCACCGCGATGCGGGCCGTGGAGATGCTGACCAGCGGGATCACCACCGTCAACGACATGTTCTGTCACGGTGCCCTCGGGTCGCGGGCGTCGGTCGGCGTGGTCGACGGCCTGACCCGGGCGGGGATGCGAGGCGTGGTGTCGTTCGGGGCCGAGGACCTGCCGCTGGTCGAGGCCGGGGCGTCCCAGCTCGCGGTGATCGACGACGTGATGGCCGAACAGGCAGCCCTGCGCGACGCAGCGGCGGCGAACCCGCTGCTGACCTACCGGTACGGCGTCGGCACCCTGCTCGGCCAGTCCGACGCACTCCTGGCCGCGGGGGTGGAGTGGTGCCGCAGCGGCGGCCACGGCGTACACACCCATCTGGCCGAGGTGCGCGAGGAGCTCACCGCTGCCACCCACCGGTGGGGGCACCGCACCGTGGAGCACGCCCGCCGGATCGGTCTCTTCGAGCGGCCGCTGATCGCCGGTCACGGGGTCTGGCTCAACGCCTCCGAGATCGCGATGCTCGCCCGTGAGGACGTGGCGATCGCGCACAACCCGGTTGCGAACATGATCCTGGCCTCCGGGGTCTGCCCGGTGCCGGCCCTGCGCGGCGCCGGGATCGCGGTCGGGATCGGCACCGACGGCGCCGCCTCCAACGACTCCCAGGACATGCTCCAGGCGATCAAGACGGCCGCCCTGCTGCAGAAGGTGCACACCCTGGACGCCCAGGTGATCGACGCCCTGGACGTGCTCACGATGGCGACGATCGACGGGGCCCGCGCCCTCGGGCTCGACCACCTGGTCGGGTCCCTGGAGCCGGGCAAGCGCGCCGACCTGGTGCTGCTGCAGGACACCGTCGACGTCGCGGTGCTGCACGACCCGATCAGCCAGCTGGTCT
The DNA here is from genome assembly GCF_030150155.1 of Nocardioides sp. GTDB lineage: Bacteria > Actinomycetota > Actinomycetes > Propionibacteriales > Nocardioidaceae > Nocardioides. The sequence continues at coordinate 55,100 of NZ_JASLGR010000061.1, forward strand.
ACGGCGCCTCCCCGCGCTCGGTGCGCGACGTCTGGGTCGACGGCCACCAGGTGGTCGCCGACCACACCTGCACCTCCATCGACGAGCGGGCGCAGATCGCCCGCTGCCGGCCGCTGATGGCCGACGTCGCCCGCCGTTCCGGCCTGATCCAGGCCGGCCATTCGATCCTGACCGAGCGAGGAGCACGATGAGCAGCACCACCCCCGCGAAGGGCTCCGCCCTCGTCATCGGCGCCGGCCACAACGGCCTGGTCGCCGCGCTGCGCCTGGCCCGGGCCGGCTGGGCCGTCACCGTGCTGGAGCAGGGCTCCGAGCCGGGCGGCTGTGTCTGGACCCAGACCCACTCCTCCGGGGTGCTGGTCGAGCGCGGTGCCTGGGAGCACGGCGGGATCTACCCGATGACGCAGGAGCTGGGCCTCGACATCGACTACCGCGAGCACCCGGTCGCCGCCGGCTTCCACTTCGGCGACGGCACCCAGCGCTGCTTCTGGGCCGACCTGGAGGCCACCGTGCCGCAGCTGGGCGCCGACGCACCGGCGTACCGCCGTCTGGTGGCGCTGGCCGACACCCTCTTCGGGATGCTCGGCACGTTCGAGACGCCGCCGACCCTGACCCAGGTGGCGGCGGCGATGGCGGCGGTCCCCGGCGGCGACGACCTGTTCCGACTGATGATCCAGTCCGCGGAGACGGTGATCGACGCGACCTTGACCGACCCCTACACGCGGGCCGCGCTGGCACTGCAGGCTTCCCACGCCCAGGTCCCGGCCTGGTCGCCGGGCACCGGGCTGTTCGCCTTCATGATGCCGTTGGCCCACGGCGGCACCTCGGTCCGTCCGGTCGGCGGCTCGGCCGCCCTGACCCGGGCTCTGGTCGCTGCTCTGGAGGCCGCCGGCGGCCGGGTGCTCACCGGTGCCGAGGTGGTCGGGCTCGCCTCGACCGCCACGGTGCCGCCCGCCCCGGGGCTGCCCGCCGCGGGCGGAGCCGGAGCCTCCGCCGGCCGGGCGTCGACCAAGAAGGGCGCGTACGGCGGCTCGGTGTCGTCCGGGACCGGCGCGGTGATGGGCACGAGCGGCCCGTCGTGGACCGGTGGCGGCGAGGTGCGACTGGCCGACGGCCGGGTGCTGGCCGCCGATGCGGTGATCTCGACGATCGGGGTGCCCCGCACCCTGGGGGTGCTGGCCGACGAGGCACCCACGCTGCGGGAGGCCGGGGCGAGTCTGCACAGCGGTCAGTTCAACGTCGCGGAGCTGACCGTCACGATCGTGCACGCCGCTCCGGTCGCGCTGCCGTGGCAGGACACGGACTCGATCTGGTACGCGGCTGCCGCGCCCGACGACGTACGCCAGAACTTCGCCGAGGTGATCGCCGGTCAGGTGCCGTCCTCCCCGTGGTCGATGGTCGGCACGGTGGCACAGCCCGAGGGTGTCAGCGGCGGCGCGACCTGGCTGTCGGGGATCGTTCCCCTGGTGCCGGCCGACGGCCCGTGGACCGCCGAGCGCGAGCGCGAGGTCGGGGAATGGCTGATCGACCACGTCTCGTCCGTGATCGGGGTGGACCTGCGCGCCGGCCTGGTCGATGTGATCGTCTCGGGCCCGTTGACCTGGGCCCGCCGGATCGGGGGCGACGGCTCCCCCAACCACCTCGACAACACCCTCGACCAGCTGCTCGGCTGGCGCACCCCCGGCCACGCCGACCAGCGCACCGAGCTGCCGTGGCTCTTCCTGGCCGGGGCCGGGCAGAACCCCGGCGGAGGTCTCACCGGTGCCTCCGGCACGGCCGCCGCGGCGGCCGTGACCACCCCGGTCGGTGCCTCCGGCCGGTGGACGCAGCGGCTCGGTGCCGAGGCACGCGGCCTGCGACAAGGACTCAAGGCCTACGTGGCGATGCGAAAGGGACTCCAGTGACCGACCCGACCCCCGACCTCGGCGTCTACGCCGTGATCGACCTGATGACCGGCTACCAGCAGGCGGCGCTGCTCACCGCGGCCGCGCGGGTGGGCGTCTTCGACGCACTCCTGGCCGGGCCGCTGAGTGCGGCCGAGGTCACCGCGACCCTGGGGACCGATCCGGCGACCACGCTGGCGCTGCTCGACTCCCTGGCCGGACTCGGGCTGCTGGGGGCCGACGGCGCGGCGTCCGAGCGGCGCTACGCCACCACCCCGTCGGCGACCCGTCTGGCCAGCGGCGGGGACCTCCGCCTGGTCGCGGAGAAGGAGGCCTTCTTCGCCGGGGTGTGGCAGTCCTTGGAGACGACGGTCCGGACCGGGGAACGCCAGATCGCCTCGTGGCGCTCCCGCCTGGCCGGCGATCCCGCGCAGAGCCTGAACTTCCTCCGGGCGCTGGTGGTGCTGGGCCGCGAGACCGGCCCCGACCTGACCCGGCTCCCGGGGATCCGGACCGGCGCCAGGGTGGCCGATCTGGGCGGCGGTCTGGGTGCCTACGCGGTGCCGCTGGCGAGCGCCGGGGCCGACGTCACCCTGGTCGACCTGCCCCAGGTCTGCGCCTGGGCCGAGGCCGAGCTCGCCGACCTCGACGCCGCGGTGCGGGACCGGATCACCCTGGCGCCGGTGGATCTGGCTGAGGCCGGGGCGGCGGAGGTGCTGGGCGAGGACGGGTTCGACGTCGTCCTGCTCTCCCACCTGATGCACGAGGGCGACGATGCCGAGGCCGCTGCCCTGCTGGAGGTGGCCACGGCGATCGTGAGGCCCGGTGGCACCGTGGTCGTCTTCGAGCTGCCCGGCGATCCGGCTCCGGGGGTGGGCACGATGGCCGCCTTCGGCCCGATGTTCGACCTGATGATGCGGATCGAGACCGGCTCTCGGGCGCGGCGCTTCGCCGAGTTCGAGGCGCTGCTCGCCGGGGCTGGCCTGGTCGACGTACGTCGGCTGGAGTTCGCTCTTCCCGCCGGTGTCGTCGCAGGCACCCGCCCCTGAGCCGCCCCGGACTCCCCCCTCCACGAAGTTATCCACAGATCGGAGAAACCCCCTAGCGCCGGCTCCTCCGAGCAGGGACGGTGGACCCCACTCACCCACCTCTCTGGAAGGACTCCCATGACCGCCGCAGCAGCATTTCCACCAGTAGCGCTAAATCAGCGCTATCCTAGGGCTATGGCCACCATTCAGATCCGCAACGTCGATGACGCGACCTACACCGTTCTGCGCCGCCGCGCGGAGAAGTCCGGGCGCTCCCTTCAGGAATACCTGCGGCTCAGGCTCGCGGAGCTGGCGCGGCCGACCTTCGACGAGGTCGTCGGCGCCGCTCGCGCGGGCCAGACCTTCGACGACGCTCCGACGACGGAGCAGATCGTCCAGGTCATCCGCGAGGGCCGGGACGACTGAGCGATGCTGGTCGTCGACGCCTCCGCCATCGTCGATCTCCTCGTCGGCCGACAGCAGGTCAGCGACCTGCTGCGCAGCCACCTGGCCGACGCCGTCGCCCTCTGCCCGGAGTTGATGGACGTGGAGGTCACGCAGGCGCTCCGGCGCCTCCATCGCAGCGGCCACCTCAGCCGCGAGGGAGCCGAGCGCGCCCTGGGACAGCTCGGCCGACTGCCGGTCGAGCGGATCCCCCACCACGCCCTGCTGCCTCGGGTGTGGGAGCTGCGCGACACCCTCTCGGCCTACGACGCGACCTACGTCGCCCTCGCCGAGACGGCCGGGGCGGCCCTGCTCACCGGCGACCAGCGGCTGAGCGAGGCACCGGGTCTGCGGTGCACGGTGGAGCTGGTCGCCTGACCTTCAGGCGACTCCGTCAGCGGTCAGGAGTCGATCAGAGCAGGTGCCGCGGCTCCCACTCCCGCGCCCGCTCGGCAGCCAGGGCCGCACGAGCCTCGCCGACCTGGGTCCGCCCGGTCGCCACTCCCCCGGCGACGGTGGCCCGCCACTGCTCAGCCAGGGTCCGGAAGCGGCCCTCGATCGCGGCCAGGTCCAGGCCGGGAAAGGTCCGGTCCTGGTAGACGAACCGGCCACCGACCATGACGTCGGTGACATCGCCCGAGCGGGCTGCGGTGAGCACCTGGTTGGCCAGGTCGTTGGCCGGCAGGAACGCCCGGGCGCGCAGGTCGAGGAACGTCAGGTCGGCGCGGTAGCCCGCCTGGATCCTGCCGACGTCGTCCCAGCCACAGGCAGCGGCCCCGCCCTCCGTCGCCGCCGTCAAGGTCTCCTCGACGCTCAGCCAGTCCGCGGCCGGCTGCACGAACGCCCGCGACATCAGGGAGGTCAGGCGGACCGCGTCGAGCATGTCCAGCAGGTCGGCGGAGTTCGCCCCGTCGGTCCCGATCCCGATCCGTACGCCGGCACGGAGCAGCCCACGGACGTCGGCGACCCCGGACCCGAGCCGAAGATTGGAGCCCGGCACCGTCACCACGACCACCCCGGCCCCGGCCAGCGCGTCCCGGCTCTCCGCCGAGAGCCAGATCCCGTGGGCGGCGGTGAGCCGCGGGCTCAGCACGCCGAGCCGGGCCAGCTCGGAGACGATCGGGTGACCGAACCGCTCCTCCCCCGCCAGCGCCTGGACCTTCGACTCGGCCAGGTGCAGGTGGATCCGCAGGCCGTGCTCGACGGCGAGGGACTGCAGGCCCCAGATCAGCTCGGCCGAGCAGTGCGCGGGGATCGTCGGCGCGACCGCGGGTCCGACGCCGGCCAGGGCCGGGAAGCCCTCGACGTAGGTGCGGGTGCGGGCCACGATCTCCTCGGCGTCCAGGCCGGAGACGGGCACGCCGCAGCACTCCCCGATCACCGGCACCGCCTCGTGCACCGACCGGTCAGCGACCATCGGGGCGATCACGGTCCGCAGTCCGACCGAGGCGTAGCCGCGCGCGGCCGCCCACAGACCCTCGGGCTCGGGTCCGCCGGTCTGGCCGAGCAGGTCGAACGCCCCGGTGGCGCCGCTGGCGACCATCTCGGTGGCGGCGATGATCGCCGACAGCTCGCTGAGCTCCGCCGGTCGCGGACCCGCCATCCAGGCAGCGCCGAGCAGGGAGTCCTCCAACGTCGCCTGCCGCAGCACGCCCCGCACCGGCAGGGTGTGGGAGTGGGTGTGGCCGTTGACCAGGCCGGGCATGATCAGCCGGTCGGTGACGTCGAGCGTCGCCTCACCGGCCAGTGTCCCGGGTGCCCCGAGCGCGGCGATCCGGCCCTCGGCGACCTGCACGTCCAGCGGCGTCGGGACCCAGTCGGGACCGGTGAGCACGACGCCGCCACGCAGCAGGAGATTCATACCGGCTGAGTCTGCACCCAATGACGGGCGATCTCGGCCCGTGTCGCGACCCAGACGTCCTCGTGTCGCGCCACGTGGTCGAGGAACCGTGCCAGCCCGGCAGCGCGGGCAGGGTGCCCGGTCAGTCGCGGGTGCACCGAGACCACCATCATCCCGGCGCTGCCGCGGCGCCCCTCGTCCAGCAGCACGTCGAAGCAGTCACGCAGGTAGACGAAGGCGTCCTCCGAGGTCGACCACCACCCCTTGGCGTACTTGTTGTCGTTGTTGGAGAACGTGTGCGGGATGACCAGCTGGCGTGCGGGCTCGCCCGACGGCCCGGCGAGACCGGGCACGTCGGCCCAGTACGGCAGCTCGTCGTCGTACGCGTCGGAGTCATAGAGGAAGCCGCCGTGCTCGACCAGCAGGCGACGGGTCTGCGCCGAGGGGCCGTAGCGGCAGTACCAGCCCTCGGGGGCCGCGCCCCAGGTCCGCCGGAACGAGGCCACCGCCCGGGCCAGGTCAGCCCGTTCCTCGTCCTCGCTCATCAGGTAGTGCTTGGCGAACCGGTAGCCGTGCCCCATCAGGTCCCAGCCGGCCTCGCGGGCGGCGACGGCGATCTCGGGGTTGGCCTCCAGCGCGAGCGCGACCGCCGAGGTGGTGGCGACCATGCCGCGCTCGGTGAGCAGCCGGTGCACCCGCCAGAAGCCGACCCGGGAGCCGTAGTTCATCATCGACTCCCCGGCCAGGTCGCGGCCGGGGACGTCGGCGGAGGCCGCTGCCGCGTCGGTGAGGGGCGTCTCGGAGCGGTCGAAGCCGAGCAGCGGCGACTCCTCGCCGCCCTCCTCGACGTTGACCGCGATGGTCAGGGCGAGCCGGGCGCCGCCGGGCCAGGCCGGGTCGGGGCGGTGGCGTCCGTAGCCGACCAGGTCCCGGGCGGGGACGGCGTCACGGAACGGCAGGTCACTCATGGTGCCCATTGTGCTGTGCGTCGGGACGGCCGAGGTCGACCAGCTCGACCAGCCCGAAGTCCACGTAGTCGTCGAAGAACGCCGCACGGTCCTCCAGGAAGAGCGAGCGCGACAGCGCCTCGGCCAGCCGCCGACCGCCGGCCCCGAGCCCGGAGTTCATGTTGCCGTTGAGGCCCATCGAGAGCCGCGCGCCGTAGGTGAAGTCGTAGACCCGCTCCACCCAGGCGTCCTGCCCGGCCTCGGGGTCGCGGGCGGTGAACTCGAAGCTCGGACCGAGATAGGGGTACGCCGTCAGGCTCGGGTCCTCCCAGCCCTCGGGCGCCGTGAACCGGTCGGCCCAGGTCGCGACCAGGGGTGCGACAGCCTTGAGCTCGGGCCGGGCGGCGAGGTCGACGTTCGGCCCGGTGCCGGAGATGACGGCGTCGAAGCGGTAGCGCCGACCGCCGGCCAGCACCTCGATCTCCTCCCCCGGGGCACCGTCGGCACGCTGCACCATCCGCACCTCGTCCCACCCCGCCGAGGTGTGCCAGGCGAAGGTGTCATGCACCGTGCAGCGGTACCAGGTCGGCTGCGGCGGCGGCTGGTTGGTGCGGCCGAACTGGACGGTGAACTTCCACTTCTCCTCGTCGGGCAGGTCGGGGAAGTGCGCGCCGAAGGCGTAGAACTCCATCCACCGGAACGGGTTCACCCGCGGGATCTGCGCCCGCCGGTAGAAGAGGTCGACGCTGGCCGCACCGTTCTCCAGGGCCGAGCCGGCGTAGTCGAACGCGGACGCGCCGCCGCCGAGGACACCCAGGCGTTGCCCGGCGAAACGGGTGAAGTCGAGGCGCTCCCCGGTGCCGACGTACCGCTCGGAGGGGAGGTTGTCGCGGATCACCGCCGGCACCGTCCACTCCCCGTTGCCGGCCAGCCCGGAGGCCAGCACGACCCGGCGGGCGAGGAACTCACCGGCGGTGCTGCTCACCCGGAGCAGGTCGTCGACCGGCTCGATCCCGGTGACGGTGACGCCGTTGCGCATCTGCGGGGCGGTGACGGCGCGGAACCAGTCCAGGTAGGCCTTCCACTCCTCCTTGGGGATCTTGCCGAGGCTCTCCCAGGCCTCGTCGCCGTGGGCGGCCCTGAACCAGGACTCCGGGGTCAGCCCCGGCACGCCCTGGTCGGGGCCGGTGAGCCCCTTCGCGGTGCGCAGCGTGTGCATGGCGGCGTACGTCGTCCACGGACCCTCCTGCCCGGCGGGCTGCGCCTCCAGGATCAGGGTGTTGGTGATGGCACGACGCTTCAGGGCGAATGCGAGGGTGAGTCCGGCCTGGCCGCCGCCGACGATCAGGACGTCGAGCACGGGCTCGTCTCCGGAGCGACGCGGCTTGACCCAGGCGGGCCGGGGGAAGGCGGTCAGCTCCAGCTGGCGGACCACCTCGGCCTCCAGCGCGGCCAGGCGGGTGCTGCTGGGCGACTCCGTCGGGGTGGTCTGCTCGGTCATCTGGTCTCCTCCTCCAGGGCGGCCAGCCGTCGGGCGACGGCCAGCAGGTCGGTGTCGCGGCCCTCGAAGCCGAGCAGCTGGGCGCCGTGCGGCAGGCCCTCGACGCTCATCCACGGGGCGCTCAGCGCCGGGATGCCCAGCAGCGACGAGGTCGCGGGCATCCGGCGGTCCCCGGTGCCGGCATGGCCGGGCGGGGCGGGGTTGACCACCGCATGGGTGATCAGGACGTCGTAGTGCTCGGCCAGCCCGGCCCACTGGGCGCGCAGCCGGCCACGGTGGGCCCGTGCGTCGGCCAGGCCGACGGGGCCGATCCGGTCCGCGTGGGTGACCATCTCGGCCAGCCGCGGGTCGGGCTCCCCGGCGGCGACGTAGCCGCGCAGGGTCGCCGCAGACTCCCCGGCGAAGACGTCGAAGCAGGTCTGCCCGGAGCCGGCCAGGGCGGCGTCCATCGCGTCGAGGTCGGCGGTGTGCTCGCTCACCTCGACCGCAGGGTCGGCACCGAGCCGGGCGACCAGGTCGTCGAGCGCCTGCCGGGTGGCGGGGCGGGGCAGGCCGCCGTCGTCGAGGCGGAGCCGTCCGATCCGCAGCGGCCGACTGGTCACGTCGGCGGGCGTCGGGTCGGTCGCCTCGCCGCGCAGCACCGCGACGGCGGCACTCAGGGTGTCAATCGTGTCGGCGAAGACCCCCAGGTCGTCGAGGGTGTCGGCGAGCAGGTGCATCCCGTCACGTGGCAGCGCCAGGTGCGAGGGCTTGAACCCCCAGGCCCCGCAGTAGGACGCCGGTCGCAACGTGGACGCCTGCGACTGGGAGCCGAGGGCGAGCCGGACCATCCCGGCGCCGACCGCCGCACCGGACCCGGCCGAGGAGCCGCCCGGGGTGTGGTCGAGAGCGTGCGGGTTGCGGGTCGCCGTCGTCGTCCCGCAGGCGTACGGCGTGGTGGTGACCATCCCGACCACGACCGCCCCCGCAGCCCGGAGCAGAGCGACCGAGGCGGCGTCGCGTTCGGCGATCCGGTCGGCGTACAGCGGGGAGCCGTAGGTGACCGGCAACCCGGCCACGTCGATGATCTCCTTCACCGCGACGGTGACCCCGGCTAGCGGACCGCCGTCGGCGGCGGCCCGGGCGGCCTCGGCCAGCACCTCGGCCTCGGGCACCCGGTAGGTGAAGGCGCGCACCTCGGGCTCGCGCTCGGCGATGGTGCGCAGGCTGCTCTCGACGCTCATCGGCCGACCTGACTGGCCCGGCTGGCCTGATCGAGGGCCGCGACCGGGGCCGGCACCTGGGCGGCGTACCAGTCATGCACGGCCGAGGCGGTGACGAAGGCCGCCTCCTCGGTGGCCTGCACGGCCGCGACGATCCGCTCGATCTCGGCGATCCGGTGCGGGACGCCGACGATGTGCGGGTGCAGCCCGATCGGCATCACCGCGGGCTGCCCGCCGGGGGCGACGGCCTCGGCGACGTGGCGGGACAGGGTCCGCTCGACCCGGTCGGCGAGGGTGCCGTCGGCGGCCTGGGCGACCTGATAGGTGGTGACGTCGTTGAGGGTCAGGGTGTACGGCAGCCCGAGGATCGGCCCGGCGGCCGTGGTCAGCCAGACCGGCCGGTCGTCGATCATCCAGTCGTGGTTGAACTCCAGGCCGACCGCGCGCATCAGCTCGAGCGAGTCGTCGGTCTGGTTCATCCCCGGGGAGAGCCAGCCGCGCGGCGCACCGAAGCGTTCGGTGATCCGGCGTACGGTCTCGGCGATGACGGCCGGCTCGGCACCGACCGGATAGGACTGGATCGACTGCTGGCGTACGCCGTGGGCGACGACCTCCCAGCCACGCTCCTCGATCAGGGCGGCGACGGCCGGGTAGTGGTCGATGACGTCGGCGTTGAGGGCGACCGTGACGTGACGTCCGAGCGGGGCCAGGGCAGCAGCGAGCCGGGGCAGCCCGGCCCGCAGGCCGTAGAGCACCCAGGAGTGGTTGGCCACGTCCGGCACGACACTGAGCCCGCCCGGGGCGGGCAGCGCGGCCCGCGGCATCGGCCGGTCCAGGGTCCAGTGCTCCAGGTTGATCACCACGGTGACCAGCACGCTGGCCCCGTCCAGCGGTGCCAGAGCGGGACCGTCCGTGGCGAGTCGGAACGGAGCGGGGGCGACCCGCTCGGTCGGCGACGTGGTCATGCCTGCTCCCCTGCGGTGAGGGCGGCGGCGAGGCGCAGCAGCAGCTCGTCGTCCCCGGCCAGGCCGAGCAGGCTGACCCCGACGGGAGCGCTGGTGCCGGTCCTCGGGTGCGCGATCCGACCGGCCGGGACCGTCAGCTGCGGCACCCCGGCGAGCGAGGCGGGGACGACCAGGGCGAGGTTGCGGTCGCGCCAGGCCATCAGGTCCGAGTGGGGCAGGGTGCGCGGCGGGGCGGCGTCGATGGTGGTGGGCAGCACCGCGACGGCCCCGTCGAGCAGCGTCCCCAGCCGAGCCACCAACGCGTCGCGCCGTGCTGCCGCGGCGGCGACCTGGTCGTCGGTGACGTCGGCGGCGGCGAGGATCCGTTCCTCGATCCCCTCCCCCAGCACCGGTCGCTCGGCGCGCACCCAGGCACCGTTGGCGAGCCAGAGCTGGCGACTCATCAGCGGCCAGAAGACGGAGACGAGGTCCGCGGACGGGTCCTCGACGAGGCGTTCCTCGACCAGGTCGAGGCCCCAGGTCCTCGCCCAGCGTTCAGCCGTACGCCGGGTCAGCGCGGCGACCTCGTCGGTGGCCTGCTCGACCAGGTCGGTGAGGAGTACCAGCCGGGTGAGGGTGGCGGCGCTCCGTGGTCCGGGTCCGTCACCCAGGGCCGCACCCACGCCCCGGGCCAGCACCGCGAACGCCGTGGCAACGATCGCCACGTCCCGCCCCAGCAGCCCGCAGGTGTCGAACGCCGGAGCCATCGGGACCACCCCGTCGAGCGGGATCCGGCCGTGCGTGGGCCGCAGCCCGACCAGGCCCTGGAACGAGGTCGGCACCCGGATCGAGCCGCCGGTGTCGGTGCCGATCCCGAGCTCGGCCTCCCCGGCTGCGACCAGGGTCGCCGAGCCCGAGGTGGAGCCCCCGGGCATCCGGTCGGCCGCGGCCGCGTTGAGCGGGGTGCCGAAGTGGGTGTTGGCGCCGAACATCCCCATCGCCAGCTCGTCGGTGGCGGTCTTGCCGACCACGTCGGCCCCGGCGGCGAGGAGCCGTTCGACCACGGTCGCCGACCGCGTGGCGACCTCGGCGCTCAGCCGCGCAGGGGTGCCGGCGACGGTGCGCGTCCCGGTGACGTCGTACAGGTCCTTGATCACGACCCGGACCCCGTCCAGGGTCCCCGAGCCGGTGGGCGCAACGGAGACGGGGCCGCCGGGCGCCCACGCCGACCCGACCGGGCCGCTCTCAGCCACCGGCCACCCCGGCGCCGTAGCCGGCCAGGAAGTCCGCGACCAGGCCCTCGGCCTCGGCGAAGGGGTAGTGCCGGTAGGCGTACCCCTTCACCACCATCGCGTTGCCGGAGTAGAACCGCTCGTACTGGACGTGGCGTCCGGCGAACTCAGAGCCGACCACGTCCCAGGCGAGCTTGAACAGCTTGACCCGCTCCACCACCGGGAGCTGGTCCGAACCCATCACGACGTCCATCGCGGCGACCTCGTCGGGGTTGTCGAAGTCCGAGACGTGCGAGGGCACCTGGATCACGCCGCCACCGACGAGCTCGCCGAGCAGCTTGACCGCCCGCGGGTAGACCTCGGTCTGCTGGCCGAGCGCGGCGTAGAGGTACTTCCCCTCGGGCCGCCACACGCCCTGGGCGTCGGGGGCGGCGCAGCGGTGCGCCATCTCGGCCAGCGCCTCGGTGACGGTCTGGATGGTGGCGATCTCGGCGAGCTGACCACGCAGCGCCATGTCCTTGTCGCGGCCGTTGGCGGCCAGGATCCGCGAGGCGATCCCGGTCACGAAGCGCAGCTTGGCCGAGAGCCGGAGGATCGACTGCAGGTTGCCGATCTGGTGGGCGGCGGTGCCGAAGAACTGCGCGTTCACCGCCTCCACCGACCCGGCTGCGAAGACGTCGGACCACGGCACGAACACCTGGTCGAAGACCATCATCGCGTCGGTCTCGTCGAACCGGTTGGCCAGCGGGTAGTCGAACGGCTCCCCGGCCGAGGCGTAGGGCCGACGGCACAGCAGGCTCAGGCCGGGGGCGTTGATCGGCACCACGAAGCTGAGCGCCCGCGCGGTCTCGGTCGGCCCCAACGGGCGTACCGAGGTGACGAAGACGGCGTCGGCGACGGCCGCTCCGGTGCCGAGCATCTGGGCGCCGTCGACCACGATCCCCTCGGCGCTGACAGCGACCAGCTCGACCGGGCGGACCCGCGAGGTCGGGTCGGCGGGGTTCATCTGCGGCGGCACGATCGAGTTGGCCAGCCACAGACCCTCGGCCGCGGCCCGGCGGCGGTAGGCGACCACGTTCGCCCCGAGGGCCCGCTCCTCGGTGTCGAACACCTCGGGTCGGGAGGCGAACCCGGCCAGCAGTCCGGCGACGTGGTCGGGGCCGCGGCCGATGAAGCCGTGGCTGAGCCGGGACCACTCCTCCAGTGCGACCTTGCGCCGCTCGTGCTGCTCGGCCGTGTACGGCGTGGTGAAGATCGCCAGCTCACCGGTCTCGGGGTCGACCAGCACCGAGCCGGGCTCGCACGAGGCGTCGTAGATCCCTGCCATCGTCTCCACCACACCCGCGAAGGCGGGGTGGTCGGCGACGTTCTTCACCCGCTCGCCGTCGACGTAGACGGTCCGGCCGTCGTCGAGGGCGGCACGGTAGTCGGCACCGGTACGCATCAGAAGAGCTCCTCCACGGTGAAGCGCCGCGAGATCAGCCCGTCGGCGAGGCAGTAGTCGATGAGGGCGTCGAGCATCGGGCGGTTCGCCTCGATGCCGCTCGCCCAGTAGTCGGGGCCGAGCAGTCGCTCGGTCTCGATCAGGTGCTCCAGCTGCCAGGGCAGCATGGTGTCGACGGCGGCGGACTCCCAGAGCTGGGCGCGGGCGGCCTCCTGGGCCTGGGTGAACGCGGTCAGCAGGGCGTCGGTCAGGCCGGGGTGGGCCTCGGCGATCGGGCGCTTGACCGCCAGCACGTGCATCGCCGGGAGGATGCCGGTGGCGAGGTAGTAGTCCAGCTCGGCGGCCTTCGGGTCCTCGAAGAGGCGGCGCACCCGGTCGCCCGCCGCCCCGGTCCAGGTCGAGGGGGCACGTGCGGTGACGATCGCGTCGATGCTGCCCTCGGCCAGTGCCTGGGCCAGCGAGGTCTCCCGCTCGAAGTCGAAGGTGAAGCCCTCGGGATAGAACTGCGGGTGCTCGTCCCCGGCGTACGGGAACTCCAGACCGCCGATGACGTACGTCGGCGAGTGCCGGTCGACACCGAAGTGGTCGTGCAGGATCCCGCGCAGCCAGACCCCGGCGGCCATGTCGAAGACCGAGATGCCGATCCGCTTACCGACCAGATCCTCGGGCTTCACGATCTCGGAGTCGGCGTTGACGAAGAGGCACGAGAGCCGGAAGTGGCGCGAAGGGAAGACCGGGATGGCGAGGTAGGGGCGTTCGGGCGTCTCCAGGGTGCGCAGGTAGGTCGCCATCGGGAACTCGCAGGCGTCGAACGTGTGATGCACCATCTGGTGGTTGAAGAGCGCCTGGACCCCCATCAGGGTGACCTGGGGTTCGACGCCGGCGATCGGGATCTCTCCGCTGGCCAGGGGGCGGGTGCGGGCCGAGTCGGAGAGACCGAGGGTCAGGGCGAGCGGTGGCGTGGAGTCCACGGGTGGTGCCTTTCCGGTGAGGTCAGCGCGATGCGCTGATCACCTGGTCGATGCGGCCGCGCAGGGCCGGGGCGAAGCGGGCGTCGAGCTCCCACTCGATCGGGATGAGGTGCTCGACGGTGTCGGTGATCTCGGCAGGGACGGTGGCGGCGTTGTTGACCACCAGGACGGCGCTGCCAGCCAGAGCGGCCAGGTCGGCGGGAGGGCAGGTGGCGCTGTCGACCCCGACGATCCGGCCCGGGTAGTACTGCCCCACCAGGGCCGTCATCCACTGCACGCCGCGGTTGCTCGGGGCCACCACGGTGAGCTCGGGGTGGTCGCGCACCTCGATCAGGCGGCGCAGCGCCCGGGGCGAGGCCACCAGGTTGAGCTCGACGACCTGGTCGAGGGCGGTGACGTGGTCGGCGATGTCGTTGAGGTGGAAGATCGGGCAGGCGACGGCGTCGAACTCCTCGTCGAGCACCCGGCCACCGAGCTCGGAGAGCAGCACCGGGGCGACCTCGACGCCGCTGGCGAGCTGGACCAGCTGCTGGAGGCTGCGCAGGTCGCGCTCGTTGCACTCGACCACGGCGATCCGACGCATCGCGTCGACCCGGCCCAGGGACTCGGTCACCATCTCGGTCAGGTCGGCCGCGCTGAAGCCCAGCCGTCGCGAGCGCAGCAGGATCTCCTCCAGGTCGGTGAGGATCACCGCGCGGGCGTCGACCACCCCGGCGTCGGTCTCGGACACGAACGTGCCCCGGCGCGGCACGGTCCGGACCCGCCCCGAGGCGGCCAGCCGCCCGATCGCACGGTCGACGGTCGACGAGTTGGAGCCCAGGTCGGCCGCGAGCGCCCGGCACGACGGCAGCCGGGACCCGGCCGGGTAGAAGCCGGTGAGGATCCGGTCCAGCAGCCGGCGGTGGACGACCTCGACGCCCGGAGCGACCTCCATCGCCGGCTCAGCCGTTCCCCGGGCCCGGGGCCGCAGCCGCAGCCAGGACGGAGAGGTGACTCAGGCCGGCGCTGGAGACCAGGTCGCGGGCGTGCTCGCGCGAGACCGCGGCGACCTCGCGCGGGTCGACCTGGGTGACCTCGAAGTCCACCAGCGAGGCGGCACCGTCGACCCAGACCTCCCGGATCTCGCGGGACCCGGCGACGAAGACGAGGGCCTGGTAGGGGTCGTGGATGTTCGCCAGGGTCGGACCCTCGCCGTCGAAGACCACCAGGTCGGCACGCTTGCCGACCTCCAGGGAGCCGATCGTGGCCTCCATCCGCAGCGCCCGGGCACCCCCGATGGTGGCCATCTCGTAGGCCTCCTTCGCACTCATCGCGGTGGCCTGGAGGTCGCGCACCCGCGCCAGCAGCGGGGCGGTCTTGAGTGCCTGGAGGAAGTCCTGCGAGTCGTTCGAGGCGGCCCCGTCGACACCGAGCCCGATGTCGATCCCGAGGGCGTGCATCTCGGCGATCGGGGCGATGCCGGAGGCGAGGATGCCGTTGGCGACCGGGTTGTGCGCGATCCCGACCCGGTGCTCGGCCATCAGCTCCCGGTCGGCACGGTCCATCCAGACGCAGTGGGCCGCGAGCACCGGAGCCTCGAAGAGCCCGGCGTGGGCGCACTGGCCGACCACGGTGCGGCCGAAGCGCTGGTAGGTCGCGGTGACCTCCTCGCGGATCTCCTGGACGTGCATGTGGACGCCGTGCCCGCCGTCGACCGCGTAGGCGACGCTGGCCTCGAACATCTCGTCGGAGTGCGCGCCGATCGCACCGATCCCGAGCCTGAAGGTCTGCAGCCGCGAGCCGCGAGTGGCCTCCAGCAGGGCGTCGTGCTCGGCGAACTCGCGCAACAGATCGGTGTTCGGGTTGTGGTCACCCGACCCGTAGGAGATCACCCCGCGCAGCCCGATCTCGTCGAGCGCGCGCACCACGCCCGGCGTGATCGGCTGATCGGCAGGGTCGGTGACGAACATGTCGTTGGCCGTCGTGACACCGCTGCGCAGCATCTGCACCGCCGAGAGCATCGTGGAGACGTAGGCACGCTCCTCGGTGAAGTACGGCCGCACCGGCGCGATCAGGTCGTGGATCCACTCCCACAGCGTCAGGTCGGAGCCGATCCCGGTGATCAGCCCTTCGGAGAAGTGGCCGTGGGTGTTCACGAACCCCGGTCCGATCAGGTCGTACGCCGACCCGCGGACCGTGGCGGTCGGGAACCGGTCCCGCAGCGCGGCCCAGGGCCCGACGGCGACGATCGTGTTCCCCTGGATCGCCACGGCCCCGTCGGCGATCGGGGTCGGGGCCATCACCCAGCGACCGCGGAACAGGGTGATCGGTCCGGAGGCGGTGGGGACGGGGGTGGCCGCCTCCGGACCAGTCTGGGTGGGCGCGCTCATCGCGGCATCCCGGCGGCGTAGTCGAACGCGTCGGCCTGGGGCGCCACGAGATCGGCGTACAGCTCGGGACGACGGGCACGGAGCAGGCCGGGCACGGAGTCAAAGAGCTTCGGCTCGGCGATGGAGTCGTCGATCCCACGCAGGTGGCGCACGCGGTCCAGGTCGAGGTCGGCGACGACGACCTCCTCACGTCCGGCGAAGGCGAGCGGGTACTCGGGGCCGGTGATCATCGCGGCGCCGACCTCGTCGCCCCACAGGTTGTTGGTCAGGCCGACGTAGCAGATGTTCTCGATCGCACGGGCCTGGTTGATCAGCTGCCAGTTGCGGGTCAGGCTGGTGAAGCCGCCACCGGCCGGGCTGAGGATCAGCTCGGCGCCGCGCAGCGCGACGATCCGGGCGACCTCGGGGGTCCACATCTCCGAGCAGACCACGATCCCCATCTCGATGCCGTCGAGGGTGAAGTTCGCGAACTGGTCGGCCGGGCTGGTGAGCTGCCCGAAGGTCTCGGCCGCGGGGATGGTGGCGGGGTGGGTGCGCAGGTAGTGCAGCACCTCGGTGCCGTTGCGGTCGAGGACGTGGACCGCGAGGTGGTTGCGGGTCCCGTCGGGTCCGGCGACCTTCTCGTTGGCCGACCACACCACGTTGATGTGGTGCTCCCTCGCCGCCTCGGCCATCGCCGGAGCGGCGTCGTAGAACGCCTCGACGTCGATCGGACCGGGGCTGAACTCGGGGAAGCAGGCCAGGTCCGCGCCGGCCGCCGCGGCCCGTGCGATCAGCTCGACACCATGCTCGACGTCGGCCATCGAGCCGGGGCCGTGGCCGCCGACACGGAGGGGCTGCAGCAGGGCGAGGCGGTAGCGGGAGGGACTGCTCATGCCTCGAACAGTAGGGAGCGAAAACACCCGAAATGCCTGCCGTAACTGGCTGTTTACGGACCCCTCGGAGTCTTCTTTCCGGTGTTACACAGACCGGGACAGAGTGACACCGGCTGACACGGGAAAGCCCGCCGCAGGCCCGATCGGGGCGCCACACGGACGCAACATCACACGGCTACGGTGACCCTCGTGCGTCCCTGGATCCTCCTGCTCGCGTTGGTCGCGGCGTTCTCCACGGCCTTCACGGTCGTCGGGCTGCCGACGCCGACGCTCTTCGGCGGCCTGGCCGGTGCCCTGGTCTACGCCATCGCCCGTCCCCGCCGCCCGCTGGCCCTGCCCGCCTCCGGCTTCACCTTCGGTCAGGCCGTGGTCGGCATCGTGATCGGCCTGTCGGTGGACTGGGAGGCACTGTGGTCGCTGGGCTGGACCTGGCTGCTGGTGGTGGTCGTCTCGTGCTTCTCACTCGTGGTCTCGGTGCTGGTCGGCCAGCTGCTGATGCGCCACGGCGTAAGCCGGGTGACGGCGACGTTCTCCTCGATCGCCGGGGGCGCGGCCGGGCTGACCGCGATCGCCGACGAGCTCGGCGCCGATGCCCGCGTGGTCTCCACGCTGCAGTACCTCCGCCTGCTGGCGGTCCTGGTCACGATGCCACTGGTCGCCACCGTCGTGTACGGCGTGCACACCGCCGGGACCGACACCGGGACGACGTACCTGGATCTGGAGCACCTGCCGCTGGACCTCGCCTTCACCGCGGTCGCCCTGGGGCTGGGGCTGTGGCTCGGCCGGGTGCTGCACTTCCCCACCCACGCGATCCTCGGCCCGCTCTTCGTCTCGGCGCTGATGAGCCTCGTCCCGTGGTTCGACGGCGTCGAGGTGCCCTGGATCGTGGTGACGCTGGGCTACGTCTGCATCGGCGTGCAGGTCGGCCTCAAGTTCACCCTCGCCTCGCTGCAGCAGATCGGCCGGATGATCCCCACCGCGATGGTGACCATCGTGGTGACGATCCTGGCCTGCTTCGGGCTGAGCTGGGTGCTGGTGGCGCTCACCTCGGAGTCACCCCTGGACGCCTACCTGGCGACCAACCCCGGTGGCGTGTACGCCGTCCTCGGGATGAGTGCTGCAGCAGGCGGCTCGGTCACCTTCGTCGCAGCCGCCCAGGTGCTGCGTACGTTGATCATCCTGGCCTCGGCCCCGTTCGTGTCGGCGTACCTGACCCGTGGCGGCAGCTCGCACCGGGAAGTTTGACCAAAGCCCCCTCACCCGCTGGGAATCACCCGTACGGTCGACCTCTGCCCTCCAGCGGCAGACCGTCGGAGTGCTCGGGCGCACCACGGCGCACCACCGTTGTCGTCTTGCCGTGCCATCTGAATCTGTGGAGCCCTCATGCGTCGCCGCCTCGACCGTCTCGCCCTTGCCGCCACCGTGCTCCTGGCAGGAAGCAGGCACCGCTCGGGGCACCGCCCGGTTCAGCATCGACGGCAACCCCGTCACCCTCAACGGACTCTCGCAGGTCGGCGGCGTTTACCAGGTCAAGGCCGGCCAGTCCTCACCGCCGCCGGCCGTCCGCAGTGTCTCCGGCTTGTATCGACCGGCGCGCTGCAGAATGTCGCCCGAAAGTACTGCAGAATGTAGTTTGAAAAATCTGCAGATTGTAGTCTCAACGGGTGACCTCGCCTGCCAACCGCCGCGGCTACCGACCCCGCGTCCTTGACGTTCTCCTCAAGGATCGCCTTGAGTCATCCGGAGCTGTCCTGCTCGAAGGACCCAAAGCGTGCGGGAAGACCTCGACCGGCGAGCGACACGCCAGGAGTTCGGTCTTTCTCGACCGCGATCCCGCAGCGTTGACCGCGATCGCGGTGGCACCCGACGTTGCCCTGAACGGCACTCCGCCCATGCTGATCGATGAGTGGCAGTTGGACGCGACCAGCGTGTGGAACCACGTCCGAGCCGAGGTTGATCGCCGAGCCGAGTCCGGCCAGTTCATCCTCACCGGTTCGGCGACTCCGGACGACGACGCACGCCGTCACACCGGTGCCGGTCGTTTCGCACGCCTGATGATGCGACCGATGAGCTTGTTCGAGAGCACCGACTCCAGCGGGGCCATGTCGCTGGCAGCCCTCATGGCCGGCGAACGGCCTACGGCCCGGTCTATGTTGACCGTCCCTGACCTCGTGGACCTGGTGGTTCGCGGGGGTTGGCCCACCAATCTGGATCGCACGGTGAAGGCGGCGACCCAAGCAAACGCGGACTACATCCGCACGATCGCCGACGTCGACATTCCTCGCGTCGACGGCTCCCGCAAGAACCCTCAGGTGGCACTGCGCCTCATGGCCGCACTGGCCCGCAACGTGGCAATGGAGGAGAACGTCTCCAAACTCGCAGCCGAGGCAGGCGGCGAGTCCCCCGCCATCGCGCGAACAACCGCGTACGCGTATATGAGTGCACTCACTCGCCTCATGATCCTGGAATCGCAACCTCCGTGGGCGACTCATCTTCGCTCACGTGCTCGTCTGCGCGAGAAGGCCAGAACCCACTTCGTCGACCCCTCACTGGCAGTGGCGGCTCTGGGCGGCAACAGCGCACGTCTGCTGGGAGACCTGAACTCATTCGGCTACCTGTTCGAGTCGCTCGTGGTTCGCGATTGCCGCATCTACGCAGGCCCTCTGGACGGAACCGTCCACCACTACCGCGACAGCAGCGGCACGGAGGTAGATGTCATCATCGAGACCCTCGACGGCTCGTGGGGTGCGTTCGAGGTGAAACTCGGCGGTGAGGAAGCGGTTGAAAGTGCCGCAGCGGGTTTGCTGAAGTTCGCCGCCAAGGTAGACACGGCGAAGGCCGGGCGGCCTGCCGTCCTGGGCGTCATCACCGGAGGCCCCTACGGGTACACCCGCCCCGACGGGGTGGTCGTGATTCCGATCGGAGCCCTTGGCCCCTGACTCGGAAACCACACGAGCAGGCCCCCTCGCCCCACCACCAGGGCGTTGCGGAGGCCTGCTCGCAGGCGATCAGGAAGGCGCCAGCGACGCCGGAGGTCAGCGGAAGGAGACCCGACCGCCGTCGATCGCGACGCCACGTTCGGTGGCGACGGTGAAGAGGGTCTCGCCGGTCTCCGCGGAGTCCCACGTCGAGACGGTGAGCTCCTCGCCGGGGAAGACCACCGAGCTGAACCGGCCCTCGAGCGAGGTCAGGTCGGCGGGGTGGACGCCCGCGGCGTCGGCCAGCACCAGGGTCGCCGAGGCGACGGTGGCCAGGCCCTGCAGGAACGGCTTGGGCTGACCCGAGGCCTGGGCGGCGACCGGGTCGATGTGGATGTGGTGCCGGTCGCCAGTGAGGCGGTAGAGGGCAGCGGAGTTCTCCGCGACGGTGAGCGAGCCGGAGCCGGTCGCCTCACCCTCGGGGCCGGCGGGGCGCGAGGGGCCACGCTCGCCACCGAAGCCACCGGCGCCGGGCGCGAAGATGGACCAGGTGGCGACGACGTACGGCGACGTCACCTCGATCTCGAAGACCGCTGCCGCGCCCTTGTCCCACACGTTGGCGACGCGGGCCGACATCTCCATCTCGCCCGCGATCGGGATCTCGCCGAGCACGGTCAGCTTCTGCGAGCCGTGCAGCGCGGTGGCGACCTCCCACGCCCCGGCCTCGGCGAGGACGTCGGGGGCCCACTGGGCCAACGTCAGCGCGAAGGTCGGGAGCACCCGCATCCGGTCCTCGAAGACCAGGTCCAGGCGGTCGGCCGGAGCGCCGACGGCGAGGGCGTACAGGATCGCGTCGCGGTCCGTCCACGACACCGTCCGGGTGCCGAGGTCGCGGCCGATCCACTCCCCGGCGTGGGCCGGAGCGTTCACGGCGGCGCTCACCCGAGCCGCTCGATGATCGTGACGTTGGCCTGGCCGCCGCCCTCGCACATGGTCTGCAGGCCGTAGCGGCCGCCGGTGCGCTCGAGCTCGTTCAGCATGGTGGTCATCAGCCGGGTGCCAGTGGCGCCGATCGGGTGACCCAGGGCGATGCCGCCGCCGTTGACATTGACCTTCTCGTGCGGGACGCCGATCTCCTTCATCCAGGCCAGGACGACGGAGGCGAACGCCTCGTTGCACTCGAACAGGTCGATGTCCTCGACACTCAGGCCGGTCTTGGCCAGCGCCCGCTTGGTGGCGTTGATCGGGCCGGTGAGCATCCAGATCGGGTCGTCGCCGAGCACGGAGAGGTGGTGAATCCGGGCGCGCGGCTTCAGGCCGTGCTCCTTGACCGCTGCCTCGGAGGCGATCAGCATCGCCGAGGCGCCGTCGCAGATCTGCGAGGCGACACCTGCGGTGATCCAGCTGCCCTCGGCCAGCGGGTTGAGCCCCGCCATCTTCTCCAGCGACGTCTCGCGCGGGCACTCGTCGGTGCTGAAGACGGTGCCGTCGGCCAGGGTGACCGGGACGATCTCGTTCTCGAAGCGACCCTCGGCGATCGCGGCCTTGGCGCGCTGGTGGGAGGCGAGGGCGTACTCCTCCATCTCCTCACGCGAGGAGTCCCACTTCTTGGCGATCATGTCGGCGGAGTTGAACTGCGAGACCTCGACCGTGCCGTAGCGCTCGACCCAGCCCGGGGACTCGGCGAACGGGGTGGTGAAGCCGAGGTCGGCGGCAGCGGTCATCGCCGAGGAGATCGGGATGGCGCTCATGTTCTGCAGCCCACCGGCGATGACGAAGTCCTGGGTGCCGGACATGACGCCCTGGGCGGCGAAGTGGACCGCCTGCTGCGAGGAGCCGCACTGCCGGTCGATGGTGACGCCGGGGACGGTGTCGGGCAGACCGGCCACCAGCCAGGCGGTGCGAGCGACGTCGCCGGCCTGGGAGCCGATCGTGTCGCAGCAGCCCATGATGACGTCGTCGACCAGCGACGGGTCGATGCCGGTGCGCTCGATCAGGGCGCCCAGCACGTGCGCGCCGAGGTCGGCGGAGTGGACGGCCGCGAGCGAGCCGCCGCGCTTGCCGACCGGCGTACGGACGGCGTCGATGATGTAGGCCTCAGCCACTGGACTCTCCTTCGAACTGTTGGGTCGCGCCGCTCAGGCGTGCTGGCTGGACACGGCGACGACCTCGCCGGTCATGTAGGACGAGTAGTCGCTGGCCAGGAAGACCATCACGTTGGCGATCTCCCACGGGGCGGCGGCGCGGCCGAAGGCCTCCTTGCCCTTGAGCTCGGCGAGCAGCTCGGGGCTGGTGACCTTCTCCAGGAACGGGTGCATCGCCAGCGAGGGCGAGACCGCGTTGACCCGGATGCCGTACTGCGCCAGGTCGGCGGCGGCCGAACGGGTCAGCGCCTTCACGCCGGCCTTGGCGGCGGCGTAGTGCGACTGGCCGTCCTGGAAGCGCCAGCCGATCACCGACGAGTTGTTGACGATGACGCCCTTCTTGCCCGCCGCGACGAAGCGCTTGCCGGCCTCGCGGATGGCGCGCATGGTGCCGGTCAGGGTGACGTCGAGGACCAGGTTCCAGGTGTCGTCGGGCATCTCGAGGATGTCGTTGGTGCCACCCAGGCCGGCGTTGTTGATCAGCACGTCGACCCCGCCGAACGGCTCGGCGGCGTCGAAGAGGGCCGTGATGTCGGCCTCCTGGGTCACGTTGCACACGATCGAGGCGACCCGGTCGGCACCGAACTCGTCGGCCAGGGCCTGGTGGGCCTCGGCCAGCCGACGCTCGTGGGTGTCGGAGATGACGACCGCCTTGCAGTTCTCCTCCAGCACCTTGCGGGCGACGGCGGCACCGATGCCCGCGCCGGCGGCGGCGGTCACGACGACGACGCGGCCCTCCAGCAGGTTGTGGCCGGGGACGTAGGCAGGGGTGGGCTGCTCGGGCTTGCTCATGGGCGGGGCTCCTTCGGCATGCCGAGCACGCGCTCGGCGATGATGTTGCGCTGAATCTCGTCCGAGCCGCCGTAGATCGTGTCGGCACGGGAGAAGAGGAAGAGGGACTGCAGGCGATCGAGGTCGTACGGCGCCGCGTCGACGGTCAGCGCGGCACCGCCGGCGACGTCCATCGCGAGCTCGCCGAGGTCACGGTGCCACCGCGCCCACAGCAGCTTGGCCACCGACGCCTCGGGGCCCTGCGACCCGGAGTCGTACGCCGACAGGGTGCGCAGCGCGTGGGTGCGCAGCACCTCCAGGCCGAGGGCGGCCTGGGCGATCCGGTCGGCGATGTCGCCGTCCTTGATCCGCCCGGTGGCGGTGGCGAGCTGCTCGACCTCGGCCAGCTCGCGGGCGAAGCCGACCTGCTGACCGATGGTGGAGACGCCACGCTCGAAGCCGAGCGTGGCCATCGCGACCTTCCAGCCCTCACCGGGCGCACCGACGACCAGGTCGGCCGCGGTGCGGGCACCGTCGAAGAAGACCTCGTTGAACTCACTCGTGCCGGTGAGCTGGATGATCGGGCGGACGTCGACGCCGGGCTGGTCGAGCGGGACCAGCAGGTAGGACAGACCCGCGTGACGCTGGGAGTCGGGGTCGGTACGGGCCACCACGAAGCACCAGTCGGCCTGCTGGGCCAGCGAGGTCCAGACCTTCTGGCCGTCGACGATCCACTCGTCGCCCTCGAGCCGGGCCTTGGTCCGCACCCCGGCGAGGTCGGAGCCGGCGCCGGGCTCGGAGTAGCCCTGGCACCACAGCTCGGTGACGTTGACGATGCCGGGCAGGAAGCGCTTCTTCTGCTCCTCGGTGCCCAGGGCGATCAGAGTCGGGCCGAGCAGGGTCTCGCCGAGGTGGTTGACGCCGGCGGGGGCGTTGGCCCGGGCGTACTCCTCGTGGAAGATGACCTGCTGGAAGAGGGACAGCCCGCGGCCGCCGTACTCCGTCGGCCATCCGATGCAGGTCCAGCCCGAGGCGGCGAGGTGCTGGTTCCAGGCGAGACGCTCGTCGTGCGCCTCGTGCTCACGGCCGGAGCCGCCGAGCCCCTTCAGCTTCGCGAAGTCGCCGACCAGATTGTCCGCGAGCCAGGTGCGGACTTCGGTCCGGAAGGCCTCGTCCTCAGCGGAGAACGTGAGGTCCATGATGCTCCTACTCTCGCCCTCACCGGGCCGTGGGCTTCTGCTGTCACTGGACGGGATCGGTCGAACCGATCGCCGCACCGGAATCACCATAGCCCACCAAGCACTTGTTTGGTACTGTTCAAACCGCCCCACCGAGACGGGGCAATCCCCACCCGATCAACGAGGCAACGGCGGAGGACACGCATGAGTGACCACGGAACCGACAGCGGCAGTGGCCAGGTGACAGCCAGCCTGAACACCCAGGGCGAGCCGGTCGTCACCTACGAGGTCCGGGGCGAGATCGCCTTCGTGATGCTCAACCGCCCGGAGTACAACAACGCCCAGAACTCCAAGGTCACCTACGCGCTCGACGCCGCCTTCACCCGCGCGGTCAACGACGACGCGGTCAAGGCGATCGTGCTCGGCGGCTCCGGCAAGCACTTCTGCGCCGGCCACGACATCGGGACCCCCGGTCGCGACGTCGACGAGTCCTTCGAGCGCAAGGCAGTGATCTGGTGGGACCACGTCGGCGCCGAGGGCGTCGACAACCGCTTCGCGCGCGAGTCCGAGGTCTACCTCGGGATGTGCCGCCGCTGGCGCGAGATCCCCAAGCCGATGATCGCGATGGTCCAGGGCGCCTGCGTCGCCGGTGGCCTGATGCTGGCCTGGTCGTGCGACTTCATCGTCGCCTCCGACGACTCGTTCTTCCAGGACCCGGTCGTCCGGATGGGGATCCCCGGCGTCGAGTACTTCGCCCACCCGTGGGTGATGAACCCGCGTGCGGCCAAGGAGTTCCTCTTCACCGGCGACCGCTTCAGCGCTGCCCGCGCCGAGGCGCTCGGGATGGTCAACAAGGTCGTGCCGCGCGCCGACCTGGAGGCCGAGACCCTCGCCATCGCCGAGCGGATCGCGAAGATGCCGCGCCTGGGCCTGGCGCTCACCAAGAAGGCCGTCAACCAGGCCGAGGACCTGATGGGGATGCGGACCGGGATGGACTCCGTCTTCGGTCTGCACCACGCCGCGCACGCCCACAACGCCGAGGTCGGACTGGACTCGCTCGCCGGCCTCGACGCCAAGGCGATGGCCGCCGCCAACAAGAAGGCCGAAGCCGAAGGAAAGGGTCAGTGACCACACCGATGACAACCACCCGCCAGAACTCCGAGGAGACCCTCGAGTTCACCGAGGCCGAGGAGGCGTTCCGGGCCGAGGCCCGCGCCTGGCTCGCTGCGAACAACCCGGGCCGTCTGCCCTCGATGGACACCGCCGAGGGCGCCGAGCTGCACCGCGCCTGGGAGCAGAAGCTGGCCGAGGGCCGCTACTCCGTGGTGACGTGGCCCGAGCAGTACGGCGGCCGCGACGCCACCCTGACCGAGTGGGTCATCTTCGAGGAGGAGTACTACCTCGCCGGGGCGCCGACCCGGATCGCGCAGAACGGCATCTCGCTGCTCGCGCCGATCATCTTCGAGCACGGCACCCCCGACCAGCAGGCCCGCTTCCTGCCCAACCTCGCCAACGGCACCGAGATCTGGGCCCAGGCCTGGTCCGAGCCCGAGGCCGGCTCCGACCTCGCCGGGATCCGCTCGCGCGCGATGCGCGACGACGCCCGCGGCGGCTGGGTGCTCACCGGCCAGAAGACCTGGAGCTCGCGGGCGCCCTTCGCCGACCGCGGCTTCGGCCTGTTCCGGTCCGACCCCTCGGCCGAGCGGCACCGGGGCCTGACGTACTTCCTCTTCCCGCTCGACGCCGAGGGCATCACCGTCCGCCCGATCGACCAGCTCGACGGCACTCCGGGCTTCGCGGAGATCTTCTTCGACAACGTCTTCGTCCCCGACGCCGACGTGCTGGGCGGCGTCGGCCAGGGCTGGAACGTCGCGATGAGCACCGCCGGCAACGAGCGTGGCCTCTCGCTGCGCTCGCCGGGTCGCTTCTGCGCCGCCGCCGAGCGCCTGCTCACGCTGTGGGCCGAGCGCGGCGCCGACGCCCCGCACCTGGCTCCTCGCGTGGCCGACGCCTGGATCAAGGCGCAGGCCTACCGGCTCTACACCTGGAACACCGTCACCGCGGTCAACGGCGGTGCCTCGGTCGGCGCTGCCGGCTCGGTGAACAAGATCTTCTGGTCCGAGCTCGACCTGGCCCTGCACGAGACCGGCCTGGAGCTGCTCGACGAGGACGCCGAGCTGCGCGACGAGACCGCTGCCGACGACGGCCGGTGGGTGGAGGACTACCTCTTCGCCCTCGGCGGCCCGATCTACGCGGGCACCAACCAGATCCAACGGAACATCGTGGCCGAGCGCATCCTCGGAATGCCACGTGGCGACAACAAGAGGGCAGGCGCATGAGGTTCGGACGCACCGCGGAGCAGGAGTCGTTCGCGACCGCACTCAAGGACCTGCTGAGCTCCTCCGACGTGCCGGAGACGGCCCGTGCCTGGGCCGACGGCGACCACGAGCTGGGCCTGGCCCTGTGGGGTCGCCTCGCCGAGCTCGGCGTACCGGCGCTGCTCGTCGGCGAGGACGAGGGCGGCATCGGTGCCGAGCTCGCCGACGCCGTGATCGCCTTCGAGGCGCTCGGCTACCACGGTGCCCCCGGCCCGTGGATCGAGACCGCCGTCGTGGCCCCGCTGCTGCTGGCCGCCACCGACGCCGACACCTCGAAGCTCGCCGGCCAGATCGCCGAGGGCGAGGTGCAGGTGTCGCTGGCGACCGCGAGCACCCCGTTCTCCCCGCGCGCCCTGGACGCCGACATCGCCGCCACCACCCTGGTCGTGGACGGCACCACCCTGGCCACCGGCACGGTCGGGGCGGCCCGCCGCTCCGTCGAGCCGGCCCGCCACCTCTTCGAGGTCAGCGCCGGTGACACCCTCGGCACCCTCGACCCGACGGCCGCCGCCGTCGCGCTCGACGCCGGTGCCCTGGCCTGCTCCGCGGTCCTGCTCGGTGCCGGTGAGCGGATGCTGGCCGAGGCCGTCGAGTACGCCAAGTCCCGCACCCAGTTCGGCCGCCACATCGGCGAGTTCCAAGCGCTCAAGCACCTGCTCGCCGACGTCCGCGTCGCCCTGGACTTCGCCCGTCCGCTGATCGAGTTCGCCGCCCTGGAGCTCTCCGCCGGCACCGCGACCGCGAGCCGCGACGTCTCGGCCGCCAAGGTCGCCGCCTCCGACGCCGCCTACCTCGCCGGCCGCACCGCTCTGCAGGTGCACGCCGCGATCGGCTACACGATGGAGTGCGACCTGAGCCTGTGGCTGCTCAAGGTCCGGGCCCTGGTCACCGCCTGGGGCACCCCGGCCTTCCACCGTGCCCGGGTCCTCGAGGCCCTCGCCGCCGACGCGTCGAACGGGAGCAACTGATGCACTTCGCCCTGACCGAGGAGCAGATCGAGCTGGCCTCCACGGTGCGTGCCCTGGTGGCCCGCCGGGCCGGCACCGTCGACGTGCGGGCCGCGATCGTGACCGAGGCCGGCTACGACACCGAGCTGTGGAGCACGCTGTGCGAGCAGATCGGCGTGGCCGCTCTCGCCATCCCCGAGGAGTACGGCGGCGCCGGATTCTCCAGCTTCGAGACGCACGTCGTGCTCGAGGAGCTGGGTGCCACCCTGACCCCCACTCCCCTGCTCGGCTCCGGCGTGATCGCCACCCAGGCCCTGCTGCGCAGCGGCAACGCCGCGGCCTGCGAGCGGATCCTGCCCGACCTGGCCAGCGGTGAGTCCACGGCCGCCCTGGCCTGGGCGAGCGCCGACGGCGAGCTGCGCCCCGACGGTGCCGCGGTCACGGCGACCGGCTCGGCCGACGCCTGGACCCTCTCCGGTGCAGCCGGTCTGGTGCTGGAGGGTGCCGCGGCCGACGTACTGCTCGTCATCGCCGACACCGGCGCCGGGATCGGCCTCTTCGAGGTCGCCCCCGACGCTGCCGGCGTGACCCGGGAGGTGACGCCCGCGCTCGACCCGACGCTGCGCTTCGCCACGATCCGCTTCGAGAACGCCGCGGCGACGCCGATCAGCACCGACTACGCCGGTGCCCTGGCGGCGCTGTACGCGATCGGTGCCACGGCGGTGACCGCCCTGCAGACGGGGGGCGCCCGGCGCGCCCTGGAGCTGACCGTGGCCTACCTCAAGGAGCGCGAGCAGTTCGGTCGCCCGCTGGCCTCGTTCCAGGCACTCAAGCACCGTGCCGCGGACCTGGTCGTCGACACCGAGACCAGCGTCTCGATGTCCTGGTCGGCAGCGTGGGCGATCGCCCAGGCCGACCTGAGCGACTGGGCCCCGACGGAGGCCGCCGAGGCGGTCCGCCAGGCGGGCCTGGCCAAGGCCTGGTGCTCGGACGCGTTCAGCCACGTCACCTCGGAGATGATCCAGCTGCACGGTGGCATCGCGATCACCTGGGAGCACGACGCGCACCTGTACTTCAAGCGCGCGCACGCCTGCGCCCAGCTCTTCGGCCGTGCCGCGGAGCACCGCCGGTCGATCAAGGTGCAGCTCTAGCCGCGTCCCCCTCGGGGACGCGGCCTGAGCGGCGCATGTCAGCGGCGGAGGAGACCACCGTGGAGCAGGTCGAGGTAACGCTCAGCCAGCGTCTCCCAGGTGGTCTTCCCGCCGGGGCGGTACCAACGCACCGTGCCCCAGACCGCGTCGCGGATGAAGCGGTAGGTCATCTTGACCTCGAGGTCCTCCCGGAACTCACCCGAGGCGCGGCCGGCCTCCAGGACGCCGAGCCAGGTGTTCTCGTTGCGCTGCCCGCCCTCACCGACGAACTCGAAGCCGGCGACGCCGGCCAGGTAGTCCTGCTCGGACTGGTACAGCGCGACCGCGTGGCGGTCCACGTGGATGGTGCGGAACGACTCCACGACGAGGCCGTCGAGCGCCTCGCGCGGGCCGGCACTCTCGGCCACCACGGTGCCGAAGCGCTCCTCCAGACCACCCAGGAAGCTGGCCAGCAGCTCGGTGAGCATGGCCTCCTTGCTCGGGAAGTGGTGGTACAGGCTGCCCGACAGGATGCCGCCCGCATCGGCGATGTCGCGGACCGTGGTCTGCGCGTAGCCGCGATCGGCGAACATCTCGGCGGCGATCTGCAGCAGCTGGGCCCGGCGGGCCGAACCGGCAGCCGCGGACTTCGACTTGCTCGCCCGCGGTGCGCTCTTGTCAGTGGTGGTCATGGCCAGCCTTCCCGGCCGATCCGACGGCCCCTGCGATCGCCTCCCCACACGCCTGTACGGCGGGGGCGTCACCAGTCATTATCGTAACAAACAAGCACTTGTTCACAGGAGTTGTTCTCATGGCACCACGCACCATCCCGGGCCTGCTCGCCTTCGGCGCAGAGACCTTCGGCGACCACCCGGCGATCGTCGACGGCGACGTCACGATCAGCTACGCCGACCTGGCCCGTCGGGTGAACGAGGCGAGCCGTGGCTTCCTCGCGGCCGGCGTCGTCCCGGGTGACCGGGTCGCGATCTGGGCACCGAACCGCTACGAGTTCATCATCGCACTGCTCGCGGCGGAGAACATCGGAGCAGCGATGGTCCCGCTCAACACCCGCTACCGGGGCCAGGAGGCCCGCACCATCCTGGAGCGCTCGCGCGCCGCGGTGCTGGTCACCTCCAACGGCTTCCTGGGTGCCGACTACGTCTCGATGCTCGAGGAGTCCGGCGAGCCGCTGCCCTCGCTGAAGACGGTCGTCAACCTCGGCCCGACGCCGCACCCGCACGCCCTGGACTGGGACGCCTTCCTCGCCGCCGGCGCCGCGGTGACCCCCGAGCGCCTGGCCGAGGTGCAGGCCGAGGTCACCGAGGAGACCGTCGCCGACATCCTCTTCACCTCCGGCACGACCGGTGTCCCGAAGGGCGTGATGAGCGCTCAACGCCAGACCGTCGGTGTCGCCGACGTCTGGGCACGCGGCGCCACCCTGACCCCGGCGGACCGCTACCTGGTGGTCAACCCGCTGTTCCACAGCTTCGGCTACAAGGCCGGCGTGATGGCCGCTTTCACCGCCGGCTCGACGGTCTACCTGCAGGCCACCTTCGACCCGGTCCAGGCGATGGAGATCATCGGCCGCGAGCACATCACCGTCTTCCCCGGCGCCCCCACGATCTTCATCACGCTGCTCAACCACGAGCGGCGCTCGGAGTTCGACCTCTCCTCGCTGCGCTTCTCCATCGCCGGTGCCGCCTCGGTGCCGGAGAACCTCTTCCAGCAGATGCGCGACGACCTCGGCATCGACCAGGTCGCGCAGGCCTACGGCCTCACCGAGTGCGTGGTCGCCACCCAGTCGCGCCCCCACGAGGACCCGCTGCACATCGCCGAGACCACCGGCCCGGCCGTCCCCGGCCTGGAGATCCGCACCGTGGGCGCCGACGGTGCCGACGTCGCGATGGGCGAGGACGGCGAGATCTGGATCCGCGGCGACAACGTGATGCTGGGCTACTTCGAGGACCCGAAGTCCACCGCGGAGACGATCGACGCCGAGGGCTGGCTGCACACCGGTGACGTGGGCCGCCTCGACGAGCACGGCTGCCTCAAGATCACCGACCGGATCAAGGACATGTTCACCGTCGGCGGCTTCAACGTGTACCCCGCCGAGGTGGAGAACGTGATCGCCTCCCACCCGGACGTGATGGAGACGGCCGTGATCGGCATCGACGACGAGCGGATGGGCTCGGTCGGTCGCGCGTACGTCGTGCCGCGGCCCGGCCACGAGGTGTCGGCCGAGGCGCTGACGGCGTACTGCCGCGAGCGGCTGGCGAACTTCAAGGTACCGCGCGAGCTCGTCGTCCTCACGGAGTTCCCCCGCAACGCCAGCGGCAAGATCCTGAAGAAGGACCTGGCCTAGACCGCCCTTGGTCCCAGTCTTTCGGCCCCGGGTCGAGGTCGCACCCGTGCGACCTTCGACCCGGGGCCGTTGCCGTTCGGACAGGGCCTCTTGGGCCGTCCCGGCTTTTGTTACCCCGATGCCAAGTTATTGCAACAGTTTGGCCGCTTCCTGCCGATTGCATTGACCGGCCCTCCAGGGTGCTCAAGAGTTGAAGCACCAGACCAACGACCTCGGGGGATGTGAAAGGAAGCAGGACACCATGCCACGGTGGTCGACTCATCTGTCTGCGGGACTGCCGCATGCCAACCCCAAGCTCGCCATCGTCGGCGCCGTGCTCGTGATCGCCGGGATCGGCGGCTGGATCACCACGGAGTCGGTCTCCGCCCACCAGCCCGACTCCCAACAGGACACGCCCTCCCTGGTCACCCCGGCACTCAGTGCCTCTGACGTGCGCTGAGTCGCAGCTGCAGACCCGAGACTGATTTGTAAGCCGGATGACAACATTTGCATCCGTTTGAGATTCGGCAGCATCGAGCCTTTGCCCCTGCTGCCCCTTCGGCGCAGTGTCACAAACACTCAGCTCGACGAAGAAGGCTTCAGTGGTGTCATCACCAACGCTGTTCGCACGGCCCACCCCCAAGACGCTCCTAACACGAAGGGGCAGTCTTGTCGCGCTAGCAACCCTCACCCTGATCGGAGCGACATCGCTTCCAGCGACAGCTGGCGTTGACGGGACGTACCGGAAGAACAACGTCAAGATCCGGAGCGGTCCCTACACGTCATCAACCCTCCGAGGCCAGGGCTTTCTCGGGCAGGACGCCTGCGTCTTCTACGCCGCTACAGGAACGACCGTGGACGGCAACTCGACCTGGTGGTATCACCAGAACTACTCAACGGGTGTCGAGGGATTCAGCGCAATGGTTCGAATGGCGCTCTACGCCCCAGCTATCACCTGCCAAAAGGTCTAAGGAGACGCCATGAACTTCCACTATGTTCGTCGCCACAAGGCACTGACTGTCACCATCGGGTCGGCCGTCCTCGTTACGGCCATTGGCGGCCTTTCGGTCGCACAGGCTGTCGACTCACCCACCTCGGCCGGGAAATCAGTCAGCACCTCGCCGGCAACCTTGGACTCGACTACGAAGGTCACCGCAACGAGCACGAACGCGACGACCGGATGCCCTGACGGGACACTGCCTCACCTGGATATCGCCAGATTCCCAGACGACTCTGAAGCGGGCGCAGACACGGTGCTCTCAGCCTTGCAGGAGTTAGACCCATCGATCAAGGGCGACGACGTGACGACGACACCCTTTGGGCCCCAAGAGGACGCACCCGTATGGGCCGATGCGAGCGGGACGACCTACCTCGTTTCGGCGCTAGCCAAAGGTGGCTGGTTCGCCTCCCCCTCAACACTCAGCGGATGCGACTCACTGGACTCATCGATGAGTGTTGCGCGTTGACCTTGCACGTCATTCATGGGCGCACCCGCGCCTGACCTGCCTCTCATACATATGAACCAGGGCGAAGTAACGACGGCTGTCAATGCTTCGCCCTGGTTCACATGTATGGGGCATTACTCTCCCCCCGGCTCACCCGATCAGTTCAGGAGAGGCGCTCGAGCACCAGCGCCATGCCCTGGCCGCCGGCCGCGCACATGGTCTCGACGCCGAACTGCGCGTCACGCTCCTGGAGCGAGTGGATCAGCGTGGTCGCCATCCGGGCACCAGTAGAACCGAACGGGTGACCCAGCGCGATCGCGCCGCCATTGACGTTGACCCGGTCGATGTCCAGGCCGAGCTGGTCGATCGTGGGCAGCACCTGGGCAGCGAACGCCTCGTTCATCTCGACCAGGTCGATGTCGCCGATCGACAGACCGGCACGGGCCACGGCCTGGCGGGTCGCCTCGACCGGACCAACACCCATGATCTCCGGGCTCAGCGCGGAGACGCCGGTGGAGACGATCCGAGCCAGCGGGGTCAGGCCGAGCTCACGCGCCCGGACGTCGCTCATGATGACCAGCGCCGCGGCACCGTCGTTGAGCGGGCAGCAGTTGGCCGCGGTGACCGTGCCGTCGGGGCGGAACGCGGGCTCCATCGCGGCGAGCTTCTCCAGCTTCACGCCACGACGCGGGCCGTCGTCGGTGGAGACGACGGTGCCGTCGGGCAGCGTCACCGGGGTGATGTCGCGCTCCCAGAAGCCACGGTCGGCGGCCGCCTCGGCGAGGTTCTGGCTGCGGACGGCGTACTCGTCCTGCGCGGCACGGGAGACGTTGTAGAAGTCAGCGACGTTCTCGGCCGTCTCCCCCATCGCGATGTAGATGTCGGGCAGCTCGCCGTTGGCGCGCGGGTCGCTCCAGCGCTCGCCCCGGGCGATCCGGTCGGCGTTGCGCGCACCGGCCTTGAGGTAGACCGGGTCCTTGGTGTTCTCCATGCCGTCGGACTTGCCCTGCGCGAAGCGCGAGACCGTCTCGACACCGGCCGAGATGAAGACGTCACCCTCGCCGGCCTTGATCGCGTGGAACGCCATCCGGGTGGTCTGCAGCGACGAGGCGCAGTAGCGGTGCACGGTGGTGCCGGGCACCGAGTCCAGGCCGGCACGCAGCGCGACGATGCGACCGATGTTGTAGGCCTGCTCGCCGGCGGGCTGGGCACAGCCCATCATCAGGTCGTCGACGGTGGTCGGGTCGAGCGAGGGCACCTGGGCCAGCGCGGCGCGGACCATCTGCTCGGCGAGCTCGTCGGGGCGGAGGTCCTTGAGCGACCCCTTGAAGGCACGACCGATCGGGGAGCGGGCGGCGGAGACGATGACTGCTTCAGGCATGAGGCTTCCTTCAGGTGCTGGGTGGTGGAAGGTCGGACGGTTCAGGCGTTGGGCGTGTGCTGCAGGAAGGCGGGCCACTCGCCGCCACCGTCGACGTTGAGCACCGCGCCGGTGATGTGGGTGGCCAGCGGCGAGGCGAGGAAGAGGACGGCGTTGCCGATCTCCTCGGGCTGGGCGAAGACGCCCCGCGGGATGGTCGCCGCGACGGCGGCGTACTGCTCGGGCGTGCCGTAGTGGTCGGCCGAGCCGGGCGTGGCGACCAGGCCGCAGCTGACCGAGTTCACCCGCACGTCGGGGGCCCACTCGACACCGAGGCTGGTGGTCAGCGACTCCACGCCGGCCTTCGCCGCGCCGTAGACGGCCGTGCCCGGGCTGGGACGACGTGCCGAGATCGACGTGATGTTCACGATCGAGCCCTTGCTGCGGGCCAGAGCCGGGTACGCCGCGTGGCTGACGTAGATCGTCGCCATCAGGTTGAGGGCCGCGATCTTGTCGTGGAAGCGCGGCGAGGCGTCGGAGAAGTTCGAGTACGGCGCGCCACCGGCGTTGTTGACCACGATGTCGAGGCGACCGTGGCGGGCCTCGATGTCGGCGACCCAGGCAGCGACCTGCTCGGGCTCGCGCACGTCGACCGAGGTGAAGACGGTGGTCCGCTCGACGCCGTCGGGACCCGTGCCTGAGCGGAGCACCTCGGGCGCGGTGCGCCCACAGATCTCCACGTCCGCACCGGCAGCGAGGAAGACAGCGGCGATGCCGTCTCCGACACCGCGAGCACCGCCGGTGATGGCCACCACCGAGCCGGTCAGATCGACCTGAACCGCCGCCATTGTTGAACGTCCTCTCGTCACACCGTCTCCGATTCGGACGGCGAAAACCGATGCTAGAGGCAAAACCAAACAAATGCTAGGTTGCTGAGCATGAGCAGAGTGAGCGTCGTCACAGGTGGAGCACAAGGGATCGGCGGCGCGACCTCGCGACTGCTCGCAGCCCAGGGAGACCAGGTCGTGCTCAACGACATCGATGCCGGGGCCGCAGCCGTCACTGCTGCGGCGATCACCGAGGCGGGCGGCCGCGTGGTCGTCGTACCGGGCGACATCACCACCCCCGAGGTCGTCGCCGCCGTCCTGGAGGCCGCCGACGCGCTCGGCGGCGCCGACGTGCTGGTCAACAACGTCGGTGACTTCCGGCCCGCCTCACGGGACTTCCTGCACTCCAAGCCCGAGCAGTGGTCGCGGCTCTACGAGCTCAACCTCGGCCACGTCATCGCCGTCACGCACGCACTGCTGCCCGGCATGATCGAGCGCGGCCGCGGTGGCGCGATCATCAACAACTCCACCGTCGAGGCGTTCCGCGGCATCCCCGGCCACGTCGTCTACTCCGCCTTCAACGCCGGCGTCTCGGCGTTCACCAAGTCCCTGGCCATCGAGGTCGGCCGCTACGGCATCCGGGTCAACGCGATCGCCCCCGACCTCGCCGACTCCGAGCAGACCCCCGCCTCGGCGATGCTGCGCGGGCGCGACCCCGAGCTGATCAAGACCTGGGTGCCGCTCGGCTCCTTCGGCCGCGTCGAGCAGTACGCCGACGTGATCGGCTTCCTCGCCTCCGAGGCCGCCTCGTTCGTCACCGGTCAGACCGTCCCGGTCGACGGCGGCACCCTGGCCGCCTCGGGCTGGTACACCCGCGTCGACGGCAAGGGCTGGACCAACATGCCCGACCGCGCGTGAGCGCCCGCCGTACGCCGGCCGCGGCCGGCCCCGTGCTGCACAGCGTCACGCTGCGACTCGGGTACGCCGACACCGACCCCGCCGGGATCCTCTACTACGCCGCCTGGTTCCCCTGGATGGAGCGGATGCAGAGCGAGTGGTTCTGGCTCAACGACCTGCGCCAGGACGAGCTCTCGGGCCGGCACGGCTTCTGGACCGTCACCGGCCACACCGAGTGCGACTACCTGGTGCCGGTCGGCCTGTTCGACGAGATCCGGATCGACCTGCGGGTCGGCCGGGTCGGGCGCCGGTCCTTCGACATGTCCCACACGATGGTGCGCACCAGCGACGACGTGGTCGTGGCCCGGGCGCTGATCAGCATCGTCTCCGTCGCCCCCGACGGCACCTCCCTCGACCTGCCCCCGCTGCTGCGCGACCACCTCGCCGCGTGGAGCGAGGGCCGTCGCCTCGTCCCCCGGGAGTCCTGATGTCGGATGACCTCGTCCTCATCACCGGTGCCGGCGGCGGCATCGGTGCCGCGATCGCCCGCCGCCTGGTCGCGTCGGGTCGCCCGGTCGCGCTGCTCTATCGGCGTACCCGCCCCGAGGCGCTGATCGAGGAGCTCGGCGACGCCGTCGGCTTCGCCGGCTCCTGCGACCTGACCTCGACCGACGCCCTCGCCGCGACCCTGGAGAGCCTCACCGCAACCACCGGGGCACCCACCGCGGTGGTGCACTCGGCCGGGCCGCACGTGCCGATGGTGCACCTCTCGAAGGTCTCCCCCGCGCAGTTCGCCGAGCAGATCGGCCAGGACCTGGTGGCGACGTTCAACCTCGCCCACGCCGTCCTGCCCGCGCTGCGCGAGGCCCGCGGGTCGCTCACCTTCGTGACCTCGGCGGGCACCACCCGCTACCCGGTCCGCGACGGCCTCTCCTCGATCCCGAAGGCCGGCGTCGAGGCCCTGGCCCGCGCACTCGCCGCGGAGGAGGGCCGCTTCGGCGTCCGGGTCAACAGCGTCGGCCCCGGCATGCTCACCGACGGCATGGCCGAGCGGCTGATCGCCAACGGCGACCTGGACCAGCGTGCCCTCGACACCGCGATGGGCAACATCCCGCTGCGCACCTTCGGCTCGGCCGACGACATCGCCGAGGCGGTCGAGTACCTCGCCTCGGACCGGGCCCGGTTCGTCACGGGCCAGAAGATCGACATCGACGGTGGCTACGGCGTCTGACCGCCGACTTCCGGGTTCACCACCGCCCACATCCGGGTTCACCACCGCCCACATCCGGGTTCACCACCCCTCGAAAGGAATGCCCGTGGACTCCCCCCTCGTCTTCTTCTCCTTCGTGACCCTGCACGACGCAGGGCCCGAGGAGCATCGCGCCTACAACGAGTGGCACCAGCTCGATCACCGTCCCGAGAACCTCGCCCTGCCCGGCGTGGCCTGGGGTGACCGGTGGGCGCTGCCGGCGGCGTACCGCGACCAGACCGACGCCTCCGAGGCGCACCGCGGCACCGACTACGTCGCGATGTACTGGTTCCGCGACCCGATCGACGAGGCGCTGCGGGAGTGGACCCAGCTCGGCACCGACTCGTTCCAGTGGGGTCGCGGGCCGTTGATCCCGGGCGTCGAGCGGACGATGCTCGGCTTCTTCAGGCCGGTCAAGGGCTACGCCGCGCCGAGCGCCCTGGTCAGCGCCGACGTGCTGCCGTACCGCCCGAACCAGGGCCTACACCTGAGTCTCGTCCGGTACGACGACCCGGTCGGTTCCGACACCCACGAGCACTACGCCTGGTCGGATCGGGTCGAGATCCCTGCGCTGCTCGACCTCGACGGGGTGGCCGGGGCCTGGACGTTCTCGTTCGCCTTCCACCAGCGGCACAGCGACCTGCCGCTGGCGACCGGAGACGACGACGCCCCGGGCTCGCTGCGGCTGCGGCTGCTGTACCTCGATGGCGACCCGCAGGCCACGACCGCCCGGATCGAGGAGCGCACCGCGGCTCTGGCCACCTCCGAGCCGGCCGTTCGGGCCGAGACCCTGCTCCGCACGCCGTTGAAGACGATCGTCCCCTGGCAGGACTGGTAACCGCCGAGATCCGGGTTCGCCACGCGCGAGATCCGGGTTCCTCACGCACGAGATCCGGGTTGCGCACAGCTTGCTGTGCGCAACCCGGATCTCGTTGGTGGCTAAGCCGGATCTCGGCGGTGGTGAACCCGGATCTCGGCTAGGCGCGGACCGGCAGGGCGGCCAGGATGTCGCCGACCTTGTCCTTGGCGTCCCCGAACAGCATCTGGGTGTTGTCGCGGAAGAAGAGCGGGTTCTGCACCCCGGCGTAGCCCGAGGCCATCGAGCGCTTGAAGACGATCACGTTCTTCGCCTCCCAGACCCGCAGCACCGGCATCCCCGCGATCGGCGAGGACGGGTCCTCGGCCGCGGCCGGGTTGACGGTGTCGTTGGCGCCGATCACCAGCACGACGTCGGTCTCGGCCAGGTCGTCGTTGATCTCGTCCATCTCCAGGACGATGTCGTAGGGCACCTTCGCCTCGGCCAGGAGCACGTTCATGTGGCCCGGCAGACGACCCGCGACCGGGTGGATGCCGAACTTCACGTCCACTCCCGCATCGCGCAGCTTGCGGGTCAGGTTGGCGACGTCGTACTGCGCCTGCGCCACCGCCATGCCGTAGCCCGGCGTGATCACGACCGACGAGGCGCCGGCCAGCATCTCGGCCGCACCTGCGGCGTCGATCTCGCGGTGCTCGCCGTAGTCGGCGTCGTCGGCCGAAGCGGGAGCCTCGATACCGAAGCCACCGGCAATGACGGAGATGAACGACCGGTTCATCGCCTGGCACATGATGTAGGACAGGTAGGCACCCGAGGAGCCGACCAGCGCGCCGGTGACGATCAGCAGGTCGTTGTTGAGCAGGAAGCCCGAGGCGGCCGCGGCCCAGCCGGAGTACGAGTTCAGCATCGACACCACGACCGGCATGTCGCCGCCGCCGATGGAGGCGACCAGGTGCCAGCCCAGGGCCAGGGCGACCAGGGTCAGCAGGATCAGGACGATCGTGGAGGAGGCGGGGCTGCCACCGTCACGGGCGACGACGACGTAGACCACGGTCAGGACGGCGAAGACGGCCAGGGAGCCCAGGTTGATCAGGTTCTTGCCCGGCAGCATCAGCGGCGAGGACTTCATCCGGGCCGAGAGCTTGAGGTTGGCCACGATCGAGCCGGTGAAGGTGACCGCACCGATGAAGATGCCGATGGCGACCTCGGCCGAGCGGATGTTCCACAGCGACTGCAGGCCGTAGTCGCCCACACCGCCGATGTGGCGGCCTTCCAGGTGTCCCACCCACCCGATCAGCACGGCCGCGAGACCGACGAACGAGTGCAGCAGGGCGATCAGCTCAGGCATCCCGGTCATCTGCACGATCCGGGCCCGCCACAGGCCGACCGCGGCACCGATGGCCATCGCCACGATCAGCAGGACCACCGACAGCGAACCGCCCGAGCTGAGGGTGTCGTCGCTGGTGGTGTCGATCACGAGGATGACGGTCGCGATCACGGCCACCGCCATACCGGCGATTCCGGCCGACAGCCCGCGCTTGGAGGTCTCGTGCTTGGACAGGCCTGCCAGGGACAGGATGAACAACAGCGCCGCGATCAGGTAGCCGGCGGTCGCGATGGAGGAGGCGGTCATGGGTCAGTTCCCCTTGCTGAACATCGCGAGCATGCGACGGGTGACGGCGAAGCCACCGAAGACGTTGATCGAGGCGAGCAGGATCGCCACGGCGGCCAGGATCTGCTCGAGGTGGTCCGAGGAGCCGACCTGCAGCAGCGCTCCGACCACGATCACGCCCGAGATCGCGTTCGTGACGCTCATCAGCGGGGTGTGCAGCGCGTGCGCGACGTGGCCGATCACGTAGAAGCCGACGACGATCGCCAGCGTGAGCACAGTGAAGTGCTGCGGGA
Source organism: Nocardioides sp. (assembly GCF_030150155.1). Classification (GTDB taxonomy): domain Bacteria; phylum Actinomycetota; class Actinomycetes; order Propionibacteriales; family Nocardioidaceae; genus Nocardioides. The sequence goes on from NZ_JASLGR010000061.1 coordinate 94,083, forward strand.
TCGGGTCGGGAGCGGTGGCGTTGACCAGGAAGAAGATCACCAGGCCCGCGACGACCAGGCCGAGCTTCGTGCTCGGCGCCATCGTCGTCGGGGCCGGCTTCTCCACCACGGCGGCAGCCGGGGCTGCGGCCGGAGCGGCCGAGACCTGCACCGGTGGCGGGGGCCACAGGATCTCAGTGGCCGAGCCGTCGTTGTGCGTCACCGTCAGGCCACGCTGGACGACGTCGTCGAAGTCCAACGCCAGTACGCCGTCCTTGGCCGGCGTCACGAGCTTGAGCAGGTTGACCAGGTTGGTGCCGTAGAGCTGCGACGCCTGGGCCGGCAGCCGACCCGCAAGGTCGGTGTAGCCGATGATCGTGACGCCGTTGGGGGTGGTGACGACCTGGTCGCGGACCGAGCCCTCGACGTTGCCGCCCATCGCGGCAGCCATGTCCACGATCACCGAGCCCGGCTTCATCGAGGCCACGTCGGCAGCGGTGATCAGGCGGGGCGCGGGGCGGCCCGGGATCAGCGCGGTAGTGACGATGATGTCCACGTCGGCGGCCTGGTCGGAGTACAGCTTCGCCGCGGCAGCGTCATAGGCCTCCGACGTGGCCTTGGCGTAGCCGTCGCTCGACTTCTCCGCCGACTCGCCGGCCACCACGACCGGCAGGTACTCCCCGCCGAGGGACTTGACCTGGTCGGCCACCTCGGGACGCGGGTCGGTGGCGCGCACGATCGCACCCAGCGACGACGCCGCCCCGATCGCGGCCAGACCCGCCACACCCGCACCGGCGACCAGCACCTTGGCCGGGGGAACCTTGCCCGCGGCGGTGACCTGACCGGTGAAGAAGCGCCCGAACACGTGAGCGGCCTCGACCACGGCACGGTAGCCGGCGATGTTGGCCATCGAGGACAGCACGTCCATCGACTGCGCACGGCTGATCCGCGGCACCGCGTCCATCGCCAGCGCCGTCACGCCCTGGGCGCGCAGCGCCTCGAGCAGCTCGGGGCTGAGCGCCGGGGAGATCAGAGAGGCCAGCACCGCACCCGACCGCAGCCGAGGAACGTCGGTGATCTCGGGGGCGTTGACCCGCAGCACCACATCAGCACCCCAGGCATCGCCAGCGGCACCGATCAGGGCACCGGCCTCGGCGTACGCAGCATCGGAGAACGACGAGAGATCACCCGCGCCGGACTCGACCACCACCTCGTACCCCAGACCGATCAATTGCCTGACGGTCGTCGGTGTGGCGGCCACCCGGGTCTCCCCGGTGCGTTCGCGCGTGACTCCGATGCGCATCCTTGCTCCTCACTTGTACTGACGTGTGCCAACGTGCTCGTAGGGACCGGCCCAACGGGCCGGTCCCATGACATTGAGGGGTGAGCCTGCCAGTCCTGCAACGAACGTGGAAGGGATGTCTTGATGGCGAGATTGTTCTCCACCGCTAGGAACGTTCAAAGAGACGTACATCACACCGAACCGGCGACCTTTACAGTAGGCCGCGTGAATGACACCCCCCGCTGGCTCTCGCCCGCCGAGCTCGAGTCCTGGATGTCGCTGACCTACATGCTCTCGATGCTCCCCGCCGCCCTCGGCGAGCAGCTCCAGAGCGACGCGGGGCTCTCGTTCACGGAGTACTACGTGCTCGCCGGACTGTCGGACGCACCGGAGCGCAGCATGCGGATGAGCCAGCTCGCCCTGTTCGCCAACGCCGAGCTCTCCCGGCTCTCGCACATGGTCTCCCGGCTGGAGAAGCGCGGCTTCGTCACGCGCCGCCCCGACCCCACCGACGGCCGCTACACGCAGGCGATCCTCACCGATGCCGGCTTCGCCCACCTCGCCACCGCAGCGCCGGGTCACGTCACCCGGGTGCGCGAGCTGGTCTTCGACGCCCTGTCCCCCGACGAGGTCGACGCCCTGCACCGGATCACCGACAAGATCAACCGCCGGCTCAACCCGGAGGACTGCGGATCCCGGCCGTGAGCAGCCTCACGACCACTCCGTGAGCACCGTCGGCGGCGGCACAGCCGACCTCGCTAACGTCGATGGGTGAGCTCCACCGCAGCATCCGGCACCCCTGAGGCGCCGGGCCTTCCCCTCAAGCTGATCTGCGTCCTGGCGCTGCTCTCAGCCACCCCGCCGGTCTCGACCGACCTGTACCTGGCCTCCTTCCCGGAGATGACCAGCGGTCTGCACACCGACGCCCAGCACGTGCAGCTCACCCTGACCGCGTTCCTGCTCGGCATCGGCCTGGGCCAGCTCTTCTGGGGCCCACTCTCGGACCGGTACGGGCGCTGGCGCCCGATGTTCGTCGGCACCGTGGTGGCCACCGTGGCCTCGCTGATCAGCGCGATGGCCCCGTCCGTCGAGCTCCTGATCGGGGCCCGCTTCGTGCAGGCGCTGGCCGCGTCGGCGACGCTGGTGATCGGGCGCGCGGTGATCTCGGACCTGGCCCGCGGGTTCCGTGCCGCCCAGGCGATGAGCCTGATGATGACGATCAACTCCTTCGCCCCGATCGCGGCACCGGTGCTGGGCGGCCTGCTCGCCGGGCACGTCCCGTGGCGCGGAGTCCTCGGCGTGATCGGTGCCGTGATGGTGATCCAGACGGTCTGCGTGCTGCTCGTGGTGCGCGAGTCGCTGCCGGCGGACCGGCGTGCCCCAGCGCTCTCGTTCAGGCCGCTCGGCACGATGATCGCCCAGCCGACGTACCGCTCGTACGCCCTGACCGTCGGGTTCTGCTTCGGTGCGCTGATGTCGTACATCTCGAGCTCGTCCTTCGTCTACCAGAAGGTGATCGACCTGCCCGGGTGGGCGTTCGGCGTCGGCTTCGGGGTGAACTCCGTGGCCCTGCTGATCGCCGGAGCGCGCTCGACCCGGCGGGCGCACCGCCAGATCCACCCTGCGACGACGGTCAGGCTCGCCCTGCCCTGGCTGCTGGGCGGCACCGTCGGCGTGCTGGCCTGCACGCTCTCCCCGTGGCCGGCGCTGTTGCTGGCACCGTTGCTGGTGACCGTCACGGCGGTCGGCTTCATCATCGGCAACGTGGTCACCCTGGCGATGAACCAGGCCCGCCTGCACAGCGGCGCGGGCTCCGCCCTGGTCGGGGCCTCGCAGTTCCTGGTCGGCGGCGCCTTCTCCGCCCTGACCGGCGTCGCCGGCGAGGAGACCGCGGTCCCGATGGGGATCTGCATGGTCGTCTCGGCCCTGCTGTGCGTGCTCTGCTTCGGCCGGGCCCGCGCCACCCTCACCCCTGCCAGCGAGGCCGTCTTCGCCGCACCGGCGCCCACCCAGGAGGCGCCGGCCGACGAGGCGACCTGGGTCGGAGCCTCAGCCGAGCGGGGCGACGCCGCCGATCGCTGAGGTGGCCGCAGCGGTCGCAGCCAGCAGCGCATCGGCGTACTCGCTGACGGTGGCGGCCGGGACGGAGCCGGGCGGCCCCCAGACGGTGAGGGTGAAGGCGACGTTGCCGGCCGCGTCGAAGACCGGCGCCGACAGCGAGCGCAGCTCGACGGTCTCGTCGACCTGGTCACGGTTGTAGCCGTCGGCCACCCTGACGATCGCCTCGCGCAGCGCCTCGGGCGAGGCCTCGCCGGCGTGCAGCAGGGTGGAGGTGCGCTCCAGGCTGGAGGACTCCGAGTGCCCCAGCGCGATCGCGTAGCCGCGCTGCCGGACCAGGTCGGGCACGCCGACCAGCCGCTCGGACTGCTCCGGGGTGAGGTGGTCGGAGATGGTCGCCAGCCACTGCCGCCGTACGTCGTCCTCGCTGAAGGCCGCGAAGCAGCTGCCCAGGGGCGCAGCGAAAGGGATCCGCTGGCCGACGCGGGTCGGGTCCATCGCGATCTCGGCATGCCCGGCGGAGGCGGCCAGCACCAGCTCGCCCCGGACCAGGGCGATCGCGGTGACCTCGGTGCTCTTGTCCGCGGCGAGGCGCTCCATCCAGGGCCGGGCGAGGTCGACCAGGCGGAGCTGGTCGAGCAGGTCGGCGTCGCGGGCGGCCAGCGAGTGCGGCGTGAAGGAGCCGTAGCCGCCCCGGAAGAAGAGCAGCGGCGAGGCACCCTCGCCGAGCTCCAGGGACTGCACCCGGCCGATCACGATGTGGTGGTCACCGGCCTCGTGGATCGCCTCGGTGTCGCAGTCGATCCAGGCGACGGCGCCGGCGATCACCGGGTTGCCCGCGGGCGAGGTGCTCCAGGCGATGTCGGAGAACTTGTCGATCTTGCGCATCGCGACCTTGCGGCAGACGTCCTCCTGGTCGGCGTCGAGGACGTTGACGCAGAACCGGGTGCCCGACTCACGCAGCGCCTTCCACGAGCTCGAGCCCTGGTCGGGCAGGAACGCGACGAGCGGCGGATCGAGGGAGACCGAGGTGAAGGATCCGACGGTCATGCCGATCGCCTCGCCGGCTTCGTCGCGGGCGGTGACGACCACGACGCCGGTCGGGAACTGACCGAGAACCTGGCGGAAATGACCCGGGTCGATCACCGGGACAGCCTCGACATGGGCTTCAACAGACATCTTCTCCACACTTTCTCCGTAACGATCACTACAGAGATTGGCATGGACAGACCCGCCTCAGCAAGAGCCGCGGAGAGAAAGTTGTGACGCCGGGCACAGACGTGCCCGGCGTCAGCAGCGCACGTCAGCTGTGGCGCGCAATGGCCGACTCGACGGTCGAGGCGATCAGCTCGGCGAAGTGATCGGGCTCGTACGGCATCCCTGCCTGACCGGCCAGGAACGCCCCATCGGTGGCCGCCAGCACGATCCGCGCCAGCGACCGGGCGAGCCCGGGATCGCCTGCCACCACCTCGGGCCCGAGGTAGGACTCGACCCAGGAGGTGATCTCCCGCTCGGTCTCGGCACGGACCGCGAGGAACCACTGCCGCGCCTCGGGCTCGACGTCGCGACCCTGGAGCAGCAGCATGTGCCCGATCCGAAGGAAGGCAGGGCCGTCGGCGAGGCTGCGGATCGAGCGCGCCAGGATCGACCGGGCGACCTCGCCGATCGGCCGCGAGTCCCACTCGGCGTGCTCCCAGCGCGGCTGGGTCTCGTTCCACTCCGCGAAGCTGTGCCGGATGACCTCGGCCATCAGCTGTTCCTTGTCCTTGAAGAACCAGTAGACCGAGCTCGCCGGCAGCCCGGAGCGCTTGGTGATCTTCGAGATCGACGCCCCCTCGTAGCCGGCCTCGGCCGCCACCTCGGCGGCGGCCCGCAGGATCCGGATCCGCGAGGCCTCGTGCTCGACCCCCGGGGCTGCGCTGCGCGCGCCGCTCATGCCGCCTCCTTCAGCCACCGCACCGCTTGCGCGGAGAGTCCGTCCGACACCAGGTCGATCATGGTGTTGAGATCCCAGTCGTCGTTGGCGATCAGGCCCACGAACAGGCCGTCCATCAGGGCCAGGTGGAAGCGCGCCAGACGCCCGGCGAACTCCTCGACGTCCGCATCGCCCGGCGGCTGCGGAGCGGCACCGGACTCGATGATCGAGGCCAGGACCTGCGACCACCAGTGCGCGATCGCACGCTCGGTGTCGAGCCTGACGTCGAGGTAGCGACCCCGCGCCGAGGGCTCCACCGGGCGGCGCTCCAACCCGAGCATCAGCCCGAGTCGCCAGAAGGCCGGCGACTCCAGCAGCGCCCGCGCGGCGCGGTGCAGCCGGTCGTGGATCTCGGCAGTGGTGTCGCCGAACTCGACCCGGGTCTCCCAGGTCGGCGCACCCTTGCGCCAGGTGACGTAGCTGTACTCCACCGTGGCCGCCAGGAGCTCGTCCTTGTTGCGGAAGTGCCAGTAGATCGAGCTGGCCGGCAGGCCGGTGCGCTCCGTCACCAGGGCGATGGACGTGCCGTCGTACCCACGCTCTGAGGCGAGCTCCAACGTCGCCTGCAGGATGCGGTCGCGCGACTCGTCGCCTTGTTGATGGCGGCGCGGTGTCTTCCGAGTCACCTGGTCCCCTCTCTTTGACAGTCCCTTGTCATTGTTCCGCAACTTCGAGTCACAAAAACTTTTCGACTCCAACGCTTGTGACCGCGGCCACATTGTGGCTACGGTCACACCTGTCTCTGTAGTGACTGTTCCAGGCACTGTAGTGACCGATACGGATCGTTCGGGAGATCAGCACCCCCTGTCAACACCTCATCTGCTCGCCAGAGCTTCAAGGCCAGAGGAAACAGAACATGTTCACTTCGCTTCGCACGAGTCCCCTGAGGTTCGCCCCCATCGCGGTCTCCGTGATCGGCGCCCTCACGCTGTCCGCCTGCGGCAGCTCGTCTGACGCCACCAGCACTCCCGCCTCGGACGGTGCCAGCACCAGCGCGAGCAGCAGCGCCGGCGTCACCCACGCCAAGGAGCAGATCGAGAAGTACGCCGCTCCCCGCGAGCACTACGGCACGGTGCCCGCGATCTCCAGCGTCCCCAACCTCCAGGGCAAGACCGTCTGGTACGTCCCGATCGGCACCTCGGTTCCGGTGCTCCAGGCGATGGGCCAGGGCATCACCGAGGCCTTCAAGGCGCTTGGCGCCAGCGTCCACATGTGTGACGGCAAGTTCACCCCGACCACGGTCGCCAGCTGCATGGAGTCGGCCGCGAACCAGAAGGCCGACGCCGTCATCACCGGCTTCGTGGACTACGAGGCGGTTCCCTCGGCGTTCCAGAGCCTCGCCTCCCAGGGCATCCCGACCCTGGCCGCCGGCGTCGCCCAGCCGAAGGGTGTGCAGTCGAGCAAGACCCTCGGCTTCTTCGACCCCTCGGCCCTCACCCACATCGCCTACCAGCTGATGGCCGACGCCGTCATCGCCGACAGCAACGGCTCCGCCAATGTGATCCAGGTCGGCCTGACCGACTCCAGCACCACCAAGGGCAACACCCAGGCTGCCGCCGACGAGCTCAAGCAGTACTGCCCCTCGTGCAAGGTCACGACCGTCGAGACCACCACCGCCGACGCCTCGAACCTCGGCTCCCTGGTCAGCGCGAAGCTCTCGGCCAACCCGAAGACGAACTACCTGATCCTCCCGCAGGACTCGTTCTTCCAGGCCGCCCTCCCCGGCCTCCAGAGCGCCGGCTTCACGGACAAGGTCAAGGTCGTCACCGCGTCCGGCAGCCCCGCCGGTCTCCAGGCCGTCAAGGCCGGCCAGATCGCGTACAACATCGGCCAGGGTGCCATCGAGCAGGGCTGGGCGATGGCCGACGGCGCTGTCCGTCTGCTCTCCGGCGTCGAGGTCGTGCCCGAGGTCGACGGCCCGGTCCGGGTCTTCACCAAGGCCAACGTCGGCGACCTCGACATCAGCGACGCCAACTACAACAGCTCCGTCTGGTACGGCGGCGACGCCTGGAAGCAGGACTTCCTCACCGCCTGGGGAGTCAAGTAAATGGCACTCCCGGCCGCCCCGCGACTCCAGGTCGCGAACATCAGCAAGACCTTCGGACCCACCCGCGTCCTGACCGACGCGAACCTCGTGGTGCGGCCGGGAGAGCTTCACGCCCTGCTGGGCCAGAACGGCTCCGGCAAGTCCACGCTGGTCAAGATCCTCACCGGCTACCACGCCCCTGACGCGGGCGGCACGATCACCATCGACGGCCAGGACCTGCGCCTGCCCGTCGCCTGGGACGACGCCCACGCCGCGGGCGTGGCGGTCGTCCACCAGGACTTCGGCCTGCTCGACCACCTCAGCGTCGCCGAGAACATCGGCGTCGGAGGCTTCGAGCGGACCCGCTACCTGCGCCGCGTCGACTGGCGCGCCCAGCGCCGGGTCGCGGCCCGGGTCCTCGGCGACCTGCAGCTCGACATCTCCCCCACCACCCTGGTCGGCGAGCTGAGCGCCTCGCACCGCGCCGGCGTCGCGATCGCCCGCGCGATGCGCGACCTCGTCCCCGGCGAGGGCCTCGTCATCCTCGACGAGTCGACCCGCTCCCTGGGCCGCGAGGAGCTGGCCCAGTTCCACGCCATGCTCAAGCGGATCCGGTCCACCGGCACGGCAATGCTGCTGGTCAGCCACAGCCTCGATGAGGTGCTGCACCACACCGACAACGTCACGGTGCTGCGCGACGGCCACGTCGTCGGCGCCGGGCTCCCGACCGCCGAGCAGTCGGAGCAGTCCATCGCCCGGATCATGCTGGGCAAGGAGGTGGACAGCATCGAGGCCCGGCCGAGCGCGGAGGCGACGTACGCCGCCCAGGTGAGCATCACCGGACTGCGCGGCCCCGGGGCCGACGGCCTCGACCTCCGGATCGGAGCCGGCGAGGTGGTCGGCCTGACCGGGATGCCGGGCAGCGGCTTCGAGTCGCTGCCGTACCTGATCGCCGGCGCCACCCCCGCGTCCGCGGGTCGGCTGACGATCGGCGCCCAGGTCGTGGACCTGGCCAAGGCCACCGTCGACGCAGCGATCCGCGCCGGGGTGGTGCTCATCCCCGAGCGCCGCGACCGTGACGGGCTGGCGATGAGCCTCAGCGTCCGCGACAACATCAGCCTCCCGACCCTGCGCACGCACGGCAAGCGGTTCTGGGTCGGCAAGGAGTGGCAGGACAAGCAGACCTCGGAGGCGATCCGCACCCTCGGGATCCGCCCCAACGCCCCGAGCCGCCTGATCTCGGAGCTGTCGGGCGGCAACCAGCAGAAGGTGCTGCTGGCCAAGTGGATGTCGGTCGGACCGACGCTGATGATCATGCACGAGCCGACGCAGGCGGTCGACGTCGGCGCCCGCTCCGACATCCTCAACGCCGTGCACCGCGCGGCCGCCTCGGGCGTCTCGGTGCTGCTGGTCAGCGTCGAGTCCGCCGATCTCGCCGCCGCCTGCGACCGCGTCCTCGTCTACGAGGGACCCGACCGGCTCCGCGAGATCCGCTCCGACGACCCCGACGTCATCCTCGACGCCGTCTACGCCGCGGCCTCGGCCTCTTCCCCCTCCGCCTCCTGAAAGGCAGGACCATGAACTCCGATCACACCCACGACACGGGCCTCCTCTCCGAGGGCTCGCACGCCGACGGCCCCGAGCACCAGTACGCCACCCCGGCCGCCGACGCTGCGCTGGCGACCAACGAGGTCTTCCACCCGAGCGCGACCGATCTCGAGGAGCCCGCGCCCGTCGACCGCTGGGCCTGGGCCCGGTCACTGCCCAGCAAGTACGCCCTGGTCCTGGTCTGGGCCGTGATGGCGGTGGTCTACCTGATCGCCATGCCCGACACCTTCGGGCAGACCACCACGATCCAGTCGATCTTCGGCTCCCAGCAGCTGCTCGTCTTCCTGGCGATGGCCACGCTGACCACCCTGATCGTCGGCGAGTTCGACCTCTCGGTGGCCTCGGTGATGGGTCTGGGCGCCACGATCGTCCCGGTGCTCAACGGCCAGCACGGGGTCAACATCTGGCTCGCCTGCCTGATCGCCGTCGCCGCCACCACCGCGTGTGGGGCGGTCAACGCCTTCTTCATCATCAAGCTCAACGTCCCGTCCCTGGTGGTGACCCTCGGTAGCGGAACCCTGTTCATCGGCTTCGCGAAGTACCTGGTCGGCACCGGTGCGGCCTCGATCATCCCGAACGACACCTTCCGCAACCTGACCGTCTACCGGATCGCGGGCCTGCCGGTCAGCTTCTGGTACGGCCTGCTCCTGGTCGGCGCCTTCGCCTACATCTGCTCGTGCACCCCCCTGGGTCGCCACCTGATGTTCGTCGGCGCCAACCGCGAGGTCGCCCGCCTGGCCGGGATCAAGGTCAACCGGATCCGGGCCGGCTCCTACATCGTGGCCGGCTTCCTCGCCGGTCTGGCCGGCATCGTGCTGATCTCCTCGGTCGGCGGCTTCGACCCGACCAGCGCAGCGACGTACCTGCTGCCGACGCTGGCCGCGGTCTTCCTCAGCACCGCCGTCGTCCAGCCGGGCCAGTTCAACGCGATCGGCACGATCATCGGCATCTACTTCCTGGAGACCGGCATCTTCGGTCTGCAGCTGGCCGGTCTGACCGGCTGGATCCAGGACGTCTTCTACGGCGGCGGCCTGGTCTTCGCCGTCGCCCTGGCCACCGTGGTGCGTCAACGCGCCAAGAGCGCCTGACCGTCCTCCCCCTTCGAAGGCCCCGTGCTCCGTCAGGACACGGGGCCTTCGTCATCCACTCCCCCCACCCGTTCACGCCCGAAAGCGAGCAGATGAGCCTCACCATCGACCAGATCCCCGGCATCGCCACCATCGTCGGAGAAGGACCGTGCTGGGACGTACGCCGGCAGGCGTTGTGGTTCATCGACCTGCTCGGGCAGGAGGTACACCGGCTCGACGCCCAGGACCAGGTGACCTCGTGGCAGGTGCCGGAGTCACCGGCGGCCGTGATGCCCGCTGCCGATGGCCGGATCGTGGTCGTGGTGGACCGCGGCGTACGGCTCCTCGACCCGAGCAGCGGCGAGTTCAGCGCGCTGACCGAGCTCGAGCTGCCCGCCGGGGCCCGGTTCTCCGAGGGCAAGGTCGACCGGGCGGGGCGCCTGGTCGCCGTCGGCGGTGACGCAGGCTTCCGGGACCCGATCGGATCAGTGGTGCGCTGGAACGCTCCGGGCGAGCCCACCACCCTGGCCTCCGGCTTCACCCTCGGCAACGGCCCCGCGTGGAGCCGCGACGGTTCGGTCTTCTACGTCGCCGACAGCCTCGTCGACACGATCTGGCGGTACGCCGACACCGGCGGCGCCCTGCATGACCGGACGGCGTTCTTCTCCTCCGCGACTGAGCCCGGCTTCCCCGACGGTGCCACGGTCGACGCCGAGGACCACCTCTGGGTCGTGCTGCACCACTCCCCCTTCATCGTGCGACTGCGCCCGGACGGGACCGAGGACCGCCGCATCGAGATGCCGACCGACCAGATCTCCTCGCTCGCCTTCGGCGGGTCCGATCTGACCGACCTCTACGTCACCTCGATCGACCCCGCCCGACTGCCGATGCTGCCCGGGATGGAGGCCCACCGCCCCGAGGTCGAAGAGGCCCCCGGCGGCGGGCTCTATCGGGTGCGGGGCCTCGGCGTCCGCGGGGTTGCCGAGGCCCCGGTCCGGGTCGGCATCGGGGCGCCGGAGGTGCCGGCATGACCCACACCGAGGTCAGTGCCGAGGCCGCCCTGGCCGCGCTGATCGCAGCGCCGCCGACCTGGTCCGAGGCCACCCTGGAGGCGGGCCGCCGTGCGCTTGCCGACACCCTCGCCGGCGGGATCGGTGGCCTGTGGGAGCCGCAGACCGAGATCGCTCGCGCCGCCGTCGTACCGTCCTCGCCGGGAGCGCTGGCGTATCTGGGTGGCGTGGCCTGTCACGCCCTGGACTGGGACGACTACATGCATCCGCTGCACGGCCACGGTTCGTCGGTGCTGCTCCCGGCAGCCTGGTCGTTGCTGGCGGGCACCGGCTCGGGAGCCGATCTGCTCGACGCCTATCTGGTGGGCTACCAGGTGACGTACGCGATCGGGCTGGTCACCTCCCACCAGCACTACCACCACGGCTGGCACGCCACCTCGACCGTCGGCGCGGTCGGGGCCGCCGCGGCCGCCGCGCGAGCCCTGCACCTGGACGCCGCACAGGCGGGACATGCCCTCGGCATCGCCGCGTCGGCGGCGGCGGGACTGCGCGCCAACTTCGGCACGTCGACCAAGGCCCTGCACGCCGGGCAGGCAGCACGCGCCGGGGTGGAGGCGGCCCTGATGGCCCAGGCCGGAGCCACCTCGTCGAGCACCTGGCTCTCGGGCCGATTCGGCCTGGCCGCCGTGCTCTCGGCCGAGGTGGCCGGCTCCGAGGCCGCCTCCGTCGTCGGGACGTTCCTGGCCAGCGGGGTCCACGGCCTGGAGACCGCCTGGGGTCTGGCCCAGAAGCCGTACGCCTGCTGCGGCACCTGCCACGCCGGCCTCGATGCCGTGATCGCCCTGGTCACCGAGCATGACCTGCACCCCGATCAGATCACCGCGATCGAGCTGCACGTCGACCCGGTGGTCCCCACCGTGATGTCCGAGCCCTTCCCCGGCGACGGCTTTCAGGCGCGCTACTGCCTGCCGTGGGTGGTTGCCGCCGCAGCACACGACCGCACCCTGGGTCCGGCCCAGCTCTCGACCGAAGCGCTCGCCTCAGACCCCATCCGTGCCCTGATGGCCCAGGTCTCGATCATCGGCGACCTGGAGACCACCGACGCCGACCGCTACGCCGGCCGCGCCGTGATCCACACCGCCACCGACCGGTTCGAGCGCACCGTCCGACACGCCCAGGGGCACCCAGCCAACCCGATGTCAGCCGCGGCGTTGCGCGCCAAGCAGACCCAGGCACTGACGTACGCCGGCCACGGTGACCGGCTTGAGGAGATGCTCGACTTCCTCGCCGCCCTCTCCACCCTGGAGACCCTGCCGTTGCACTGGACGAGGTGACCGTCTGCCTGACAAAGGGCGTGATTGGTTGTCCCCACTACATCCCCCACGCCTCTCAATGAAGCGCACTTGGGGGATCTTTCTTTTCCGCGACCGCGCCCCGCACCCGGCTCAATGACGACAGCCCGCCGCGCCACAGAGGCACGACGGGCTGTCAGAGAGTGAGGGGATCAGCGGAAGGTGTGCTCCAACTCGCCCAGACCCTCGACCCAGGTCCGGAGGGTCTCCCCGGACTTGAGGTAGCGCGGCGGCTCCATGCCGAAGCCGACACCGTCCGGCGTACCGGTGAAGATGACGTCTCCGGGCTGGAGCGTGATGACCTCGGCCAGCTTCGCGATCGTGGCGGGGATCGAGAAGATCAGCTTGGAGGTGTGGCCGTCCTGGACGGTCTCGCCGTCGATGGAGCAGCCCAGAGCGAGGTTGTCCTTGTCGAAGCCGTTCGCCTCGAGCTCGTCCAGGGTGACCAGCCACGGGCCGATCGGGGCGAACTTCGGGTAGGACTTCGCGAACCCGAACTGCGGCGGGGCGACCCGGAACTGCAGCGCCCGCTCGGAGATGTCCTGGCCGACGGAGAGACCCGCGACGTAGTCCCAGGCGTCCTCGGCGGAGATCTTGTGGGCCGGCTTGGAGATCACCGCGACCACCTCGACCTCCCAGTCGGTGTTGCCACCGGGCGGCAGGTCGATCTCGCCGGTCGGACCGGTGAGCGAGGAGGAGAACTTGGTGAACACCGGCGGCAGGTCGGTCGGGATCGCCAGACCGGTCTCCTCGGCGTGCTCGACGTAGTTCAGGCCGATCGCGACGATCTGGGACGGCTTCGGCGACGGCGAGCCGAGCTGGTCGCGGTCGATGGTGACGTCAGCGGTCAGCGACGCCGCATCGGCGCTGCCGGCCCAGGCGACGAACTCGTCCCAGCGGTCGTAGATGCCCTGCAGGTCGGGTCCGAACGTCCCCGCCGAGGCGGTGGCGATGTCCGCGCCCTTCTCGTCGTCGAGGACGAGGACGGCACGGCCGTCGAGGTTGGCGATGCGCATGTGGCTCCTTAGAGGTGGCCATCGAGCAGCCCCAGCAGGAGCGTCTCGAAGGTCTCCGGGTGCTCGATCTGGGTCCAGTGACCACACTGACCGAGCACGTAGAGGTTGGCGTTGGGCAGGTGCGAGGCGAAGTACTTGCTGGCCTCGACGGGGATGATCTGGTCGTCGCGGCCGTGCACGCACAGCACCTCGTGGGGCAGTGTGGCCAGCTCCTCGGGAGAGAAGAAGCGACGCGTGCCATTCGGGTCGAACGACGCCTCGTGGGAGCGTCGGACGTCCTCACGGGTGACGTAGGACATCCGCTCGGCGACCACCCGGTCGACGGTGCCCTGGAGCGGCTCGATGTCGTAGACGAAGGCCGAGAGCAGCCCCTCCAGCGACTCCGCGCTCGGGTCGGCGTAGAACTCACGCAGGTGCGACAGGCCGGGGCTGACCGGCATGTTCGGCGCACCGCCCGAGCCCATCAGCAGGATCTTGCCGACCAGCTCGGGGCGGGCCAGCGTCATCAGGAGCGCGAGCTGACCACCCATCGAGTTGCCCACCAGGTGGACCTTGGTCAGGCCGAGTACGTCGACCAGCGCGAGCAGCGCCTCGGCGCGGAGCTCGTTGTTCGGACCCATCCCCCGGGGCGGGTCGAGCGGGTGGGTGGAGTCCCCGAACCCGATCTGGTCGGGTGCCAGGCACCAGTACCGGTCACCGAGGTCCTCGATGATCCGCGACCAGTTCGACAGGCCGGTGGCACCGGGGCCGGAGCCGTGCAGGAAGAGGATCGCCTCCTGACTCCGGGCGCCGGTCTCGTGCAGCCGGAAGGTCAGGTCGCCGTCGCCCGTGGTGACCGTGACGTCGGTCGACGTGATCGGGGAGGTCGTGGCGGAAGCGCTCACAGGTGCACCGCCTCGAGCTTCTCGGCACCGAGGTGACGGCCACCCCACGCCTTGGCGAGCACGTCGTCGAAGAGGAACGCGTGGCTGCTGGCGGCCATCACGTCCTGGAACTTCGACTGCAGCGGGTGGTCGATGAAGGCCGAGCGACCCGAGGAGACCCGCATCAGCGACTGCACCGCGTCGACGGCGACGTTCGCGGCCTTGGCCACGTCCCAGCGCCAGAACGCACGCTGCTCGGGCGTGGGCAGCTCGCCACGCTCGGCGTACTCCATCAGCTCGGCGCCGGTGCGCTTGATCTTGAGGATCGCGGCGTCGATCTTCCAGGCCGCCTCGGCGAGGTGGTTCTGGACCAGGTGCTCCTCACGGAGCATGACGCCGTAGTTGGTCCGACGCGTCCGGGTCTCGGCGACCCACTGGTCGTAGAAGCCGAGCGCGGCGCCGACGGCACCGGCGGCGATGATCAGGTTGAACACGACCGCCCACGGGGTGCGGTAGAGCGCGCCGTCGTTCTTGGCCTGGCCGGGCAGCGGCGTGCCCAGACCGTGGGTGTAGAAGAGGTGCGACTGGGCACGGTGCTCGGGGACGAAGGTGCCCTCGACCACGATGTCGTTGGAGCCGGTGCCGCCGAGGCCGGCCACGTTCCAGGCCTGCTCGATGCGGTACTGGTCGGCGTCGAGGATGACCGAGACGAAGTCGGGGTACTCGGTGCCGTTGATCTCACGCGTCCCGGCGATGCCGCCCAGGATCACGCCGTCGGCGACGCCGGAGCCCGAGGAGAACGACCAGCGTCCGGAGACCTGGAAGCCGCCCTCGACCTTCTCGATCGTGCCGGTCGGCGTGTACGACGACGCGACGCGGCGTGCCGGGTCGGCACCCCAGATCTCCTCCTGGGCCTGCTCGTCGAAGAGCGCGATCTGCCAGGGGTGGACCCCGACGACGGAGGCGACCCAGCCGGCCGACGCGGAGTGGCGGCCGATCTCGATGATGGCCTCGGCGTACTCGTCCAGGCCGACCTCCCCGCCGCCCCAGCGGGCGGGCTGGAGGGCCCGGAAGATGCCGGTCGACTCCAGCGCGGCGAGCGCCTCGTCGGTCAGCCGGCCCTGGGCGCAGCTCTCGGCGTCGGCGGCGGCCAGGGTCGCGCCGGCGGCGCGGACCTTCTCGACCAGGCCGCTGCGGCCCGTCACTGTGGTGCTCATCAGAGCCTCCCGTTCGCAAAGTCACGCAGGATCGCGGAGAACCGCTCGGCCTGCTCGATCTGGGTCCAGTGACCGCACTTGTTCATCACGTAGAGGTCGGCCTGCGGCAGGTGCTCGGACAGGTAGTAGCTCGACTCGATCGGCACGACGATGTCGTTGCGACCGTGGATGACCAGCGCCGGGACGTCCATCTTGCCCAGTTCCTCGGGCGTGTAGGTGAGGAACTCGGGCTGGAACATGGCGCGGTGCCCGGCTTCGATGTGCGGGCGGCGGACGATGTCCATCCGCTCGGCGGCGACGTCGTCGACCTTGTCACCGAAGGTGGCCTTGTCGTAGACGAACTCGATCAGGAGCTCGGCCATCGCCTCGACGGTGGGGTTGTCGAAGTAGGTGACCAGCTTGATCATGGCCTCGCCGAGCGGGAGGTCGGGCATGCCGCCCGAGCCCATCAGCACCAGGCCCTCGACCAGGTTCGGGCGCAGCTGCGTCATCCGCAGGGAGTACATCCCGCCCATCGAGTTGCCGACGAGGGTGACCTTCTCCACGCCGAGGGTGTCGAGCAGCGCGAAGAGCGCGTCGATCCGGACCTCGGCCTGGTTCTTGAAGCCCTGGGGCTGCGGGTCGGGGTACGACGAGTCGCCGAAGCCCAGCACGTCGGGAGCGATGCAGTAGAACTCGTCACCGAGGGTCTCCATCACCGCCTTCCAGTTCGAGGACGCGGTGACACCGGGGCCGGAGCCGTGCAGCATCAGCAGGGCCTTCTTCGACGGGTCGCCGGCGAAGTTCACCCGCAGGTGCTGGCCGTTGCCGATCTCGACGTCACGGGTGGTGACCTCGGCCAGCGGCGCGATGGCGGTGGCGGTCACTGGGCGTCTCCTTCGAGCATCCGGAAGATTCCGGGAGGGCCGTCGATGTAGGCCTGGGAACGGTGGTGGCCCCAGATCGACGGGACGTCGTGGTAGCCGGCGACCCAGGTCAGGTCGTCGACGGCGATGCCGCCGTGGCCGTACTCGATCTGCAGGCTGGAGGGAGTCTGCACGTAGATCGAGGTCATCAGGTCGTTGGAGTGACGGCCCAGGGAGAGCAGGATCTCGCGCTCGGGGTCCTCGGTGAACAGGTCGATCCCGGAGCCGACGTCGTCGAAGTTCTCCAGCTCGAGCATCAGGTGGTTGATCCCGGTCATGCCCGGGATCTCCGCGACGGCGAGCGAGTGGTGGCGGCCGTTGCAGTGGTAGAAACGCAGGTTGAAGATGTCGCTCTTGACCTTGTCCGAGAGCCGGAAGCCCAGCGTCTTGGCGAAGAAGTCGTCGGCCTGCTCCAGGTTCGGGACGATCAGGACGACGTGGCCCAGACCGAGGTCGCCGGTGACGAAGCGGCCGCGCATCTCACGACCCGGGAAGAACGAGTTCGGGTTGGAGTACTGGCCCCAGATCAACTCGTGGCGGTTGCCGAACGGGTCGTTGAACCAGTACAGCTCGGCGACGCGGCGCTCCTTGAGCTCCTCCTCGGTGCCCTCGGTGAGCTCGATCCCCTTGCCCCGCAGGTCGGCGACGTACGAACGCAGCTCGGTCTCGTTGTGGCAGGCCCAGCCGACGTAGCGCAGCTCGTCGGTCTCGGCAGGGTGGATCGCGATCCGGTAGCCCATGTCGTCGACCTTGATCCGAACCGCGCCGTCGGGGCCGTCCTCGGCGATCGAGGCGCCGAGCAGGCGGGTGGCGTAGTCGCGCCACTCCTCGGACTTCGGGGAACCGATGCCCAGGTAGGCGAGTTGGGTGATCACAGCATGACCTCCGGTGCAGAAGAGTTGAGAAGGGAAGCGCCGTAGTACTGGCCGACGGCGTCGGAGACGAGGAACGCGTGCCCGAGC
Source organism: Nocardioides sp. (assembly GCF_030150155.1). Lineage (GTDB taxonomy): Bacteria > Actinomycetota > Actinomycetes > Propionibacteriales > Nocardioidaceae > Nocardioides. Next base: position 111,403 of record NZ_JASLGR010000061.1, read on the forward strand.
TCGGCGATGACGTCCTGGTAGAGGCGGTGGAGCGGGTGGTCGACGAAGACGGTGCGGCCCGAGGAGACCCGCATCAGCTCGTTGATCGCGAAGCCGACGTTCTGGCAGCCCTTGGTGATGTTCCAGCGCATCCGGGCCCGCTCCTTGCGGTCCAGGAAGACGCCGTCCTCAGCGGCCTGGGTGATCGTGTCGATGGCGTCGTACATCTTGAGAACGGCGGCCTCATGGGTCCACTCGGCCTCGGCCAGGTGCATCTGCATCAGGGCGTCGTCGGCGTACGAGCCGCCCCAGTTGGCCTTGCGCACGGCGCAGTCGGCGGTCCACTCGTCGAGGAAGCGACGGCTCAGGCCGAGCATCGGGGCGACCAGGACGAGGTTGAACATCACGGCCCACGGCAGCTTGTAGAGGGCGCCGGTGTTCTCGGCCAGGCCGGGCGCGGGGCGCTCGGGGTTGTACTCGTACAACGGGCTGGACAGGAAGCGGCGCTCGGGGATGAACGCGCCCTCGACGACGATGTCCTTCGAGCCGGTGCCGCGCGAGCCGCGGACGTTCCAGGTGTCCTCGATGACGTACTGGTCGCGGTAGAGCAGCGCGGAGCCGTAGTTGGGCACCTCGACGCCGGGGGCGACCTCGACCTTGCCGGCGAAGCCGCCGAGGATCACGCCCTGGGCGTGGTCGCAGCCCGAGGAGAACGACCAGCGGCCCGAGACCTGGTAGCCACCCTCGACGGGCTCGATCTTGCCGGTCGGGGCGTAGGAGGAGGAGGCGTTCCAGTCCGGGTTGTCGGCCCAGATCTCGGCCTGCGTCTCCTCAGGGAAGAGCGAGAGCTGCCACGGGTGCGAGCCGACCACGCCGGAGACCCAGCCGGCCGACGGGGCGATCCGGCCCAGCTCGTAGACGCTGGCCAGGTGCTCGCGCAGGCTGAGCTCCAGGCCACCCCAGCGCTTGGGCAGCAGACCGCGCATGAGGCCGGATTCCTGCATGTACTTGTAGGCCTTGTCGGTCAGCGAGCGCTGCTCGGCCGACAGGTCCTCCTCGACCCGGAGGTCGGGTTCGAGGCGACGGAGCTCGTCCAAGACGGTCATCAGGCGTCAGTCCTTCGGAAGTGCGTGAAGTAGGGAACACAGAGACGCCGGCGAGTGCCGGAAGATGTGACCCGGGTCTCTGTAACGGCCACTACGGAGACAGTAGAGTGATCACTACAGGGAACGCAAGGGGCTCTGCCGTTTTTTTGTGACCGCAGCCACATCTCGACGACGACGACCTCGTGCGCAGGCGCCCGGCCCGGTAACTGCTGGCGAAACCGGGCGGGATGGCCGCCCAGGAGAGCGTTGACCAGCAGTTAACCCCGAAGGATGGTTGCGCAATCGCGGTGACCGCTGTCACAGTAGCGCCTGTAGTGATCACTACACGGATGAGGAGTCACCCCATGAATCCCCCTTGGGACGCACACGTCACGACCGCACTCACCGGCGTCGGACCGGGTCCCACCGCACACCACAAGCGCCTCGCTCTCCGGGCCGCCCTGGCCGCCACGGCGCCGAGCCCCGAGAACCCCGCGGTGGCGCCGATGATCCTTCCCGGAGCCACCGACGCCCTCGGCGCGCGCCTGATCGAGCAGGCCGGCTTCGCCGCCGCGTACGCCACCGGCGCCGGACTGGCCAACGCCGTCTACGGCCTGCCCGACATCGGCCTGCTCTCCCAGACCGAGGTCGCCGAGCACGCCGCCCGCCTGGTCGACGCCCTGACCATCCCGCTGATCACCGACGCCGACACCGGCTACGGCGGCCCGCTCGCCACGATGCGCACCGTCCGCCTGCTGGAGCGTGCCGGCGTCGCCGGGCTCCAGCTCGAGGACCAGGAGATGCCCAAGCGCTGCGGCCACTTCGACAGCCACACCCTGATCCCCGCGGCCCACATGCAGACCAAGATCGCCGCCGCCTGCGACGCCCGCGAGGACGACGACCTGGTGATCATCGCCCGGACCGACGCGCGATCGGCGTACGGCATCGAGGAGGCGATCAGCCGTGGCCGTGCCTATGTCGAGGCCGGCGCCGACGTGCTCTTCATCGAGGCGCCGCGCACCGTCGACGAGCTGCGCCTGGTCGGCGCCGAGCTGGCCGGCACTCCCTTGATCGTCAACGTCGTCGAGGGCGGCAAGACCCCCGAGCTGACCCTGGCCGAGTACGCCGACCTCGGCTTCGGCGTGATCCTGTTCGCCAACTACCTGATGCGCTCGATGCACGCCGCCGGCCGCGACGCCCTGGCGCACCTGCGCGAGCACGGCGAGACCGGCTCGCGTGCCGGAGCGATGGCGAGCTGGTCGGAGCGCCAGGGCCTCTTCCACCTGCCCGAGTTCTCCACCGCCGAGGCCCTGCTCGACCGCGGCTACGACGAGCTGCAGGGGCTGCGCTGATGGCCGCCACCACCGCCGCGGCCATCCCCGGCCTGCCGGTCGAGACCGAGCTGCCCGACCAGGTCGGCGTGCTGGTCCTCGGTGCCGGGCTCGCCGGCTGCGCGGCCCTGCTCGCCGCCGCCGAGGCCGGTCAGTACGCGTTCGGAATCGAGAAGACCGACGCGATCGGCGGCTCGACGGTGAAGTCCGCGGGCCTGTCGGCCTTCGCCGGCACCGACGAGCAGGCCGCCCAGGGCATCGACGACTCCGTCGACCTGCTCCGCGCCGACCTGCTCGAGGTCGGCAAGCACCGCAACGACCCGGCCCTGGTCGACCTCTACTGCGCGCACCAGCTCGAGACCTACCGCTGGCTGAAGTCGCACGGCATCGAGTACGGCGAGATCCATGCCGCCTCGGGCCAGTCAGCGCCCCGCTCCCACCCCACCGACACCACCGGGATGCTGGTCCACCTGCTCAAGGCGGCCGGCAAGCTCGGTGCGCGGATCCGCTTCGAGACGCCCGCCACCCGGCTGCTGCACGACGGCACCCGGGTCACCGGCGTGGAGGTCCGCACCGCCGACGGCGCGACCCACCAGATCCTCGCCGACGCGGTCGTGCTCGCCACCGGCGGCTTCTCGATGTCGCCGGAGATGCTGGAGACCTTCGCGCCCCAGATGGAGCACGCCCTGCGGCAGGGTGGCGTCGGGAACACCGGCGACGGCCTCAAGATGGGCATGGCGCTCGGCGCCGGCCTGCGGGACACGCCGTACATCAAGGGCACCTACGGGCACTACTACACCGAGCACCCCGACGAGGACGGCACCGGCATCCTGGCCGTCTACAAGGGCGCGATCGCGGTCAACCGCGACGGCCGGCGGTTCGTCGACGAGTCGAAGAACTACAAGGAGATCGGCGACGCCGCCCTGGTCCAGCCCGACGTCACCACCTGGCAGATCTTCGACGCCGCCACGATGGCGCTGTCCAACGACGAGGTGCCGATCTACGAGTTCGCCGGTCGGCTGCGCGCCGGTCTGCTGATCGAGGCCGACACCATCGCCGACCTGGAGACCAAGGTCGGGCTGCCCAGCGGCTCCCTGGTCGCCACCGTCGACGCGTACAACTCCGCGATCGCCGAGGGCACCCCCGACCCGCTCGGCCGGGTACACCTGTCCGGCGGCGTCGGCGAGCGCCGCCCGATCGCGACCGGGCCGTTCTACGCCCACGCGTCGGGCACGGTCGTGCTGGCGACGTACTGCGGACTGACCGTCGACACCGACCTGCGCGTCCTGGACTGGTGGGGCGCGCCCATCGAGCGGCTCTACGCCGCTGGCGAGATGATCGGCGGCCTGCACGGCGCCGGCTACATGACCGGAACGTCGATCGGCAAGGCGGGCATCTTCGGCCGCCTCGCCGGTACCCACGCTGCAGCTGAGGAGAGTGACCTCGAATGGTGAGCCCCTTCTACCTGGGAGACCGCAAGGCCCTGGTGATCGGCGCAGGCGCCGGTGGACTCGGTGCCGGTGCGGCGATCGCGCTGGCCGAGCACGGTGCCGACGTGGCGCTGTGCGACCTGCCCGGTCGCCGTGAGGACCTGGTCTCCACCGCCGCCTCGGTGCGTGCGGCCGGCCGTGAGGTCTCCACCCACGACATCGACGTCACCAACGAGACCTCGGTCCGGTCCGCCTTCGCCGCCGCCCAGGCCGTGCACGGCCGGATCGACATCGTGCTCAACTGCGCGGGCACCATGCTGCGCAAGGAGTACGACCAGACCTCGGTCGAGGAGTTCGAGCGCGTCCTGCGGATCAACCTCACCGGCTCCTGGCTGGTCGCCCGCGAGGCCGGCAAGCTGATGAGCGCCCAGGTGCCGGTCGCCGACGGCTCCACCACCCCGGTCCGTGGCCGGATCATCAACCTGACCACGGTGTACGCCGAGCGCGTCGGCCCCGTGCCGGAGACGGCGTACTACGCCTCGAAGGCAGGCGTCACCAACGTCACCCGCGGCATGGCCCAGGAGCTCGGCCCGCTCGGGATCACCGTCAACTGCCTGGCGCCGGGCGTCTTCTTCCCGACCGGGATGACCGCGGCGCTGGCCGAGTCGCCCGAGCGCCTGCAGTGGTTCTCCGGCCGCACCATGCTCGGTCGCCTCGGCAAGCCCGGCGTCGACTTCAACGGCCCGGTGCTCTTCCTGGCCTCCCCCGCCTCGTCCTACGTCACCGGTCAGGTGCTGTACGTCGACGGCGGCTGGTCGGCCTGGTGACTGGTTCGACCCGCACCTGCCCTCTCTCCACTCCCCGCTCCCTGCTCTCACTGAACTGAAGGAATCACCATGTCTGCCGTGCACACCAAGAAGGCCCTGCTCATGCTCGACTACCAGGTCGGCCTGTGCGAGGAGGGTCCCCACCTCAAGGCTCCGCCGCTCCAGGCCCAGATCGCCGAGCGTGGCGTGATCGCCACCGCCGCCTCCGTGCTGGCCGCTGCCCGCGCCGCCGGGACCCTGGTCGTCCACGTGCGCCTCGCGTTCGACCCGTCGTACAAGCTCCGCACCAACCGGCTGCCGCGGTTCGACCCCTACGAGAACAACCGGGTCATGCTGGCCGACTCCCCCGAGGCGCAGATCATCGACGCGCTCGCCCCGATCGAGGGCGAGCCGGTCGTCGACAAGGGCTGCGTCAACCCGTTCATCGGCACCGCGCTGCGCGACATGCTCGCCGCCGAGGGTGTCACCGAGGTCGTCCTCGGTGGTGTCGCCACCAACCTGGTGCTGGAGTCGGCCGCGCGCCACGCCTCGGACTCCGGCCTGCAGGTGACCGTCGTCGAGGACATGTGCGCCTCGTTCTCCCCCGAGATGCACGACTTCGCGTGTCAGAAGGTGCTGCCGCTCTTCGGCGCCATCACGTCGGCCGCCGACCTCACCTTCTGATCCGCGCCGAGCGCAACCGAGAGGACACGCCATGACTGAACAGACCCACTCGTACGACGTCGTCGTGGTCGGCGGCGGCATCGCCGGCCTGTCGGCCGCCGTCTCGGCCGCCGAGGCCGGCGCCCGGGTCGCGATCCTGGAGCGCGCGACCGAGGCCGAGACCGGCGGCAACACCCGCTACACGGAGGCGTTCTTGCGGATGGCCTCGCTCGACGAGGTCGCCGAGGGCTTCGAGGAGATCCTGGTCGACGACTTCATGGGTCACCCGGACCCGTCGGTCGTGCGCGACGCGGCCCTGATGCCCGACCGGCAGGGGCCGCTCTACCGCGCCACCCACACGGTCAACCCCGACTACGTCGCGGCGCTGGCCGAGAACGCTCCCCTGGCGCTGCAGTGGCTGGCCGGTCACGGCGTGACGTTCGACTTCATGCCGACCCCGTTCCTGACCCAGTCGACCACCCGGATGGCTCCGGTCGGCGGCGGTCTGGCGCTGGTGGAGACGATGGGCAAGAAGGCCCGTGAGCTCGGCGTGGAGTTCCACTTCGAGACCACCGCCCGCCGGCTGACGTTCTCCACCGCGGGGATCAACGGCGTCTTCGCCCACACCTCGTCGGGCCCGGCCGTCTTCGAGGGCACCGTCGTGCTCGCCTCGGGCGGCTACCAGGGCAACTTCGAGATGATGGCGCGCTATCACGGCGCGCACGCGCTCACCGCGCGGCCGGTCGCCAAGGGCGGCAACTACAACAAGGGCGAGGGCCTGGAGATGGCGCTCGCGCTCGGTGCCGCCACCGCCGGCAACTTCTCCCTCTTCCACGCCGAGCCGGTCGACCCGCGCTCGGGTGAGCCGGAGGCGGCGATCTTCTGCTTCCCCTACGGCATCCTGGTCAACCGCGAGGGCCAGCGCTTCGTCGACGAGGCCCGCGGCACCATCGACGCCTGGTACGAGCGAACCACCCGCGTGATCCAGGCCCAGACCGAGGGCATCGCCTGGGTGATCCTGGACCAGAAGGGCCTGGCCGTGCCGAACATCATGGCCGGCGTCCGCACCGACATCGCCCCGATCACCAGCGCGACCATCGGGGCCCTGGCGGCGAAGCTGGAGATCCCGGCCGACGCGCTGGAGGCCACGGTGGCGGCGTACAACGCGGCCTGCCCGGCGGGCGAGGGGTTCGACCCGCTCACCCCCGACGGTCTGGCCACCTCCGGCCTGAGCCCGGCGAAGTCGAACTGGTCCACCCCGATCGCGGAGGGTCCGTTCACGGCGTACCCGATCATGGCGGCCAACGTCTTCACCTTCGGTGGCCTCAAGACCACGCCCGAGGCCGAGGTCGTCGACCGCGACGGCAACCCGATCACCGGCCTGTACGCCGCCGGCGAGCTGACCGGGCTGTACTACTCGAACTACACCGGGTCGACCTCGGTCCTGCGGAGCGCGACGTTCGGTCGGATCGCCGGGGCCGAGGCAGCCAAGCTGCGGGTGGCGGTGAACGCCTGATGCGGATCTGGCACCAGTCCTTCACGGTGCTGGACGATGTCCCGCACTACCGCGACGCGCTGGCGCGGCACCTGACCTCGCAGGCGCAGCCGGGCACCACGATCGACCTGCACGGGATGAAGCCGGGCACGTACCCGTCGGACTACCCGGGCACGCACATCGGCTACGCCTACCTCGCGGGGCTGCACAGGGAGCAGTTCATCGAGGGTGCGCTGCGGGCTCAGGACGAGGGGTATGACGCGTACCTGATCGCGACGATTCCCGACACGGCGTACGAGGAGGTCCGGACGGTCGTCGACATCCCGGTCGTCACGTTCGGCCAGACCTCGGTGCTGGCAGCCGCGGCGCTGGGCGACTGCGTCGGGATCGTGAACTTCATCGCGGCCCTGGAGCCCCAGTTGCGGCGCAACATGCGTAACTACCGGCTCGACTCGCTGGTGGGTCCGATCGTCCAGGTGGAGGCGGCGTTCCACGACGTGATGGCGGCGTACGCCTCCCCGGAGGGGCTGATCGCCGCCTTCGAGGCCGCTGCTCGCACGGCCATCGCGGCGGGGGCGAACGTGATCGTGCCCGGCGAGGGTCCGCTCAACGTCTTCCTCGCCGACCAGGGCATCTCCCGGGTCGACGACGTTCCGGTGCTCGACTCGCTGGGCACCCTGGTCCGGATGGCCGAACTGCGGGCCGCGCAGTATCGCGCGACAGGGTTGAAGCCGTCGCGGGTCGGGTTCTACGGCGCTCAGCCCGAGCGCGGTCTGCTTGACGCGGCGCGGTCGTTCTACGGCGTCGACAAGGCGCTGTCGTGACGCAGCACCTCGACTGGGATTCTGAGGTCGATGTGGTCGTGGTCGGCGGTGGCGCGGCCGGTCTGATGACCGCGCTGCGGGCCGCCGCCAACCCCGACCTCGTCGTCGCGGTCTTCGAGAAGTCCACCCAGGGGGGCTGCAACGCCGCGATCTCGTCGGGCTCGCTGGCCGCCGGAGGCACCCGCTTCCAGGCCGCCGCCGGGATCGTCGACTCGCCCGCCCAGCACGCGGCCGACATCATCGCCGCCAACGGCGATGAGGGCTGGCGCCCCGTCATCGAGGCGCTCTGCGAGGTCGCCCCCGCCCTGGTGGAGTGGGTCGCCGATTCGGGCTACCCGATCGAGATCGGCACCGACATGCCCCGAGCGGGGATGTCGGTGCCGCGCCTGCACACCGACGTCGGCCGCCTCGGCGGCGGACGGCTGATGCGGCACCTGCGGGACCTGGCCGAGGCGTGCGACAACATCGCGTTCGTGGACGAGGCCCCCGTGGTCGAGTTGGTCACGGCCTCCTCGACGCACGGCAGCACCGGTGTGGCCGGGGTCGTGGTGGAGCAGAACGGCACGCGTCAACGGGTCGGTGCGTCGGCCGTCGTACTGGCGTCGGACGGGTTCGCGAACTCGCCGACCCTCGTCGCCGAGCACCTCGCGCACCTCGGGGCGCCGTTCTACGGTGGGGTGTCGACCTCGACCGGGGACGCGCTCACCATGACCGCGGCGGCCGGGCTCGACGTCGCGCTGCGCAACATGGGCGCCGGGCTGCGCTCGGGGCTCGTGGTCGTGGACTACGGCACCCGGGTCTCCCCCGCACTGCCGTTCAACGGCGCGGTCCTGGTCAACACCGACGGGCAGCGGTTCGTCGACGAGGAGTCGAAGGGCTACTCCTCGATGGCCGGCGTGCTCCAGGGCCAGCCCGGCGAGCGCGCCACGATGATCTGGGACGAGACCGCGATGGCCGCGACCCGGGAGTCGGAGATGATGCGTGAGTGCGACGCCGCCGGTGCGTTCCGGCACGCCGCCACGCTGGCCGACCTCGCCACGGCGTTGGGTCTGCCCCTCGACGACGTGGCCACGGCCCTGGCTCCCCGGGACGGCCGGCGCGCCCTGGAGGCACCGTTCCACTACGCGACGGTGACCCACGGCCTGCTCACCACCCAGGGCGGCCTCGTGATCGACACCGCCGGCCGAGTGCTGACGTCGTCCGGAACCCCTGTTCCGGGCCTGTACGCCGGCGGCGGTGCTGCCTGTGGCCTGGCCGGCTCCCACTCCGACGGCTACATGTCCGGCAACGGGCTGCTGAGCGCGTTCGGGATGGGCTGGATCGTGGGCAACGCCTTGGCGGCTGCGGGCGTCTGAGGCACGACGGCGACCACGGATCGACTGTTAGCACTCGTGTTAACGCCGATCCATGGTCGCCGTCCACATTCGCAACGTCCCGGAGGAGACCGTCGCTCGACTCAAGGCGCGCGCGGCGAGCAACGGCCGCTCCTACGAGGCCGAGCTGCGGATCGTGCTCGATGAGGCAGCGCTGGCTCCGGCCGCGCGGCAGCGGCGACAGATCGCCTGGCCCCCACCCCCGCCGGTGAGTGTCACGATCGAGGATCGCCACGAGCTGTACTACCCCGACGACGAGAACCATCTGCTCCGGTGATCGCACACCGCGTCGAACGAGCACTGGTCGACACCGACGTGATCGTGACGGCCTACGACCCTGCGCGCGCCGGACATCATCAGGCGCGCGCACTCCTGGAGAGCGACCCCCGCGACCTGATCGTCGCCACCCAGAGCTTCCGCGAGTTCGTCGACACCGGACTGGCTAGCAGCCAGCCGATCCACGACGCGCACCTGGTGGCGGTCGCCCTCGAACACCGGGCCAACGCGATCATCACGTCGAACGTCCGCCACTTCGAGCGTTTCAACGCCATGATCCGGGTCGAATCACTCCGGTGACGGCGTACGCCGGCCCTCGCCGCAGTGGTACGCTATCTGGTACCAGCAAGCACGAGGAGTGACGCTATGGCCATTACCGCAACAGAGGCGCGACGCAGCCTCTTCCCCCTCGTACAGCAGGTCAACGACGACCGCACCGCTATCGAGATCACCTCGAAGAACGGCAACGCCGTCTTGATGTCAGCCGACGAGTACTCCGCATGGCAGGAGACGGCCTACCTCTTCCGCTCGCCAGCCAACGCGCGCCGCTTGCTGGAGGCCATCGAGGATGCCGAGCGAGGCGATGTCGTCACCCACCCGCTCGCAGACGTTGACTAGCCACGAACGTGGCACGGATTCTTGCGTGGACGCCGGGCGGCTGGGACGACTACGTTCATTCGCAACAGGCGGACCGAACGCTGGGCAAACGGATCAACCGACTTCTCACCGACGTTCTTCGCGACCCGTTCGAAGGCATCGGGAAGCCTGAGCCACTGAAGTACGGCGCGCCGAACGCCTGGTCACGACGCATCACCGAGGAGCACCGACTGGTGTACCTCGTCCACGACGACCAGATCGTCGTCCTCCAGGCGCGCTACCACTACTGACAGCTACCAGCGGGCCAAGGCCTCACCTCAGCCCGCTGGAGTGTCCCAGGCTTCCGATCAGAGCAGCGTGATCGGCAGCCGCTCAGCCAGCTCCGCCACCGAGATGCCGTACGTCTCCCGCACGCGCGCGCCCGCGGGAGACAGATCGAAGACGCCGTAGTCGGTGTAGATCCGGCTGACGCAGCCCACGCCGGTCAGCGGCATCGTGCACGCCTCGACCAGCTTGGCGTCGCCGTTCTTGGTGAACAGCGTCATCATCACGTAGACGTCCTTCGCCCCGATGGCCAGATCCATCGCCCCACCGACGGCGGGGATGTCGCCGGGCTTGCCGGTCGACCAATTGGCCAGGTCGCCGGTGGCCGAGACCTGGAAGGCGCCCAGCACGCAGACGTCGAGGTGACCGCCGCGCATCATCGCGAACGAGTCGGCGTGGTGGAAGTACGAGCAACCCGGCGTCTCGATGACGGGGACCTTGCCGGCGTTGGTGAGGTCGGCGTCGACCTCGTCGCCCTCGGCCTTGCGGCCCATCCCAAGCATGCCGTTCTCGGTGTGCAGGACCACCCCCAGCTCGGCGGGGAGATGGTCGGCGATCTTGGTCGGCTGGCCGATGCCGAGGTTCACGAACGACCCCTCGGGGATGTCGCGGGCGATCACCTCGGCGAGCTCGTCCATCGAGAGCGGACCGCGGTCCAGGTGTTCAACGGTCATCAGCGGGCTCCCTGCACGGTGTAGTGGCGGGCCTCCACGGCGACCACGCGGTCGACGTAGATGCTCGGGGTGACGATCGCCTCGGGGTCGAGCGTGCCGGTCTCGACGATCTCGTTGACCTGGACGAGGGTGGTCGCAGCCGCAGTGGCCATCACGGGGCCGAAGTTCCGCGCGGTCTTGCGGTAGACCAGGTTGCCCATCCGGTCGGACTGGTGGGCGCTGATCAGGGCGTAGTCGCCCTTGATCGGGTACTCCAGGATGTAGTCGCGGCCCTCGATCGTGCGGGTCTCGCGGCCCTCGGCCAGCGGGGTGCCGACGCCGGTCGGGCAGAAGAACGCCCCGATTCCGGCACCCGCGGCACGCATCCGCTCCGCGAGGTTGCCCTGCGGCACGACCTCGAGCTCGATCTTGCCCGCGCGGTAGAGCTCGTCGAAGACGTAGGAGTCGACCTGGCGCGGGAACGAGCACAGGATCTTGCGCACCCGACCGGCCTTGAGCAGCGCGGCGAGACCGACCTCGGCATTGCCGGCGTTGTTGGCGACGATGGTCAGGTCCTTGGCGCCCTGGCGGATCAGGGCGTCGATCAGGTCGAACGGCATGCCCGCGAGACCGAAGCCGCCGACCAGGACGGTGGCACCGTCCTCGATGCCGGCGACGGCCTCATCGGTGGTGTCCAGGATGGAGGTCTTGGCCATCAGGCAACCCCAGCTTCCGTGTTCTCGAGGACGACGGCGAGGGCCTGCCCCACACCGATGCAGATGGCGGCGACGCCGTACCGCTGCTTCTTCTCCCGCAGTACGGCGGCCAGCGTGCCGATCAGGCGGCCACCCGAGGCGCCGAGCGGGTGGCCGATCGCGATCGCGCCGCCCTTGACGTTGACGATCTCGGGGTCGATCCCCCAGACGTCGACGCAGGCCAGCGACTGGACGGCGAACGCCTCGTTGACCTCGACCGCACCGACCTGGTCCCAGGTGATGCCGGCGGCCTTGAGGGCCTTGTTGGCGGCTTCGACCGGAGCGAAGCCGAAGTCCTGCGGTGCGAGCGCGTGTACGCCTCGGCCGGCGATCCGGGCGACCGGGTCGAGCCCGATCGCGGCGGCAGCGCCCTCGGAGCCGAGCAGCACGGCGGAGGCGCCGTCGTTGAGCGGGGAGGCGTTGCCGGCGGTGATCGTGCCGCCTGCGGCCGGGTCGCGGAAGACCGGTTTGAGGCCGGCCAGCGTCTCGGGGGTGGAGCCGGGGCGGATGCCCTCATCGCGGCTCAGGGTCTCGCCCTTGCCGAGGTCGACCGGGGTGACCAAGGCGTCGTAGAAGCCCTCGTCCCAGGCCGCGGCGGCGAGCTGGTGGGACCGGGCGGCGAAGGCGTCCTGGCGCTCACGGGAGATGCCGAAGCGCTCCCGAAGCTGCTCGTTGGCCTCGCCCAGGGAGACGGTCCACTCCGCCGGCATCGCCTTGTTGACCAGGCGCCACCCCAGGGTGGTGGAGACCAGGGTCTCGTTGCCGGCGGAGGGGAACGCCTTGGACGGCTTGGGCAGCACCCACGGTGCGCGGGTCATCGACTCCACCCCGCCGGTCAGGACGATCTCGGCGTCGCCGGTGTCGATCGCCCGGGAGCCGATGATGGCGGCGTCGAGGCTGGAGCCGCAGAGCCGGTTGACCGTGGTGGCCGGGACCGAGACCGGCAGCCCGGCGAGCAGCAGGCCCATCCGGCCGACGTTGCGGTTGTCCTCGCCGGCCTGGTTGGCGCAGCCCCAGACGGTGTCGTCGATCAGGGCCGGGTCGAGGCTGGTGCGCCCGATCAGGTCCTTGATCACGACGGCGGCGAGGTCGTCGGGGCGCTGGCCGGCCAGCGCGCCGTTGAACCGGCCGAAGGGGGTGCGGGTGGAGGCGTACACGTAAGCCATGCCTGCCACGGTAGTCACCGCCGTCCATATGCTGAAGTATCAATATCCTTCCCGATTGAGATGCCTGACGTCCTAGACTGGGCGGATGGACCTGAGGCACCTGCGCTACTTCGTCGCCGTCGCCGAGGAGTGCCACTTCGGCCGCGCCGCCGAGCGGCTGCACATGGCTCAGCCGCCGCTCTCCCAGGCGATCCGACAGCTCGAGGCCGAGGTCGGCGCCACGCTGCTGCACCGCACCACCCGACGGGTGGCGCTCACCGATGCCGGTGCCGACTACCTGGAGCAGGCCCGCGCGATCCTGGCCTCGGTCGACGAGGCGGCCCGCCGGGCGCGCCTGGTGGCGTCGGGAGCGACAGGTCATCTGGCGTTGGGGTGCGTCGGTTCAGCGACGTACTCGGTGCTGCCGCAGCTCTCCCGGCACCTGTCCGCCGAGCTGCCCGGGGTGGAGTTCTCGTTCCGCGGGGAGATGCTGGTCCCCGACCAGATCGCGGCGCTGCGCTCGGGCGAGATCGACGTCGCCCTGCTGCGCCCGCCCGTCGGCGACGCCTCCCTCGCGGCGGCGACGCTGCGCCGCGACCGGCTGGTGGTGGCGCTACCGGCGGACCATCCGCTGGCCGAGCGCGAGCGACTCGCCCCGACCGACCTGGCCGGCGTGGACCTGATCATCCACTCCGCCGAGCGGCGTTCGGTGATGTACGACGTCGTGCTGCGGCTCGCCCACGAGGCGGGCGTCGACCCACGCGTGCGTCACGAGGTCGGCGAGACGTCGACGCTGATCACCCTGGTCGCCGGCGGGCTCGGTGCGGCGATCGTGCCCGAGCCGGTGACGGCCCTGGCCCTGGAGGGGGTGACGTACCGCCCTCTCGCCGAGCCGGCGGCCACGATCGACCTGGCGGTGGCCTACCGCGCCGACCGCGACGAGGCCCATCTGGGCCGAACTGTAGGCATCATCCAAGAACTGATCACCGATCATTGACGAGGTTCCACTTGCCGGAACGCGGCGCTTGACGGGGGTCGCCGCCGGTTTGACAAGTCCGCTCTAGCACGGTGTTAACGTTAAAAGAGGACTTGAAAGAAGAGGGCACGGATGACCATCACGACCAACGAACTCACCGAGAAGCGCGCACACCGCGAGTCGGTTCGAGTCGACGACGCCAACGCCCGTTCGTGGCAGCTGGTGAACGCTCTGTGGGTGGACCAGTTCGACGACGCCCACCTCGGTCGCGCCGACCAGATCATCCTCGACATGGAGGACGCGGTCGATGGTTCGCTGAAGGCGACCGCCCGCGAGAACGTCGTGAACTGGCTGCGCGGCGGCGGCCGGGCATGGGTGCGGATCAACGACTGGACCACGCCCGACTGGAGCGAGGACCTCGCCGCCCTGGCCGGCACCCCCGGCCTGGCCGGCGTCATGCTGGCCAAGGTCGAGGCGGCCGAGCAGGTCACCGACACCTTCCAGCGCCTCGGCGGCAACACCCCGGTGGTCGCCCTGATCGAGTCGGCGCTCGGGATCGAGGATGCGGTCTCGATCGCCCGCGCCCGCGGCACCTTCCGGCTCGCGTTCGGCTCCGGCGACTACCGCAAGGACACCGGCGCCGAGAACGACCCGCTGGCGATGGCCTACCCGCGCACCCGGCTCGTGCTGGCCTCGCGGATCGGCAACCTGCCCGGCCCGATCGACGGCCCGACGGTGACCAAGCAGCACGCCGTGCTCCGTGACGGCTGTGCCGACGCGGTCGCGATGGGCATGACCGGCAAGCTCTGCCTCGACCTCGACGCCCCCGCGGTGATCAACGAGTCGATCGCCCCCACCCCGGCCGACGTCGCCTGGGCCCTGGACTTCCTGACGAAGTTCGAGGAGGACGGTCGCGTGATCCGCGACGGCTCCGACAAGCCGCGTCTGGCGCGGGCCGAGACGATCAAGGCACGTGCCGCGATCTTCCGGATCCAGCCCTCCGCAGTCTGACCCCTTCGATCGGCGTAGCGTGACAGTCACCTGGTGACGGTCACGCTACGCCGATCGTGCATGTTGAGGACGGTGCACCGGAGCCGTCAGACCACCGGTGGCCCTGAGAGACTGGTGCCGTGAAGTTCTCCGACCACGAGCTGACCCTCGCCGCCGACGCCGGGGCGCGGTTCCTCTTCGCCGCCCGCCAGATGCCGTGGCGGCGCGGGAGCGTCGCGGCGCGCTGGAAGGCGATGAAGCCCGCCCAGAAGTACCCGCACCGCTCCGCTGCGGGTGAGTTGGTGCTGCCCGCGTTGGCGGCCCTGCCCGAGCGGGACACCCCTGGCGAGGTGCCGACCTTCACCGCCGATGAGCTGGCCGCTGCGGCCCGGGACGGCGCGCGAGCGGCGTACGAGCAGGGTGGGCGCAGCTGGACCGACCTCGGCGAGAAGAAGCAGGCCCGCCGGGCGGCGGTGACCCTGGTGGTGCTGCGCGCCGCGGTCGCGGGACTGCCGCGCCGGGCCAACCCGCAGGCGCCGCCCGCGGTGCCCGACTTCGTCCCCGACGACCTGATCTGAGCCCGCGTGCCCTCCGAGAACGACGAGATCGCCGCCCTCAAGGCGGCACTCGCCGCGCAGAGCGCCGAGCTGGAGGCGACCCGCGCCGCGCTGGAAGAAGCCCGCAGCGGTACGCCGTCACCGGCACGCCCCGCTGCCCGTCCGGCCCCGCGCTGGCGCGAGAGTGACTCCGGCGCCTGGACCTGTGCCGTCGGCCGCGCCGTGACGCGTGGCGAGGAACGACTCGCGGCCCTGCCCTGGCCCGACGGCTGGCTGTTGGCGTTCGGCTTCGAGATCGCCGACCACACCCGCACCCGCGAGGTCGACGCGCTGGTGATCGCCCCCGGCGGCGTGCTCGTGATCGAGCAGAAGGACACCGCCGCCCGGGGCCGGCTGGAGCTGACCGCCAACGGTCCCGCCCTGGTCGACGGGGTCGAGGTGCCGCGGCTGAGCGGCGCGCTGCGGCAGGCGCGGCTACCGGCGCAGATGCTCAGCACGGCACTGCGCGAGCACGGCGTCCGCGGCGGCTACGTCTCCGCGATGCTCTCGATCCACGGGCGGGTGACGCTGCGTGCCGAGCAGATCGGCGGGGTGCACGTCGTACCGACGGCGCAGCTCGTCCGTGCGGCCGCCTCCCTGCTGAAGGTCCGCGACCCCGAGGAGACGCTCACCGCCGGGACAGTGCTGGGCGTGCTGAACGCGGTCGGCCTCCCGCTGACCGGGCTCCCGCCGCTGACCGAGATCGGGTTCCCCGAGACCACCTGGTGACTTCCGGGTTCACCACCGCCGAGATCCGGGTTCACCACCACCGACTTCCGGGTTCAGCACCACCGAGATCCGGGTTCACCACCACCGACTTCCGGGTTCAGCACCACCGACTTGCGGGTTCAGCACCACTCCCGCGGCCCGTGGGGCGCGAGCTCCAGATCGGCGTACACCACCGACGCACGCGTGCTGATCTGACGGCACGCCTTCCGGAAGTCGACCCGCCGATATTCGATATCGATCACCCGGGAGCCGAAGTGCGCAAGATACGGACCGCATTCGTTCCATTGGGCGCATGATTCAGCGATGGCGACGTCGAAGCCGAGCTTGCGGCCGTCGAAGTCGGCGCGGTTCTTCTGCCCGGCCGCGAGGCCCGAGCGGTGCGCGATCCCGACCAGGGTACGGGCGAACGCGTTCGCGTGCCGGGCCTTGATCAGGCCACGGGAGCGGCTGAACGAGTTGAAGTTGTCGAACTCGACCGCTTGATACCCCGCCTTCGCGCACCCGCGGATCCACCCGCCGACGATCCGGGCGAGCCGCGTGCGCTTGGACGCCCGGGAGATGTCGAGCAGCCACTCGTCGGGCCATTCCTTGTCGATCACGGGCTTGCCGCCGCGCCGCAGGATCAGGCTGGGCCGCGCGCGCCAGTACACCTTCGCGCCGGGCTGGGTCTGGAACGCGTTGACGTAACAGATGTTGTAGAGCCCCGCCGCCGGAGCCTCCGTCGAGTCGCGTACGACGATGCCGACGTTCGCAGCCGGGGCGTACCCGCCACCGAGCTGGTAGTCCACGTCGACCCCGACGGGCAGCGGTGTGATCGCCGGCTCGGCCGCATGCGAGGCGGGCAGGCCGACCGCACTTCCGCACACCACCATCGCCGCCATCGCCAGCCCAGTCATCCGCCGCCACGTTCGCCCCACGCCAGCATCGTGCCGACGCCGGGCGGTGCCCTGGCGGCCGGGCGGGTCCCGGGTCCGCGCGGCGGCTCAGCTCAGCACCACTCCCGGGGCCCGTGGGGCGTGAGCTCAAGATCGGCGTACACCACCGACGCACGCGAGCCGATCTGACGGCACGCGGTGGCGAAGTCGGACCGCCGGTACTCCACATCGATCACGTGATCCCCGAAGTGCGCCAGGTAGGAACCGCACTCGTCCCACTCCGCGCACGATTCGGCGATCGCGAAGTCGAAGCCCACCGTCCGCCCGTCGAAGTCGGCCCGGTTCTTCTGCCCTGCGGCCAGGCCGGCGTCGTGGGCGAGGGAGACGATCGCCCTCGCGAAGGCATCAGCGTCGTCGGTGCTGATCGCACCGTGCGAGCGGCTGAACGAGTCGAGGTTGTCGAACTCGACGGCCTGATACCCGGCCTTCGCGCAGCCGGCGATCCATCCCCCGACGATCCGCACCAGCCGTTGGCGCTTCGCCGCCGTCGAGATGTCGAGGAGCCACTCGTCGGGCCAGTCCGGGTTGGCGACGGGCTTCCCGTCCTGCCGCAGCACCAGGTCCTGCCGAGCGTTCCAGAACGCCGCGGTCCCGGGCTGGGTCTGAAACGCGTTGAGGTAACACACGTTGTAGAGCCCCGTCGCGGGCTTGTCCGTCGAATCCCGTACGACGATCCGAACGCCCGACTCCGGGGCGTATCCGCCACCGAGCTGGTAGTCGGCACGCGCTCCTGCGGGCGGCAACGAGATGGGTGCGGCGCTGCTTGAGGACGCCGGGGGTGCACCCGAGCCGCTGTCGTCGCTACCGCACGCGCTCACCGTCAACCCCGCCGCCAGGACGGCCACCGCCGCCGCGCCCCTCTTCCATCGCCGCACGTGCCCATGGTGCCAAGGCGCCGAAGCCACCGCGCTCCTGCGAGTGGTGAACCCGGATCTCGGCCGTGGTGAACCCGGATCTCGGCCGTGGTGAACCCGGATCTCGCGCGTGGTGAACCCGGATTTCGCTAGAGCTGGCGACCGATTCCCCGAGCCGCCACCTGGAGGGCCGTCACCATCCGCCCCCGGTCGCGTTGCAACGTCGGGACGACGACGCCGATCGCGGCGACGACCTCGCCGTGGCGGCGTACGGGGACGGCGATCGAGGCTCCGCCGAGACTCATCTCCTGGTTGGTGGTGGCGACGTCGTCGCGGCGGACCCGGGCGAGCTCGGCGCGCAGGACCGCAGGGTCGGTGATGGTGTGGGCCGTGACCGGCTCCAGCCGGCCCAGCACCCGGTCGACGACGGCGGCCGGAGCGTGGGCGAGCAGGACCTTGCCGACCCCGGTGGAGTACAGCGGCAGCGAGGAGCCGACGGTGGAGACGATCTCGACCGAGGCCCGACCACGCAGCCGCTCGACGTAGAGCACCTCGTCACCGTCGCGGACGGCCAGATGGACGGTGGCGAGCGTGGCCGCGTAGAGGTCGTGCAGGAACGGCGAGGCCGCCTCCCGCAGCGGCGTCTGCACCGGGGCGAGCAGGCCGATGTCCCAGATCCGGCGTCCGATCACGTAGTCCCGGCCGCCCGAGGCCCCCGGGTCGGGCGCGAGCGCGCCCAGCGAGACCAGCTCGGCGACCATCCGGTGCGCCGTCGACAGCGGCAGCCCTGCGCGGCGGGCGATCGAGGTCAGCGAGAGCGAGCGGTGGTGCTCGTCGAAGGCGCCCAGCACGGCCAGCACCCGCCCCGTCACCGTCGCCCCTGGCGTCCCCGTGTTCCCCGACACGACCGCAATTCTTCCACCCGGTGGAAGCCTGATGGAACACCCCACCCCAGCCGAGGAGAGTCACCACCATGACCCTCGACTCCCAGGCGACGGTGAGCACGGAGATCGCCGCCATCGAAGCCGACGCTGAGGCGGCCGGCTTCGACACCGTCCCCCAGCCGCTGCTGGACTACCCGCCGTACCGCTCCAGCGTCCTGCGCCACCCCACCAAGGACCTGCGCCACGCCGACCCCGAGACGATCGAGCTGTGGGCCCCCGCCTTCGGCCACCGCGACGTCGACCCGCTGGAGGCCGACCTCACCATCGGTCACGCGGGTGAGCCGATCGGCGAGCGGATCATCGTCACCGGCAAGATCACCGACGGCGAGGGCCGCCCGGTGCGCAACCAGCTCGTCGAGATCTGGCAGGCCAACGCCGGTGGACGCTACGTGCACAAGCGCGACCAGCACCCCGCACCGCTCGACCCGAACTTCACCGGTGCCGGCCGCTGCCTGACCGACGACGAGGGCAACTACCGGTTCCAGACGATCAAGCCGGGGCCGTACCCGTGGCGCAACCACCACAACGCGTGGCGCCCCGCGCACATCCACTTCTCCCTCTTCGGGCACGCGTTCACCCAGCGCCTGGTCACCCAGATGTACTTCCCGGGCGACCCGCTGTTCGCCCTCGACCCGATCTATCAGTCGATCACCGACCCGGCCGCCCGGGACCGGCTGGTGGCGGCGTACGACCACGACATCACCACCCACGAATGGGCCACCGGCTACCGCTGGGACATCGTGTTGACTGGGGCGAGCCGGACCTGGATCGAGTCCACCGACGCCGCCGGAGAGGACCACTGAGATGAGCGAGACCACCACCGGGCTGCTGCCCACGCCCGGCCAGACGGTCGGCCCGTTCTTCCACTACGGCCTGCCGTACGAGGGCGACCGTGACCTCGTCCTGCCCGGGAGCGCGGGTGCCATCCGCCTCTCCGGCACCGTGTACGACGGCCATGGCGCGCCCATCCCCGACGCCCTGATCGAGATCTGGCAGGCCCGGCCCGACGGCACGATCAGCCAGGCACACGGCTCGATCCGCCGCGACGGCTGGACCTTCACCGGCTTCGGCCGCGCCTCGACGGGCCGCGACGGGAGCTACAGCTTCTCCACCCTGACCCCGGGCCCGACCGAGGAGGGCAAGCCGGCGTTCTGGGCGGTCACGCTCTTCGCCCGCGGCCTGCTCAACCGGCTCTTCACCCGGGCCTACCTGCCCGGCCCGGCCACCGACGCCGACCCGTTCCTGGCCTCGCTCACCGCAGCGGAGCGGGCGAGCCTGATCGCCACCCCCGACGCTCAGGGGTTCGTCTTCGACCTCCACCTGCAGGGCGAGGCAGAGACGGTCTTCCTGCAGCATGGCTGACCTGTTCTGGCCCGGTGAGGAGCGCGCCGGCGCGCTCCTGTCCGACGCAGCCCTGCTCGACGCGATGATCGCGGTCGAGCAGGGCTGGCTCGTCTCCCTGGCCGCCCACGGCCTGACCCCGCCGAGCGACCTCACCGGCCTGGTCGGCAGTGCCGACCTCGAGGCCCTGGCCGTCGAGGCCGAGGGGATCGGCAACCCGGTGATGGCCCTGGTCTCCCTGCTGCGCGAGCGCAGCGGCAACGCCTGGGTGCACCGCGGCCTGACCAGCCAGGACGTCGTCGACACGGCCCTGATCCTGTGCCTGCGTGACGCCGTCACCCAGGTCCGCGTCGAGCTCGACGCCCAGGTCACCGCGCTGGCCGCCCTGGCCGAGGCCCACCGCGACACCGTGATGGCGGGGCGCACCCTGGCCCAGCACGCGGTGCCGATCACCTTCGGCACCAAGGCGGCGGTCTGGCTGAGTTGCCTGCTCGACGCCCGCGACGTCCTCGACGCCCTGACCTGGCCCGCCCAGCTCGGCGGCGCGGCCGGCACCCTGGCTGCGGCCCGCGCCCTGGTGCCCGACGACGCCGCCGCCTGGGACCTGGTCGTCGCCACCGCCGACGCCCTGCACCTGAGCGCACGGACGCCGTGGCACACCACCCGGCGTCCGATCACCGCGATCGGTGACGCCCTGGTCGTCTGCACCGACGCGTGGGGTCGGATCGCGGCCGACGTGGTGACCCTGAGCCGGACCGAGATCGCCGAGCTGGCCGAGCCCGCCGGGGAGGGCCGCGGCGGCTCCTCGACGATGCCGCACAAGCGCAACCCGGTGCTGTCGGTCCTGATCCGTCGGGCCGCGATCACCGCCCCGGCTCTGGGCTCGACCCTGCACCTGGCCGCCGCGCTGGCCGACGACGAGCGCCCCGACGGCGGCTGGCACGCCGAGTGGGCGACCCTGCGCGACCTCGGGCGCCGGACCGCGACCGCAGCCAGCCAGGCCACCGAGCTGCTCGGCGGCCTGGAGGTGAACGCCGACCGGATGGCCGCCACCGTCGCCGCCCACGACGCCGACCTGCACGCCGAGCAGGCCTCGATCACCCGGTTCGCCGGCACCGAGGCCTCCGCCGGACCGGCCGCCGACCCGGGCTACCGGGGCCTGGCCGACGACCTGATCTCACGCGTCCTGCGACGCGCCGCCACCCAGAAAGAGTCACAGTGACAGTCCCGCACCTCTCCGGCGTCGAGCTCGCCGGCTCCGCCGACCTCCCGCTGCTTGTCGTCGGCCCCTCGCTGGGCACCGGCGTCGCGACCCTGTGGGGCCCCGTGGCCGAGCGCCTCGGTAACGTCTTCCACGTCGTGGGCTGGAACCTGCCAGGCCATGCCGGTGCTGCGGTGGGCGATCCGTTCACGATGGCCGACCTGGCCGCCGGCGTACGCCGTTTCGTGGCGGGTGTGCGCGAGGCGCGGGCCACGCAGCGGCCCGCCGCTGCGGCGGAGCGTTACGTCGTCGCGGGTGACTCGGTGGGCGGCGCAGTAGCGCTCCAGCTCCTGCTCGACGCCCCCGACGAGACCGCTGCCGGTGCCCTGGTCTGCACCGGCGCGAAGATCGGCGAGGCCGAGGGCTGGGTCGAGCGGGCCGCCGGGGTCCGGGCCTCGGGGACGCCGTCGATGGTGGCCGGATCGGCCCAGCGCTGGTTCGCCCCGGGCTTCCTGGAGCGCGAGCCGGTGCTCGGCACCGCGCTGCTGACCGACCTCCAGCACGCCGACGCCGAGGGGTACGCCCAGGTCTGCGAGGCGCTGGCGGCCTTCGACGTCCGCGCGCGCCTGGCCGAGGTCACCCAGCCGGTGGTCGCGGTGAGCGGCTCGGACGACGTGCCGACCCCGGTCGCCAGCGGGGCGCAGATCGCCGACGGCGTGCGTGATGGCCGTCTGGAGGTCCTCGACGACGTCGCACACCTGGCTCCGGCCGAGGCGCCGGGTCGGGTGGCCGGCGTACTGCGCAGGATCGCCGAGCAGATCGCCGCCTCGATCGCCGGGACCGCCGAGACCACCGCCGCGACGTACGCCGCCGGAATGACGGTGCGTCGGGCGGTCCTCGGCGACGCCCACGTCGACCGGGCGACGGCGAACATCACGGAGTTCACCGCCGAGTTCCAGGAGATGATCACCCGCTACGCGTGGGGGACGATCTGGACCCGGCCGGGGCTGAGTCGGCGTGAGCGCTCGATCGCGGTGCTGACCGCACTGATCGCGCGCGGCCACCACGACGAGCTGGCGATGCACGTCCGGGCGGCGATCACCAACGGCCTGACCCCCGACGACATCAAGGAGGTCGTGCTGCAGTCGGCGATCTACTGCGGGGTCCCGGACGCCAACACCGCGTTCCGGATCGCGCAGGAGACGCTTCGCGACCTAGGTTTCCTGAACGTTTCCTGAATGTCGCCTGCGCGAGTGGGGTGTCGATAGGGCAGGGTTGCGGCCATGAGCTACCAGTCTCCGGGTGTCCAGCCCATGTATGTGCCGACCTACAACTACGCCAGCTGGATCCAGCGTGTCGGCGCCTACATCGTCGACCAGCTGGTCGGGCTCGCCTCGTTCATCCCGGCCGGGATCGGGATCGTGCTCCTCATCGCCGGCTCGGACATCACCTCGCACACCGACTACGACGGCACCGAGGTGATCGACCACTGGTCGCTCAACGCCCTCGCCGTGGTCGGCATCGTGGTGATCGTGCTGGGCTCGATCTTCGCGATCGTCTTCGCGTTCTGGAACATCGTCTTCCGCCAGGGCCGCACCGGCGCCAGCATCGGCAAGAGCGCGATGGGCCTGGTGCTGCTCAACGAGAGCACCGGACGTCCGGTCGGCGCGGGCATGTCGTTCGTCCGCCAGCTCGCGCACATCATCGACGGGATGATCTGCTACCTCGGCTACCTGTGGCCGCTGTGGGACACCAAGCGCCAGACCATCGCCGACAAGTGCGTGAGCAGCGTGGTCGTCCGCACGAAGGGCTGACAGTCCCCCGACAGTCCCCCGCGACAGTCGTCTGACACCGCCGGCACCCGATCCTCCTGAGCGGAGGGGTCGGGTGCCGGCTCTCATTTCCGACGAAACTTACAAACAGGCTTGACTGTTTGTTGAGTCCGACGGAGACTCCTGGTGTGAGTCAGGCCACTGCACGGGTGCCCCAGGAGGAGCGGACGCGGTTGATGCGCGCCCGGCTCCTGGAGGCCACCATCGATCTCCTCGCCGAGCGCGGCTTCGCCGGCACCACCTCCACCCTGGTCTCCGAGCGCGCCGGGGTCTCCCGCGGTGCGCAGCTGCACCACTTCCCCACCAAGAACGACCTCGTCGTCGCCGCCGTCGAGCACGTGATGGCCGCCCGGGTCGGCGAGCTGCGCGTCGACACCGACTCCCTCCCGGCCGGATCGGCACGCACCCGTGCCGTCCTCCAGGTCTTCGCCGACCACTTCACCTCCCCGCTCTTCATGGCCGCCCTCGAGCTCTGGGTCGGCGCCCGGACCGACCCCGACCTGCTCGCCCAGGTCGGCCCCCTGGAGCAGCAGGTCGGCCGTGACGCGCACCGGGCCGCCGTACGACTGCTCGCGGTGGACGAGTCGATCCCCGGCAACCGTGAGCTGGTCCAGGCGACCCTCGACCTCGTCCGCGGCCTCGGTCTGGCCTCCACCATCAGCGACGACACCCCCCGGCGTGACCGGATCCTCGACCACTGGGCCGAGGTGCTCGACCGCGAGCTGCTTCGCACCACCCCGAAGGAGAACCGATGACCGTGCTCGAGGCCCTGCTCGCCGACCTGGCCGAGGTGGGCGACCACCTCCGGGCCGCGGTCGCCGACCTCACCGAGGAGCAGTGGCGTACGCCGACCCCGGCCGAGGGCTGGGACATCGCCACCCAGATCGCGCACCTGGCCTGGACCGACGAGGCCGCCGTTCTCGCGGCCCGCGCCGCCGCCGGTGACCAGGCCGGATGGGACGAGCTCGTGCTCGCCGCGATCGCCGACCCCGAGGGCGTGATCGACGCCGCGGCCCTGAGCGGCGGCGCCGTCGCCCCCGCCGACCTGCTGCAGCGCTGGGACGCCAGCCGCGCCGCCCTGGCCACCGCCCTGCGCGGGACCGACGCCAAGCTGCCCTGGTTCGGGCCGCCGATGTCGCCCGCCTCGATGGCCACCGCCCGGCTGATGGAGACCTGGGCCCACGGCCTCGACGTGTACGACGCCCTCGGCATCGCCCCACCCCGCACCGACGCCGTCCGCCACGTAGCCCACCTGGGTGTCCGCACCCGCGGCTACTCCTTCGCCGCCCACGAGCTCGACGCCCCGACCGAGGAGATCCAGGTGACCCTGGTGCTGCCCACCGAGGAGGTCGTCACGTTCGGCCCCGACGACGCCCCCCAGACCGTCACCGGATCGGCCTGGTACTTCGCCCAGCTGGTGACCCAGCGGATCCACCGCGACGACACCGACCTGGTCGCCCACGGCGCCGACGCCGAGCAGTGGCTGCAGATCGCCCAGGCCTTCGCCGGCCCGGCGGGCGGCGGACGAGAGGCGAGCCGATGAGCACCACCGCACCCCTGAAGATCGCCAACGTCTCCGGCTTCTACGGCGACCGGCTCTCGGCGATGCGCGAGCAGCTCGACGGCGGGCCCGTCGATGTCATCACGGGTGACTGGCTGGCCGAGCTGACCATGCTGATCCTGGGCAAGGACACCCTCAAGGACCCGAGCCTGGGCTACGCCAAGACCTTCCTCACCCAGCTGCGCGAGTGCCTCACCCTGGCGATGGAGAAGGGCGTCAAGATCGTCTCCAACGCCGGTGGCCTCAACCCCGCCGGCCTCGCCGCCGCGATCACCGCCCTGGCTCAGGAGAGCGGCGTGGAGTGCCGGGTCGCCTACGTCGACGGCGACGACCTGCGCGAGTCCGGGCTCTTCCCCGGCGCGCTGACCGCCAACGCCTACCTCGGTGCCTTCGGTGTCGCCGAGGCACTGCGGGCCGGAGCCGACGTGGTCGTCACCGGCCGCGTCACCGACGCCTCGATCGTGATGGGGCCGGCGATCTGGCACCACGGCTGGACCCGCGACCACCTCGACGAGCTGGCCGGGGCGGTGATCGCCGGTCACGTGATCGAGTGCGGCACCCAGGCCTGCGGCGGCAACTTCGCCGGACTCTTCGACGCGATCCGCGCCGACCGCCTGACCGACCCGGAGAAGCCGTTCGGCTTCCCGATCGCCGAGATCGCCGCCGACGGCTCGTGCGTGATCACCAAGCACCCCGGCACCGGCGGACTGGTCACCGAGGACACCGTCTCGGCCCAGCTCTTCTACGAGATCCAGGGCGCGACCTACCTCAACCCCGATGTCAGCACCGACCTGACCTCGCTGCGGGTCGCCGAGGTCGGCCACGACCGGGTCGAGATCAGCGGGGTGCGCGGCGACCTGCCGCCGCGTGACCTCAAGGTCGCCGTCAACGAGATCGGCGGCTGGCGCAACAGCGTCGAGTTCGTCCTCACCGGCCTCGACATCGAGCCGAAGGCCGAGCTGCTCCGGGCCCAGGTCGAGGCGGTCCTGCCCGCCGGGCTGCGACACTCCTGGTCCCCGTTCCGCGTCCCCGCCCCGGACTCGGCGACCGAGGAGGGCGCCGCCGTCCTGCTCCGCCTGACCGCGTGGTCGAGCGACGCCGACGAGGTCGGCAAGGCGTTCACCGGGCCGGCGATCGAGCTGGTGCTGGCGAGCTTCGCCGGATTCCACGTGACCGCGCCGCCGGGACGGCCCAGCGCCTATGGCGTCTACCGGCCGGCGTACGTCGACAGGGAGCACGCCACCGAGACGGTGCACCTGCCCGATGGCACGGTGGTGAGCATCGACCATCCGACGGCCTTCAGCACCGCGTCGGCGACCACCACCCCGGACCTCGCGCCGCCGGCCGAGCCGTTCTCGCTGCTCGCCGAGGACACCGACGACACCGCCGGCGCCCCGGACGCAGCGCCGTCGGCGCGACGGATGGAGCTCGGCCGCGCCGTCTACGCCCGTTCGGGGGACAAGGGCGGCAACGCCAACATCGGGCTGTGGATCCCCGCCGGGCGCCCCGAGGCCGGGGTGGCGTGGCTGCTCGCCACCGTCACCCCCGCCTGGGTACGCCGTCTCCTGCCCGAGACCGCCGGGCTGGAGATCGACGTGGTGCCGCTGCCGAACCTGCGCGGCGTCAACGTGGTGATCCACGACATCCTCGGCGCCGGGGTCGCCGAGGGGGTCCGCTTCGACCCGCAGGCCAAGGCCCTGGGCGAGTGGATCCGTAGCCGCACCGTGGAGATCCCGGACGCCGTCCTGGGCGAGAAGCGCCGATGAGCGGCTACGACGCCGAGCGCGGCGCGCAGATCCGCGAGCTCGGCGCGGAGTTCGCCCGCCGCGAGATCGCCGACCACCTCCAGGACTGGGAGGACGCCGGGGAGATCCCGCGCTCGCTGCACGCGGCCGCGGCCCGCCAGGGTCTGATGGGGCTGAGCTTCCCCGAGTCCGCCGGGGGCGAGGGCGGCACCCTGATGGACTCCGTCGACCTCACCGAGGGGATGGTCTCCACCGGTGCCAGCAGCGGCCTGCTGGCCGGGCTCTTCACCCACGGGATCGCCCTGCCCCACCTGGCCCGGCACGGCAGCGCCGACCTGATCGACCGCTACGCCAAGCCGACCCTGGCCGGGGAGATGATCGGCAGCCTGGGTGTCACCGAGCCCGACGGCGGCTCCGACGTGGCCCACCTGCGCACCACCGCGGTGCGCGACGGCGACTCGTTCGTGATCAACGGCTCCAAGACGTTCATCACCTCCGGGGTCCGCGCCGACTTCGTCACGCTGGCGGTGCGCACCGGCGGCCCCGGTGCCGGCGGGATCTCCCTGATCGTGGTCGACAAGCAGACGCCCGGCTTCACCGTCACCCGCACGCTGCGCAAGATGGGCTGGCACTGCTCCGACACCGCCGAGCTGAGCTTCGTCGACGTCCGGGTGCCGGCCTCGCAGCTGATCGGGGAGGAGAACGCCGCGTTCTTCTACATCGCCGAGGGGTTCGTCTCCGAGCGGATCGCGATCGCGGTGCAGGCCTACGCGATCGCGGCCCGGTCGCTGGCGCTGACCCTGGAGCACTGCCGACTGCGGGAGACCTTCGGGGCTCCGCTGATCAGCCGCCAGGTGGTGCGCCACAAGCTGGTCGAGATGCACCGCCAGGTCGAGGTCGCGCGGGCCTACACCCGCTCGGTCGCCCAGGCCTACGTCGACGCGGACTCGACCGCGACCCCGGAGCACATCGCCGCCGCGGCACTGGCCAAGCAGACGGCCGTCGAGGCGAGCCAGTGGGTCTGCAACGAGGCGGTGCAGCTGCACGGCGGCACCGGCTACATGCACGGAACCGAAGTCGAACGGCACTACCGCGACACCCGCATCTTGCCCATCGGAGGAGGAGCCACCGAAGTGATGACCGACCTGGCAGCCAAGCTCTTGGGGTACACCGCATGAGCGCCCCCACGACCACCAACCGCGACGCGATGCTGGCCAAGCTGGCCGACCTCGACGCCGAGCACGCCAAGGCGGTCAACGCCGGTGCGAAGTACGTCGATCGCCACCACGCCCGGGGCAAGCTGACCGCCCGGGAGCGGATCGAGCTGCTGCTTGACGACGGCAGCCCGTTCCTGGAGCTGATGACGCTGGCGGGCTGGGGCACCGAGTTCACCGTCGGCGGCTCGACGGTCACCGGCATCGGCGTCGTCTCCGGCGTGGAGTGCATGATCGTGGCGCACGAGCCGACCGTGAAGGGCGGCACGATCAACCCGATCTCGATGAAGAAGACCGGCCGCGCGATGCAGATCGCCGAGGAGAACCTGCTCCCCACGGTCACCCTGGTCGAGTCCGGCGGCGCCGACCTGCCGCACCAGAAGGACATCTTCCTGCCGGCCGGGCGCGGCTTCCGCGACATCACCCGGGCCAGTGCCCGCAAGCAGCCCACCGTCGCCCTGGTCTTCGGCAACTCGACCGCCGGGGGCGCCTACATCCCCGGGATGAGCGACCACATCGTGATGGTCGACGGCGGCGCGAAGGTCTTCCTCGGCGGTCCGCCGCTGGTGAAGATGGCCACCGGTGAGGAGAGCGACGACGAGGAGCTGGGCGGTGCCTCGATGCACGCCACCACCTCCGGGCTGGCCGACTACCTGGCCGCCGACGAGCACGACGCGATCCGGATCGGCCGCCGGATCGTGGCCCGGCTCAACCTCACCAAGAAGGGTCGACGGTTCACCGGGGAGTACGCCGAGCCGCTGCACGACCCCGAGGGTCTGCTCGACCTGATCCCGACCGACCTCAAGGAGCCGTTCGACCCGCGTGAGGTGATCCTGCGCCTGGTCGACGGTCCGAGCGAGACCAACGCCGTCGCGTTCGACGAGTTCAAGCCGCTCTACGGCCCCTCCCTGGTCACCGGCTGGGCGCGGATCCACGGTCGCCCGATCGGGATCCTGGCCAACGCACAGGGGATCCTCTTCTCCAAGGAGGCGCAGAAGGCGACGCAGTTCATCCAGCTCGCCAACGCCACCGACACGCCCCTGCTCTTCCTGCACAACACCACCGGCTACATGGTCGGGCGTGAGTACGAGCAGGGCGGGATCATCAAGCACGGCGCGATGATGGTCAACGCCGTCTCGAACTCGAGCGTGCCGTCCATCTCGATCCTGATCGGGGCGTCGTACGGCGCCGGCAACTACGGCATGAACGGCCGCGCGTACGACCCGCGCTTCCTCTTCACCTGGCCCAACGCCAAGTGTGCGGTGATGGGCCCCCAGCAGCTGGCCGGCGTGATGGAGATCGTCTCCCGCGGTGCCGCCGCGGCCAAGGGCGTCCCCTACGACGAGGAAGCCGGTGCTGCCACCAAGGCGTTCGTCGAGGAGATGATCGAGGCCCAGTCGCTGCCCTACTTCCTGTCCGGGATGGTCTACGACGACGGGATCATCGACCCGCGCGACACCCGCAACATCCTCGGCCTGTGCCTGTCCGTCATCGAGAACCAGCCGATCGAGGGCAACCTCAACTTCGGCGTCTTCCGGATGTGAGTGAACCCATGACGACCACCTCCCGCGTCATCACCCGCGTGCTCGTCGCCAACCGCGCCGAGATCGCCTCACGGGTCTTCCGTACCTGCCGCCGGCTGGGGATCTCCACCGTCGCGGTCTTCTCCGACGCCGACGAGCAGCTGCCGTACGTCGCCCACGCCGACCTGTCGGTGCACCTGCCGGGCAACACCCCTGCCGAGACGTATCTGCGCGGCGACCTGATCATCGCCGCAGCCCGGCGTGCCGGGGCCGACGCGATCCACCCCGGCTACGGCTTCCTCTCCGAGAACGCCGAGTTCGCCGCCGCCGTCGAGGCCGCCGGCCTGACCTGGATCGGCCCGGCCCCGGAGTCCATCACCTCGATGGGATCGAAGGTCGGCTCCAAGGAGATCATGCGCGCCGCCGGCGTACCGGTGCTCGAGGCTCCGGCCGATCCCACGGAGGCCGACCTCCCGCTGCTGGTCAAGGCCAGCGCGGGTGGCGGTGGCCGCGGGATGCGGATCGTGCGCTCCCTCGCCGACCTGGACGGCGAGATCGCCCGGGCGGCCGCCGAGGCGACCAGCGCGTTCGGCGACGGCACCGTCTTCGTCGAGCCGTACGTCGAGCAGGGCCGTCACGTCGAGGTCCAGGTGATGTCCACGACCGTGATCGGCGACCGGGACTGCTCGATCCAGCGCCGTCACCAGAAGGTGGTCGAGGAGGCGCCCGCCCCGGCGTTGCCCGACCACGTCCGGACCGCCCTGCACGATGCCGCCCGGCTCGCGGTCGAGGCGATCGACTACCGCGGGGCGGGGACGGTGGAGTTCCTCTACGACCCGGCCAAGGAGCGGTTCTGGTTCCTGGAGATGAACACCCGCCTCCAGGTCGAGCACCCGGTGACGGAGGAGACCAGCGGCCTGGACCTGGTCGAGCTGCAGCTCCAGGTCGCCGCCAACCCCGACTTCCGGGTTCACCACGGCCGACTTCCGGGTTCGCCACCGTCGAGTTCCGGGTTCGCCACGGATGCACACTCGATCGAGGTCCGGCTCTACGCCGAGGACCCGGCCGCCGACTACGCCCCGCAGACCGGGCGCCTCACCGCCTTCGAGATCCCCGAGGGTCCGGGCATCCGGGTCGAGTCCGGCTTCGAGAGCGGCAACGAGGTCTCGACCTTCTACGACGCGATGGTGGCCAAGGTGATCAGCACCGCCGCCACCCGCACCGAGGCGGCTCAGGCCCTCGCCGCCGTCCTGCGCCACGCGCGGATCCACGGTCTGCGGACGAACCGGGACCAGCTCGTCGCGATCCTGGAGTCGCCGGCCTTCCTCGCCGAGGAGGTCTCGACCGCGTTCCTCGCCGACGGCGGCCCGACGCTGCCTGCGGCAGGTGCCGAGGTCGACGCCGCGGTCCGGCTGGCGGCCGCACTGGCGATCACCGCAGCCGCCGACAGCCGCCGCACCGTCTCCACGGCGATGCCGACCAGCTGGCGCAACGTGGTCAGCCAGCCGCAGCGGATCGACTTCACCGACGGGACCCACGCCGAGTTCCTCGGCACCCGGACCGGGTTCACCGCCGACGGATTCACCGTGGTGAGCGCCACCGCCGAGCGGGTGGTGCTCGACGGCCAGGGCCTGCGCACCCCGTACGCCACCACCGTGCGCGGCCTGCCCGGCCACGAAAGCGTCGACGTCGACGGGCTGCACGGACACGTCGCCCTCACCCGGAGCCCGCGCTTCACGGACCCGGCCGACCGGATCGAAGCGGGCAGCCTGCTCGCCCCGATGCCCGGCGCGGTGGTCGCGGTGCACGCCGCCGTGGGCGATCACGTCGAGGAGGGCCAGACCCTGCTCGTCCTGGAGGCGATGAAGATGCAGCACACCATCGCGGCCCCCCACGCCGGCCTGCTCAGCGAGCTCGGCGTGCAGCTCGGCGACCAGGTCACCGGCGGGACCGTCCTCGCCGTGGTCCACCCGCCCGAGTCCGACACCACCGACACCACCGACCAGACCGAGAACGCCGCACAGCAGGAGCAGTCATGAGCACGAGCACCTTCACCGAGCCCGAGGAGCGCCTCGAGCTGCGCAAATCGGTCGCCAAGCTGGCTGCCAAGTACGGCCAGGAGTACTTCCTGACCAAGGCCCGCGCGGGTGAGAAGACCACCGAGCTGTGGGCCGAGCTGGGCAGATGCGGCTACCTCGGGGTGAACCTCCCCGAGGAGTACGGCGGCGGAGGCGGCGGCATCGGCGACGTGGCCGCTGTGCTCGAGGAGCTCGGCGCGGCCGGGTGCCCGATGCTCCTGATGGTGGTCTCCCCCGCCATCTGCGGCACCGTGATCGGCAAGTTCGGCACCGAGGAGCAGAAGCAGCGCTGGCTGCCCGGGATCGCCGACGGCACCGCCACGATGGCGTTCGCGATCACCGAGCCCGAGGCCGGCACCAACACCCACAACATCACCACCACCGCGCGCCGCGACGGCGACGAGTGGGTGCTCAAGGGCCAGAAGGTCTTCATCTCGGGCCTGGACGAGTCGGCCAACGTGCTCGTGGTGGCGCGTACCGAGGACGCCAAGACCGGCAAGCTCAAGCCCTGCCTCTTCATCGTGCCGACCGACGCACCGGGCTTCTCCTTCACCCCGATCCCGATGGACTTCGTCTCCCCCGAGACCCAGTTCCAGGTCTTCATCGACGACGTCCGACTGCCCGCCGACGCCCTGATCGGCGACGAGGACGGTGGCCTCTTCCAACTCTTCGCCGGCCTCAACCCCGAGCGGATCATGGCGAGCGCCTACGCCACCGGGATGGCCCGGTTCGCCCTGGCCAAGGCGACCGCGTACGCCAAGGAGCGCACCGTCTTCAAGGCGCCGATCGGCACCCACCAGGGCATCGCCCACCCGCTGGCCCAGGCCCACATCCAGGTCGAGCTGGCCCGGCTGATGACGCAGAAGGCGGCGGCCCTGGTCGACGCCGGAGAGGACCTCGCGGCAGGCGAGGCGGCCAACATGGCGAAGTACGCCGCCGCAGAGGCCTCGGTCTTTGCCGTGGACACCTCGGTGCACACCTTCGGCGGCAACGGCCTCACCCAGGAGTACGGCATGGGTGCCCTGGTCGCCGGAGCCCGGGTGATGCGGATCGCCCCGGTCTCCAAGGAGATGATCCTGAACTTCGTCGCGATGCACTCCCTGGGCCTGCCCAAGAGCTACTGAGCACGCCCCCTCGCACCACCCGTCAGACCCCCGTCGGCCCCGCCGGCGGGGGTCTCGTCGTACCTGAGCGAAGCCACCGACTGTTCACCTGATCGGTCGCAGAGCGCCGCCTGGACCGGGCGCGAGATTCACAGCCGGTCCCCGAGGATCGCATCCGGGTCGCCTGAGCGGCGGCTGTGAACCCTCCCCACGAAGGACCTGGTCCCGTCATGCCCTCACCCGTGCGCAGCCGTGCCCTGGCGCTCGCCGCCACGCTGCTGGCGTTGGTGGCGGTGGCTGCTCTCGGCGGCGGTACGACGCCACCGGACCCGACCGAACGGCTCTGGACCACGACCGACGCCTGGGAGTCGACCGAGGCTGACGACCCGGAGGCGAGCGAGGGCGAAGGCGACATCGAGGCCGGGCCGACGCTCCAGACGGCGACGAGCACCCCGCGCGCCCTGAGTACCACGGCCGACCCCACCACCAGCACCACCGACCACCCGCAGCACTCGCCCGCTCCGCTCCTCAGCACCGCACCCACCGAGGCACCCACCCACACCACCCACACCCCCGGCACCAGCATCCAGCTCACCGCCACCGCGGCCGGGCTGCTCTGGTTCCGCCGGCGCGGACGACGCGCCATCCTCCCCGCGACGACGGCATCACGCCCCAGCCGCGAGGGTGAGGTCACTCCTGGCATCACGCCGGTCGAGACGACCTCCCCTCGCGGCTTTTTCGTCGCCCCACGATCGTCAGTGGGCGCTCAGGTCCCGCTGGCTCTCCCGGTTGCACCCCTACACACGAAGGAGATGTCGTGAGATCACGACGAAGCCTCACCGGCTGGCTGCAGCGCGCAGCCACCGCCGCGGTGGGCGTCGCGGTGGCGGTCACAGCACTGATGGACGTGCCCGCGTCCGCCGCCACCCCGACCCCGATCGCCCCTGCCAGCACGGTGATGGCGGCCCTGCCCGCCGCCGCCCCGGCCGCCCTGCCGGTCGCCGACATCCTCGATGTCGACGGCACCGACGGCGCCAGCCCGTTCAAGGACAAGGCCGCCGGCCGCGCCGGGGTCGTCTACGGCGCCCCGACCGCCGCCAACGACGCCTCCCTCAAGCGGAGCGTGGCCACGTTCGACGGCACCAAGGACGCGGTCGTCTTCCCGCTTGCCGACGCCTGGAAGGCCGAGACCAGCCCGAACATCACCCAGTCGGTCTCGATCGAGTGCGTCTTCCGCTTCGAGGGCACCCTGCCCACCACGGCGGAGAAGGACGTCTGCTCCGGCAAGCAGGCCGGTGGCTACACGATCCGGGTCAGCGGCGGGAACATCCAGGCCCAGATGTACGTCGGGGGTGCCTACCAGTACGCCTCGGCGCCGCTCGCCACGAACACCTGGTACCACACCGTGGCGACGTACGACGGCACCGCCGTCCGCCTCTACGTCAACGGCGTCCTCGCCGCGACCACCCCGGTCTCGGGCACCGTGACGCCCCCGCCGGGCGGCTACTTCGCGCTCGGTGCCGACAGCTCGACGACGGGGACGGCCGAGTTCCACGCCCCGGTCTCGATCGCGCTGGCGCGGATCTACAGCGCACCGCTGGCGGCCTCGTCGGTGGCGGCGCTGGCCACGGCCGTCGGTCTGACCCCGAAGGCGCCGACGCCCGACGTCCTCGACGTCGACTTCAGCACCGGTGCTCCCCGCGAGACGGCCGCCTCGATGGCCGCCACCACCTGGGGCACGCCGACGTACCGCACCAACGCCGACCTCCAGGCCGGTGTGATGGCGGTCGACGGGGTCGACGACGCGGTCTCGTTCGCCGACTTCGCGGGCCAGTGGTCCAAGCTCGGCTCGGCCTTCACCGTGGAGTGCGTCTTCCGGGTCGACCAGGCGCTGCCGGTCACCGGGGAGAAGGACCTCTGCTCGGACAAGGAGGCCGGTGGCCTGTCGATCTACGTCAACGGCGCCACCCTCGGCACGATGGCCTACATCGGCGGCGGCTACAAGACCGTCACCACCCCGATCGACGGCGAGCGCTGGTACCACGCCCTGTCCGTCTGGGACGGGTCGACGTTGAGCCTCTACCTCAACGGCGTCCTGGCCTCCAGCACGGCGGCGACCGGCGCCCTGACGGTGCCGCCCAACGCGACCGCCCGGCACTTCGTGATCGGTGGCGACGCGAGCCCGAACGGGATCGTGGCCCAGTGGGCGCCGCCGTCGTCGTACGCGGCCGCCGGCGTCTTCAGCCGTGCGGTGAACGCGGCCGAGGCCAAGCTCCTGGCCGGCCAGTGGAACACCACCCCGCCCGCGCCGAAGGCCGACATCGTCGACGTCGACTTCGCCGACGGCACCTCGGTGGACCACGCGCAGAACCTGACCGTCACCCGCCTCGGTGACCCGCAGATCGGCACCGAGGAGGCGCTGGACAAGAAGGTCGGCACCTTCGACGGCTCCGACGACGCCTACGCGTACGCCTTCGGCAACGAGTGGTCCAAGCTCGCCGGCGGCTTCTCCCTGGAGTGCACCTTCCGGTTCAACGGCACCCAGCCCGCGGCCACCGAGAACGCGATCTGCTCCGACAAGGAGTCCGGCGGCTTCGCCACCGTGGTGAACTCCTCGGGGCTGACCTTCATGGCCTACGTCGGCGGCTCGTACAAGAGCGTCTCGGTGCCGATCAACACCGGCCAGTGGTACACCACCCTGGCCACCTGGGACGGCACGACGATCAAGCTGTACGTCGACGGCGTCCTGGCCGGATCGGTCGCCGCCAGCGGCACCCTCGGGCTGCCCAGCGGCGACGCGAAGACGGCGCTGATGCTCGGTGCCGACACCAACACCAACGCGGTCGGCCAGTTCTTCGGGGCCGCGACCGTGGCGACGATGCGGGTCTTCGGTCGCGCGCTCGGTGCCGCCGACGCGATCGGCCTCAACGTGGCCGCTCTGGGCGACCACCGCGACGCGGGCGTGGAGCTGGTCTCCACCACCCCCAAGCGCGGCGCCCTGGTCAGCTCGCCGGTCGAGTTCGACGCCACCATCACCCACGTCGGCTCGGCGACGAGGTGGCGCTACACCCTGGACGGCGCCACCATCACGCCCGGCCAGCGGATCGGGGCCGGCCTGAGCGCCGGCACCCACACCATCGCGATCAGCGCCACCGACGTGTTCGGCAAGGCGATCAGCTGGACGGTGACCTTCACCTCCACGACGATCCCGACCGGGACCGGCACCCAGACCGGTCAGGGCAAGGGCAAGGTCACGCTCTCGGCGATCGCCGAGTCGAACGACGGCTCCGACGTCACCACGACGTTCAAGCGGGCCAACGCCACGGCTGCCAGTGGCGGCTTCAGCGGCGTCGTACCGGTGCTGCCCTCGACCCTCGACTTCACCTACACCCACGGCGCCACGATCAGCGGCTCCGCGGTGCCCGACGGGAAGACGCTCGACAGCCCGTCGACCGGCCAGATCCCGTTCCAGCGCTTCGACATGACCCTGCCCAGCAGTGTCGACGGTCAGGAGATCGTGTGGAGCGGCGTGGTCGACCCGGAGCGCTCGGTGAGCCTGCGGGCCTGGAACGTCGCGACCGGCGCGTGGTCGGTGCTGGGCACCGCCCGCGGCACCGCCGAGGGCGACACCACGCTGTCGGGCGCGGTGCGTCCGACGATGCTGGACAAGGGTGTGGTGCACGTCCTGGTCACCGGTGACGACCCGTTCGCCGACGACCTCTCGCCGCACGACTCCTCGGCGCAGAACACCAAGGACTCCTTCGAGAAGCCCGAGGACTACGACTTCTCGATGGTCCACTTCACCGACACCCAGTACCTCGCCGAGGGCGCTGCGGGCGGCACGTACGACAACTGGAACGGCGTGGCCGAGTCCAAGGACGTGATGAAGATCGAGGAGCAGGCGGTCTGGCAGAAGGCCTACACCGCCTCCACCGAGTGGATCCGCGACAACGCCGCCGCGCGCAAGATCAAGTACACCGCGCACACCGGCGACGTGATCGAGAACGACTACTACGACCCGCTCAAGAAGGACGGCAACGGCAACCTGCTCTACCCCGGCCTGAACGAGGAGGTCGACAAGGAGCTGGCCTTCACCTCGGGCGCGCACAAGGTGCTCGACGACGCCGGCCTGGTCAACCAGGTCATCGCCGGCAACCACGACAACCAGCTCGGCGCCGAGACCGGTCCGACCAGCCGGTTCAGCAGCACCTTCAGCGCGGCGCGCTACTACGCCTCCTCGAAGCTGTGGCCGGCCGACCAGAAGGCCTCGTTCCACACCTGGGACGAGACCACAGCGGCCGACGGCTCCACCACGGTGGCGGGCAAGGACAGCCAGAACAACTACGTGCTGTTCTCCGCCGGCGGGCTCGACTTCGTCGCCGTCGGTCTGTCGTACGGCGTCACCGCCGAGGAGGCCGCCTGGGCGAGCTCCATCTTCGCCCGGTACCACGACCGCAACGGCATCCTGCTCACCCACGCCTACCTGGCACCCTCGTCGAACCCCGACGGACGCGGCGCGAGCTTCTCCGCCGACGGCTCGCGGCTCTACAACCAGGTGGTCACCGCCAACCCGAACGTCTTCCTGGTCCTGGCCGGCCACGAGCACGGGGTCGGCACCAACCTCAAGACCGGTGTCGGCGTGACCGTCGCGCACAACGTCGTCGAGCTGCTGGCCGACTACCAGTTCTACACGGTCTCGGCCGGGGAGCTCTTCCCCGGCAAGGCCGACAAGAACGGCAACATCGACCTGGACGGGGACGGCACCACCGACCACAAGTCGACCGACCAGCTGCAGTTCGGCGCGAGCTTCCTGCGCCTGCTGCAGTTCGACGTGAAGCGCTCCGAGATGCACGTCGACACCTACTCGCCGCTGCTGAAGAACTTCGGCGCGACCGAGTACGACACCGCGAAGCGCTACAACGGCGCCGAGGACAACATGGTCCTGCCGGTCGACCTCTCCAGCCGCACCACCAGCTTCGGCACCGACGGGCTCACCCTCGTCACGCCGGGCGACACGGTGATCGGCGAGTCGACGGCGCGCTCGGGGTGGCCCGCCACAGCGACGTGGTCGGGTCTGACCGAGGGCCAGGTCTACGCCTGGACGGCGACCAGCCGGAACGCGGCAGGGGAGAAGCTCGGCACCGTCGACCAGTTCGGTGGCGTCTTCGTCGCCTCGGCCGGCGGCACCGACGTCACCGCCCCGGTGATCACCGTCCCGGCCACGACCACGCTGAGTGTGGGGGCGACATTCGACCCGCTGGCCGAGGTGAGCGCGAAGGACAACGTCGACGGTGACGTGACCTCCTCGCTCCAGGTGCTGGGCAGTGTCGACACCACCAAGGCCGGCACCTACGCCCTGACCTACCTGGTCAGTGACGCGAACGGGAACCAGGCGATCGCCACGCGCAGCGTGAGCGTGACGGCTCCCACCACGCCGAGCAAGGCCGCCACCACGATCACGGCCGGCAACGCGTCGGTGACCTTCGGCGGCTCGCTGACCCTGAGCGCCCAGGTGACGGCCGCGAGCGCGACCGGCACCGTCACCTTCATCACCGGGGAGGAGATCTGGTGCACCGCGCAGATCTCAGCCGGGAAGGCCTCGTGCCAGGCGGGCCAGCTGCCGCCGCCGGGCACGTACGCCGTCCGGGCGGTCTACTCCGGCGACACCACCCACGAGGCGTCGCAGAACGCGCTCGCGGTCGTGGTGAAGGAGGCCACCTCGGCCCTGCGTGCCACCAGCACGACGGTCCGCTACGGCGCTGCGACCACGGTCGCGGTGAGCGTCACCGGGGCGACCAGCGGCACCGTCACCCTGACCGAGGCGGGCCGGACCCTTGGCTCGGCGCCGATCAGCGGCGGCGTGGCACGGATCGGGCTGGCGGCGCGGAGCCTGCGGCCCGGCGCACACCGACTGGTGGCGACGTACGCCGGCACGGGGACGGTCTCGGGATCGAGCACCACCCTCACGGTGAACGTGACCAAGGTGTCCTCGGCCGTCCGGCTCTCGGTCGTGAAGGCCAAGGCCGGCAAGGTCACCGTCCGGGTCCAGGTCACCGCGGCGGGCCTCAGCCCGACGGGTGTGGTCACGGTGAAGGTCGGTCGCAAGACGCGGACCGTGACGCTGCGTGGCGGCGCCGCGAGCGTCACCGTCACCGGCCTGGGCAAGGGCAGGACCAAGGTCACCGCCGGCTACGCCGGTGACGCCCTGACCGCGGCCTCGGCGACCTCCACCACGGTCGTGGTGAGACGCGGCCGCTGACCCTGCGGCACCACGGGTGCGGGCACGGTGCGGTCTAGACCGCAGCGTGCCCGCACCCCCTATTTCGGACGATGTCGACGCTCTGTGGCACCGGATACCGAAAATTTGGCGTTCTTTGCCGTCATACCTGCGACCGGGCCCAGTTACTCCCTACATAGGGACCAACGTCCCCATGCTGCAACCGAGCAGCTGGGGCCTTTTTTCTGGGGGATGCAGTGATCGGAAGCTGGAAACGACGCCTGATGGCGGGGACCGTGACCGGTGCCCTGACCGTCGGCATGATGATGTGGGGCGCACCTGCTCATGCGGCAGGTGAAGCACTCACCGTCACGTTGTCACAGACCACCGGCACAGCGCCGTTCGACACGACGGCAGGCGCGACGGACACCAACGGCCTGGACCTCAACGACAGCAACGACGTGGTGCGGACAAACGACACCGTCACCTACAACGTCGGCGTCCGGTACGAGGGCGGTGCCCAGACCAACCCGACGATCACCTTCACCCTGCCCCGGGGCGAGGAGCTGACCAGCCTCCCGGCCTGGTGCAAGAGCGGCTCCTCGGTCACCCCGGCCAGCCTCCCCGCCCCGACCGTCCCGGTGACCGCCACCTCGTGGACGACGCTGCCGCAGCAGACGGTGGTCTGCATCGTGGCCGGCGAGACCCAGGGCACCTCGCGCAACTACCCGTTCATCAGCAAGGTCCGCCCCGAGGTCCCGAACAACACCGTGCTCGGCCCGGTCTCGGCGAACGTCACCTCGGACCAGGTGACCGCCGCTGTGACCACGCCCACGGTGCAGCACACCGTCTCCTCGGCACCGCGGGTGGACCTCTCCAAGCGGCTTGCCTCGACCTCCAACACGTCAGGGCCAGTCGGCACCGGTTGGTCGGTGTGCAGCTTCGACAAGACCCAGAGTTGTCTGCTGCAGACCTACCCGATCACGATGAGCGTGCCCAGCGGAGGCAAGGGCGGAGCACCCTTGGCCTCGCCGATCACCTTCACGGACGATCTTTCCCCCGATGTCTTCTACGGCCCGGGTACGACGTCCTCGGCGGCGTGGACGGCCGCGGGCGCCAACGCCACCACCAAGTACGCCCCTCGCTTCACCGAATGCGGCGGCGGACAGTACATGTTCCCGTGGGCGCTGCCCAACGCGACCATGACGGTTGCCGGCGCGACCACCGACAACTCGGTGCGTAACTCCGGGACGATGAAGTGCACCCAGTCAGCGCCCGGACAGCCGGTCAGCATCACCGTGACCGGCACCGACACCACGGCGTACACCGTGCCCAGCACCGATCACAACGGCAACGCGCTCGAC
This sequence comes from Nocardioides sp., assembly GCF_030150155.1. GTDB lineage: Bacteria > Actinomycetota > Actinomycetes > Propionibacteriales > Nocardioidaceae > Nocardioides. The sequence goes on from NZ_JASLGR010000061.1 coordinate 151,342, forward strand.
GCCAGCCTCGGTCTGATCATCTCGCTCTACATCCGGGTCGAGGTCCCGCTCCAGGCGGTCAAGGACCTCGGCATCGACGACGGCGGCACCTGGGCCCTCAACACGCACAACAACCTGACCAACCTCAATGCCACCAGCGTCACCGGTCAGCCAGCCATCGAGACCGACCCGGCCAACAACCGTCGCGACCTCAACATTCGCGCCGAGCGTGGTGGCCCCGGCGGTATCACCAAGGCGTTCGTCGGCATCACCGGCAAGCCCGGCAACACTCCCGCGAGCAGCTTCTCGCCCAACCCCGAGTTCGAGGGCCTGCCCGGCGCGGGCACCTGGCGCGACGGCAACACCGTCGCGGTCAAGGGCCAGACCGTGCTGAGTGCGGTGACCTACACCCGTCACGGCATCCCGCCGAACGGCGACGACTCCTTCCTCAACACCGTCGAGGTCTGCGACACCTGGGACTCCACCAAGCTCCAGCTGCCCGAGACCTTCACCTTCACCGGTGCGACCTCGACCCTGATCCAGCGGCCCTCCAACGGCAATCCGGTGTGGGCGAGCTACTGGGGTGACGGCACGCCGATCACCAGCCAGACGCCGCGCAACATGAAGGTCCAGTACGGCTACGTCGCCACCCCCGGCAACGGCGCCAGCTCCGACTGCACCAACTCCGGCTCCACCGCCGTCGCCTGGGCCGACAGCCCGGCCGACGTGCCCGGCGCCACCCTGGTCGACGGCTCCTGGCAGGGCATCAACCGGGTGCGGATGTCCTTCACCGACATCGCTCCGCGGGCTACCGACTACTTCCAGTTCAACATGGCCGTCGCGCTGAAGGTCGTCTCCACCGACGCCGTCGGCACGATCCTGCCGAACTGGGCAAGCTTCGCGGCCCTACCGAAGATCACCACCCTGGATGACGTCGTCTCCAACGCCGCGACCCAGAAGTCCAACTCCGGCTACAACGCCAGCACCACCACCGGTGGCACCCAGGGCGACCGGCTGATCCTGGGCAAGGTCTCCGCACGGCTGAAGAAGTCGGTGCAGAACAAGACCACCGGCGCCTGGGTCTCCTCCGGTGCCTCCTACACCGCCGGTGACACGGTCACCTACCGCCTGGCCCCGAGCATCGTCGCCGACGTCGACGCCGGCCTCTTCAGCCAGGTGTACGTCGAGGACTGCCTGCCCGTCGACGAGGTGTTCGTCTCCTCGCACCGGGCCAGCGGCGCCGCGATTACGCCGATCCTCGTCCAGTCCGGTGCCCCCGCGGGCTCCGAGATCACCTGCCCCGCAGGCCGGACCTACATCAAGTGGGACCTGGGGATGAACGAAATCGGTAAGACCATCGACCCGGTGCTCTACGACGCCGAGCTGCTCGACACCGCGCTGCCGACCTCGACCACCGCCCCGGTCGTCGACTACACCAACACCGCGCTGGTCAGCTCCCCCGACGACGGTTCGTCGCTCGCTGCCCGCACGGCCAAGGCACAGATCCTGGTCGCGGTGCCCTCGGGCATCAAGATCTCCAAGTCCGTGGACAAGGGCGTCATCGAGCTGAACCCGGGCGGTGCCACCCACCCCCGGAAGTTCACCTGGACCGTCACCTTCGCGAACCTGAACAACCCGACCACCGTGGCGAACGCCGACGTGATCGACGTACTGCCGGCCAACGGCCTGGGCGGGACGTCCTTCCACGGCACGCTGACGCTGAACTCGGTGACCGTGACGACGGGCACGGGCGCCGGTCTCCAGACCGGGGCCGCGACCAACGTCACCACCCTGTACACGAAGTCGACGCCCAGCACACTGAACTCGGACCCGACCGACGCCACCAACGCGGCCTCCGGGTCGACGGTGTGGTGCTCGGCCGCCGACGGCACCGGCACTGTTGTCTCCGGCAACGGCACCACCGCCGACTGCCCGAGCACGATGGCCCAGGTCACCGGCCTGCGCTTCCAGCGCCCCGGTGAGTTCAAGCCGACCGACACGCTGCGCGCGATGATCACCCAGACGCCGGCCGACAACCGCGCCGACGACGTCTACGACAACGTCACCTCCGGCAACGCCACCGGCGTCAGCCAGCCGGTCGGCCCCGCCTCGCGGACCGTCACCGTGATCGGCTCCTCGCTGGGCGACACGGTCTGGCGGGACACCAACCGCAACGGCCTGCAGGACGCCGGCGAGCCCGGCGTCGCGGGCTTCGCGGTGAAGCTGAGCGGCACCGACGTCGACGGCAATACGATCTCGGCCACGACGACGACCAACGCCTCGGGGAAGTACCTCTTCGACAACCTTCCCAGCGGCTCGTACGTCGTCACGTTCGCGCCCGCCAGCCTGCCGGCCGGCACCGCCTTCACCACCCAGAAGGTCGGTACCAACGACAAGATCGACTCCGACGGTGACGCCACCACCGGTGTCACCGGGACGATCACGCTGGGCGCCAACACCGCCGACCTCGACGTCGACCAGGGCATCATCGAGAAGCCCGGTGCCCTGACCTGGACCAAGACGGACCAGGGCGGCAGCGCGCTGGCCGGCTCGTCGTGGACCCTGACCGGGCCGTCGTACCCGACCGGCACGACCGTGGCCGACAACGGCCCGCTCGACGCCGACCCTGCCGACGGTGCCTTCAAGGTCACCGGCCTGGACTGGGGCAGCTACACGCTGACCGAGGCCACCGCCCCGACCGGCTACCAGCTCGACACCACCAGCCACCCGGCGACGGTGGACGGGTCGCACCTGGCCGTCGACCTCGGCGCGATCAAGGACGCCCCGATCCCCGGGGAGATCGTCTGGACCAAGACCGACGGCCACGGCTACCCGCTGGCCGGTTCGGAGTGGACCCTGACCGGACCCTCCTACCCGACCGGCACCACCATCGTCGACAACGACCCGCTCGACGCCGACCCGGCCGACGGCGCGCTCAAGGTCACCGGCCTGGACTGGGGCAGCTACACGCTGACCGAGTCGACCGCTCCGACCGGCTACACGCCGAGCTCGACGACGTACACCGCCGTGCTCGACGCCACCCACCTGAGCATCGACGTCGGAGCGATCGCCAACACGCCGATCCCCGGTGACCTGACCTGGTCCAAGACCGACGCCGGCGGCGCCGCGCTCGCGGGCTCGGAGTGGACCCTGACCGGACCGTCGTACCCGACCGGCACGACCGTGGCCGACAACGGCCCGCTCGACGCCGACCCGGCCGACGGCGCGCTCAAGGTCACCGGCCTGGACTGGGGCAGCTACACGCTGACCGAGACCACCGCCCCGACCGGCTACGTGCTGGACCCGACGGTGCACACCGTCAGCATCGGTGCGACGGCGCTGCACGGTGCCGTCGGCGCGATCGTCAACGCCCCGACCCCGGGCAGCGTGACGTGGACCAAGTCCGACCCGAGCGGGAAGGCGCTGGCCGGCTCGGTCTGGTCGCTGACCGGCCCGGGCGGGTACGCCGCCACCATCACCGACAACGGCAGCGGCGACGAGGACCCGGCCGCGGGTGCGTTCAAGGTCAGCGGTCTGGCCTGGGGCAGCTACACGCTGTCCGAGACCAAGGCCCCGGCCGGCTACATCAAGGCCACCGGCTCCCGGACGGTCACGATCGACGCCACCACCCTGGCCACCACCTTCGGTCCGGTGACCAACTCCAAGGTCGTCGTGATCCCGCTGAAGAACGCTCCGACGATCACGACCCGGACCTCCGCGGCCCGCGTCACCGTCGGCTCGCCGCTGCGCGACAAGATCACGCTGCGGAACTTCACCGCCGGTGGCACCTCGCAGGGCACCGTCCGGCTCTACGGTCCGTACGCCTCCCGGGCGGCCGCGACCTGCCAGCCGGCCAAGCTCGTCGCCACGCGTCACTTCACCCCGCGCAACGGCACCCAGACGAGCCCGGCCGTGACGGTGAAGGTCGCCGGCTACTACACCTGGGTCGCCTCGACCTCGGCCGACGCCAAGAACGAGGCCACCACGCACCGGTGTGGTCTGGCCAGCGAGACCACCCTCGTGCACAAGCCGACGTACGGGCACCCGATCGTGGAGGCCGGCTACTCGGGCATCGAGTACTCGTTCATCCGCGACGTCGCCCGCACCGTGGCCTCGGCCGTCAACACCGCGCGGCTGAGCTACCAGGCGATCGGCGCGAAGGCCACCGCCACCCCGGTCGGGATCAGCCGGAACAAGGTCGAGATCCCGTCCAACGTCGCCACCCTCGGCATCATCGGTCGCTCCGCCGGCCTGGGTGACGTCGTCGGCACCACCGTGATCGTCGGGCACGTCTCCGACAAGTACGACCGGGCCGGCGCCTTCTACAAGCTGTCGAAGGCCAAGCGCGGCCAGATCATCTCGGTCGTGCAGGGCGGCACGACGTACCGGTTCAAGGTGACCAGCACGTCGACCTACTCCCGCAAGGCCGGTGCCGGTGTGCCGACCCGGTTCTTCTCCACCACGGGAGCCCACCGCCTGGTCCTGATCAGCTGCACCGGCAAGGTCCAGCTCGGCGGCGGCCGGTTCCACTACACCCGCAACCAGGTCGTGGTGGCGAAGCCGATCAAGTAACACCCGTCGGGGTGGTGCTGCCCGTTCGGGCAGCACCACCCCACCCAGAGGGCCTGCCGGGTCCGCCGCTCGGGAGCGGATCCGGTGGGCCCTCACGCTTTCCCTTCCTCGGGTCCGCGTTCTCCTTGATACTGGGTCGATGCCGACTGAACTGGTCCACTACGCCGCCCTCGACGGCGTCGCCACGATCACGCTCGACTCCCCGCACAACCGCAACGCGCTCTCCCGGCAGCTCGTCAGTGAGCTGTCGGCGCACCTCACGGCCGCTGCCGCCGATGAGTCGGTACGCGCGATCGTGCTGACCAGCGCCGACCGGGTGTTCTGCTCGGGTGCGGACCTGTCCGAGGCCTCGACGACGCCGATGCTCGAGGGCGCCCGCGCGATCGTGGCGCTGCAGCGACTGATCCTGGAGCTGCCCACGCCGGTCGTGGTCGCGCTGCGGGGCCCGGTCCGCGCCGGGGGCACCGGCCTGGTCGCGGCCGCCGACATCGTGATCGCCTCCGACGCCGCGAACTTCCAGCTCACCGAGGTCAAGCTCGGCCTTGCCGCGGCCGCCATCTCGCTCACGGTGCTGCCCCGGATGACGTCGCGGGCCGCGGGCCTGACGTTCCTGAGCGGTGCGAAGTTCGGGGCGACCGAGGCGGCGGCGTACGGCCTGGTGACGCGGGTCGTCCCCGCCGACACCCTCGACGCCGCGGTGAGCGAGGTCGTCGCCGAGCTGATCACCGGCGCGCTCCAGGGCCTGCGCGAGACCAAGGGCCTGCTGAACGCCTCGATCCTGGCCGGCTTCGACGCCCGGGGCGAGGAGGTCGCCGCCCTGTCGGCACGCCTGTTCGACAGCCCCGAGGCGCACGAGGCGATGACGGCGTTCCTCTCCCGCTAGCCGACTTCCGGGTTCACCACCGCCCACATCCGGGTTCACCACCGTCGACTTCCGGGTTCACCACCGCCACGGCACACCCCGGGAACGACGAATCCCGCCCCGCACGAATGCGGGACGGGATCCTGAATCATTCAGAGGTTCGCGTGGCGAACCCGGAAGTCGACGGTGGTGAACCCGGATCTCGCGCGTGGCGAACCCGGATCTCACACGTGGCGAACCCGGAAGTCAGCGGCCGGCGCTGAAGTCGGCAGCCGAGCGAGTGCGCCCGCCGCCGTTACCGCGACCCGAGCGACCGGCGGGACGGGAACCACCCTGACCGCCCGAGCGCGAGCCACCCTGACCACCCGAGCGGGAACCGCCCTGGCCGCCGGAGCGGGCGCCACCCTGACCCTGGGCCGAGCGCTGCTGGCCCTGCCCCGAGCCGGTACGTCGACGCTGGCCGCCGTTGCCGGACTTCGGCTGAGCGCCTGCGCCGGCCGACGTACCCGTGCCGGCGGCTTCTGCTGCCTGGCGCTTGCGCGCGCGGCTGCCGGGGCGCGACTTGCGGGTGCTCTCACGGTCGCCGGTCTCGCGACGGGCCGGCTGCGTGGCCGCCTCGGGGACGTAGGCACCCGGACGGGTGCGCTCGCCGGGGGCGATCTCGGTGAGGATCGGGGCGCCGACGCCGTCGATCCGGGTGATCGCCGGCTTGATCCCGGCGGCACGGGTCAGGTCGCGGACGTCCTTGACCTGGTCCGACGTCATCAGGGTGACGACGGTGCCCGACGCACCGGCGCGAGCGGTACGACCCGAGCGGTGCAGGTAGGCCTTGTGCTCGGCCGGCGGGTCGGCGTGGATGACCAGGGCGACGTCGTCGACGTGGATGCCGCGCGCTGCGATGTCGGTGGCGACCAGCGTCGTGGCGGCGCCGGAGTGGAAGGCCTCCATGTTGCGGGTACGGGCGTTCTGCGACAGGTTGCCGTGCAGGTCGACCGACGGGATGCCGTTGGAGTTGAGCTGGCGGGCCAGGGCCTTCGCGCCGTGCTTGGTGCGGGTGAAGACGACGGTGCGCCCGGGCGCGGAGGCCAGGTCGCACAGCACCGCGAGGCGGTGGTCACGGGCGGCCAGGTGCAGCACGTGGTGCTCCATCGTGACGACCGGCGACTGCGCGGAGTCGGCCTCGTGGGTGACCGGGTTGGCCAGGAACTGCTTGACCAGCACGTTGATGCCGTTGTCCAGGGTCGCGCTGAAGAGCAGCCGCTGCGAGCCCTTCGGGGTCTTGGACAGGATCCGCTTGACGCCCGGGAGGAAGCCGAGGTCGGCCATGTGGTCGGCCTCGTCGAGGATGGTGACCTCGACCGAGGAGAGGTCGGCGTAGCCCTGACCCATCAGGTCCTCGAGCCGGCCGGGGCAGGCGAGCACGATGTCGGCGCCCTTGCGCAGGCCGGTGACCTGCGGGTTCTGGCCGACGCCGCCGAAGACGGTCTGCATGGTGAGGCCGTAGGCCTGGGCCAGCGGCTCCAGCGACTCCTTGATCTGGCCGACGAGCTCACGCGTCGGGGCCAGGATGAGGCCGCGGGGCTGGTAGACGCCGGCCTTGCGGCCCGACGCGACGAGGCGCGCGACGAGCGGAATGAGGAAGGCGTACGTCTTGCCGGAGCCGGTGCGGCCACGACCGAGCACGTCACGCCCGGCCAGGCTGTCGGCGAGGGTCGCCGCCTGGATCGGGGTGGGGTCGATGATGCCGCGCTCGGTGAGGGCGCTGACGATTTCTGCGGGCACGCCGAACTCGGCGAAACCCTTCACAACTGAAGACAAGAGTGTTCTCACATCTGGCATGTCTCGCCAGGGATCGCCACCGATCGGTGGCGGGAGCCGGAGGGATTCCGGCCTCATGATCGATGCCGTGACGGCCGATCGCAGAGTGGCAGCCGAAGGCAAGACTGGACCGGCTGCGTTGTCAGAGTACGGCGAAGGGGGCGCCCCGGCCTAAACCGGAGCGCCCCCTGGCGCTACGTGGGTGATGCGTGGCGAACCCGGATCTCACCGGTGGCGAACCCGGATCTCGCGCGTGGCGAACCCGGAATTCGGCGGTGGTGGAGCCGGATCTCAGGCGGGGAAGGACTCGCCCTTGGCCGCCATCTCCCGCAGGTACGCCGTCGGCGCGAACCTCTCGCCATAGCGGGCGGCCAGCTCGTCGGCCCGGACGAGGAACGCCTCGATGCCGTGCGAGCCGTCGGCAGCGTCGTACCCGGTGATGAACTGCGCCGCACCACCGGTCAGCGCCGGGAAGCCGATGCCGAAGATCGAGCCGATGTTGGCGTGCGCCGCCGAGGTGACGACGCCCTCCTCGAAGGTCTTCGCCGTCTCCAGCGCCTCGATGAACATCTGCCGGTCACGCAGGTCGGCCATCTCCGGCTGCACCTGCGCAGCCGGGAACAGGTCGGCCAGGCCGGACCAGATCGAGCCGCGCTTGCCGTCGACGTAGTCGTAGAACCCCGCCCCGGCGAGCTTGCCCGCCCGGCCCGCGTCGATCAGGGCACCGGCGACCTTCTCGATCGTGGTCAGCTCGCTCACCCCGGCCGCCTCGCGGGTGGTGGCGGCGATCTTCACCATCAGCTGGAGGTTGAGCTCGTCGGCGAGCTGGAGCGGCCCGACCGGGTAGCCGGCCTGGGTGGCGGCGCGCTCGATCGAGTAGGGGTGCACGCCGTCGGCGAGCATCTGCAGACCCTCCTGGATCACCGTCCCGATCACCCGCGAGGTGTAGAACCCCCGCGAGTCGTGGGCGATCATCGGCGTCTTGCGGATCGCCTGGACGACGTCGTACGCGCGAGCCAGGGTCTCATCGGAGGTGTCGCCACCGCGGATGATCTCGACCAGCGGCATCTTGTCGACGGGCGAGAAGAAGTGCAGCCCGATGAACCGCGACGCCGCATCGGCACCGTCGAGCCCCTTGGCCAGCTCGGTGATCGGCAGCGTCGAGGTGTTGGAGCACAGCAGCGCCCCTTCGGCCAGGAACGGCGTGATCTCGTTGAAGACCGTCTGCTTGAGGGCGACGTCCTCGAAGACGGCCTCGACCACCAGGTCGGCACCGGCGGCGGCCGCCGGGTCGGCGGTCGCGGTGATCCGGCCGAGCAGCTCGGCGGCCTTCTCCTCGGTCAGCTTGCCGCGGGCGACACCCTTGGCGTTGAGCCCCTCGGTGTAGGCCTTGCCGCGCTCGGCCGCCTCAGCAGACACGTCCTTGAGCACGACCTCGACACCGGCGCGGGCCAGCACGTAGGCGATGCCCGCACCCATCATCCCGGCGCCCAGCACGACCGCCTTCGTCGGCTTGTACGTCGGCACGCCGGCCGGCCGCAGAGCGCCGGAGTTGATCGAGCCCAGGTCGAAGAAGAAGGCCTGGATCATGTTCTTCGCCTGCTGGGAGGTGACCAGCGAGACGAAGTAGCGCGACTCGATCCGCGAGGCGGTGTCGAAGTCGACCTGAGCACCCTCGACGGCGGCCGACAGGATCGCCTTGGGGGCGCGCATGTCGGTCTGCTTGATCTGCTTGCGCAGGATCGGCGCGAGGGCGGGCAGGAACGCCGCCAGCGACGGCGAGGACGGCGAGCCGCCGGGGATCTTGTAGCCCGGCTTGTCCCACGGCTGGGAGCCGGCGCCCTCGACCTCGGCGTTGGCCAGCACCCAGGCATGGGCCCGGTCGAGCAGCTCCGCGGCCGGGACGACCTCGTCGACCAGACCCTTGGCCTGGGCGGCCTCGGGCTTGAACCGGGTGCCCTGGCCGAGGATCTCGGTCAGGGCGGTGACGATGCCGAACATCCGCACCGTGCGGGTGACGCCGCCACCGCCGGGCAGCAGGCCGAGGCTGACCTCGGGCAGGCCCAGGTCGTAGCGGCCCTCGGCGGCGATCCGGTGGTTGGCGACCAGGGTGATCTCCAGGCCGCCACCCAGGGCGGCGCCGTTGATCGCGGCGACGACAGGGCGCGGGAAGAGCTCGAGGCGACGCAGCGTCGCCTTCATCGACTCGACCTCCTCGAAGATCTGGTCGGCGTTCTCCGCGCGGACCGGCATCATCCGCTTGAGGTCACCGCCGGCGAAGAAGGTCTTCTTCGCGCTGGCGATGATCACGCCGGTGATCGGGTCGGTCTCGTGGTCGGCGTACAGCCGATCGATGGCCGCGCCCATGCCGGCCTTGTAGGCCTCGTTCATGGTGTTGGCGGACTGGGTCGGGTCGTCGAGGGTGAGGGTGACGACGCCGTCGGCGTCGCGCTCGTACTTCACTGCAGATTCAGTCATCAGATTTCCTTAGACGAGCTCGACGATGGTGGCGATGCCCATGCCCGCGCCGACGCAGAGCGTGGCGAGGCCGCGGCGCTTGCCCTGGCGCTGGAGCTCGTCGACGAGCGTGCCCAGGATGATGGCGCCGGTGGCGCCGAGCGGGTGGCCCATCGCGATCGCGCCACCGTTGACGTTGGTGACCTCGGGGCCGATGCCCATGTCCTTCATGAAGCGCAGCGCTACGGCGGCGAAGGCCTCGTTGATCTCCCACAGGTCGATGTCGTCGACACCGAGGCCGGCCTTGGCGAGCGCCTTGCGGGCCGCGGGCGCGGGGCCGGTCAGCATGATGGTCGGCTCGGAGCCGATCACGGCGGTGGAGATGATCTTGGCCTTCGGGGTGAGGCCGTAGTCGCGACCGACCGCCTCGTTGCCGATCACCATCAGCGCGGCACCGTCGACGACGCCCGAGGAGTTGCCGGGGTGGTGGACGTGGGTGATCGACTCGATCCAGTGGTACTTGGCCAGCGCTACCTCATCGAACCCGCCGTCGCGGCCCTGGGCCTCGAACGAGGGGCGCAGTCCGGCCAGGGACTCGACCGTGGTGCCGGGACGGATCAGCTCGTCGTGGTCGAGGACGAGGACGCCGTTGCGGTCGTAGACCGGGACGACGGCGTTGTCGTAGTAGCCGGCCTTCCAGGCGGCGTCGGCGCGGGCGTGCGACTCGGCGGCGACCCGGTCGACGTCGGTGCGGGTGAAGCCCTCGAGGCTGGCGATCAGGTCGGCACCGATGCCCTGCGGGATGAAGTCGCAGGCGAGGTTGGTGGCCGGGTCCTGCGCCCAGGCGCCACCGTCGGTGCCCATCGCGACCCGGCTCATCGACTCCACGCCACCGGCGATGATCAGGTCCTCGAAGCCGGAGCGGACGCGGGCGGCAGCCTGGTTGACGGCCTCCAGGCCCGAGGCGCAGAACCGGTTGAGCTGGACGCCGGCGACGGTCTGCGGCATCCCGGAGACGATCGCCGCGGTGCGGGCGATGTCCATCCCCTGGTCACCGATCGGGGTGACGACGCCGAGGACGATGTCGTCGATCCGGTTGGTGTCGAGGGTCGGGTTCCGCTTCTGGGTCTCATCGAGCAGTCCGGCGACCAGGTCGACCGGCTTCACTTCGTGCAGCGCCCCATTCTTCTTGCCACGGCCGCGGGGCGTGCGGAGGTGGTCGTAGATGAAAGCTTCAGCCATGCACCAATCATGACACCAGAACTGTCAAGGTCAAGGGCCCGACAGTCGGCATCACCGATGCACGCGTCCTAGCGCTCGGTCGGCACCGCACCCAACGAGCGCGAGATGACGTCGTTCATCGCGTCCTGGAAGGCGACCACCACCGCCTCGACGGTCAGGTCCCGCAGCCGGGGCAGGCCCTCGGCGCGCCGGGCCTCGGCGTCGTCGTCGGGATGGGAGGCGGTGAAGACGTCGAGGATCTGAGCGTGGAAGATCTCGTCGAGCTCCCCGGCCAGCTCGGCCATGTGCCGAGTGGTGGCCTGGTGCGCGGCCTCCAGGGCATCACGCGGCAGGCCGAGCTCACGCAGTTCCCGCCCGATCCGGACCTGGACGTCCTCGGGTGAGTCACTGGTCCACGACGTGATCATGGCGCGCTGCATCGCCAGGTCCTCGACGCTGGCCCCGGCACCGCGGCGCTCCAGGTAGCGGCCGATCGCCTCCAGGGTGAACCCGTGCTCCTGGAGGGCGGTGATCAGCTCCAGTCGAGCGCGATGGTGGGCGCCGTACACGGCGATCCGGCCCTCCCGCGTCGGCGAGGGCACCAGTCCGAGACCGGTGTAGTAGCGGATGTTGCGCACCGTGTGGCCGGTCAGATCGGCCAGTACGTCGACGGTGTACCGCTCATTCATGGCCGGGACGCTAGCACCCGCGGTGTGAGTGTCTGGACGACCTAGGGACCGTCCAGACACTCACACCATGCTCAGAGCAGGCCCTCGACCAGGGACGTCGGGGAGCCGAAGCGGTGCGCCGTGACGGCGACCGCCTGCTCGTGCACGAAGGTCAGCAGCTCGATCCGACCGGCCTCGAGCACCGGCTGGGCGTAGAGCGCCACGTCGGCACGACCCTCGCTGGCGGCGGCGAACACCTCCCGGCTGCCACCGATCAGACGCACCCGGTGGGGCGCATCGGCGCCGGTCAGCGTGCGGGCCCACTGCGCAGCGTCGGCGGTGACCGGGACGACGCCGGACCGCGCCAGGGCTGCGGCACCGTCGGCGCTCAGCGGGGTGGCCAGCGAGACCGTCAGCGGCGCGCCCGCAGTCAGGCCCGCCCCGACGACGCGGAGCAGGTCGGTCTCGGAGCCGCCCTCGAACCGCACCGTGACCGGCACCGGCAGGTAGCGGAAGTGGTTCTGCTCGGCGAGCAGACCCGAGACGTCGCGGACCACACCGATCTCATCGGCCCAGGCGGCGGCGTCGGAGCCGAGCGAGCGCGCCAGGCGTCCCTCGGGGTCCAGTCCGCGCTCGGCCGCCGCAGCCAGCAGCGCAGCGGCAGCGCCGGTCACCGGCGCGGTCCGGGTGGCCGGGGCCGACTCCCAGTCGCTCAGCCCGATCAGGTAGTTCGGGCCACCGGCCTTCGTCCCGGCACCGACGGCCGAGCGCTTCCAGCCACCGAACGGCTGCCGGCGTACGACGGCGCCGACGGTCGACCGGTTGACGTAGGCGTTCCCCGCCTCGACCGTGGCGATCCAGGTCTCGATCTCCTCGCGGTCCAGCGAGTGCAGACCGGCGGTGAGGCCGTAGTCGGTCTCGTTCTGGATCGCGATCGCCTCCTCCAGGGAGTCCGCGGTGATCAGGCCGAGCACCGGACCGAAGTACTCGGTGCGGTGGAACTCCGAACCGCGCTTGACGCCGGTCTTGACGCCCGGGCTCCACAGTCGACCGGTCTCGTCGAGCTGGCGGGGCTGGACCAGCCAGGACTCGCCGGGAGCCAGGGTGGTGAGGGCGCTGAGCAACTTGCCGGCGGCAGGCTCGATCAGCGGACCCATCTGCGTGGTCGGGTCGCTCGGCAGGCCGACGGTCAGCGACGAAACGGCGTCGACGAGCTGGTGCCGGAAGCGCTCGGAGGTGGCGACCGAGCCGACCAGGATGCCGAGCGAGGCCGCCGAGCACTTCTGGCCGGCGTGACCGAAGGCGGAGTAGGCCAGGTCCTTGACCGCGAGGTCGAGGTCGGCGTCGGGGGTGATCACGATCGAGTTCTTGCCCGAGGTCTCGGCCAGCAGCGGCAGGTCGGCGCGGAAGCGACGGAAGAGCGCGGCGGTCTCGAAGGCACCAGTCAGGATCAGGCGACCCACCAGCGGCGAGGCGACCAGGGCCTGACCGGCCTCGTTCTCGGGCACGTGCACCAGGCGGAGCACTTCACGCGGTACGCCGGCCTCCCACAGGATCTGGGTGAGCAGCGAGCCACACCGGGCGGCCTGCGGGGCGGGCTTGATCACAACGGCCGACCCGGCGGCCAGGGCGGCGGCGACGCCACCGGTCGGGATCGCGACCGGGAAGTTCCACGGCGGGGTGACCACGGTCAGCCCGACCGGCACCGGGCGGGCGCCGTCGACGGCGTCGAGGCCCTCGGCGAGCTCGGCGTAGTAGGTGAGGAAGTCGATCGCCTCGGAGACCTCGGGGTCGCCCTGGTCGAGGGTCTTGCCGCACTCGCTGCCGGCGACCTCGAGCAGGTCGGCACGGCGGTTCTCGAACTCGATCGCGGCAGCGCGCAGGATCGCGGCCCGCTCGGCGGCGGGGCGGGCGGCCCAGGCGCGACCGGCCTCGGTGGCCTCGGCCAGGACGGCCTCGACCTGGGCGACCTCGGTCAGCGAATAGGCGGCGACCAGGTCGACGCCGAGCTGGGAGCCGGCGATCCGGGCGGTGATGTCGCGGCCCCAGGCCTGGTTGGCCGGCAGCGACGGGTCGGTGTCGGGCACGTTGGCGAAGCCGGCGGCCGGGTCGTGTGGGGCCCGCTCCAGGGCGTGCACCGGGCGGCGCCGGTCCTGGGTGCGGTTCGGTCCGGCGACGACGTCGGTGACGGCACGCAGCGCGGCCACGAACCGACCCCGCTCCCGCTCGTAGAGCCCGCCGCGGGTGTTCATCTCGGCGTACAGGTCGAAGACGGCGGACATGAAGTTGTCGGTACTGGCGCCCTCCTCCAGGCGGCGCACCAGGTAGGAGATCGCGACGTCGAAGTCGCGCGGGTGCACCACCGGGACGTAGAGCAGCAGCCCGGCGCCCTCGGCAGCGAGGGTCTCGCGGACCGCCTCGGCCTGGCCCTCGGCCATGCCCAGCAGCATCTCGATCTCGATCCGGTCCCGGACCCCACGGCGACCGGCCAGGGTCCAGGCGTAGGCCACGTCGAAGAGGTTGTGTCCGGCGACGCCGAGCCGGACGTTGGCGGCGCGCTCGGGGGTGAGCGCGTAGTTGAGCACCTGCTTGTAGGAGGTGTCGGAGTCCTGCTTGGAGCCCCAGGTCGCCACCGGCCAGCCGTACAGCGAGCTCTGCACCCGCTCCATCGGGAGGTTGGCGCCCTTGACCAGGCGGACCTTGACCGGCGCGCCACCGCGGGCGACACGGGCCGCGGACCACTCCTGGATCCGGATCATCGCGCCGAGGGCGTCCGGGAGGTAGGCCTGCAGCACGATCCCGGCCTCGAGGTTCAGCATCTCCTCGCGGTCGAGGATGCGCTGGAAGACCTCGATGGTGATGTCGAGGTCGTGGTACTCCTCCATGTCGAGGTTGATGAACTTGCGCCGGCCCGCAGCGGTCTCGGTGGCGGCGTACCGGTAGAGCGGCAGCAGCTCGTCGACGACGTGGGCGACGGCCTGGTCGTAGGACCAGGCCGAGTGCGGCGCGATCACGGCGGAGACCTTGACCGAGACGTAGTCGACGTCGGGGCGCTCGAGCAGGGTGCGGGTGCCGGCCAGGCGGCGGGCGGCCTCGGCGTCACCGAGCACTGCCTCACCGAGCAGGTTGATGTTGAGGCCGACGCCGCGCTCGCGCAGGCGGGAGATCTGGGCGCCGAGCTTGGAGTCGGTGGCGTCGATCAGGAGGTGGCCGACCATCCGGCGCAGCACGCGGCGCGCGACCGGGATGACGACGCCGGGGGCGACGCGGGAGAGGCCGGAGCCGGCCTTGAGCGCACCGCGCTGATACCAGGGCAGGAACTCCGGGGTGCACAGCGTGAGCTCGCGCAGGGCGCGGGCGGCGACGCCCAGGTCCTCGGGGCGGATCACCCGGTCGACGAAGCCGACGGTGAAGTCGAGGCCCGCGTCGTCCTTGAGTACGTCGGCCAGGCGGCGTGCCGAGGCGTGCACGGGCTTCGTGGACGCAGACTCCAGCCAGGCCCGGACGAGGGCCTCCACCTCGGGCAGGCACTCCTCGCCCAGGATCGGCGCGGTCATCACCGCAGCGGGGTTCACAGCAGACTCACTCATAGAGCGATCATCTCCCCGCCGAACAGGTCACGTAAAGCGATGTTTTCCGACCGATAACGTTCGGGTTTGCTTACCCTTTGCTAGGGTGCTGCCATGCTCGACGTACGCCGCCTCCGACTGCTCCGCGAGCTCTCCCTGCACGGCACCCTGAGCGAGGTCGCCGACGTGCTGCACCAGAGCCCGTCCTCGGTCTCCCAGCAGCTCGGGCTGCTGGAGCGGGAGGTCGGCACCAAGCTGCTGCGCAAGGTCGGGCGGCGGGTCGAGCTCACCCCGGCCGCCGAGCGGCTCGTCGAACACACCGGCGAGATCCTGGCGCTCCTGGAGCGTGCCGAGGCCGACGTCGCAGCACTGGCCGCCGAAGATGGGGAGGTCTCGGGGACCGTCCACATCGCGGCCTTCCAGTCCGCCGCGCTGGCGTTCATGCCGCAGCTGCTCACCCGGCTGGCCACCGAGCACCCGCGGCTGAAGGTGACGATGTCGCAGCGACTGCCCGAGGAGGCACTGCTGGAGGCACGCTCGAGCGAGTTCGACCTGGTCATCGCGCAGCAGTACCCGCATCATCCCGCCCCGCTGCACGCCGACCTCGACCGGGCGCCGCTGACCACCGACCTGCTCCGGCTCGCGGTCCGTCCCGGTGACGAGCACGCGGCGATCACCTCGCTGGCCGACGCGGCCGCGATCCCCTGGGTGATGGAGCCGCGCGGGGCGGCCTCACGGACCTGGGCCGAGCATGCCTGCCGGGAGGCCGGGTTCGAGCCCGACGTACGGTTCGAGACCGACGACCTGGAGGCGCACATCGCGCTGGTCGAGACCGGCGTCGCGGTCGCGATCCTGCCCGGCCTGATGAGCGTGCGGCGCGCCCCCCAGGTGCGCTGGGTCGACCTGCCCGGCGACCCGCACCGCGAGGTCTTCACCTCGACCCGGGCGGCACTGGCGAACGCTCCCGCGATCCAGGTCTGCCGCGAGGCGCTGGCAGCCGTCGCCCCCTGACCCCGCCTTGTGAGCGTCAGCCGAAGGCGAGGTGCCCGTCGGAGTGCACGTCGCCGGGGGCCATCCGGCGCATGTCGATGAAGTAGTTCTGCTTCGCCTGGTAGGCACCGTGGTCACCCTGCCGGGGCATCCCCGGCGCGCCGCGCAGCAGGTAGCCCGACTTCATGTCCATCAGCGGCCGCGACCCGGCCTGGGCGGGCTCGGTGACGCGGACGACGGTGTGGCCGTGCTCGGTCATGTCGCTGAGCAGGTTGCTCACCCAGGCCGAGACCAGGTCGGCCTTGAGCGTCCAGGAGGCGTTGATGTAGCCGATCGTGAAGGCGAAGTTCGGCACGTGGGTGAGCATCGTGCCGAGGTAGGCGGTGGTCTCGCCGGGGTCGATCTTCTCGCCGTCGACGGTGATGTCGGCACCGCCGAAGAGCTTGATGTTGAGGCCCGTCGCACTGACGATGATGTCGGCCTCGAGGGTCTCGCCGGACTCGAGCTCGATCCCGGTCGGGGTCAGGGTCTTGATGTGGTCGGTGACGATGGTCGCCGAGCCGTTGCGGATCACCCGCCACAGGTCGCCGTCGGGCACCGCGCACAGCCGCTGGTCCCACGGGTCGTACGGCGGGTTGAGGTGCTTGTCGACGAAGGCGGTCGCCTCCTCGCGGGTGAACCCCTGGCCACCCTCCCGGGCGGTGAGCTGTCCGATCTGGCTGTCGCGAATGAAGGCGCGGGCGCGCTGCGGGAAGCGCTGGGCGAAGAGGTAGAGCCCGAGGCTCAGGCCCAGGTTCTCCCAGCGCAGCGCCTCGCGCGCCGCCTTCGCCCTGACCCCCTTGAACGGCAGCCGGCCCACCAACGGGACCTTCTTCATGCCGCCCGCGACCGGGTCTTTGCCCGGTCGCGACACGATGTACGTCGGCGTGCGCTGGAGCATCGTGACGTGCTCGGCCCCGGAGTTGGCCATCGCGGGCACCAGGGTGACGGCGGTCGCGCCGGAGCCGATGATGACGACCTTCTTGCCGGTGTAGTCGAGGTCCTCGGGCCAGAACTGCGGGTGCAGGAAGGTGCCCTCGAACTCCTCGACGCCGGGGAAGGTCGGCTGGAAGCCCTGGTGGTAGTCGTAGTAGCCCGAGCAGTTCCACAGGAACCGGGTGGTGATGGTGCCGGTGCCGCCCTCCACACCGGGACCCTCCACGGAGATCGTCCACAGCTCGGTGCGCGAGTCCCAGCTCGCCGCGGTGACCCGGTGGCCGTAGCGGATCACGTCGTCGACGCCCTCCTCAGCGGCGACCGTGGTCAGGTACTCCTTGATCAGCGGCCCGTCGGCCAGCGTCGTGTCGGACTCCCACGGACGCCAGCGGAAGGCGAACGTGAACATGTCGGAGTCCGACCGGATCCCCGGGTACTTGAACAGGTCCCAGGTGCCGCCCAATGCGTCACGCGCCTCCAGGATCGCCACCGAGCGGTCCTTGTTGTTGCGCAGCAGGCTCGCCGCCGCGTCGATGCCGGACAGCCCGGCCCCGATGATGAGGACGTCGACGTCAGGAGCGCCAGTGCCAGCCGAGGTGTGAGTCACCGCACAGACGTTACCCGCGAGTAGCCAAGAGCGCAGCCCCCCACTTGCGGGCTTTTTTCGGACGCCTCCGGCCGGGCGCCGACTGCTTCTGGCAGGATCAGCTGGCCGTGCAGCCGGGAGGGATCCATGCGTGCAGAGACGAGCGCCGAGCTCGCCCTCGGTGCCCCGATCGGTCAGGGCGCCGCACGAGAGACCGAAGCGGCGCGACGGATCCTGCGCCGCGGGCGGTGGGCGATCACGGCCAGCGTCGCCGTCATGATCATCGGCTTCGCGATCGGCCAGCCCCTCTCCCGTCGTCGCATCCTGCGCCAACCAGGGAGCAGAAGGAGGTCAGCTTTTGTCGGTGGCTTCCCATACTGTGATGGGCATGAAGTCGAGTGGCTCGGAGCCCGTGACCAGCAGTGCTGAGGCACTGTTGGAGGGCTGGCGTGTGGACCAGGCCAAGGCCCGCCGTCGCGAGGTCAAGGCCCTGGACAAGGCGATTCGCTGGCTCACCGTGGTGGCCGACGCTGAGCCTGCTGAGCAGCGGTACGGCCTGGAGATGCCCGTCGGTGGTGACGGCTGTCCTCGCATCGGGGAGGAAGCAGTGGCCGAGTTCGCTGCGTTCGCTCAGATGAGCCCCCGCGCTGCACTGGCCTATCTGGCTGATGTGTGGGACCTGGCGTGGCGGTTCCCCGAGACTCTGGCTGCCGTCCGAGAAGGTCGGGTTGAGGTGTGGCGTGCCCGTCAGGTCGCCGCGACGCTGCGCGGTGTCCCGGCCGAGGGTGCGCGGTACGTCGACGAGGCCATCGCCCCGATCGCCCATCGGGTCGGGATGGCCCGCCTCCGACGCATGGTCGTCCTGGCCGAGATCCTCAGTGACCCCGA
The DNA here is from genome assembly GCF_030150155.1 of Nocardioides sp. Lineage (GTDB taxonomy): Bacteria > Actinomycetota > Actinomycetes > Propionibacteriales > Nocardioidaceae > Nocardioides. The sequence continues at coordinate 169,927 of NZ_JASLGR010000061.1, forward strand.
CGCAGCTGTGGCCCGCGCGAGGGCGGCAGCGGAGGGCCGGTCGATCAACATCTCCGGGACCGGGCAGCCCGACGGCCTGGCCGATGTGTTCGGCCGCCTGGACGCCGCCGATGCTGCTGACTTCGAGGCAGCGATCCAGGAGGTCGCCGCCGAACTTGCAGGGGCGGATGAGGGGTCTGAGCCCGAGCCGTTGGACATCCGCCGCGCCAAGGCAGTCGGGGTGATCGCGCGGCGCCACCTCGCCGGTATAGCCGGTTCAGGGACGTCGGAGGTGGTCGTGACGCGGGTGGTGCACACCTACGTCCACCTCACCCCCGACTCACCCGTCGCCGAAGTCGAAGCCGGCAACACTCTCGCCCCGGTC
>NZ_JASLGR010000039.1 GCF_030150155.1 Nocardioides sp.
GCGATCTACTCCAAGGCCAACAATCCGGGCGACCCAGACACGCAGGCGCTCAACGCGAATGGCGTCACCGCGATCGTCATGGTGTCGCTGCTGGTGTGCCTGATTCCGACGACCAACGGCGCGCTGCTCTCGGCGATCGGCATCGCCGGCATGGACCGGCTGGTGCAGCACAACGTGCTCGCGATGTCGGGCCGTGCGGTCGAGGCCGCCGGTGACGTCAACACCCTGCTGCTCGACAAGACCGGCACGATCACGCTCGGCAACCGCCAGGCCAGCGAGTTCGTCCCCGTCGGCCCGCACTCGGTCGCGGTGCTGAGCGAGGCCGCCCGACTCTCCTCCCTGGCCGACGAGACGCCGGAGGGACGCTCGATCGTGGTCCTCGCCGAGGCCGCGTACGACGGCACCCCCGGACGCCCCGGCACCCCGGGCGTCCCCGAGGAGTGCACCTTCGTCCCGTTCACCGCCCAGACCCGGATGTCTGGCGTCGACCTCGACGACCGCGAGATCCGCAAGGGCGCCGGGTCGGCCGTGATGGCCTGGGTGCGCGGCAACGGCGGCACCGAGCCGACCGGGCTCACCGCGACCGTCGACCAGATCGCCGCCGCCGGTGGCACCCCGCTGGTGGTGGCCGAGTGCCGCCGTGGCCGGACCGCCGAGGTGCTCGGTGTGATCCACCTCAAGGACGTGGTCAAGCCCGGCATGACCGAGCGGTTCGACGAGATGCGCCGGATGGGGATCCGTACGGTGATGATCACCGGCGACAACCCGCTCACCGCCGCCGCGATCGCCCGGGAGGCAGGCGTCGACGACTTCCTCGCCGAGGCCACCCCCGAGGACAAGATGGCGCTGATCAAGGCCGAGCAGGAGGGCGGCCGCCTGGTCGCGATGACCGGTGACGGCACCAACGACGCCCCCGCGCTGGCCCAGGCCGACGTCGGGGTGGCGATGAACTCCGGCACCGCGTCGGCCAAGGAGGCCGGCAACATGGTCGACCTCGACTCCGACCCGACCAAGCTGATCGAGATCGTCGGGATCGGCAAGCAGCTGCTGATCACCCGAGGGGCGCTGACCACCTTCTCGATCGCCAACGACGTCGCGAAGTACTTCGCGATCATCCCGGCCATGTTCGCCGGTGCCTACGCGGGCCTGGACAAGCTCAACATCATGCGGCTGGCCAGCCCGGAGTCGGCGATCCTCTCGGCGGTCATCTTCAACGCCCTGATCATCGTCGCGCTGATCCCGCTCGCCCTGCGCGGCGTGCGCTACCGGCCCTCGGGCGCCGCGGCCCTGCTGCGCCGCAACCTGCTGGTCTACGGCGTCGGCGGCCTGGTCAGCCCCTTCATCGGGATCAAGATCATCGACCTGCTCGTGTCCCGCCTGCCGGGCCTGAGCTGAGAACGGAGCCTCTGATGTCCACAAACACCATCCTCACCGGCCTGCCGCGCTGGCTGCGGCTCACCCTGGTCAGCCTGCGCTTCATGGTCGTCGCCACCGTCGGACTCGGCCTGGCCTACCCGCTGGCGGTCACCGGGATCAGCCAGGTCGCCTTCCACAGCCACGCCAGCGGCTCCCAGATCGTCAGGGACGGACACGTCGTCGGCTCCTCGCTGATCGGCCAGTCCTTCGTCGGCCACCCGGAGTACTTCCAGTCCCGGCCCTCGGCCGCGGGCGACGGCTACGACGCGATGGCGTCCTCGGCCTCCAACCTGTCCCCGGCCAACCCGGAGTTCGTCGCCACCCTGAAGCAGCGGATCGCCGAGATCGCGGCCGCCGACGGGGTGCCGGCCTCGCAGGTGGCACCCGATGCGGTCCAGGCCTCGGGCTCCGGGCTCGACCCCCACATCTCGGTGACGTACGCCGATCAGCAGGTCGCCCGGGTCGCCCGGGCCCGGGGGCTGAGCGAGCAGACGGTCCGCGAGGCGGTCGCCGGTGCGACCCAGGGCCGCGCGCTCGGCCTGATCGGCAACCGGCTGGTCAACGTCGTGGAGCTCAACCTGAAGCTCGACTCGCTGCGATGATCAGCCTATGAGTGCTGGTCAGCTGCGGGTCTACATCGGCGCCGCGCCGGGCGTGGGCAAGACCTACGCCATGCTCGGTGAGGCGCGGCGCCGATGTGAGCGCGGTGCGGACGTGGTGGTCGGCTTCGTGGAGACCCACGGCCGGCCCCACACCGCCGCGATGGTCGAGGGGCTCGAGGTGCTGCCTCGTCGGGTGGTGCCGTATCGGGGCACCCGCGTCGAGGAGCTCGATCTGGACGCCGTACTCGCACGGTCGCCGAAGGTGGTGCTGATCGACGAGCTCGCCCACACCAACACCCCGGGGATGAAGCACGCCAAGCGCTGGGCCGACGTCGAGGAGATCCTCGCCGCCGGGATCGACGTGATCACCACCATCAACGTGCAGCACCTGGAGTCGCTCAACGACGTGGTCGAGAAGATCACCGGGGTGCCGCAGCGCGAGACCGTCCCGGACGCCTTCGTGCGCAGCGCCGAGCAGCTCGAGCTGGTCGACATGTCAGCCCAGGCCCTGCGCCGGCGGCTGGCGCACGGCAACGTCTACGCCGCGGAGAAGGTCGACGCCGCGCTGGCGAACTACTTCCGCGAGGGCAACCTGACGGCCCTGCGCGAGCTGGCGCTGCTGTGGGTGGCCGACCGGGTCGACGCGGCCCTGCAGGACTACCGCGGCCGGCACGACATCGACCGCACCTGGGAGACCCGGGAACGGGTCGTGGTGGCGCTCTCGGGCGGCCCGGAGGGCGAGCAGCTGATCCGTCGGGCGGCCCGGATCGCGGCCCGCTCCGGCTTCGGGGACCTGCTCGCGCTGCACGTCAGCCAGTCCGACGGCCTCACCGGCGCCGACCCGGCGCACCTGGTCGAGCAGCACCGGCTGGTCGAGTCCCTGGGCGGCTCGTTCCACCACGTGCTCGGCGACGACGTGCACGCCGAGCTGCTCGCCTTCGCCAAGGCCGAGAACGCCACCCAGCTGGTCCTGGGCGACAGTCGGCGTCCGTCGTGGAAGCGGGTCTTCGGGCCCGGCATCGGCGCCCAGACGATCCGCGAGTCGGGCGACATCGACGTCCACATCGTCACCCACGCCCAGGCCGGGCAGGGCCGGACCCTGCCGCGGCCCAACGCCGCGGCGCTGAGCGCGGCCCGGCGTACCCGCGGCTACTGGCTGGCGGTGCTGCTGCCCTCGGCACTGGCGGCCGGCCTGCTCGGCTTCGACGACCTGATCAAGCTCAACCTGGCCTCGGACATGCTGACCTTCCTGGTCGCCGTCGTCGCGGTCTCGCTGGTCGGCGGGATCGGTCCGGCGCTGGTCGCCGCACTGCTCGGCTCGGGGCTGATCAACTACTTCTTCACCCCGCCGGTGCACAGCATCACGATCGCCACCCGGAACAACGCGTTCGCCCTGGTGATCTTCGTGCTGGTGGCGTTGATGGTGAGCTGGGTGGTCGATCTCGCCGCCCGGCGTACCCGCGAGGCGGCGCGGGCGGTGGCCGAGTCCCATGCCCTGGCCAACGTCGCGAGTACGCCGGTCACGGACCGGGACTCGTTGGACGGGATGCTCGAGCGGTTCCGGGAGACGTTCGGGGTCGGCTCGACCGCTCTGCTCGAGGCCGAGGGGGCGACCTGGCACACGCTGGCCGAGGCCGGACCGTCGGCACCGGTGACGCCGGACGAGGCCACCGTGCGGCTCAAGGCCGGCACCGGACGGGTGCTGGCCATCGGCGGGTCGGGGCTGCGGCCGCAGGACCGCCGCCTGGCCGACGTGGTCGCCTCCCGGGCCGGGGACGCCGCCGAACGGATCCGGCTCGCCCACGAGGCAGCCCAGGCGGCACCGCTGGCCGAGGCCGACAAGGTCAGGACCGCCCTGCTCGCCGCTGTCGGCCACGACCTGCGGGCGCCGCTGGCCGCGGTGAAGGCGGTCGTCTCGGGCCTGCTCAGTCCGGCGGTGACGGTCAGCGACGAGGACCGCGGTGAGCTGCTGCGCACCGCCGACGCCTCGCTGGACCGGCTCAGCGGTCTGGTCGACAACCTGCTCGACATGTCCCGGCTCCAGGTCGGCGCGATGCCGGTGCACCTGCGCCCGACCCAGGTGGAGGACGTGCTGGCCAGCGCCCTGGACGACCTCGGGGTCTCGCCGCGTGCGGTGATGATCGACCTCGCCCCGGAGCTGCCGCTGGTCAACGCCGATCCGGGACTGCTGGAGCGGGTGATCGTGAACCTGGTCGCCAACGCTCAACGGTATGCCCCGGCCGGGACGCCGCCGCTGCTCAACGGCAGTGCCGTCGGCGGCCGGGTGGAGCTGAGGATCGTCGACCGCGGGCCGGGCATCCCCGACGCCGACATGGACCGCGTCTTCGTGCCGTTCCAGCGGCTGGGGGACACCGACAACGCGGCCGGGATCGGGCTCGGCCTGGCGGTCTCCCGCGGCTTGGTCGAGGCGATGGGTGGGACCCTGGAGCCCGAGGAGACGCCGGGTGGGGGACTGACGATGGTGATCACGCTGGAGCGGATGCCGGCACCGTTGGTGATGCCGGCCTGGGACGCTGCCGGAGAGGACGAGGCATGACGCGGGTACTGGTCGTCGATGACGAGCCGCACATCTCCCGAGCGCTGACCATCAACCTGCGCTCGGCGGGGTTCGAGGTGGTGACGGCGGGCGACGGTGCCGAGGCGCTCAACGGCGTCGTCGAGCATCGACCCGACGTGGTGGTGCTCGACCTGGGGCTGCCCGACATGGACGGGGTCCAGGTGATCGAGTCGCTGCGCGGGTGGAGCCAGGTGCCGATCCTGGTGCTCTCGGGGCGCTCGGACAGCACCGACAAGGTCGACGCCCTCGACGCCGGGGCCGACGACTACGTGACCAAGCCGTTCGGGATGGACGAGCTGCTGGCCCGGCTGCGGGCGATGACCCGGCGCCATGCCGTCGCCGTCGACGAGCCGGCGATCGTCTTCGGCGACGCCCGGGTCGAGCTGGCGGCGAAGCGGGCGACGGTGGCCGACGCCGAGGTACGCCTGACCCCGACGGAGTGGCACCTGTTGGAGGTGTTCGTCCGCAACCCCGGCGTACTGCTGAGTCAACAGCGGCTGCTGCAGGCGGTGTGGGGGCCCGGCTACGAGAACGCGCAGGGCAATCTGCGGCTCTACATGGCGCAGCTGCGGCGCAAGCTGGAGCCCGACTCGTCGCGTCCGCGGTACTTCCGCAACGAGCCGGGGATGGGCTACCGGTTCGAGCCGGACGTCCCGCCGACACCGTGAGCCACGCCGGAAGCGACCCTGATTGGCACTCCTGGCCCGCGGCCCGGTAACCTAGCGGCGCTGTCCTGGAGGTGTCGCCTAGTCCGGTCTATGGCGCCGCACTGCTAATGCGGTTTGGGGTAACCCATCGCGAGTTCAAATCTCGCCACCTCCGCCAGCACGGTGGAGTTCAGCACCACCGCGCAAGGCCCGGTCCCGTGAGGGACCGGGCCTTCGTGCATTTCTCGCCTGTGTGAGCTCCGGGCTGGCCGGTGCGGCGTTACCTGCTGGTCAAACGCGCTGGCAGCAGGGCTGCCCGGGGCTGCCCGGGACCGGCCACCCCCGCCCCGCGCCCTCGCCTGCCCGGATCTGCCTCCTTCGGTATGACATATGCCTCATGAGGCATTCGTCTCGTTCACACCGGGCATATATCCCCGGGACCCTCTGTTGCCTCTTCCTGCCTGACTGTGCCTGGTCAGGCAAATTCAAGGAAAGAGGAACCCCCATGAAGAAGTCCCGTATCGTCGCCGCTCTGCTCGTGGCCGTCACTGCGCTCGGCCTGAGCACTGCCGTCGCCACGGACGCGGCGCGGGCTGACACGCTGCGCTGCTGCTGACGGGTCGCGCATGAGCAGGGTGATGGCCGCACTCGGAGGCCGTCACCCTCGGCGGGGGAGTCCGAGGATCAGGCGAGGGTGGTGACAGCCGCGACGCCGGCGGTGACGACACCGCTCGCGACGCCGGCACGCCGATAGGCGTCCAGTGCTGCGGAGGTCTCTCCGGCAGCCTCGAAGCGGGCCGCGATCTGGTACCAGAGCTTGGCGACCGCACGGTCCTGGCCACCGGCGGCCAGGGCGAGCACGGCCTCGTGGTACGCCGACGTGGCGGCGTCCTTGTCGCGCGGGAGCAGGATCTCGCCACGGAGCACGAGCGCGTCGGCGACCAGGTAGGCGCCGAGCTCGTCGCGCTTGGCCAGGATGGACTCGACCAGCTCGTGAGCGGTGCTCAGGTCGCCGGTCATCACCAGGCCGCGGGCCTGCTCGACGGTCGCGGTGGCGATCTCGGTGGCCGAGGCGCCACTGGTCTCCAGCTCGCGGCTGGCGGTGGCCAGGGTGGCGAGCGCGGTGGTCACGTTCGGCGGCTCCGAGAGCAGGTGGAAGCGACCGATGTTGGCCAGCAGCATGGCGCGCTGGCGGGCGTCGCCGTCGGTGCCGAGCAGGGAGATCGCCTTGCCGGCGTAGTCGATCGCGGCCGAGATGTTGCCCTGCTCGGACTCGCAGACAGAGGCGTTCCAGTAGACGTAGGCCCGCGAGCGCGGCGTACTGGTCTCATCGGCCTGGGCCAGGGTGGACTCGGCCAGACGCAGGGCCCGGGGGATCTCGCCGCGCATCTCGTAGATCCCGGCCAGGGTGACGGCGAGCTGGATGCCGTCGTCGGTGCCGGTGAGGTTGAGCTCCTCGACGTGCTTGAGGGCCTGCTCGCCGGCGGCGGCGGCGGAGTCGAGCTCGCCGGTGTCGCGCAGCGCACGGCACAGCGCCATCTGGGCGCGGAACCAGGTCGTGACGTTCACCGGGTTCTCGGCGACCAGCTTCTCCAGCTTGACGATCGGGTCGGCGCCGAGCGCCTGTCCGGCCAGTGCCTGCAGCAGGTCGGCGAGCTGGCGGTGGTCGGTGTCGAGGTGCTCGGGCAGGTTGTCCAGGCGGAGCACGGCCTGGGCCGCGGAGCCGGTGTTGAGCTCGAGCTCGGCGTAGTCCAGCTCCAGCTGCGCGCGCGCGCGCGAGGGCGTCGCGTCGCCGGTGAGGAGGTCGCGGACCGGGATGTCGAGGTTGCGGGCGAGGCCTTCGAGGATCGCCGGCTCGGGGCGCCGGAGTCCGGCTTCGATGCGCGAGACGTACGCGGTCGAGGAGACCCCGCCGGCGAGCTGGCCCTGCGTCATGCCGCGCTGCTGGCGGAAACGCTTGATGCGGGCACCCAGATCCGTGGGGTCGATGACCTTCAGTTGCAGTGCGAGGTCCCCGTCCATAGCGCCATTGTTCCTCATCCCAGGTTGTGGGGATAGGTGGGCTGCCTCAGAGGCGCTGGGCGAGGACGGGAAGCGAGCGGTACAGCGTCGTCATCGCCTCGTGGGAGCGCCCGCCGATCCAGACCTTGACGTCGGGGGCGGTCTCGACGCCGAGCGGGAGCCACTCCTCGACCCAGGTCTCCAGGGCGTCGGCGACGTGCGTCGAGCCGAGCAGGTGGACCGTCACGCGGGCGGGCGTCGCGAGCAGCGGTACGTCGCTCACCCCGCCGGTCTCCAGGAGCACCTGGCCGTACGACGACGGGTCCAGGTCGGCGAGGACGGCCCGGATCGCCGCGAGATCGCCGAGGTCACCGGCGATCAGGACGTGATCGACGGGCCGGCGGCGACGGTGGGACCTCATGCGTCCAGTATAGGTAAGCCTTACCTCATGCAAAACCCGTGATCCCGGACAGAGAGACGCCCCGCCCCGGGACCGGGGCGGGGCGTCTGTCGTCGTGCGGGTCAGGACGCGACGTGGGCGTGCAGCAGCCAGCGGTCCTTGGTCAGGCCGCGCTCGATCTCGATCGCGACGTCCTGGCTGGACAGGTCGATGTCGTCCAGGCCGGTCACGGCGGCGCGGACGGTGACCAGGGCGGCGTCGATCTGCTCGACGACCTTGGCGACGGTGGACTCCCAGCCCTGGAACCCGTCGGGCAGGGCGGGCAGGGTCGACTTGTCGGCGACGGTGCCCAGTCGGGCGTCGAGCGGCAGACCGAGAGCGATGACCCGCTCGGCCGCGGTGTCGGCGTACTCCTGCGCGTGGGCGACGACCTGGTCCAGCAGCTCGTGGATCCCGATGAAGCTGCCGCCGCGGACGTGCCAGTGGGCCTGCTTGCCGTTGACGGCGAGGGCGGCCAGGTCGATCACGACCGGCGTGAGGAACTGCGCGGCGCCGGCAGCGATCTCCGGGGTGGTGGAGAGGTCGGCGGAGGTGGCGGTGCTCGTGGACATGAGGAGACTCCCAAGACGTGGTGACGGTTGGTGTGTTCCTCAAGCCTGCGACAGATTCTTGATCAGTTCAAGGAAGCCCAGGCTTGCCTGGGTGGCGCCGCTCACGCCCTCAGTGGGTTCGCCCATCCTGCGGTCTCCCGGCCGGGGGCGCATGGGGGTGGCAGGAACCTCTCGTTAGCATCGAGGCCTTGTTTGTGAGCCTGGTAGGGGGAAGTCAGAGTGAAGCCAGCCTGGTGGCGCGCAGTCGGAGCCCTGGTGATGGTGGCTGTGGCGGTCGTGGGCCTGGGCGGATGTGCCGGTTCCGACACCTACGTGGCCGATTCGGACAACTCGGGAGGGGTGGCCGCAACCCTGGGGTGGCATGCGATCGATCCTTCCGTCGCGGTTGAGATCGACACGTCGCATCCGCTCGGATCGGCAAGCGCTCCTGACGTGGACGGGGTCGTCCTGGTCAACATCTGGGCGAGCTACTGCAAGCCATGTGTCCAGGAGATGGCGCTGTTGCAGCGGGCCGCCTCGACGGGACTGGTCCGGGTCCTCGGTCTTTCGCGGGATCGAAGCAGTGACTATGCCTTGTCTGCGCTCCGGAAGCGGAAGGCTACCTATCCCAACTGGATGGACACGGCAGGTCAGTTCAGCTCTGCCCTGGACGGCGCGGTCCCGCTGATGGCCATCCCCTCCTCTGTCCTGGTGAAGGACGGCAAGGCGGTAGCCGCTCATATCGGGGAGATCTCGTCTACTGAGGACATCCGTGCGGGCATCGCGGAGTACGCGCAGTGAGGTTCGCGGTACGGAGCGTCGCCGCCGTCCTCGCGTGCTGTGTTCTGGCCGGATGCGGGGGCAGGACGGTGGTCGTGCCGTTCAGCGGGCACGTCATCTCGGGCCCTGCGATGCAGGCGAGCTCGACCGCGCTCGTGCGCACCTCCGACGATCAGGCAGTCGATCTCGCGCGGCCGCCCGGACGGCGGCTGACGCTTCTCTTCTTCGGCTATACCAAGTGCGAGGACTTCTGCCCGATGGTCCTCACGAACCTCGCTATGGCGATGTCGCGTCTCGATCCTGATGTGCGGAACCAGGTCGCCGTCGTCTTCGTGACGACGGACCCGCAGAGGGACACGGCAGAGGTCGTGAACCGCTACCTGAAGCACATCGACCCTGCGTTCGTCGGCGTGCGAGGTCCGATCGCTGATGTTGCTGCGCTCGCTCGCTCGGTCGGCGTCTACGTCGACGCCGGAGGTTCCTTGGAAGGCGGCGGGTACGACCCTGGTGAGCATGGAACGTTGACGGTCGCTCTGGACTCCCGTGGTCGGTCGAAGGTCTTCTGGCCGATGGAGACAGTCGCGAAGAACTATGCGGCCGACATCGCCTTCATGCTGGAAGGGGCAGGGACGGAACTGCGGGTTCCGCTTCCCGCCGAGTAGCGCCGCCTCGGCGGGGTGTCAGGAGGTCTGCACCATCACGCTCGTCGCCTTCACCACCGCCGTCGCCGGCATCCCCGGCTCCAGGCCGAGCTCGTCGGCCGCCTCGCGGCTCATCAGGGAGACCACCCGGTAGTCGCCGCAGGCCAGCTCGACCTGCGCCATCACACCGTCCTTGGTGACCGCCACCACGATCCCGTCGAAGTGGTTGCGGGCGCTCGTCCCACGCTGCGGCGGCGCCAGCGAGGCCTTCACCTCGCTGAGCTGCGAGGCGGGCAGCACGCGCTGGTTGCCGCGGCGCTCGAAGGTGATCCTGCCCTCGGCCTCCCAGCGGCGCAGGGTGTCGACACTGACGCCGACCGCCTGGGCGACCTCGCCGATACGTAGGTATTCCATGCCGGAATCCTAGGCTTCGGCGCCCTCTGGCGGGAGAGCCGTCGGGAAGGAGACGGTGTGGTCCAGACTCACCCGGACCTGCGCGCCGACCTCGGGCGGGACGCCGTGGTGCAGGCAGCGCACCCGGCCGTTGCTCAACGCCAGGTCGAGCAGGGCACCGTCCTCACGCCGGATCCGACGGGTGACCTCCCCGCTCAGGTCGCCCTCGGGATCGATCCGCACCTGTGCCGCCCGGGTGAGCAAGGTGCCACCCGGGACGGCCAGCACGCCGTCGTACCCCAGGAAGCGGGCCACCTCCAGTGACGGCGGCTCGGCCAGCAACGCCTCGGGGGTGCCGTCGGCCACGATCCGACCGGCCATCATCACGACGATGCGGTCGGCCAGCGCCCACGCGTCGGCGCGGTCGTGCAGCACCACCACGGTGGCCCGCGCAGCCGTCCGCAGCGCCGAGGCGGTCTCCTCGACCAGTGCCGCATGACTGGCGGGATCGAGCCCGGCGAAGGGCTCGTCGAGCAGGAGTACGTCGGGCTGGACGGCTACGCCACGGGCGAGGTGGACCCGGCGGGCCTCCCCGCCGGAGAGCGCGTCGGCCGGACGCCGGGCCAGATGCCCCGCGCCCAGAGCCTCCAGCGCTGCCAACGACCGGGCCCGACGGCGGCCGCGCGGGACGCCCCACCAGGCCTGGGCGAGGTCCACGTTGCGGCGTACCGAGCGCTTCGCGAAGCCGGCGTGCTGGAGGACGGTCGCGATCCGACCCTCCGCTGTGATCGTCCCGGTCGCGGGGAGCAGGCCGCCCAGCGCACTCAGCAGGGTCGACTTCCCGGCGCCGTTCGGGCCGAGGATCGCGACCACCTCGCCCTCGGCCACGTCCAGGTCGAGGCCCTCGATCACGGCGGTGCGTCCACGCTGGACGCCCAGATCACGGACGGTGAGCATCATCGGCGCCACCGCCGTGCCAGCGCAGGTCCGTGCTGGAGCAGGGTCAACAGCGCCCCGACGATCAGGATCAGGCCGAACAGCAGGATGCCGATCGCCGCACCCTGGGTCCAGTGCCCGGCGTTGATCTCGAAGAGCGCCGCACTGGCCAGGGTCTGGTCGTAGCCCTGGATGTTCCCGCCGACCAGGATGATCGCGCCGACCTCCGACATCGCCGTCCCGGCCGCCGCGATCAGGGCCGCCGCGATCCCGGTCCAGGCCTCGCGGGCCGCCAGCACCGCCCGCTGCCAGCCGCGGGCGTGGAAGGCACGGGACTGGTCAAGCAGGCCGCCGGGCAATGCCTGCACCGCGGCGCAGGTCAGCGCCACCATCAGCGGCAGCGCGAGGATCGACTGCGCGATGTAGACCGCCTTGAGGGTGTAGATCAGGTGGAACCGGCCCAGCGCCGAGGCCGGGAACATCAACAGCGCCAGCACCAGACCGACGAAGACCGGGGGCAGCCCCATCCCGGCGTTCGCCAGCGCGATCAGCGCCCCGCGTCCGCGGAACCGTGCCAGGCCGAGCCAGAGCCCGATCGGCAGGCCGATCACCAGGGCCGCGGCGGTGGCGACACCGGCTACCTGCAACGTCACCCAGAGCAGGTGCATCAGCTCGGGGTCACCCGAGATCAGCAGGTCCCACGCCTCGCGCAGGCCGTCGAGCAGGAAAGTCACGATGGTGACGATGTCACGGTGATCGGTCCGACCTTCGTGGTGGTGGCGCTGAGCAGGTCGCGGAACGCAGGTTCGAGGGCATCGTCCTCAGTCTGAGTGATCTGGTCGGTCACGAGTCGGTAGGTGATCTCGCCAAGCTCGGGAGCAGAGACGTGGAAGGCGAAGGCGCCCTCCGCGTCGGTCGTCGCCGAGAACGCGGTGTCGCCGCCCTCCAGACGGACGGTGACGCCAGCGAGTGCCGGCATTCCGGGTACAACGTTCGTCAGCGATCCGCTGATGGTGATCGCTTCGTGGGGCTCGGCGGCGGTGGGCGCGTGGACAGTGACCTTCGGCGATGCCGAGGGCTCGAAGGCCGGATCCTCCGGCTGATAGGCGCCGATGGCGCGCTGGCCAGCAGCCGAGGTGATCCAGTCGAGTAGGGCGGTCGCGCCGGCGACGTTCGTCTTGAGATTGTCGGCCTTGATGGCGGCGAAGCCGGGCGCCTTCGGGTTGATCACGTAGGCGTGGAACGTGTTGACCAACGCCGCGTGACCGCCGCGGGCCGAGGTGTCGTTGTCTCGGGTGAGGAGGGTCAGGGTGGAGACGGCGCCGGTCTCCTGCTGGTGCTGGAGGGTGCCCCGATCGGTGAAGACGTAACAGGAGTTGTGGGGCGCTCCGGTGAAGTTACAGGCGTCGGCCGCGGTGATGTTGGCCGCCTGGGTGAGGCCGGTGGTGCGGTACCAGGCGGGGAAGCCGTGGTCGCCGGTGTCGGCACCCTTGGCGCCGATCGTGCTGGGGCAGGTGCCTGCTGAGGAGTACGGCGACTTCCCGCCGCCATTGGTGGCTGCGACGGTGCACAGCGTGGTCGTCGAGGCCGCTGCCTCGGCCCACAGCGCATGTTCCTGGACGGTGGTGCCGGGGTTGCCGCCGCGGGAGACGAAGGTGGCCTTGCCCTCCGCGCCCGCCCGGGCGATCTTCTCGAAGGCGGTCACGATGTCGTGAGTGCCGCCGTCCAGTACGCCGGCCGGGTCGTCCTTCGGGCCGGCCAGGACGTAGTCGCCCCAGAAGATCGCCCGCCCTGCGGGCTCGGCCGAGTAGCCGTCGGCGACGAACTGGTTCTCCAAGCTCATCGCGTGCACGATCAGGGCCGCTGCCGATCCGGTCTTCGCCGAGGCGATCGCAGCGCCGGTGGCGGAGCCGGTGTACTGCAGGTCGTACTCCGGATAGGCTCGTTCGAATCCCGGCTCGATCACGTCGTGCATCAGATAGGAGTCGGCGACATCGCTGGTCCCGACGACGAGAAGCGGGGTGCGCTTCGGCGCGCCGGGCTGTGCGTCGCTGGCGTCCTGGTGTCGCAGGGCGACGGCGGTACCGGTCACGGCAAGGGCGAGGGCAACGACCCCGGAGGTCCAGGCGATGCGGGTACGGGTGTTCATCGGTGCGTCCTCGCTGGTGTCGAACGATGGAGTGAGCCGTGCGCGACTATACCTAGGAAATACCTATCTAAATCGTTGATCTTGTGGAAGGTGTGAAACGGAGGTTGCGCCGACGCCGACGGGTGGCCGATCGGGTAGGTCGGGGAGGTCGGTCGCGTAGGTCGGTACTGTGACGGGCGTGGGATCGGTGACAGTGCGCTACTTCGCCGGGGCGAAGGCTGCGGCCGGGCGTGAGACCGAGGTCGTCTCCCTCCCCGACGGCGCCACCCTCGCCGACCTCAAGGCGCTGCTCGCCTCCCGCGAGGGGTTCGGAGCGGTCTGCCTGGCCTCGTCGTTCCTGGTGGACGGCTCACAGGCCGACGCGGAGACCGAGCTGCCTGGTGCGGCAGTGGTCGACGTACTCCCGCCGTTTGCCGGCGGGTAGCCGACTTCCGGGTTCACCACGCGCGAGATCCGGGTTCGCCACCGTCGACTTCCGGGTTACCCACGGTTCCAGCGGTCGAGATCGGCGGGTGTGTCCAGGTCCATCGGGTCGACGTCCACCTCGACCTCGTCGATCAGGTCGGCTCGCTGCGCCAGGTAGCGCCGCGCGCCCTCATCGGGACCGGCCAAGATCAGCGCCGCCTGCCACTGCGCGGGGGACATCACGACCGGGTGCGTCCGGATGCGGCGGTCCCGGCCGACCACGACGCCGGTACTGATCCGCCCGGGTCGCCACGACTGCACCACTGCGGCGATGGCCTCCGCCGTCAGCCCGGGCTGATCCACCAGAAGGAGCGCGATCGCGTCCGGCTGCTCCCTCGGCGGTACGCCGGTCACCGCACCGATCCCCAGCGCGAGGCTGCTCCTCATCCCGTCGCCCGGGCTGGGGTTCACGACGCTCCGTACATCCCTCGGCGGCCTGGTTCTCGGACCGATCACCGCCAGGACGGGCTCGCAGCCGCCCGCTTGCGCCAGGTTGATCGCTCGGTCCAGCAGTCGGACCCCGTCGACGACCAGATCTGCCTTCGGCCCGCCCATCCGCACGCCGAGGCCCGCTGCGGCCACGATCCCGGCGATCGAGGGGCGCGTCATGCGGCTCAGGCTAGCCGTGGCGAACCCGGAAGTGGGCGGTGGCGAACCCGGATCTCGCGGGTGGTGAACCCGGATCTCGCGCGTGGTGAACCCGGAAGTCGGCGCCATCAGCCTGAAACGTGGGTATGCCACCATGTGGCCATGCGGGAGATGGTCGGGGAGCTGAGGGGCTGGGTCGAGGCGGAGATGCCGTTCGCCCTCGCCACCGTGGTGGCGACCTGGCACTCCTCGCCCCGCCAGCCCGGCGCGGTGATGGCCGTCGCTGCCAGCGGCGAGGTGCTCGGCAGTGTGTCGGGTGGCTGTGTCGAGGGGGCGCTCTACGACCTGGCGCAGCAGGTGATCGCCAGCGGGACGCCGGTGCTGGAGACGTACGGCGTCTCCGACGACGACGCCTTCGCGGTGGGGCTGACCTGCGGTGGGGTGCTGGAGGTGCTGGTCGAGCCGGTCTTGCCCGCGAGTCGCGGCGCCGTGGTGCTGGCCCGCACCCTCGACGCGATCGTCGAACGCCGCTCGGTCGCGTCCGTGACGCTGCTGGGCCCCGACGCCGACAGCCGCGACACGTTCCTGATCGGGGCGACCGAGACGACGGAGTCGCTCCCGGCGACACTGCCGCCCGCCGGGTCACGTCAGCTGGCCGACACCGCGAGCGCCGAGGCCCAGGACCTGCTCAGCCGCGGCGAGACCGGCATCCTCCATCTCCAGGCCGAGGACGGCAGCCCGGTCCCGGTCGTGGTCAGGTCCTTCGTCGCGCCCCCGCTGATGCTCATCTTCGGGGCCAGCGACTTCGCTCGGGCGCTGTCCCAGATGGGGGCGTTCCTGGGCTACCACGTGGTGGTCTGCGACGCCCGGGGCGTGTTCGCGACCGCCAAGCGCTTTCCGGCGGCCGATGAGGTGGTGGTGACGTGGCCGCACCGCTACCTGGAGCAGGCCCAGCGTGAGGGCCGGGTCGACCACCGTACGGCGATCTGCGTGCTCACCCACGATGCCAAGTTCGATGTCCCGGTGCTGGTGGAGGCACTTGCCGGTCCGGCCGCCTACATTGGGGCGATGGGGAGTCGACGTACGCACGCACACCGGGTCGCGCGGTTGCGCGAGCACGGTGTGAGCGACCTCCAGCTGGCGCGGATCAGCTCGCCGCTCGGCCTCGACCTCGGTGGCGAGACGCCCGAGGAGACGGCCGTCTCGATCGCTGCCGAGATCGTCATGCTCACCCGCGGCGGTACGCCGACACGCCTGGTCGCGGGGGATCGAGCGATCCACCGATGACCCGAACGGTCCCGCTCGGACTGCTCGACCAGCACGGTCGTCGGGCCACGGACCTGCGGGTCTCCCTCACCGACAAGTGCAATCTGCGCTGTACGTACTGCATGCCCGCCGAGGGGCTGTCGTGGCTGCCGAAGCCGGAGCTGCTCACCGACGCCGAGATCGTCCGGCTGGTGCGGATCGCCGTCGGCGAGCTCGGCGTGCGGTCGGTGCGCTTCACCGGAGGCGAGCCGTTGTTGCGCCCGACGCTGCCCGAGCTGATCGCCCGGACGGCGGCGATCGGTGCCGAGGTGGGGGAGCGGCTCGACCTCGCCCTGACCACCAACGGGATCGGTCTGGGCCGGATCGCTCCGGCGCTGCGGGAGGCGGGCCTGCGTCGGCTCAACGTCTCCCTCGACACCCTCGACCGCGAGCGTTTCGCCCAGATGACCCGGCGCGACCGGCTCGGCGACGTCCTGGCCGGGCTCGCCGCCGCCCAGGAGGCGGGTCTGACGCCGGTGAAGGTGAACGCGGTGCTGATCCGTGGGGTCAACGACACCGAGGCACCGGCACTGCTGCGGTTCTGCCTGGAGCGCGGCTACGAGCTGCGGTTCATCGAGCAGATGCCGATCGACGCCGACCACCAGTGGAGCCGCGACCACCTGGTCACGGCCGAGGAGATCCTGGCGTCATTGGCCGGGTCGTTCACGCTGACCCCGGCCGTCGAGGCGCGGGGGAGCGCTCCCGCCGAGCGCTGGACCGTCGACGGCGGCCCGGCCACCGTGGGTGTGATCGCCTCGGTCACGCGGCCCTTCTGCCGGGCCTGCAACCGGACCCGGCTCACCGCCGACGGGCAGGTCCGCAACTGCCTGTTCGCGACCGGGGAGACCGACCTGCGGGGCCTGCTCCGTGGGGGCGCCTCGGACGACGAGATCGCCGACCGCTGGCGGGCGGCGATGTGGCCGAAGGCGGCGGCGCGGGGGATCGCTGAGGGCGAGGCCGCGGCGGAGACAGGGTTCGCCGAGCCCAGTCGCTCGATGAGCGCCATCGGCGGCTGAGCCGGATCGGGCTCGCCGTACCCCTCGACAAACCACCCGCACAGGGGTGACAGTGAACAGGAGCCACCCGCCGCGTCGGTGAGGCGGACCGTCCCGACGCGTGAATCCGCAGGCCTCTGCAACTTTATGCATTGCAAAGAGATGAGGGACCATAGTCCTAACGCGGCCCTGGGGGCCGCGACCAGACTTGTCCTGCAGGTACCTCTCGGGATTCCCATGAACCCAACATGCAAGGACACCCCCATGAAGCTCAGCGCACGCATCATCGCCGTCACGGTCGCCACCGGTGCCGTGAGCCTCGGACTTCTCGGACTGACCGCCCCTGCGCACGCGATGGACTACAGCTGGGGTTACAGCGTCAAGCCGGTCATCAAGACCGTCACCAAGTGACGCTTCCCTAGCGACGAGCTGGCCCCTCCTCCCTCCCCCACTTGGCGGGGCCGCCCCCAACGAGAACGGCAGCAGACTCGGGTC
This sequence comes from Nocardioides sp., assembly GCF_030150155.1. Taxonomy (GTDB): domain Bacteria; phylum Actinomycetota; class Actinomycetes; order Propionibacteriales; family Nocardioidaceae; genus Nocardioides. Next base: position 16,982 of record NZ_JASLGR010000039.1, read on the forward strand.
TGTTGCCGTTTTCGTGTCAGAGAGCGGTGTGGGGGTCAGGTCGGATCCGAGGGCAGTGCGCTCGGCTTGATCCCCTCACGACCGATCGCGTAGCCGAGCTGGAACCGGGTCTCGGCCTCGTACTCCTCCTTGAGGTCGGAGACGTAGCCTGCGTACGTGCGTGCGCTGACCCCCAGCCGCTTGGCCGAGACCGGGTCGGAGTAGCCCTCGATCAGCATCCGCATCGTCATCGCCCGTTGCTCCTTGGCGATGTCGCGCTTGGCCTTGTCGTCGCTGCTGTCGAACGGTCGCGCCCGCTCCCAGGTGCGCAGGAAGACGTCGACCAGGTAGGCCACCACCGTCGGCTCCCGGATCGCCATCGCGACCGAGAGGTCGTCCGGCGCGGGGATCACCGCCACCCTGCGGTCGACCACGATCATCCGGTTGAAGAACTCGTCGAGGGTGCGGATCTCGCCGCCCAGCTCGGTCACGGCGGCGACGTACTCACGCGTCGCGGCACTGCGGCGCGCACTGTGCTGGTAGAGCGTGAGCAGCTTGACGCCGCGGGCCAGCAGCTCGCGCTCACCGCTGGTCACCTGGACCGTGTATGTGTCTCCGGTCTCGCGCCCGCTCTGCGGCTGGGCGGTGATCAGCTCGGTCTCGCACTCGGCGACCAGTGCCTCCAGATACGGCCCGATGGCCGGGCCGCGGACGTAGACGAACGGGCCGCGCTCCTCGGCGGCGGCCGAGTGTCGCCAGGCCTGGCCGAGGCTGGCGAAGGTGCGGTTCCACTGCGAGGACTCGTCCAGCAGACGAGCGCCCTCCAGCGACATCGGGCTGACCACGCGGGCCTGGGCCGCGGCCGGGTCGTCGGGGAACCAGCGGCCGGCCTCGGGATCGAGGTGGACCAGGTTCATCCCGACCAACAGGTCGAACGCGGCCCGCAGTGGGCTCGCCTCATCCAGTCGATCGTCGACCGCGGCGATGCCCCGCTCCGCCACGATGGTCTCGTAGAGCCCGATCGCATCCGACTCGAAGAGGGCGCGCTCCTCGGCGGAGTAATAGCCCACGGTGTGTGTCCTCCTGCTGGTCCCAGTCCCCCCTGTCCACGGCAATGATCCCACACCGCCGGTCGCCTCGATTTCGGCAACTGGTCACCCGTGGGCTAGTGTTCTTCCTGTCGCAAAGACGAGCGCCTGTAGCTCAGCTGGATAGAGCATCTGACTACGGATCAGAAGGTCTGGGGTTCGAATCCCTACAGGCGCACAGCACACGAAGGCCCGGTCGATCGACCGGGCCTTCGTGCATTTCGTACGTCGTCACCAGGCGGATTCAGAGCCGCCAGACGGCCAGCGCGGCTGTGACGAAGAGCACCAGCGCCACCGCGATCACGCCGGCAGCGGGCCAGCCCCGCCCCGACTCCGAGGCCGACTCCGAGCCCTCCCCGCTCCCTCCCTCCGCCTCCCCGGCCGCGGCCCGCTCCAGCGCCGTCCCCAGGGCGGCCGCCGAGGCGAACCGGTCGGCCGGCAGGGGAGCGGTCGCGGTGGCCAGCACCCCGTCGATCGCGGCGGGCAGCCCGTGCGCCTCGGCCATCGGCGGCAGGGCGGTGGCGCCGTGGGGCGGGAGGGTGCCGGCGTACAGCTCGAAGGCGACGACCCCCAGGGCGTAGACGTCCGCGCGAGCGTCGAGCTCGGTGCCAGCAGCCTGCTCGGGAGCCATGTAGGCGGGCGTCCCGGCGACCATCGTGAGGGTCGAGGCCTGCTGCAGCAGCTTCGCGCTGCCCAGGTCGGCGACCAGCACCCGTTCCCGGCCGCCGGTGTCGTCGACCAGCAGGTTGCTCGGCTTCACGTCGCGGTGGATCACGCCCTCGTCGTGCAGCACCTGGACCGCGTCGGCAGCCTGGCGGAGCAGAGCGGTGGCGCGGTCGGCGGGCAGGTGGCCGATGCGGTCGGCCAGCGAGCCGCCCGCGACCAGGTCCATCACCAGGTAGGGCCGCTCGATCCCGCCCAGCAGCTCCACGCCGACGTCGTGCACCCGCACCACCGACGGGTGCGCGATCCGGCGCAGCAGGCGGGCCTCGGTCAGGAACCGCTCGCGTACGTCGGCATCGACCGCCCAGTTCTCGGCGAGCACCTTGATCGCGACGACGCTGTCGAGGTCGGGGTCGAAGCCCCGCCAGACGGTCGCGAACGCTCCGGAGCCCAGCGGGTGCTCCAGCACGTACCGCCCGAGCAGGTAACGTCCGTGAGGTGTCACTGCCCCAGTGTGACAAGGGGCGGGTGAGACGGGTGACGGCTCGGCGTGACCGGTGAGGGGAAACATGAGTGAGAGCGACGACGCACACCTGGAGGAGCTCGCCCGGCGGGCGCGCAGCGGTGACCGGGAGGCGCTCGAGGAGATGCTGACCCGGATCCGGCCGATGGTGGTGGGGCGCTGTCGGCAGTTCCTGCCCTACAGCGACGACGCCGAGGAGGCGGCCCAGGACGCGCTGCTGGCGATCGCGACCCGGCTGGAGCGCTTCTCCGGGACCGGGTCGTTCCGGGCGTGGGCGGTCGCGGTCACCTCCAACAGCGCCCGCGACACCTACCGCTCCCTGGTGCGGCGCTCGGCGCGGCAGAGCCCGAGCGACCTGCCCGAGCACCCCGACCCGCGCACGACCAGTGTCATCGCCGGCACCCGGATCGACCTGCTCGACGCGCTGGAGCGGCTGGAGGACTCCTCGCCGAGCGTGGTGGAGTCGTTCCTGCTGCGTGACCTCGGCGGCCTGGACTACCAGCAGATCGTCGAGCTGACCGGGGTGCCGCTGGGCACCGTGAAGGACCGGATCCACCGGGCCCGGGCGTTCCTGCGCACCGCGCTCACCCACGCCGAGGGGCGCTGAGGTGCGGCGCCGGATCGGCACCCCGATCGCCGTCGGGACGGTGGTGCTGGCCCTCGGGCTGGGCTCCGGTGCCGGGCTGATGCTGCGCCAGCACCGCGTCGACGGCGCGGTCGCCGTCAACGGGGCCACCGTGACACCGCGCCCGACCGGCTCCGCGACATCCTCCGTGACGTCCTCCGCGACCGGCTCGTCCAGCGGCTCGCCCAGCACCTCCGCGACCCCTCACGGCTCGTCCTCGCCCAGCGACGACGGCTCGGCGCGCACGTCGGTCCTCGGGGCCGGCAATGTGCTCAGCGCCGCGGATCTGATCGCCGCCGGCTGGCACGGCGTCTCGATCGACTCCGTCGGCAACGGCACCGCCCAGTTCGCGAAGGTCTGTCAGAGCCGTGAGCCGCAGGCCGACGGCGTGGTGACGGCGGCGTACGTCAACGACACCGGGGAGTTCGCGCAGCAGAGCAGCTACGCGTTCAACATCCTGCCGCAGGCCACCACGGCGTACGACGCCATCCTCGCGCTCTACGACCGTGGCCGCTGCGGCGGCAGCACCGTCACCCGGATGACGACCCCGACCGGGGTGACCGGCGGGGTCTGGCACATCACCGGCGGGAGCTGGGGAGCGTCCTATGCCGTGGTGGTCAGGGTGGGGGACCGGATCGGCTGGGCGAGTCTGGCCGACGACCGCCCGGCCGTCGCTCCGGCCGGCGTACCGCTGCTGGCGACGGCGCTGGCGAAAAAGCTCGCCGACTGACCCAACCTTCGGGGCTCGGGCGGCGTCTCCCTCCATGTCAGTCACTCAATGAGGTGAGAGCACCTCGACCGGAGGAGGACCCCATGTCCACGCTTCGCACGACTCAGTTCCGCACCATCGCAGCCCTGTCGGCCGGCGCCGCCGCCGTCACCGTGCTGGGTCTCGGTGGCACCGCGCAGGCCGCCACCCCCACCGCGGCACCCGCCACCGCCAGCACCACCACCTCGGTCCGCGCCAACGCGCTGCATCGGGCCGACCTCGTCGCCGCCCTGGGCGGGACCACCAAGGGCCGCACCAGCACCACCGTCGGTGGCATCTCGGCCTGCACCGGCGAGACCCGGTGGGTCTCCGTCGTCGGCCACCGCACCGGCAACGCCTCGGCCTGGTGGCACGGCAAGACCGGCACCGGGGTGAGCTACGACCTGTCCCAGACCGTCGCTCGCCAGCCCAGCCTGGCCAGCGCGAAGTCCGTCTACCGGAAGCTGGTCCGCCTCAACGCGGAGTGCCAGGGCGAGACCGGTGGGCACTGGACCTACGGCGCCAAACACCGTCCCGCCGTGCGCGGCGGCTCCGCGGTCTGGATGCCGGCCGTCGACGGCGACGGCCGCACCCCCGACGGCGGCGTGATCGTGATGCGGGTGGGCCGGATGGTCACGGTCGCCGAGGTGATCAATCCTGGGGTCAAGCCGAACGTGGTGCGCAGCCTGGTGCAGCCCATCGCGCGGCGCCTGCGCTGAGCGGCGCGACGAGGACGCCCGGGTTAGGTTGAACGCATGATCATCGTCACGACGAACGACATCCCCGGCGCGACCATCACGCGGACGATCGGCGAGGTCTTCGGCCTCACCGTTCGCTCCCGCCACATCGGCTCCAACATCGGTGCCGCCTTCAAGTCCATCGGCGGCGGTGAGCTCAAGGGCATCACCACCCTGCTCCAGGAGGCGCGCGCCGAGGCACTCGAGCGGCTCGCGGCCGAGGCCGAGCGGGCCGGCGGCAACGCCGTGGTGGCGTTCCGCTTCGAGACCACCGAGTATGCCCAGACCGGTGTCGAGGTCTGCGCCTACGGCACCGCGGTGATCGTCTCCTGACCCTGCCTATCGCAGCGAACGCAGCGCCGACCGGGCGGCCAGGTACCCGCACATCCCGTGCGCACCGGCCCCCGGCGGCGTTGCTGCGGAGCAGAGATACGTCCCCGGTACGCCGGTCGCGTACGGGTCCAGGGCCAGCCGCGGGCGGGCCAGGATCTGGCTCAGGTCCGAGGCCCCGGTAGCGATGTCGCCGCCGATGTAGTTCGGGTTGTGCCGGGCCATGTCGGTCGCCGATCGCACGTACGTCGCCCGGATCACGTCCTGGAAACCCGGGGCGAACCGCTCGATCTGCGCCGTCAGTGCCTCGGTGGCATCGCCGGTGTAGCCGGCCGGGACGTGGGCGTAGGCGTAGACCGGCTTGAGGTCGGTGCTGGTGCGGGTGGGGTCGGCGAGGTACTGCTGCCCGACGATCACGAAGGGCCGCCCGGGCATCCGGCCGGCCACCACGTCGGCCTCGGCGGCGGCGATCTCGGCGACCGTGCCACCCAGGTGCACGGTGCCCGCCGAGCGCGCCGGCCCATAGGCCCACGGGATGCCGCCCTCGACGGCGAAGTCGACCTTGAACGCAGCCGGGCCGTGCCGGAACGCCTGGTAGGCGCGCAGCACCCGCGGCGGGAGGGCGTCGCCGAGGATCCGGGCCGCGGCCGACGGGGTGGTGTCGAGCAGCAGCAGGTCGGGGGAGCCGAGGTCGGCGGCCGAGGTGACCAGCCGGCCGGTCTCGAACCGGGCGCCGAGCCCGCGCAGCCGGTCGATCAGGACGTCGGCGATCGCGGCCGAGCCGCCCTCGGCGGCAGGCCAGCCGTAGCGGTGCGCCGCGGAGCCGAGCGCGACCCCGACGGCAGCGGAGAAGGGGCGGTCCAGGCGGGTGAAGGCGTGGGCGGCGATGCCGCTGAAGAGACCTCGGGCCTCCTCGCCCTGCCAGCGTCCGGTCAGGGTGGTGGTCGCGTGGGCGGCGTACCGACCGAAGCGCGCCAGCGCGAGCGGGTGCTCGGGCAGGTGGAGCAGGGGGCGGAGGAAGTCGGCGGCGATCGCGTCGAAGTCGCGGGTCAGCGGACCGAAGAGCCGCTGCCAGGCGGCACCGTCCTCGCCGAGGCCGGTGGCGGTCTGCTCGACGGAGCGGTCCAGCACGGCGCCGCGGCCCTGGTCGAGCGGGTGGGCGAGCTCGTGGTCGGCCCAGTGCCAGGTGACGGCGTCGGCGATCCCGAAGCGGTCGACGAAGGCCGAGGAGGTGGCGAACGGGTGGAAGGCCGAGCACTCGTCGTGGATCAGGCCGGGCAGGGTGAGCTCGGCCGAGCGCAGTCCGCCGCCGAGCTCGGTGGCCGCCTCGATCACGGTGACCTCGACGCCGGCCTCGGCCAGGGTGAGGGCTGCTGCGAGTCCGTTGGGGCCGCTGCCGACCACGACCGCGGATGTCATGGCAGCAACCTACTGCCGCACTGAGGTCAGCGCAGGGCGAAGAAGGCGCCGACGATGCCGGGCAGCAGGCCGAAGGCCAGCCACGGCACGTACCGCCAGGCGAAGGCGTTCTTCTTGTGCATCGCGAAGCCGGCGACCATGCCGAGCACGCCGAAGATGGCGGCGATCACGTTGAGGCCGATCCGGGCGGCGGTCGCGTCCTCCTTGAGCACGAGGGAGGCGGCGGCGCAGCCGGCGGCCATGTGCCAGGCGACGGCGACGATCGTGACCGCCCAGACCCAGCGCTGCACGTTGGTGAGGTGGAAGTCGTTGACCGGTCGCTGGAGGTTGTCGGGGTCCATCAGGTGCCGGGGTCGCTTGACCGGCTTCGCGGGCTTGGCGGGCTCCGGTGTGGCGGTGGACTCGACAGGGGCTACCTGATTCATGACCTCTCCTTGATGGCTGCTACACCAATAGTTTGTACACCAACAGTTGGTACGCTACCAACATGGCCAAGAACACCGCACCTGAGCAGATCGACCTTCCGGGCAATCCGTTGGCCCTGGAGCAGCAGGTCTGCTTCGCGTTGGCGATCGCGGCGCGCAGCGTGATCGGCTGCTACCGACCGCTGCTGGAGCCGATGGGCCTGACCCATCCGCAGTACCTCGTCATGCTCGCACTGTGGGAGAGCGAGCCGCTGCGGGTGGGGGAGCTCTCGAAGAAGCTCCAGCTCGACCCCGGCACGCTCTCGCCACTGCTCAAGCGGCTCGAGGGGATCGGGTACGTCCGCCGCGAGCGGGACCCGAAGGACGACCGCGCCCTGGCCGTCGTACTCACCGACGAGGGCCGGGCGCTGCGCGAGCAGGCACTAAACATCCCGCCCGCGATCGTGGGCCGGCTCGGCCTGCCGGTCGAGGAGCTGATGGCGCTGCACGAGAACCTCACCCGGGTGATCGCCGCCGCCTCCTGAGAGGCGACGGCGACCGGGCCGAGACTCACAGGCGCCGGGCGATCGGCTCCATCAGACGCGGTGCCAGCGGGCCGACAACGGCCAGGACCAGGACGTACGCCGCCGCGGTCGGAGCCAGCTGGGGGTGCACCGCACTGGCGACCAGGCCCGCCACGATGATCGAGAACTCACCGCGCGGGACGAGCGCCGCCCCCGCACGGAGTCGAGCCCGCCGCGAGAGCTTCGCCCGCCGGCCGGCGTACCAGCCGGTGGCGATCTTCGTCGCGATCCCGACCAGCGCGAGGATCACGGCGGGGACGAGCACCGACGGCAGCTCGCTGGGGTCGGTGGTCAGGCCGAAGAACACGAAGAAGACCGCCGCGAAGATGTCGCGCAGCGGCTCCAGCAGCCGGTGCAGCTCCCCGGCGATGTCGCTGGACAGGCCGATGCCGAGCAGGAACGCCCCGACGGCGGCCGAGACGTGGGCGGCCTCGGCGACACCGGCCACCAGCAGGGCCAGACCGACCACGCGCAGCAGCATCACCTCGCGTGAGCCCGACGCGACCAGGCGGGTGACCTGGTTGCCGAACCGGAGCGCGATCAGGAGGACCGCCGCGAGCACCGCCAGGGCGATCGCGACGGCACGGACGGTGGACCAGCCGCCGGCGGAGGCGGCCAGCGCCGTCACCAGCGGCAGGTAGACGGCCATCGCCAGGTCCTCGAGCACGAGCACGCCCAGGATCGCCGGGGTCTCCCGGTTACCGAGGCGACCCATGTCGGTGAGGACCTTCGAGATGATGCCCGAGGAGCTGACCGCGGTGATGCCGAACATCGCCACGGCCGCGGTCGTGCCCCAGCCCATGATGTAGGCGAAGAGCAGGCCGGGCAGGCCGTTGAGGATCAGGTCGACGACGCCCGAGGGCGCCTGCGTGCGCAGGTTGTCGACCAGGTCGCCGGCGGTGTACTCCAGCCCGATCAGGAGCAGCAGCAGGATGACCCCGATCTCGGAGCCGGTGTGGAAGAAGCCTTCGGGGGCTTCGAGTTCCAGGAAGCCGCCGGATCCGAACGCGAGCCCGGCGAGCAGGTAGAGGGGGATGGGCGACAGGCCGAAGCGGCCCGCGATCTTGCCCAGCACACCCAGTCCGAACAGAACAGCGCCCAGCTCCAACAGGAGCTGTGCCGTATGCGACATATATCAGCCTTCGAGGATGGCCGAGGCGGCGCGTACGCCGTCCTCGGTGCCGACGACGACCACCTTGTCGCCCAACTTGAACAGGAAATCGGGACTCGGGGACGGCGTCACGTCGTCGCCCCGCAGCACTGCCACGATCGAGGCACCGGTGCGGGACCGGATGCCGGCCTCGCCCATCGTGTGACCGGCGAACGTGGCGCCCAGCGGGATGCCCGCGGTGCGGATGCCCTCGACCTGCTCGGCCAGCTTCGCCAGCCGCTCGATCACGCGGGGGGCGCCGAGCAGCTCGGCCAGCACGCTGGCCTCCTCGGCGTCGAGCTCGATGCTGGCCTGCACGCAGTCCTCGTCGTCGGGCTCGTAGATGGCCAGGTGGCGAACGCCTGTCTTCGTCGACACGACGCCGATGCGGCGACCGGACTCCGTCACGAAGTCATGGCGCAGACCGATGCCTGGCAGTTTTGTCTCTTCGACCTCCATGCCGCGAAACCCTAGCCCGGGAGACTGTGGAACTGAGAAGTATCTGAGATCCGGTCCCTCGCGGCGGAGATCGGCGGCCCGCCGGAGACCTGTCGAACGGTGCTCGGGAGCGGTGTCGAGGGGTGCCGATCGGCCGCCGGGACGTGTTTGGTAGCGCTTTGATCGATCAACTGGCCCTCGACGTGAGAAAGCACTCACTCTGAGGCTCTAGCCGCGTCTCAACAGTGTCGTTGAGTCCGGTAGCGTGCCGTGGTAGTCCGCGGCCGTGCTGCGGCATTCAATGCGATCTCTGGGTGGATTTCGCGTGACGTGAAGGGCTTTTTGATGGTTGACGTGGACAAGGTGCTCGACGAGGCCGGGCTGACGAACGCGCATGTGCGTGAGTTCGTGGCGCACTGGGCCGGCATCACCGGGGCCGACAAGATCGAGGTCGTCAGCGCTTCTGACGACGCGCGGCTCCTCCAGGAGTCCCTCGACGCAGGCGAGCTTCTTCCCGTCTCCGGCGGTCGCTTCTACAGCCGCTCCTACTTCAAGGACACGGCCCGCTCCGAGGAGCGCACCGTGGTCGCCACCTCCAACGAGGCCGACAAGGGCGTCTACAACAACTGGAAGCCCGCCGACGAGACCGTCGCGACCCTCACCGAGCGCATGACCGGCGCCTCGAAGGGCAAGACGATGTACGTCATCCCCTACCTGATGGCCCCCGCCGGCTCCCCGCTGGAGGCGTACGCCGCCGGTGTCGAGCTGACCGACTCCCGTCCGGTCGTCCAGCAGATGATCCGGATGGCGCGCGTCGGCGTCGACTACATCAACAACCTGGCCGACCCGGCCTCCTTCGTCCGGGCCATCCACGTCACCGGCGACCTGGAGAACCTCGGCCAGGGCACCGCCAACGACCAGCGTCTCTTCGCCACCGTCGCCGACCAGCGCCAGATCATGCACTTCGGCTCCTCCTACGGCGGCAACGCGCTCCTGGGCAAGATCGCCCATGGCCTGCGCCAGGCCTGCTACGACGGCCGCGCCTCGGGCAAGTTCCTTGCCGAGCAGTTCCTGCTGCTGGGGATCAAGGACAAGGAGACCGGTGAGGTCTTCCACGTCGTCGGTGGCTTCCCGTCCGCCTCGGGCAAGACCAACCTGTCGATGACGCTCTCGCCCGAGGAGCTCGGCGACCGGTACGAGATCACCTTCTACGGCGACGACATCGCCTGGATCTGGGTCGGCGAGGACGGCAAGCTGCGCGCCTTCAACCCGGAGAACGGTGTCTTCGGTGTCGCCAAGGACACCAACGAGGCGACCAACCCGGGCGCTGTGGACGCGATCGTCCCCGGCACCGGTGCGATCTTCACCAACGTCGCCTACAACGAGAAGACCCAGGACGTCTGGTGGGAGGGCAAGACCAAGCACCACCCCGACGACCTCGAGGGCTGGATCGACTGGAAGGGCGAGCGTCTCGCCGACCGCAACCCCGACGAGCTCTCCGAGCCGTGGGCGCACCCCAACAGCCGCTTCACCACGTCGATCGCGCACGTCCCGAACGCCGCGCCGGACTACAACGACCCGGCCGGCGTCACCGTCGACGCGATCATCTTTGGTGGCCGCACCCGTGACCGCGAGCCGCTGATCCGCGCGATCACCGACGTCGCTGAGGGTGTCTACGACGGTCTGACTCTGGGTGCCGAGGCGACCTTCGCCGCCGAGGGTGTCGAGGGCCAGCTCCGCTACGACCCGATGTCGATGCGCCCCTTCATGGCGTACGCCGAGGGCGACTACGCCCAGCACTGGCTCGACATCATCGGATCCGCCACCGACAAGCCGATCTTCGCCCACGTCAACTGGTTCCAGCGTGACGCGGCCGACGGTCACTTCCTGTGGAACGGCTACCGCGACAACGTCCGCGCCCTGCTCTGGCTGCTGCAGTACCGCAAGGGTGAGGTCGAGGGTGTTCAGAGCGCGGTCGGCGTCCTGCCGAAGGAGTCCGAGCTCAACCTCGACGGGATGAAGTTCCGCGACGGCGACCTGGACAAGCTGCTCTCCATCGACGCCGACCGCTGGCGCCAGGAGATGAAGTTCCGCGAGGAGCACCTCGCGCAGTTCCCGACGCTGCCCGAGGCGATCTGGGAGGCCCACCGCCGCGTGGCCGCTGCCCTCGACGAGGCCTGAGCCGCACACTGCGTCTGACGGGGCCGGCACCACCGCGAGGTGGTACCGGCCCCGTCCCATTTCGCCGACTTCCGGCTTCACCACCGCCGAGATCCGGGTTCACCACTGCCGACTTCCGGGTTCGCCACCGCCGAGATCCGGGTTGCTCACCCGGGCGGCGTACCCAAAACGAGGCATCTTTCCCCGGTTTCGCCCCTCTAATCCCACACTTTGGTAACAGAAGGGCTACACCTGTCGCGAATGACGTGGTGCTGGACTACTGTTAGCAACAGATCCCCTGGTGACCCGAGACGCCAGGGGATCTGTCCATTTCCTGGACGTTCGGCCAACTGGACCGCTTGGTCCGTCTGGGTAGCCTGGCGGTGTGAAGCGCCTCCTGCTCGAGACGGCTGGCTGGATCCTCGTGGTCGCCGGCATCGCAGCGCTGGTGTTGCCCGGACCGGGGCTGCTGATGATCTTCGGTGGCCTGGCGCTGCTGTCCCAGCAGTACACCTGGGCCGAGGAGCGACTGGAGCCCGTGCGGCTCCGCGCGCTGCGCGGTGCTGCTGAGGGCGTCGAGACGTGGCCCCGCACGCTCGCCTCGTGTGTCGGTGCCTGCTTCGTGGGGGCCGCGGGCGTGCTCTGGCTGCTCGACCCGGCCGCGCCGTCGTGGTGGCCGCTCGCCGAGCACTTCTGGCTGCTCGGTGGAGCCTGGACCGGGGTCACCTTCCTGATCTCCTGCGGCATCGCCTTCGGCCTGATCGTGTACTCCTTCCGCCGCTTCCACAACAAGCCCGAGGCCCGCCTGCTGCTCGAGCGCGAGATCACCGAGGCTGACGAGCGCGACCACGAGGCCGGGATCGACTCGATCCGCTGATCGGTTCTGGGGGCGGCGCCCGATAGGTTCTCAGCGTGGTCGTTCACCTCCACCGCGCCCCGCGCACCGACCTGCTCGCCGACGCCCTCGGCGAGCTCCTCGCGGTGCCGCCGGTGGATCCGTTCGCGACCGAGGTCGTGGTCGTGCCCGCTCGCGGGGTCGAGCGGTGGCTCTCCCAACGGCTCTCGGACCGGCTCGGAGTCTGTGCCGCCGTCGACTTCCGTACGGCGCCGTCCCTGATCGCGGAGATCCTCGGCACGGGCGACGACGACCCGTGGTCCCCCGAGCGGCTGACCTGGCCGCTGCTGCGTGCCATCGACGAGGCGCTGGGCGAGTCGTGGGCCGACGTGATCGCCCGCCATCTCGGTGCCGGTCGCGTGGGTGAGGAGGCCGACCTGCGGCAGGGACGACGCCTCGCTCTGGCTCGACGGCTTGCCCGCCTCTTCCTGTCGTACGCCGGCCAGCGTCCGGATCTGATCGCGGACTGGACCGCCGGCGGGGCCAGCGACGGTGCCGGAGGCACGGTGCCCGCAGACCTCGCCTGGCAGCCCGAGCTGTGGCGGCGACTCGTGGCCGAGGTGCCCGTGATGCCGCCGCACGAGCGTCATCGCGCCGTGATCGCCCATCTGGAGGAGGGGCCTGCGGGGGATCTGCCCGACCGGGTCTCCCTGTTCGGGCACACCCGACTGTCGGCCTCGGAGATCGAGCTGGTCGGGGCGCTCGGCCGGCACCGTGACGTGCACCTGTGGCTGCCGCACCCCTCGGCGCCGTTGTGGTCGGCGTTGGCGCAGACGACCGCGAGCGGCCCGATCCGCCGAGCCGAGGACCGGTCGCACGAGGCCGTCCACCATCCGCTGCTCGCCACGCTGGGCCGGGACCTGCGGGAAGTGCAGCGCAGCCTGGCCGTGCTGGACCTGGACGACGCCCCGGTCCCGGGGCGGATCGAGGCCCCCGACACCCTGCTGGGCTGGCTGCAGACCGACCTGCGCGACAACCGCGTGGGCGAGCCCGGGCGGGTGCTGAGCCCGGAGGATCGCTCCGTCCAGCTGCACGCTGCACACGGCCCCGCCCGCCAGGTCGAGGTGCTGCGCGAGGTCGTGCTCGGCCTGCTTGCCGACGACCCGACGCTGGAGCCGCGCGACGTCCTGGTGATGTGCCCCGACATCGAGGCCTACGCCCCACTGCTGGAGGCGGCCTTCGGGCTCGGGGACGTGATCGGCGACCAGGGCCACCCCGCGCACCGGCTGCGGGTCCGGCTGGCCGACCGGTCGCTGGAGCAGACCAACCCGCTGCTGGGGGTGGCCACGACGCTGCTGGAGTTGGCCGGCGGGCGTGCCGGCGTCGGCGAGGTGCTCGACCTCGCCCATGTGCCGGCCGTCCAGCGTCGCTTCGGGCTGCGCGAGGAGGACCTCGACCAGATCGCTACCTGGGCCGGCGAGACCGGGATCCGGTGGGGTTTCGACGCTGCCCACCGGGGACCGTTCGGTCTCGACGACTTCGCGGCGAACACCTGGGAGTTCGGCCTGGACCGGCTGCTGACCGGGGTAGCGCTCTCCGACGACGCCCAGGCCTGGCTCGATGCCACCCTCCCGCTCGACGACGTCGGCAGTGGGGCGATCGACCTGGCCGGGCGGCTCACCGAGTTCGTCCACCGGCTCCGTGCCGTCACCGACCGGCTGGTGGGTGAGCATCCGGTGACGCACTGGCTCGACGCCCTGACCGACGGGGTCGACTCCCTGACCGCGGTCTCGCTCGACGACGGCTGGCAGCGCGGTCAGCTCGCCCGCGAGCTGGGGCGCGTGCGTGCTGCCGCGGAGGGCACCGAGGTCGGGGCGCTGCGTCTGCCCGACGTACGCGCGCTGCTGGCCGACCGGCTGGCCGGGCGTCCGACCCGGGCGAACTTCCGCACCGGCTCCCTGACGGTGGCGACCCTGGTCCCGATGCGGTCGGTGCCGCACCGGGTGGTGGCGGTGCTCGGACTGGACGACGGGGTCTTCCCGCGTGGCGGGTCGGTCGACGGTGACGACCTGCTCGCCCGCGACCCGCTGACCGGGGAGCGTGACCTGCGCACCGAGGACCGGCAGCTGCTCCTCGACGCGATCGGCGCGACCACCGAGACGCTGGTGGTGACCTGGACCGGCGCCGACATCTACTCCGGGGCCGAGCGGCCGGCGGCGGTGCCGCTGGGCGAGCTGGCCGATGCGCTCGACCTCACCGCGACGGCCCCCGACGGTGGCTCGGCGGCGGAGTTCGTCACCACCCGGCATCCGCTGCAGCCGTTCGACCTGCGCAACCTGGTGCCGGGGGCGATCGTGCCGGGGCAGCCCTTCACCTTCGACCGGTCGGCTCTGGTCGGTGCTCGGGCCGCCGTCGGGGAGCGCACGCCGCGTCCGGCGCTGCTCGATGGTCCGCTGCCGGTCGATGTCGACGGTGACGTCAGCCTGGAGGACCTGCTCGGCTTCTGGGCGAACCCGGTGCGTGGCTTCTTCAAGCAGAGCCTCGACCTGGCGCTGCCGCACGAGGAGGAGGCGCTCGACGACGGTCTTCCGGTCGAGATCGACTCGCTCACCCAGTGGGGGGCCGGCGACCGGATCCTCGGGGACATGCTGCGCGGCATCCACCCCGATCAGGCCCGGCAGCGCGAGTTCCGCCGCGGGGTGGTGCCGCCGAAGTGGCTGGGCTGGCGGCTGCTCGACGACATCGTCGGCAAGGCGCGACCGATCGGGGCCGAGGCGCTCCGGCTCCGGAGCGGTCACGAGGCCCGGATGGTCGACGTCGACGTGGACCTGGGGGGCGGGCGACGCCTGCGCGGCACCGTCGGTGACCTGTACGCCGATCGGATCATCAGGGTGCACTACAGCCGCCTGGGCGCGACCCACCGGCTCGGCAGCTGGATCCGCCTGCTCGCCCTGGCCGCCTCCGACGAGGACCGCGCCTGGTCGGCGCTGACCCTCGGGCGCGCCGGTGGCCGCTCGGGCACCAACGTCGGGCTCTCCCAGCTCGGGCCGCTCGACCACACCGCGCGGGAGATGCTGCGGGACCTGGTGACGCTGCGGGAGGCGGGGCTGGCCGAGCCTTTGCCGTTGCCGCTGAAGTCGTCCCTGGTCTACGCCCGCAACCGCCGCACCGGCATGGACCACAGTGCGGCCGTGGACAAGGCCGGCTGGGAGTGGCGCGACGGCCGCTTCCCCGGCGAGCAGTCCGAGCCCGCCCATCTCCGGGCCTGGGGAGCGAAGGCGCCGCTGCCCGATCCGGATCGGATGGCCGAGCTCGCCGACCGGGTCTGGAGCCCGCTCCTGACCGCCGAGCAGGGATCGTGGTGAGCGACGTGATGGAGCACTTCGACGCTGCCGGGCCGCTGCCCCGCGGCACGGTCCTGCTCGAGGCCAGTGCCGGCACCGGCAAGACCTGGACGGTCGCGACACTGGTGACACGCTACGTGGCTGAGGGCGTCGCGACCCTCGACCAGCTCCTCGTGATCACCTTCGGCCGCGCTGCCACCCAGGAGCTGCGCGAGCGGGTGCGCGAGCACCTCACCGACGCCTCGCGGACCCTGACCGACCCCGAGCAGCGCCGCCGGGTGATCGACGCGCTGGCCTCCTTCGACGCCGCCACGATCGCGACCACCCACCAGTTCTGCCAGATCGTGCTCCGCTCACTCGGTGTCGCCGGTGACTCCGACCCGGGGACCACCCTGGTCGAGTCGGTGGACGACCTCCTGGTCGAGGTCGTCGACGACCTCTACCTGCGCTGGTACGCCGGCCAGAACGCCGCCCCGCCGATCAGCCGGGACCTCGCGCTGCGGGTCAGCCGCGAGTCGGTGGCCGACCCCCGTGCGGCGCTGGCCGAGCCCGGACCCGACGCCGCCGGACAGGCGCGGGCCGCCTTCGCCCGCGAGGTCAGGGTCGAGCTGGAGCGGCGCAAGCGCCAGCTTGGGATCCTCTCCTACGACGACCTGCTCTCCCGGCTCGCCGACGCCCTGGCCGAGCCCGACTCCCCGGCCCGCGCCCGGATGCGGCAGCGCTGGCGGATCGTGCTGGTCGACGAGTTCCAGGACACCGACCCGGTGCAGTGGCAGGTGCTGGAGCGGGCCTTCGCCGGGCACAGCGACCTGGTCCTGATCGGCGACCCCAAGCAGGCGATCTACGGCTTCCGTGGTGGTGACGTCGCGACCTATCTCGACGCCGCCCGGAGTGCGCAGAGCCGGGCGACGCTGGGGCGCAACTGGCGTTCCGACGCGGACCTGGTGGCGCCGTTGCAGGTGGTCTGGGAGGGAGCGCAGCTGGGCGATCCGGCGATCACGGTGCTGCCGATCGAGGCCACCACGCCGGGCACCCGGCTGCGGGGCGCCGGGGCGCCGTGGCGGATGCGTCAGGTCTCCCGTGACGGGTTCCGGCTCCGCTCGGGCAACGTCAGCGCCGCCGACGCGCGCTCCTTCGTCGCCCGCGACTGCGCCGCTGACATCGCCCGGGTGCTGGCCGAGGGTGCCACCTGGGACGGTGAGCCGCTCCAGGCCCGGCACATCGCGGTGATCGTGGCGCGCCGTGACCATGGCATGGCGGTGCAGCGCGAGCTGACCCTGCGCGGGGTCCCGGCGGTGATGGCCGGGGGCGGTGACGTCTTCCAGACCGAGGCGGCCGACGCCTGGCTGACGCTGCTGGAGGCCCTGGAGTCACCGCACCGCACCGGCCTGGTCCGTGCCGTCGCCCTGACCCCGTTCTTCGGCTACCGCGCCCACGAGCTGGCCACCGACCCCGGGTCGGGCGGTCGCGAGGAGGCCGACCGGCTGACCTCCCGGCTGGCCGACACGGTGCGGGGCTGGGCGATCCTGCTGCGCAGCCGTGGCGTCGCGGCGTTGGTCGAGGCGGCCGAGGAACGGGGTCTGACCGCCCGGGTGCTGGGTCAGGTGGAGGGCGACCGGCTGCTCACCGACCTGCGGCATCTGGGGCAGCTGCTGCACGACCTCCAGTCCCGTGAGGGGCTCGGCCTGACCGGGCTGCTGGAGTGGTTCCGGAGCGAGCGCCGGCGCACCGCTGCCGCGGAGCGCCCGCGTCGCCTGGACTCCGACGCGGCAGCGGTCCAGATCGTCACGATCTGGGGGAGCAAGGGCCTGCAGTACCCGATCACGTACGTGCCCTTCGCCTACGACAATTGGGTCAACGACTCCCCGGACGTGGTGCGCTTCCACGACCGCGACCCCGAGGGTCGGCCGATCCGTAGCCTGGACGTCTCCGGCTCGGGGACGCACCTGGCGGCCCACCTGCGTGAGGAGCTGGGCGAGGAGCTGCGCAACCTCTACGTCGCCCTCACCCGGGCCCAGTCCCAGGTGGTGACCTGGTGGGCGCCGACGTTCAACACCCCGTCGGCGGGGCTGCACCGGATGATCTTCGGGCGTCGTCCCGGCACCGCGGAGGTGCCCGAGCGGGTTGAGCCGCGCGATGACGACTACGTCTCCTCGGTCTTCACCGCACTGGCCCAGCTCGGTGGACCGGTGCACGAGCTGGCCGTGATCGCCCCGGCCTCCTCCGAGCCGCTCCCGGCGACGGTGCCGGACCTGGCGGTGCGGGCCTTCACCCGGCGGATCGACACCGAGTGGCGCCGGACCTCCTACAGCGGCCTGATCCGGGCGGCCGAGGAGGCCGGTGTCGGCTCGGAGCCGGAGGCGGTGGGGCACAAGGACGACGACGACCCCGCCGAGATCCGGGTTTCCCCCCAGCCAGATCCGGGTTCGCCACCGTCGAGTTCCGGGTTCGCCACCCGTTCTCCTATGGCCGACCTTCCTGCCGGTGCCGGGTTCGGCTCCCTCGTCCATGCCGTCCTCGAGCATGCCGACCCGACCGCCCCCGACCTGGTCGCCGAGCTGGCCACCCAGATCGAGGAGCAGCGGCGCTGGTGGCCGGTCGACGCCCCGACCGACGACCTCGCTACCGGACTGGAGCCGCTCAACCGGACCCCGCTCGGCCCGCTCGCCGACGACCTCACCCTGGTCGACCTCGACCTGACCCAGCGGCTGTGCGAGCTGGACTTCGAGATCCCGCTGACCGGCGGCGACCACAGTCGGGGCGAGGCGCGGCTGCGCGACCTGGCCCCGGTGCTGCGACGCCACCTGCCCCCGGGCGATCCGGTGGCGGCGTACGCGGAGAGGCTGGAGGCGCCCGGTCTCGGCGACCAGACCCTGCGCGGCTACCTGTCGGGCTCCATCGACGCCGTGCTGCGCATCCCCGACCCCGGGGTGCCGGGCGGGTCGCGCTTCGTGGTCGTGGACTACAAGACGAACTTCCTGGGGGAGACGGTCGGCGACTACGCCGCGGACCGGCTGGCCGAGGCGATGCTGCACTCGCACTACCCGCTCCAGGCCATGCTGTACGGCGTCGTGCTGCACCGGTTCCTGCGCTGGCGGCTGGCCGGCTACGACCCCGAGGTCCATCTGGGCGGGGTGCTCTACCTGTATGTCCGCGGGATGGCCGGCCCCGAGACCCCGACGGTCGACGGCGTGCCGACCGGGGTGTTCAGCTGGCACCCGCCAGCGGCCCTGACCGTGGCACTGTCCGAGCTGCTCGACGGGGAGGGCGCATGACCGAGACCTGGGAGCCGATCGACGCGTGGGACGCCCGGCTCGCGCTGGGCGCGACCGGACTGCTGCGCACCTTCAACGAGGCCGGGGTGCTGACCGCGGCCGACGTGCACGTCGCCGATCGCGTCGCCGAGCTGGTCGGTGAGCAGTCCGAGCCGGTCCGGCTCGCGATGGCGCTCACCGTGCGGGCCGCCCGGCAGGGATCGGTCTGCCTCGACCTCGCCGGGGCGATGGCGCAGGCGCCGGACCTGCCCTGGCCGGTCGCGACCGCGGCGCAGTGGCTCGCGCTGTGCGAGGCCTCGCCGCTGGCGGCGCAGGTGCTGCGGATCGACCACGGGCTGCTCTACCTCGACCGCTACCACCGTGAGGAGGGGCAGATCCGCGACGACCTGCTCGCCCGCCTGGCCGCCCCCGCGCCCGTCGTCGACGAGGACCTGCTGCAGGCCAGCGCCGAGCGGATCTTCCCCGGCGAGGGGTACGCCGAGCAGCGGGCCGCCGCCGTCGCCGCGGCGCGCCAGTGGACCACCGTCCTGACCGGTGGCCCCGGCACCGGCAAGACCACCACCGTCAGCGGTCTGCTGGAGCTGCTCGGCGAGCAGAGCACGAAGCCGCTGCGGATCGCCCTGACCGCGCCGACCGGGAAGGCCGCGGCCCGGCTCCAGGAGTCGGTCGCCCGCCCCGAGCTCACCGCCGCCACCCTGCACCGGCTGCTGGGCTGGCGCCCCGGCTCCTCGACCCGGTTCCACCACCACCGCGGCAACCGGCTGCCGCACGACGTGATCGTCGTCGACGAGACCTCGATGGTCTCGCTCACCATGATGGCCCGGCTGCTCGAGGCGGTCCGCCCCGGAGCCCGCCTGATCCTGGTGGGCGATGCCGACCAGCTCGCCTCGGTGGAGGCCGGAGCGGTCCTGGCCGACCTGGTCGAGGGCCTGCGCGAGCTTGCCCCGCAGGCGGTCACCCAGCTGCGCACCGCCCGACGGTTCGGCGCCGACATCGGGGAGCTGGCCGAGGCGCTGCGCGCCGGCGACGCCGACACCGCCCTGGCCGTGCTCACCCGCGG
The DNA here is from genome assembly GCF_030150155.1 of Nocardioides sp. Taxonomy (GTDB): domain Bacteria; phylum Actinomycetota; class Actinomycetes; order Propionibacteriales; family Nocardioidaceae; genus Nocardioides. The sequence goes on from NZ_JASLGR010000039.1 coordinate 36,344, forward strand.
CAGCGAGGCGGCCACCCTGGTCGACCCCGAGGACCCCGCCGTCCAGGCCGCGCTGCAGAGTCGGCTGACCGCGCACGCCCTGCGGCTGCGCGAGGCCGCCGGCCGGGCCTCGATCGGCGAGGTGCTGAGCCTGGCCGAGGAGCACCGACTGCTCTGCGCCCACCGCGACGGCCCTGCCGGGGCGTCCTTCTGGAACCGCCGGATCGAACGCTGGCTGGCCGACGAGGTCGGGCTCAGTCACCTCCCCGAGTGGTACGTGGGGCGGCCGGTCCTGGTCACCTCGAACGACTACGGGCTGGAGCTGTTCAACGGCGACACCGGCGTGGTGGTGGCCGAGGGGGAGTCGTTGGGCGTCGCGATCGCGGGGGCACGCGTGACGACGTACGCTCCGTCGCGGCTGGCGGCCGTGGAGACCCTGCACGCCATGACGGTGCACAAGTCCCAGGGCTCCCAGGCCCGCACGGTGACGGTGCTGATGCCGCCCGAGGACTCGCCGCTGCTCACCCGCGAGCTGTTCTACACCGCTGTCACGCGAGCCCAGGAGCGGGTGATCGTGGTCGGTACGCCGGCCTCGGTGCGCACCGCGATCGAGCGCCGTGCCCAGCGTGCCTCGGGACTGGTGGAACGCCTCGGCTGAGCCGAAAGCGGCGGGGTCGGTGCAGGGTCAGGGGCGCGCGATCGAGGCGGCTAGGCTGACCAGGTGGCCGATCCGGGCCAGCTCGGAGTCGAGGAACTCCGGGCCGCCGCGGCGGCCGATGATCACGATCTCGTTGCCGTCGACGCGGGCTCCGGCGTACACCGCCTCGTCGTCCTCACCGTCGACGTCGAGGGCGCAGGCGCGCTCGATCTCGACGAAGGGCAGGTCGGTCGGGGCCGACTCGGTGCGGTTGAGGACGCCGCTGGCGCGGTGGATCCGGACCGCCCAGTCGGAGCGGAAGGTCTGCGGCAGCACCTCGACGAGCCGGTTGAGGGCCTCGGACGGCTCCTCGGTCAGGCTCTCGACGGCTTCCAGATCGAGGAACAGGTTGCCGCCCGCGGCGTACCGCGAGATCCAGATGACCTTGACGCCGTCGAGCATGTTGCACGCCGAGACGATCGAGTCGGGCATCGCGCCGGGCGCGGTCTCGAGCAGCACATCGTCGACGGCCCAGCCTTCGTGGGACTTCTCCACGATCTCGATGGCTTCGATGTCGCCGCCCGCCTCACCGATCGTGGTCGCGAGGCGTCCGAGGGATCCGGGGACGTCGGGAAGTTCGACACGCAGCAGGTAAGGCATCGTTTGAACCTACCCGATCGTGGTGTCAGCCACATTTCCTTCAGGGAACGGCTACCACCTGGAAGGTCGCCAGGGTCGGGTCGGCCGCATAGGCGATCCGTACGCCGGCCGCGGCGGCGTCCTGCAGCAGCTCGACGGTCTCGGGCGTGATCTCCTCGCCCGGGACGAGCACCGGCACCCCGGGCGGGTAGGGGGCGATCACTTCGGCGCTGATCCGACCCAGTGCCTGCGCCGCGGGGACGGTCTCGGTGTCGGCGAAGAAGGCGTCGCGCGGGGTCATCCGCGCGGTGGGAAGCCGGGTCTCGTCGGTGGCGGACCCGGATCTCGGCTGTGGTGAACCCGGATCTCGGCGGTGGTGAACCCGGATCTCGGCGGCCTGTTCGAGGACCACCTCGGTGAACCGGGCGAGGTCCTCAGGACGGTCGGCGAGCGTCACGATCGGGATCACCGTGGTCTCGTCGGCCTGCTCGGGCGCGAGCCCGGCGGCGATCAGTCGCTGCTCCAGGTCCAGGCCGCCATCGGGCAGGCGCACGACCAGCTTGGTCGGGTCCATCCGGTGCGTGTCGGGGCCGGCCACGCTCAGGCCCGCCTCGCGCAGCGTGGCCCGGGCGGCCGAGACGGCGTCGAGCACGACCCCGAGGCGCTGATGGCCCAGCGGGCTGTCCAGCAGGGTGACAGCGGCATCGGTGCTGGCCAGCAGCGAGCCCGCCGGGCTGGTCGTCGCGGACAGGTCGAAGGCCCGCTCCAACCGACCGGCGTCGAGTCGCTCGGTGCGGGCGAGCACGACGGAGGCCTGCGAGTAGGCCGGCAGCGTCTTGTGCGCGCTGAAGATGACGGCGTCGGCGCCCAGCGCGATCCCGTGCGCGGGCAGGTCCTCGTGGAACCCCAGGTGGGCGCCCCAGGCCTGGTCGACGACGACGGTGAGCCCGGCCGCGTGCGCGGTCGCGATCAGCGCCTCGCGGTCCGACAGCGTGCCGACGTACGACGGCTCGACGAGGAACAGGGCCCGGGCCCGGGGATGTCGGGCGATGGCGGCCTCCACGGTGGCCACGCTCAGCTCGGTGATCAGCCCGTCGCTGACGGTCGGGGTCAGCCAGCGCGGCGTGAGGCCGGCCAGCAGCAGTCCGGAGAGCGTGGAGCGGTGCGCGTTGCGGGCCACCAGCACCTCGTCGCCCGGCGTGCCGACGGAGAGCGCGAGCACCTGGTTGGCGTGGGTGGATCCGCCGGTGGAGTAGCGACACCAGTCGGCGCCCCAGCGGGTCGCCGTACGCGCTTCGGCGGCGGCCAGCACTCCGGCGGCGTCCTTGAGGGTGGCCAGACCACCGAAGAGGGGGACGTCGCCGCGGTTGACGTCGCCGAGCTCGGGCCAGAGCAGACCGGCGCGCTGCTTGTGTCCGGGGATCATGAACGGCGTCCCTGGTGAGGACATGAAACGTGACCAGCCGTCGAGCAGCGACGAGGTCAGCGGGGGAGTGGGAGTGGACGTGCGGGGGGTCACCTCGGGGTCCGACATGACCTCAGTCTGACATCGCATTGGCCGAGAGCCGAGGGTGTGAGGGCGGAATACCTGAGCCTGAGGAGACGCTGCTTCGGTATGGCTATTTCTGGCGAGTACGTCCCCAGCCCCGCTGAGTGGGTGCGCAAACAGGTCGAGGCCTTCGAGTCCTCCAACGGCTCCGAAGCCAACACGCTGGCCGACTCCGGTGACCCGATCATCGTGATCACGAACGTCGGCGCGAAGAGCGGCAAGATCCGCAAGACGCCGCTGATGCGGGTCGAGCGCGACGGCAAGTACCTCGCGGTCGCCTCCAAGGGAGGCGCTCCCGAGGACCCGCAGTGGGCGGCGAACTTCCGCGCCCACCCCGACGTCGAGCTCCAGGACGGTCCGGTGAAGAAGGCCTACCGGGTCCGCGAGCTGGCTGGTGCCGAGCGCGCCGAGTGGTGGGACCACGCGGTGGCCACGTGGGGCACCTACGCGGAGTACCAGAAGAAGACCGACCGGCAGATCCCGCTCTTCCTGCTGGAGCCGGTCGACTGAGGCGCCGTCTCGATCCGCCGAGGCTCAGGTCAGCAGCGCGCTGATCAGCAGCATCTGCGGGATCGCGGCCAGCGTCGTGACGAAGACGGCGTCGCGCGCCAGCGTCACCGAGCGCTGGTAGCGCACCGCCATCACGAAGACGTTCTGTGCGGTCGGCAGGCCGGCCAGCACCGTGACGGTCAGCAACTCGTGGTCGCTCAGCCCGAGCAGCCTGCCGATGATGTACGCCGCCACGGGCTGCACCGCCATCTTGAGCGCCACCAGCCCGGCCAGCTCGGTCGCGGGGACCCCGCGGCCGGGCAGCGGACCGAGCCGCAGCGAGATGCCGTAGGCGATCAGCATCCCCGGCACCGACATCTGGCCGATGATCTGGATCGGGTCGAAGAGCGGGCCGGGCAGGTGCAGGCCGGTCAGCGCCATCGCCAGGCCGGCCGCCGAGGCGATCGTCATCGGGTTCTTGAACGGACGGCTGGCCACGACCCGCCAGGACAGTGGCTGACCCGCGACCGCGACGTCGAGCAGGGTCAGGGCGATCGGCTGGAGCAGCACCAGCTGGAGCAGGATCGTCGGCACCACGGCGGTCGCGTCGCCGATCACGTAGACGGCGATCGGGATGCCGAGGTTGGCGCCGTTGACGTAGCAGGCCGACAGCATGCTGATCACGGTCCGGCCGAGGTCGTGCGAGCGGGCGCGGGAGAGCCCGAGGGCGAGCAGCCCGCTGACGGCGACGGCCCCACCGGTAGCGATCAGGTTGCCGGAGAAGAGCTGGTGGACGTCGGCGTCCTGCAGCATCGTGATCAGCAGGGCTGGGCTGGCGACGTAGAACGTCAGCGTCGCGAGCATCCGCTGGGCGCTGGCGTCGAGGATCCGGGCGTGCGCCAGCAGCAGGCCGACGCCGATGATGAAGCCGACGGTCGCGAAGCCTTCGAGTACGCCGGTCACGCTGGCTCACAGTAGAGGGCGGGGAGGTGCCGGCCGGCGGCGGCCCGGGCTCGACTAGCCTGCCGTGCATGAGTGCGATCGAGGGCGTCAGCGAGATCTTCGACCCGGCGGACTGGGACGCGGTTCCCGGCTTCGACGACCTGACCGATCTCACCTACCACCGGGCCAAGGCGCACGGCACGGTTCGGATCGCCTTCGACCGCCCCGACGTGCTCAACGCCTTCCGGCCCCACACCGTCGACGAGCTGCTGCGCACTCTGGAGCACGCCCGTACGTCGGCCGACGTCGGCTGCGTCATCCTGACCGGCAACGGTCCGAGCGCCAAGAACGGCAAGTGGGCGTTCTGCACCGGCGGCGACCAGCGGATCCGCGGCCGCGCGGGCTACCAGTACGAGGACAAGACCATCGGCTCCTCGGACACCGGCGCCGAAGAGCCGTCGGTGATCGACAAGGCCAAGCTGGCGCGGCTGCACATCCTGGAGTGCCAGCGCCTGATCCGCTTCATGCCCAAGGTCGTCATCTGTGTCGTGCCCGGCTGGGCTGCCGGCGGTGGCCACTCCCTGCACGCCGTTGCCGACCTGACCCTGGCCTCGCGCGAGCACGCCCGCTTCAAGCAGACCGACGCCGACGTCGGCTCCTTCGACGGCGGGTACGGCTCCGCCTACCTGGCGCGCCAGGTAGGCCAGAAGTTCGCCCGCGAGATCTTCTTCCTCGGCGACGAGTACGACGCCGACACCATGTACCAGATGGGTGCCGTCAACCGCGTGGTCGAGCACGCCCAGCTGGAGAAGGTCGCTCTGGAGTGGGGCGCCAAGATCAACGGCAAGTCCCCCACGGCCCAGCGGATGCTCAAGTACTCCTTCAACCTCCTCGACGACGGCCTGGTCGGCCAGCAGCTCTTCGCCGGTGAGACCACCCGCCTGGCGTACATGACCGACGAGGCGGCCGAGGGGCGCGACCAGTTCCTGGAGAAGCGGGAGCCGGACTGGAGCCCGTACCCCTGGTACTACTGATCTGGTGAGTTTCCCCAGGTCATAGGCGGTATAGGTCGCGAAGTGTGGCAGCAACCCGCGGTGTGGAACTAGGGAGGGGTGCTTTGTGGCGTCGGTGTCTCGGATTGGGTGCCAGGCCGTAGTGATCGTGGCAGACTGACCGCGTTCTTGACCGCAGCCGCGGTTGGTCGAGTGGAGGCGGGCTGAGGATGGGCGACTCGATAGGCCGATTGAGTCGGAACCGGCGAGGTGTCGGCAAGCGGAAGCGGACAGTGCACCGCGCGGTGTCGCGGTCCTCTGTCGAGAATGAGCTGCATCCGTCCGACGCGGAGCAGTTTCCGGAACTGTTTGTCCTCCTCGTTTCGGCTCTAGGTACGAGCGTCGACCCAGTCCAGGAGGCGCTCGATGCTGCCTTCCGTTCTGTGGGCTACGAGCCATGTCATGTACGAATCAGTCAGCTGTTGACCGACGCAAATGATTTGGTGTGGAAAGATCAGCGTCCGCGCAACGAGCCGAATCCAGCATGGCTGATGACACTCGGAGACAGACTTCGGGAGCAAACCGCGTTGCCGGCTGCAGCGGCGCACCTCGCGCTCTTGGCTGTGCGAGGTCAACGTGGAGGAGTCGAGGAACGTCCGAGGACGGTTACGATCATCCGCTCTGCTAAGCGTGATGAAGAAGTTGATCTCCTGCGTGTCGTCTACGGGTCCCGATTGCTGGTCATTGGAGTGTCCTCGGCGGAAGACGAGCGCCGTCGGGCCGTCTCTGATCGGCTCCGGAGAGAACACCACGATCAGCCAGAGCTGTGGGGCCAGTCTGACCCGCTCCTAGAGCGTGACCAATCCGATGGAGACAACACTTGGGGCCAACGGCTCCGCAAGGCGTTCGCCAAGGCAGATGCCTTCATCTGGCTTCGGAACGGGACGAACACTGAGCAAGGTGTTCAGAGACTCGTGAAGTTGTGGTTCGGGGAGCCGTTCACTACCCCGACCCGAGACGAGCAGTCGATGTTTCATGCGAGTGCTGCTCAGTTCCGCTCCGCTGCGGCGGGGAGGCAGGTCGGAGTGACGATCGTTGATCGTGACGGAGAGGTACTGGTAACCGGAACGAACGACGTTCCGAAGCCCGGCGGGGGTCAGTACTGGGTCGGCGATGATCCAGACTATCGAGACTTTCGACTGGCGTACGAGACGAACGATCGCGGGAAGCGGGACGTGATCCTCGACGTTCTCGGTCGGCTGGCGGATGACGGATGGCTAAGGAACGACCTGGCGAGCCAAGGGCATCATCTGCTTGCGGAACAGGCGCTTGCTAACGGTGGTCCGCTTCGCGACAGTCGGGTAGCGGACCTCATTGAGTTCGGTAGGATCGTGCATGCCGAGATGGCTGCAATCTGCTCGGCCGCACGAAGGGGAACCCCGCTTGCTGGGTCGACCCTGTACTCGACAACTTACCCGTGCCACGAGTGCGCTCGACTCATCATCGCCGCGGGGATTCAGCGAGTGGTCTTCATCGATCCGTATCCAAAGTCTCAGGTGAAGATGCTCTTTGGGGACCTGGTTACGCATGATCCCGGCGACGCCGGCGGGAGCCGCGTGAAGTTGGTTCCGTTCGACGGCGTGGCTCCTCGCCTGTTCCCGGAGGTGTTCAGGATCAACCAGCGGGAGAGGGACTCAGATGGAGTTTTTGAGCAGTGGCAGCCCAAGCCGCTTGCCGTTCGGTCGTCTTCAGGTGTCCAGCCTCTCGCTGATGAGACGACAGCCCTAGACGTGTTCACGAGGACTACGATCGGTCGAGCGTGGCTCGCCGATGGTCGGTAGCACATCTGGTAGACCTATAGCCAAGTTCAGGATCGTCGGTGAGGTGATCTTGAATTGGTTTGGGTCGAGACTTAAGACGCCTGCGAGCAGCGGTGGCGTCACCGGCAGGATCCTTTTCCAACAGGGAGACCAAGATGAGTAACGAACGAACCACCCTGCGTGACGAACTCCGCAGGGCTGCTGAAACCAGCCGCGAGCGCCCCGATTGGACTAAGCGGCGGATGCCGACGATCACTGCGTCATTCTCCGCCCAAGCACAGTCAGTCACGAGCCGTCCCTCGCGCTGACCGGGCTGCTTGGTGGCCTCGGTCGCCGTGTGCGACACTCGATTTCGATCACCGTTACAGTTGAGCTAGTGACGTGAGCGAGACCGTCTGCTCCGGCTCGAACTTCGGAGGCAGGGCCGTCGATTGCCGATGAGCGCGCCGCGCCCTCCTGGGCAGTCCTGAGGCACGGGGGAGCGCTCGCACCGTGATCGGTGCCGGACCCTCGGCGGCGTGCCATCCCTGCCCCGCTCGGAGTTTCCTGGAATTGCCACGCGCGGTTGTCTGAGCCTCACTAGACTGCGGCGCGCACGATGCCGCTCATCTACTCGGGAGACGTCCATGTCTGACCTGCCCCTCGCCCCTGACGCCCTCGAACGAGGTCCCGGCACCGGCCGCTGTGGATGTCCCGGAGAACATCGGTCGGGGTGTGCTGTTCGCGCTCGCTGCGCTGATCGGCGGGATCGTGCTGACGGTGATCCTGTTCGAGGCCGGCTTCCTGGCGGCGATCAGCGGTGCGCTCATGGCCGGTGGGGCGGTGTTCCTCTACGACAAGGGCGCCGGGCGTGCGCCGCGGCGTGGTCTGGTTCCGCTGGTGACCCTGATCGTCACCGCGCTGGTGGCCGGCATCGCAGCGGCGCTGTTCGTGGACGTCTACCGCGGCTACCCGAGCCTGCCTGCGGAGCTGCGGACGGTGATGTCGCGGGGCGAGTTCATCCGCGAGGAGTTCAGCCAGTACCTCTTCGCCGACTACGGCAAGGACATCGCGCTCTACTTCGTCTTCGCCGCGCTGGGCGTCTTCGGCACGTTCCGACGCCTGTTCGCCTCGGCGCGCTGACCTAGCCGAGCGTCGGCAGGCCGGCTGCGAGCAGGGTGCGGGCGATCAGCGCGTGCCCGCCGTTGTTGGGGTGGTCGCCGTCGGAGGCCAGCAATGAGGTGATGGTGGTCGAGCGCTCGAAGGGCGTGTAGAGGTCGACGTACTGGGCACCGGCGGCGGTGGCGACAGACTTGATGGCGGCGTTCGCCTGCCGGGTCAGGTTCAAGGAGGCCTGCACACCGAGGTCGCCGTACGCCGACTGGGCGACGTCCCCGTCCTCGAAGACGTTCCAATACCCCGTCACCAGCACCGTCGTGGGCTGTCCCGATCGCAGCGTGGAGATCGTCTTCAAGATCGCGGTGAGGTTGGTCCGCATTGTCTGGAGCTCGTCGCTGAGGCAGTCAGAGTCGTTGGCGCCGCACTGTCCGTTCTCCACCTGATCGTGCTGGCCGCCGAGGTCGTTGGCCCCGATCGTCACCAGGATGACGTCCGCGTTGCTCACCGCCGTTTGGGTCGTGGTCGAGGAGAGCTCGGCGATCAGTCCAGAGGTGTCCTGTCCGGCGACCGACAGATTGTTCACCGTCACCTTGGTGCCGTACTTCTGGGTGAGGAGAGCGCCGTACTGCTGCGGGAACGGGTCGCACGAGCAGTTCGTCCCGGCGGGCACCGAGTCACCCAGGGCGACCACGCTGTGCGGTGTGGTGAGGGGCAGCTGCGCGATGGTGCCGCTGACCGGCACCGTCACGGTCGCCGACGCTGAGCCGGGGGAGGAGGCCGATGCTGACGGCGAGGCAGACGCGGAGGTGGACGACGACGCGGAGGTGGACGACGAGGGCGTCGTACTCCCCGACGAGGCCTCGGGCGCAGCGGCGGCGGCGCATCCACTGAGAGCGAGCAGCGCCGCCAGCGCCACCGCCATCCACCCGGCGGGGCGCCGTGATCGTGCCCGACGGAGCGCAGCGGGACTGGTCGGGCAGTGCATCACGCTGATCCACGGTACCCCGGTGGTCCTACCTCGATTCGGCTTCGGTTGCCACGAAGTTCTGGAAGTCTCGATGTGTCACTTCGTCCGGCTGTCGGGAACTACCTGGTGTGATCGATTCTGTCCGAGAACAGCGGCTAGCGGACCTCTATGACCGCTGGGCCGCCCGAGTGCACGCCTATGCCGTCCGCCATTGTGGGGTCGATGGCGCCGACGACGTGGTCTCCGAGACGTTCATCGTCGCCTGGCGGCGCCTGGACGTGGTCCCCGAGGAGGCCCTGCCGTGGCTGCTGGTGGTGGCTCGCAACACCATCGCTCACCGCCACCGAGCGATCGGGCGCCGGTCCCACCTGGAGGGCGCCCTCCAGGACGCCGCCGCCGAGGCGGGCGTGGTCGGCCACCGGTCGGCTGAGGAGATCGCGACCGCTCGGCTGGAGACGATCCAGGCACTCCAGGGCTTGAGTGCCAAGGAGCGCGAGGCGGTGCTGCTGATCGCCTGGGACGGCCTCACGATCGCGGCGGCCGCCGAGGTGGCGGGCTGCAGGTCCCGGGCCTTCCGTGCCCGCCTGACCCGGGCGCGAGCGCATCTGCGTGCAGCCCTAGAGCCCGCCAGCGAGCCGCCTCACCTTCGACCCGTTCAGGAGCCTGCCTCATGACCATCGACACCCGTCTCGCCGACCTCGCTCCCGATGTGGCTCGGTCGGCTGATCGAACCGCCCGTCTTCGCGACACTGTGCTCACCCGTGCCGTCGCCGACCACGACGTACGCCGACCCGCCACGCCCCACCCGCGTCGGCGCTGGCTGGTCGCTGGGGCCGTGGCCGCCACCTGCGCCGGGGTCTTCGTGGTGGGCCCGACGCTGGTGCCTCACACCGACTCGTTCGCCGTCAACGCCCTGACCCCGCTGGCCCAGGCTGCGGCGCGCACGACGGTGCCGCCCCTGTCGGGAGGCCGGGTCTACCACCGCATCACGAGCGAACGGCAGACCTCGCAGGTCACGGGCGAGGTCAGCGCCTGGCGGACGGAGGAGTGGACACGCGGGGACGGCACTCTGTATCGACGGATCACAGTCAACGGGAAGGTGGCTCCGACCGAGCTGTGGACGCCTGGGACTGGGGACCGGTTGACCCCTGCTGAGATCGCGGCGCTTCCCACCGATCCGGCTGCGTTGATCCAGGCCCTCGGCGAGACCAGGCAGAGTGAGCGCGTCAGCGTCCGCGACGCCGCCGAAGAGCTGCTGGCGGAAGTCATCTACGGCGGCTACGCACCGACCGGAGTCTGGGTGGCGGCGATCGAGGCCTACGGCAGCTTCGACGACGTCCACGTCCGCGTCGATGCGAAGCAGCGGCTCACCTATGTCACCGACATCGAGAAGGGTGGCCCGCTGACGATGGTGTTCGACAGCGCCACCGGGCAACTGCGTGGCTACGACTCGGTCAGCCCGGAGGACGGGGGGTTCACCGCCACGATGCGGGTGAGTCTGTCCCGTGTGGAGGAGGCGCTGCCCGAGGGTGTGGCTGAGCACGCCCAGCCGAACGGACCTGAGGAGGGCTAGCGGACCTCGCCCACCGTCGGCGCCCGACCTGCCAGACAGCACCGGTCACCGCCGAGCCGCTTGGCGTCGTACATCGCCCTGTCGGCCTCGTGGAGTACGTCGGCCACCTCGTGCCCCTGCTCGCCGCAGGCGACGCCGACGCTCACGGTCGGGGTCAGGGTGGCGCGGTCGGTGCGGAGCTCGCGGTGCACGGCGGTCACGATCGCCTCGGCGACCACGACCGCCGGCTCGGGCGGCAGGTCGGGCAGGGCGACGACGAACTCGTCGCCACCGAAGCGGCCGACGGTGCCCGCGTCCCCGACGGCGGCGGCGATCCGGGTCGCGGTGGCGCGCAGGCACTCGTCGCCGAGAAGGTGTCCGTAGGTGTCGTTGGTCGGCTTGAGGCCGTCCAAGTCGATCACGATGATCGCGAACCGGTCCTGGGTGGCGAGGTCGTCGAGGACCGCGCCGAGCGCCGCCCGGCCGATCAGGCCGGTGACCGGGTCACGCAGGGCCTGCTCCAGCTGGGCGGCATGCACGTCCGACGGTACGTCGGGCTCGGCACGCCCCGACTCGGCCGGGGCACGGGTGCCGAGGACGGCCCCGGCCAGGCAGGCCACACCGAGGGCACCGCACAGCGCCATCGCCTGGATCTGGGCCGCCTGGAGGCCGATCCCGACCGCGACGGCCCCGGTGGCGGCGTACAGCAGGAGTCGACGCGGACCGGTGGACTCGGCGGCCCGGCGGACCAGTCCGGTGCAGCCGGCGAAGAGCAGGGCGAAGACCACCATCGCCTGCAGGGCCCACAGGATCGTGTAGTGCCGGGTGCCGTGCCCGTCCACGTAGCTCAGCGCGCGCAGCTCCACCAGCGGGTTGGTCAGGCAGGCGATGAAGACCAGGTCGAGCAGCGTCGCGATCCGCAGCCAGCGCGGCATCCGCCACGCGGGCAGCGAGAGTCGGCGCTCCAGGACGACCAGGCCGAGGGCGGCGAGGGCTACGGCGGCGAGCCAGACCAGGTGGTTGAGCCAGTCCAGCCGGTAGCCGCCCTGCCCGCCCTGGGCGGCGCTGATCGCGGCACACCCCGACCAGAACGTGACCGCGAGTGCCGTCGCTGCGACCAGCCAGGCTCCGGGGATCCGTCGACCGATCAGCGCGACCAGGGCCACGCCGAGGCTGATCACCAGCGCCACGACGTTCAACGCGGCCACGACTACCTCCATACGAGTGTGCCCTGAGTGTAGCGACGCTGCGGCCCGGCCGTGGTCGCTCTCGGGGAACCGGGACGACCCTGCCTGGGCCGGCCTCACCCTCCCGGCGCCACCGGCGCGGGTTCAGCCCTCCGTCAGCGCTGCCGCCGGCAGCCAGTCGGCCCCGAGCAGGTCGGCCAGGTCGGCGAGTCCGCTGGTGTCGCTGCCGACGGTGTCGGAGGCCGCCGCGATCCGCTCCACCATCACCTTGCCGACCTGCTCCTCGACGGTGCCCTCCGCGTAGGCGATGTGCCACGGCGAGACCTGGTGGTCACGGTGCGTCCGGCCGGTGACCTGCCGTCCGGCGATCCCCGAGAACCGCGCCTGGTGGAAGAGACCGACCCGAGGCTCGGTGCTGGCCTGCTGACCGTCGGGCAGCGTCTCCCCGGCATGCAGACTGATCGAGGCGACGGTGGTGAAGACGCAGACCTTTGCCTCGCCGCGTTGGAACCGGAGTCGCTCGGCCTCGGTGTCGAACCGGTCGCGGCCGTAGATCGACGCGACCTCGATCCCGGACTCGCGCAGCCGGTCGGCGATCGGGTCGGCGGCGGTCGCGACGAACTCCACCGAGCAGGCCACCTGGCGCTCGGCCCGGACCTGCTGGGCGATCCAGTCGACGGTCGAGTCGACCCGGATCAGGCCCGCCTTCTGCCGGAACCGCAGCAGCGCGGCGCGTCCCTTCGCGACGTTGCGGCCACGTCGCGCGATGTCCATCTCGCGGCAGAACTCGCCCCACTCGGCCTCATAGGCGGCACGCTCGGACGGGGTCAGCGTGACCGGCATCCCCGAGATCGGCACCGGCCCCCACGGCGCCGCACGGTGCAGCATCGCCGCCGGCTCGGCATCGGCCAGCCAGCCCCGTACCCGGGCCAGATCGCTGGAGCGGCGCGCCGGGTCGCTGGTCCAGGTGGCGCCGTACCGGCCCTGCTCGACGCCGACGCCGTGTCGCTCCAGCGCCGACGCGAAGACCGCGGCGGGCTGGGTCGCCGAGGCCCACTCCTTCATCGTCTCGCCGTGGACCTGGGCGTACGCCGGGGCCAGGTACGGCAACTCCAACGGGGTGTGACCCGGCGTCGCGGTGGTGGCGATCACGAACGGCGCCTTGTCGTGCGCCTTGCCGTGCCCCGAGATCCGCGCCCAGAGCTTCCACCGCTTCGTGGTCGTGCGGCGCAGGGCGTGCGCCTCGTCGGCGATGATCACGTCCCAGGCGTAGTCGGTGACCTTCTCCAGCCGGTCCCAGGTGATCACGACCCATTCCAGGCCGCCGTCACCCAGCGCGGTGATGGTGCGGCACCAGTGGCCGATCGTGATCGCGGCGGGCCGGTCGGCGATGACCAGCACCCGCTGGGCTCCGCGCAGGTCCCCGACGGCGCAGGCGCCCAGGACCGCGGAGATGGTCTTGCCGACCCCGGGCTCGTCGGCCAGCAGGAACTGGCGTCCACCCGCCTCGGCACGTGCCGCGATCGCGTCGGCGGCCTCGAACTGGAGCCGTCGGGGCTCCAAGGCCTCGGTCGCCTCCGGGTTCGGGCGAGGAGAGTCGGGATTCAGCGTGTTCTCGAGGAAACGGCCGAGCGTGTACGGCCCGGGCGCATAGGGCGCCAGGTGGCTGGGCAGGGCGCGGCCGACGTACAGGTGCATCGAGACCGCCGGGTGCCAGGCGGCGCCGTCGACCTGGGTGCCGTAGGGCACGTCGAGCACCCACAGCCGCTCGCCCGGGCCCACGCTCGGCAGCGGCTTCGCGGCTCGGCTGCGGGAGGATCCGCTGCGTCGACGGGCGCTGGAGGTACGTCGGCCGGCCACCGTCCCACGCTAGCGGGGGCCGCCCCCGACCCGCGGAGCCGGTGCTGCCTCAGGCCTCGCTGTGGCGGCGGGACCAGCGCTGCCGCAGTGCCGCCCGACGGGCCGAGACCCGCCCCCAGACCGACTGCTGGAAGGCCAGGGTGGCCCAGCCGGCGACCGCCATCCCGGCGACGTTGATCACCAGCTGGGCGACGCTTCCCCACAGCTCGTGGCCGATCCCGAAGGCGAGGCACAGGGCGACGTTGCCGGCTGCGGGGACGGTGGTGACGGAGATGAAGACGCCGGACAGGCCGCCGACCTTCGCCGAGGTCAGGGAGAGCACGCCGGCGGCGGCAGCGACTACCGCGACCACGAGCGACCACTTGTCGGGGGAGTAGATGAACGCGGTCAGGGGACGGGGAGCGGTGACCTGGTCGACGCTGATCCAGCCGATCCAGCGCGCGAGCAGGGCCAGCAGGGTGACGATCCCGATCGCTACCCCGAACCCGACCACGAGGCTCCGGGTGGCGAACCGAAGCAGGTCGTAGCGTCGTCGCACCAGCGCCAGACCGAGCGCCGCGATCGCGATGAACTCCGGGCCGAGCACCATCGCCCCGATGACGAGCACCTGGGAGTCGACGATGATCGCGATCGAGGCGATCAGCGTCGCCAGAGTCATGAAGGTCAGGTAGGTCCAGTTCAGCTCGGACTCGTCGTAGGCGCGCTGGGTGACGTCGGCCCAGACCACCGCGTCGGCCGACGAGCCGGGGGTGCGCTTCTCGGCCTCCAGCCCGGCTCGGGAGACCCAGGTCGCGACCGGCTGGATCTGCACCGTCCCGACCCGATGGATCCCCGTCTCGCGGAGCCGCTCGACCAGGTCGTTGAGCCCCTCCCGCGCGACGTCGACCTCGATCACGTCCCCAGGCGGGTCGAGCGAGATGCCGCGCTGGTGGATCAGGTTGGTGGTGGCGGTGTCGTCCTTGAGGGCCTCGAGGATCTCCGGAGCGAGGCCGCCGGGCGTGACGATGCGGACGTGCTGCATGGCGTCAGTCTGGCCGAGGTGGGTCCGATCCGTCGGGCGACACGGCCTCGCCGTCGCTGGGCGGTTCGCTCCACCCGCGGGCGATCCGGTCGGCGACGTACGCGATGGCCTCGGTCTCCGACATCGAGCGTTCTGCGACGAGGTCACGGGCCCCGAGGACGGCGAGGCGTTGTCGCACGTGCGGTGGTGCGCCATCGCCGAGCCAGACGTGGGGCAGGCCCGCTGCGAGGGCCTGACACGTGTCGACGGCCTGCAGCACCGCGTCGAGGAACGCCTCTCCGTGGCCGTCGTGGCTGAGCAGGTCCTCCAGCGGCCCGGCGCCCACCATGCCGATCTGCCTCGCCTCGGCGTCCGGCCCGGTGGCGGCGGTTGCGAGGACGGTGAGGGCCTGCATGACCCAGGGTGCTGGTTCGGCGGTCATGGCGCAGGCGAAGTGGTACGCCGCGCCGATGGTGCCGGCGCGGTCCTCCTCCAGCCAGGTCGCCGCCCATCTCCCGAGATCGGGCCACGTCGCCAGCGTCGTTCCCTCGCTGGAGTCGACGAGGTGGCACCGGCCGTCGGCATCCAGGACGGCTTGGTCGCCGAGGACGAGGTCGCGCGGATCGGTCATGGGGTCATCGTGACCGGTCGGTGCGCTCAGCGGCCAGTGTCGCGGCACTGTGGTGATCGGCGGGGCTGATCACCCCCTCGTCGAATCCGTCACCGGCCGGGCTTTTGCTGATCACCAAAAGGACATAATGTCGCTAGACATTAAGCCGTACGTCGTCCACCCGAGGAGACCTCCGATGACCGCACCGCACGACGCCGATCGCCTGGCCGAGCCGCTGAAGTTCGCCTACTGGGTGCCCAACGTCAGTGGGGGACTGGTCGTGAGCAACATCGAGCAGCGCACCGACTGGAGCTACGAGTACAACGTCAAGCTCGCCCAGATCGCCGAGCGCAACGGTTTCGACTATGCGCTGACCCAGGTCCGGTACATGGCGTCGTACGGCGCCGCCTATCAGCACGAGTCGACGAGCTTCTCGCTCGCGTTGGCACTGGCGACCGAGCGGCTCCAGGTGATCGCCGCGGTGCACCCCGGTCTGTGGCAGCCTGGCGTGCTGGCCAAGTGGCTGGCCACTGCCGACATCATCACCGGTGGACGGATCGCGACGAACGTGGTGTCGGGCTGGTTCAAGGATGAGTTCGTCCAGCTCGGCGAGCCGTGGCTGGAGCACGGCGAGCGCTACCGGCGGGCCGAGGAGTTCATCTCCTACCTGCGCGAGATCTGGACCTCGGACCAGGCCGAGCTGAAGGGCGACTTCTATCGGCTGCACGACTTCGACATGAAGCCCAAGCCGCTCGACCTGCCCGGCCGCCCGCACCCCGAGATCTTCATGGGCGGCAACTCCAGCGACGCCCGCGGCATGGGCGGGCGCAGTGCCGACTGGTACTTCGCCAACGGCAACACCCCGGCCGGGATCGCCGAGCAGGTCCGCGACGTCGGCGAGATCGCCCAGCTCCACGGCCGCACCGTCAAGGTCGGCGTCAACGGCTTCATGGTCGCCCGCGACACCGAGGCCGAGGCCCACGCCACCCTCGACGAGATCATCGCGAAGGCCGACCGCGAGGCGGTCGAGGGCTTCGGTGCCGCGGTCAAGCAGGCCGGACAGTCCACCGGTGACAAGAAGGGGATGTGGGCCGACTCCGACTTCACCGACCTGGTCCAGTACAACGACGGCTTCCGCACCGGCCTGGTCGGCACGCCCGAGCAGATCGCCCGCCGCATCATCGAGTACAAGAAGGTCGGCGCCGACCTCCTGCTGCTCGGGTTCCTCCACTTCCAGGAGGAGGTCGAGTACTTCGGCCGGCATGTGCTTCCGATCGTGCGCGAGCTCGAGGCCGAGCTGGCCCAGCGTGGGGAGCTGGCCTCGGTCGGCTGAGCCCTGCCCTATCGCCGGCGCCGTCATGACGGTGCTGTTGGATGGGGGCGTGCTGGTTCGGAGCCGGCAGGAGTGGGGTGGGCGATGGCGGGCATGACTGCTGCCGAGGTGGCCGCAGCGCTGCGGGAGCGGCAATCGGCTGCCCCGGGGGCCGAGGCATCTCGGGAACGCCGTGAACGCGAACGCGCGGAGCATGCCAGACTGCTGGATGAGGGACAGGCGGAGATCCTTGCTGATCTACGTGCGATCGGGATCGATGTTCCGTCCTTGTGGCACCTTGCTGCGGGCGACGGGGCGTCCGGGGCTGTGTTCGAGGTCCTGCTGAGGCATCTGGGTGGCGCGCATCCCGACCTGATCGTCGAAGGCTTGGGGGACGCGATGGCCGGTCCTCAGGCGCGACCGTACTGGGCGGAGCTGCGCGCGTTGCTCGCCAGCACCGAGCGTGACGTCGTACGAGATCAGACGGTGCTCATTCTCGGCTCGTGTGCCCAGCGCGCCCAGTATGACGATCTGCTTGAGATGGTCGCTGACGAGGGGTTGGGGGACAGCCGGATCTTCCTGCTCGGGCCGCTCAACCGGATCGGCAACAGGATCGAGGCTGGCCGGGGCCGTGCCGTCGTCGGGCGTTTCGCGAACCACCCGGAGCTCGGCGTCGAAGCGGCCCGGATCTTGGCCGGACGCGGTCGCCGTGGCTGAGGTTCGTCGACCGGGCAGACTGAGGCGATGAGCGTCGCCGACAGCATCCTCGTGCCCAGCCTCATCGTCGCCCTCACCCTGACGGTCGTCTGCGCTGCGATGTGGGCGATGACGCGCTCGGGGCGGCTGGGGCTGAACCCGCTCGTCGGGATCAGGACCCGGGCCACGATGGCCTCGCCGGAGGCCTGGCGGCGCGGGCACCTCGCGGCCCAGCCTGCGTTGGTCGCTGCGGTCAGGGTCGGGATCGTCGGGCTGGTCCTGGCTGGTCTGGCTCGACTGGTGCTGCCAACCTCGGCGAGCGTGGTGGCGGCGGTGATCGGGCTGCTCGCCGCGCTCGTGCCCTTCGGGCTGCTGCTCTATGGCACCCTGCTGGCTGACCGCGCGGCGCGCTCCGGGGACTGAACCCCAGCACACCTTCCGTCCAACGGGAGTCCGCCGCAGCGCCGTCGAAGGATCCTCGACAGTGGTCGTCACGGACCCCGCCCGGGGCCGGTGAGGAGGCCGCGATGACCGGCGACGCAGGACGCGAACGGACCGAGTGGACCGATCGTCACGACATCCACGAGGTGGTGCTGCGTTACGCCCGCGGCATCGACCGACTCGACTTCGACCTGGTGCGAGCGGCGTACCACCCCGACGGCATCGACCACCACACCGGCTTCGAGGGCACCATCGACGAGTACCTCGCCTGGGTCGAGCCGAAGCTGCGTGCCCGCACCGGCGGCACCATGCACGTGCTCGCCAACCACCTCGTCGAGCTGTACGGCGACGTCGCGATCAGCGAGACCTACGGCACCTCGGTGCACTGGGGCGAGCCGGCCGAGGACCCGCGGGCCAACTTCACCAGCGGCGTCCGGTTCGTCGACCATCTGACCTACCGCGACGGCCGCTGGGCGATCCAGGAGCGCTGGGCGGTGCGGGAGTGGACCCGATCCGAGGTCGGCGCCTTCATGACCAAGGAGGGCGCCGGCCCGACCGGCAGCCGGGACGAGAACGACCCGCTGCGCCGGTTGCAGCGTGCCCTGACCGGAATGGAGGGCCGGCAGTGAAGGTCGGGATCAGCTCACCCATCGTCGCCCTCGCCGGCGAGCGCCCGGACTGGGAGCGCAGCGCCGGACCGGCCGAGCTCGTCCAGGTGGCCCAGGCCGCCGACCGACTCGGCTACGACTTCATGACCTGCGGCGACCACGTCGCGGTGCCGGCCGGGATCGCGCGCGGCGAGCGCTTCTACGACCCGCTCGCGACGTTCTCCTACCTGGCGGCCCTCACCCGCCGGCTGAGGTTCCTGCCCTACGTCCTGGTGCTGCCGTTCTACCACCCGCTCGAGCTCGCCTCCCGCTACGGCTGCCTCGACCACCTCTCCGGCGGACGCCTCATCCTGGGCCTGGGCGTCGGCAACCTGGAGGAGGAGTTCGACATGCTCGGCAAGCCCTTCGCCGACCGCGGGGCGCGGGCCGACGACGCGCTGAAGGCGCTGCGGGCCTCGCTGGGGAAGCGGAGCGTCTCCTACGACGGGCCGTACTACTCCTTCGACAACCTTGTCGTCGATCCGCACGCCGCCCAGGAGCACCTGCCGATGTGGATCGGCGGGCACAGCAAGCGAGCGCTGCGTCGCGCGGTCACCCTCGCCGACGGCTGGGCCCCCGCACCGCAGGCCTTCCGCGGCCCCGCCCCCGACCTGATGCGCCAGATGCTCGACGAGGCCGAGGTCCCCGACGGGTTCCAGGTGGTCTTCAGTCCCGGCCAGCCGCTCGACCCGATCGGTGACCCCGACAGTGCCCACGTGATGCTGGCGACCGCCGCCCAGGCAGGCGGCACGCACGTCAACCTCCGGATCCAGCACCACTCGCTGGAGCACTACCTGGAGCAGCTGGAGGCGTTCGCGCAGCTCGCCGGACTGGAGATCGAACCGGCCTGACTCAGGCGCTCGGGTGCTCGTGCTGGTACGCCGACCAGTACCGCTGTGCGCGCTCGGCGCTGCCCGGGAGGATCCGGAACAGGAGCCTGGGCACGGCACCCAGGAAGCCGTAGGTCACCCCGTCGCGGGTCAGCGTGTACTGCGGCTTCGCCTCAGGCGCCTTCGCCGCCCCGCCGACGGAGACGGCGAAGGCGCAGACGCCGTTGAAGGCGATCGACGGGTTCTCGGTGGTGTCGGTCATCTCGGACTCCTGGGGTGCTCTCGGGGGGGGGGGGCTCGTGGCGGGAGGCCGGTGGGCGGTTCAGGTGCGTGCGCGGGCAGCCTTGGGTGCCTTGGGCGGGAAGGTGGCGACGTACCCGACGGAGCGCTCGAGCCACTCCGGGGCCGACGCGGAGGCGGGGATGGTGAGGTAGCCGCCCATCGGCCGCTCGGCCGGACCGAACGGCCCGCCGCCGGCCTCGCTCAGGGCGGCGGCATCGGTCTCGTCGAGCTTGATCCCGACGCTGTCGCCGAACAGGCCGGCGAACATGTTGCCGTGCACGAACGCGCCGAGCTGGCCGAACATCGGCTTCACCTCGACCGCCGGGTCGGCCGCACTCAGGGGTGCGATCAGGTCGTGGAACCGCTGCTTGTCGGCGTCGGTCGCCTTGGGCATCTCCATGCTGGCGACTCTAGGTCGGCGACCTGACGCGAACCTGACCGTCGTGGGGTCAGTGTGCCTGCGAAAGCAGGTCGTGGCCCTGGGCGGCGAGACTGTCGGCCAGGCGGTCCAGCAGGCCGCTGTGCGAAATGGCCGCGTCGGCCTGGGAGGCCAGGAAGGCGCCGTCGAAGACGGCCAGTGCGTACGGCGTCAGGGCGTCGGCGATCTCGGTCGCGGCGCCGGTGTCGCGGAACGCCCGCTCGATCAGCTGGTGCAGGCTGGCACTGCCGCGGCCGCGCACCCGCTGCACGATCTCGACGATGTCGGGGTCGGAGTTGCTCAGCAGCAGCACCACGAAGAGCCGCAGGAACTCCGGGTGCGCGGTGATCGAGTCGCTGGAGCGTTGCAGTGCCCAGTGCAGGAACTCGGCCGGGGTGGTGGTGCCCGACTCGTCGGGTAGGCGCATCGACTCGAAGAACTTCTCCGCACCGCGCTCCATCACCGCGGCGAGGATGCCCGCCTTGGAGTTGAAGTGCCAGTAGATCGAGCTGTTGGGCAGCCCGGACTCCCGGGCGATGTCGGCCACCGAGGTGCCCTCGTAGCCGCGCTCGGACATCATCCGCGATGCCGCGTCGAGGATCTCGTCGCGTGAGCGGTCTCCCTGGAGGAGTCGTCTGCTGCGTCCGGCCATGCGGCGAGTCTAGGGAACTCGAAGTTCTGTACTGAACATTCCAGAACGGCTTGACATCCGCCTGCTGCAGGACGTGTAATCGGCGTCACAACTGTCTGGAATGTTCAGTACAGAACTTGGGAGGAACCATGCAGACCTACGACACCGACGTCGTGATCATCGGCTACGGCCCGGCAGGCGTCGCCGCCGCGAACGCCCTGGGCGCTCGCGGCGTCTCGGCGATCGCCTTCGAGCGCGACCACGACATCTACGCCCGTGCCCGCGCCGTCACCGTCAGCGACTGGACCATGCGGATCCTCCAGTCGGTCGGCCTGGCCGAGGCCGCCAAGGCCGACATGGACCCCACTGTCGCCCTGCGCTGGATCACGTACGACGGCACCGAGATCCTCCGGATGCCGTTCCCGCCCGGCGAGTTCGGCCACGCGACGTCGTACGCCATCTATCAGCCGGCGATGGAACAGACCCTGCGCGATGGGGCGAGCCGGTACGGCGACGCGGTCTCGGTCCGCTTCGGCACCGAGGTGACCGGGGTCGAGCAGGACGACGACGGTGTCACGGTGACCTCCCGCGACCTCGCCACCGGTGAGACGTCCACCACCCGCGCGCGCTTCGCGCTGGCCTGCCACGGTGGCGAGGCGCTCACCCGCGACCGGCTCGGGATCAACCTCGTCGGCGACACCCTGGAGCAGCGCTGGATCGTGATCGACGGCAAGGTGAAGCGGTGGTGGCCCAACCGTCACATCCTGACCTTCTGGTCCGACACCGAGCGCCCCGTCGTCGACATCGCGCTGGGTCGCGACAACCACCGCTGGGAGATCCCGCTCAAGCCCGGCGAGACCGACGCTGACTTCGACACCGAGGAGAAGGTCTGGCCGCTGCTGGAGTCCCTCGGGGTCTCGCACGAGGACATCGACATCCACGGCTACGCCTTCTACAGCCACCACATCCGGTTCGCCGAGCAGTGGCGGATGGGGCGGCTCTTCCTGCTCGGCGACGCCGCCCACCTGATGCCGCCGTGGGCCGGTGCCGGGATGCAGTCGGGCATCCGCGACGCGTTCAACATCGCCTGGAAGCTCGCCGGTGTCCTCGGTGGCACCCTGCCTGCCTCGATCCTGGACTCCTACGAGCCGGAGCGTCGTCCCAACGTCGAGTTCTACACCGGCGTCGCGGTCCAGCTCGGTCGGATCATCAAGCAGGAGATCACCCCCGAGGAGCAGGCCGAGCTGGCCCGGTCCCAGGCCGCAGGGGAGCTGCCGCCGCTGCTGTGGCCGCCGTCGTACCCGGCCGGCTGGTTCACCGGGATCGCTGCGCCCACCGGCTTCCCCGAGGGTGCGGTGGGACGGATGATCCCGCAGCCCCGTGCCGCCGACGTCCACGGCCTGATCGGGCCGCTGGACGACCTGCTCGGCGACGGCTTCGTCGTCCTCGGCGACAACGTCGACCCGAGCGAGGTGCTCTCGGCCGAGGAGAAGGCCGACTGGGCGGCCCTCGGTGCCCGCTTCCTCGCCGTCCGTGCCGCCGACCAGACCACCCAGGGGCCCGACGAGATCGTCGACATCGACGGCACCCTGATCGCCTGGCTGCGCGGCCACCGCGCCCGCGTCGTCGCCGTCCGCCCCGACCGGTTCGTCGCCGCCGCCGACGCCACCGGCCTCGCCGTCCCCACCCTCTGAACAGGAGCCACCCCATGACCGCCACCATCAAAGAGCTCGCCTACGTCGGCATCGAGGCCTCGGACCTGGACGCCTGGAGCGGCTTCCTCGGCCAGCTCCTCGGCGTGATGCCGGCCCGCGCCGACGAGAACGTCCGCACCTTCCGGATCGACGACCGGATCCACCGCCACATCATCGAGCGGGGGCCGAAGAACGACGTCTCCTTCGTCGGCTACGACTGCGGCTCGCCGACCGACCTCGACGAGGTCGTCGCCCTGCTGCGTGCCGAGGGCCACGAGGTCGTCGAGGGCGACGCCGCCCTCCGGGCCGAGCGCGGCGTCGAGCGACTCTTCCTCACCCACGATCCCGAGCAGATCCGGATCGAGCTGATCACCGGCCTCGCCGCCGCGACCGAGCCGTACCGCAACGAGATCAACCTCGGCGGCTTCCAGACCACCCAAGGCGGTGCCGGCCACATCTTCCTGCTCTGCGGTGAGGGCAAGCGAGCCGAGATGCTCGACTTCTACTACCTGCTCGGCTTCAAGCTGTCGGACTACATCAAGGAGGAGATGGCGCCCGGTGTCTTCATCGACGCCGCGTTCACGCACTGCAACGGCCGCCACCACACCCTGGCCATCGCCGAGGCGCCGGCGCCGTTCAAGCTGCATCACTTCCTGATCGAGAACAACCTGCGCGAGGACGTCGGCCTGGCCTACGACCGCATCACCCAGGCGCGCGTCCCACTGCTGATGACGCTCGGTATGCACCCCAACGACAAGATGTTCTCCTTCTACGCCCACAGCCCGTCCGGTATCGCCGTCGAGTTCGGCTGGGGCGGCCTGATCATCGAGGACGACGAGGCCTGGGAGCCCACCCAGTACGACGCGATCTCGCTGTGGGGTCACAAGAACGCCCGCGAGCTGGGTAAGTGGCTGATCGAGTCCGCCGACCGGGGCGACGCGCTGCAGAAGGCGGCCGTCGACCAGGCGGTCGCCGCTGCGGCCGGGGGCGACCAGTGACGACGTACGAGGTGGTGAGCAGGGACCTCAGGGCGGGGGAGCACCGCATCCGGGTCTACAGCGCCGGCGACCCGACGGCCCCGGCCGTGCTCTTCATCCACGGCTCCGGACCCGGGGTCAGCGCGCCGTCGAACTGGGAGCACCTGCTCCCGGTGTTCGCCGAGGCCGGCTACTACGCGATCGCCCCGGACGTGCTCGGCTTCGGCGACTCCGATCACCCCGACCCCGCGCCGAGCGGCGGGATGGTCGCGTACGTCGATCTGCGCGCCCGTTCGCTGCTCGCCCTGCTCGACACCCTGGACGTGGAGCGGGCCCACCTGGTCGGCAACTCGATGGGTGGCATGATCACGCTGCGCGCCGCCCAGATCGCGCCGGAGCGGATCGCGAAGATGGTGCTGATGGGCTCCGGTGGTGCGCCGATCCCGCCGACCGAGGACCTGATGCGGCTGATCCGGTTCTACGACGACCCCTCGGACCGGGCGATGGCCGAGCTGCTGGTCCGCTTCGTCGACGACACCGAGCTGTTTGCCGGCAGGCTCGACCAGATCGCGGCCGACCGGGGCGCCAAGGCTCGCCGCGAGGACGTTCGACGCTCGCACCTGGCGACCTTCGATCCGGCGTACCCGCCGGTGCGGTTCACGCCCGAGGAGCTCGCCGAGATCACCCACGAGGCGCTGGTGGTGCACGGTCGTGAGGACCGGATGCTGCCGGTCGCGGCCGGGTACTACCTGGCCGAGAACCTGCCGAACGCCCAGCTGCACGTTCTCCCGCACGCCGGGCACTGGATCCAGATCGAGGCCGCCGAGCGGTTCGCCGCGCAGGCACTGCTCTTCCTTGCCGAGGGGTGAGGGGACCAACGGCTGCTGAGGGGTAACTGCTGGTCAACGGATCGTTGAAGAGCGTCATCGGGACGTTTGACCAGCAGTTACCCCCCCCGGGAGGGCGGCGTAGGGTCGCAGACATGGAGACGAACGACGCGGCGACGTTGGCGCGCTTCCTCGCGCCTGACGGCAGCCTGGAGACGATCCCGACGAAGCGGTCGAAGCGGCTGATCGTGCTGGACCACCTCGCCCAGGCGTTCGACCTCGGCGAGGTCTACCCGGAGGCCGAGGTCAACGAGCGGCTGCGCCGGTTCCACGCCGACGTGGCGGCGTTGCGCCGCTACCTGGTGGAGGAGCAGTTCCTGACCCGACGCGACGGGTACTACTGGCGCTCGGGCGGGTCGGTCGATCTCGACGCGCTCTGAGGCGGCCGATCCGCCGCCGATCCGCCGCCGGTCCGCCGCCGGGCTCAGACGTAGCGTTCGAGGATCGAGGACTCGGCCAGTCGGCTCAGGCCCTCGCGCACCGAGCGGGCACGCAGCTCGCCGACGCCGTCGACGGCCTGGAGGTCGTCGATGCTGGCCGAGAGCAGCTTCTGCAGGGTGCCGAAGTGGTCGACCAGACGCTCCACCACGGTGCCCGGCAGGCGCGGCACCTTGGCCAGCAGTCGGAAGCCGCGCGGGGTGACCGCGCCGTCGAGGTGCTCGGCGCCACCGAGGCCGAGGACCCGTGCCGCGGAGGCGGGGTCGACCAGCTCGGTCGCGGTGAGGTGCTCCAGCTCGGTGAGCAGCTCCTCGGCCGAGCGGACCTTGCGCCCGCGCGGCAGGTAGTCGCGGATCACCAGCTCACGTTCGGCGTCCACGCCGGTGACGAGCTCCTCGAGCTGGAGGGCGAGGAGACGCCCGTCGGTGCCGAGCTCGACGATGTAGCCCTCGACCTCGCGGGCGATGCGGGTCACCATCTCCAGGCGCTGCGCCACCACGGCGACGTCGCGGACCGTGACCAGGTCCTCGATCTCCAGGGCCGACAGGGTCGAGGAGACCTCGTCGAGGCGCATCTTGTAGCGCTCCAGGGTCGCCAGCGCCTGGTTGGCGCGCGACAGGATCGAGGAGGAGTCCTCCAGCACGTGGCGGGTCTCGCCGACGTACGCCGCGATGATCTGCATCGACTGGGACACCGAGATCACCGGGAAGCGGGTCTGCTTGGCGACCCGGTCGGCGGTGCGGTGGCGGGTGCCGGTCTCGGTGGTGGGGATGGTGTGGTCCGGCATCAGGTGGACTGCGGCCTTCACGATCCGGGTCAGCGAGGAGTCCACGATGATCGCGCCGTCCATCTTGGCCAGCTCGCGCAGGCCGGTGGAGGTGAACGGGACATCCATCTGGAAGCCGCCGGTCGAGATCGCCTCGACGAGCTTGTCGTGGCCGAGCACGATCAGGGCACCGGTGCGACCGCGCAGGATCCGCTCCAAGCCGTCACGCAACGGCATGCCGGGTGCGATCAGCGCAAGGGTCTCCCGCAGGGAGGGCTCGGGTCGGTCGGTGGCCACCCACGCACTCTATCGGCGCAGGCCACGTCGGCCCGTTTTTTCAGGGCCGGGGTCGCCCTCAGAAGTCGGGCTCGACCGCGTGCAGGTTCGGCGGTCCCTGCGGCGTGGGCATCCGGGCCTGGCGGTTGTCCTGGGAGCGGAGCACCCCGAGCAGGTTGAGGGCCGAGAGCACGTTGTCGACGGCCATCACGTCGAGGCCGTCGACCCGGCGCCTGCCCGGGCGGGCACCGGGCTCGACCGGCACCACCGCGGTGGTGAAGCCGAGCCGGGCCGCCTCGGCGATCCGCTGGGGCAGGTCCCGCACCCGGCGCAGCTCACCGGCCAGGCCGATCTCGCCCATCGCCACCACCCCGCGCGGTGCCGGGTCGCCGTTGGCGGCCGAGGCCAGGGCGACGGCGACGGCCAGGTCCGAGGCCGGCTCAGTCAGCCGGGCCCCGCCCACGGTGGAGGTGAAGACGTCGGCCATCTGCAGGCCGACGCCGCAGTGCCGGTCGAGGACGGCCAGGACCAGGGCGACCCGGGAGCCGTCCAGTCCGGACGTGGTGCGCCGGGGTCGCTCCATCGCCGTGCGGGTGACCAGGGCCTGCACCTCGGCCAGCATCGGCCGACGGCCCTCCATCGTGACAGCGACGCAGGTGCCGGCGACCGGGCGCTGGTGGGACTCCATGAAGAGGCCGGTCGGGTCGGCGACGGCGGCGATCCCGTCGGAGTTGAGCTCGAAGCAGCCGACCTCGTCGACCGGGCCGAACCGGTTCTTGGTGGCGCGCACCATCCGGAACCGGGAGTTGCGGTCGCCCTCGAAGCCGAGCACGACGTCGACCAGGTGCTCCAGCACCCGCGGCCCCGCGATCGAGCCGTCCTTGGTGACGTGGCCGACGAGCACGGTGGTGATGTTGCGGGTCTTGGCGGTGCGGACCAGGGCCGCCGCGACCTCCTTGACCTGGGAGACACCGCCGGGGACGCCCTCGATCCCGGCCGCGTTGATGGTCTGCACGGAGTCGATCACGAGCAGCTCGGGCTTGACCTGCTCGATGTGGGTCAGCACCGCACCCAGGTCGGTCTCGGCAGCGAGGAAGAGCTCGGACTGGACGGCGTCGGTGCGGTCGGCCCGGAGTCGGACCTGGGAGGCGGACTCCTCCCCGGAGACGTAGAGCGCCCGGCGCGAGGCTCGGGCGGTCTGGGAGGCGACCTCGAGCAGCAGGGTGGACTTGCCGACGCCGGGCTCGCCGGCCAGCAGGATCACCGCGCCGGGGACCAGGCCACCGCCCAGCACCCGGTCCAGCTCGGGCACCCCCGACGTACGGAAGGACGACTCGGTCACCGAGACCTCGCCGATCGGGACGGCCTTGGTCGTGACGGCGGCAGGGGCGGTGCGCGATGCGGTCGCCGACGCGACGGCGACCTCGGCGACGGAGCCCCAGGCCTGGCACTCGCCGCAGCGGCCGACCCACTTGCCGGTCTCCCAGCCGCACTCGCTACAGCGGAAACTCACACGTGCCTTGGCCATGACGCTCACGCTAGGCCATCGCGCCGACAGAACCCGCCGCTTCGAACGCCCCCGGACCCCGCCCGGACGCCCACCCGGACCGCGCCCGCACGTCTCACGCCCGTGCCGCGGTGTCCCGCTCACAGCCTGGACCGGGCGACAGTGACGGACCCCGACCGATATGCTGACCCTTGGAACGATCCAGGCAGGGGAGGTGAGCGGGGTGGCGCGCTACGCGATGTCCGCACCCACGCTGGCCGACGTCGCCGAGCTGGCGGGCGTCTCGCGTCAGACCGTGTCGAACGCGGTCAACAGCCCCGACCTGCTCCGTCCCGAGACTCTACTGCGTGTGCAGGAGGCGATCGACCGTCTGGGCTACAAGCCCAACCGCGCCGCCCGGAACCTGCGCACCCGGACCTCCCACCTGATCGGCCTGCGGATGGGCCCGGTCCAGGAGGGCACCGCCAGCGCGATCATGGACCGCTTCGTGCACTCCCTGGTGGAGACCAGCCGCGAGGCGGGCTACCACATCCTGCTCTTCACCGGCTCCCACGAGGACCCGCTGGAGGGGTACGACGACCTGCTTCGCTCCACCGCTGTGGACGCGTTCGTGCTGACCGACACGTATCAGGGCCACGGCGTCGCCGCCTGGCTGCGCGAGCGACGCGCCCCGTTCGTCAGCTTCGGCCGACCGTGGGGCGACCCGGAGGCACGCCACCCGTGGGTCGACATCGACAGCTCCGCCGGCGCCGAGCTCGCCACCCAGCACCTGATCGACAAGGGCCACCGCCGGATCGCCTGGATCGGCTGGCGCAAGGACTCCGTGCTCGGCGAGGAGCGGCGCTCGGGCTGGCTGCACGCGATGCACACCGCCGGGCTGTCCACCACCGGCCTGGCCTCGCGGGTCGAGGACACCATCGCCTCGGGGCGCAGCGCCGCCGAGGTGCTGCTCGACGAGGCGCACCCGACCGCGTTCGTCTGTGCCTCCGACACCCTCGCCGTCGGCGTGCTGCACACCCTGGCCGAGCGCCGGCTCCAGGCCGGTGACGACATCGCCGTGGTCGGATTCGACGACTCCCAGGTCGCCCAGACCGTCTGGCCCGGGCTGTCCAGCGTCCGCCAGCCCCTGGAGCGGGCCGCGACCCAGGTGGTCCGCCAGCTGGAGGGGCTGCTCTCCACGCCGTCGCAGCCGCACCCCGGGGTGATGCTCACCCCGACCCTGGAGGTCCGCGGCACGTCGGGTCCCGACCTGGTCTGAGCCCGGATCCCTCTGCAGGGGTGGGAAGTTCGACCACCGGTGTGCTGTTGTGGGGGTATGAGCGATCTCGTCATCATCGGTGCCGGACTCACTGCCGCAACGGCGATCGAGACTCTGCGCGAGCAGGGTTTCGACGCAGCGATCACCCTCGTCGGGGCCGAGCCGAGGCCGCCGTACGAACGTCCGCAGCTGTCCAAGGAGATGCTCGCGGGCAAGGAGTTCTCCCTGCGACACGACGAGCAGTGGTACGCCGATCACCAGGTCACGCTCCGCCTCGACGTGGCGGTCACCGCGATCGACCGGGACCTGCGCACCGTCACCCTCGCCGACGGCTCCTGGCTGCCCTACGACCAGCTCCTGATCGCCACCGGCGCCTCGGCCCGCATCCCCGACCTGCCCGGCGTCGAGCGTGCTCTGCCGCTGCGCACCAAGGAGGACGCTGACGCGATCCTGGCCGGGTTCAAGGACGCCTCCAGCCTGGTCACGGTCGGTGGCGGCTGGATCGGCCTGGAGGTCGCCGCCGCTGCCCGCGCCGCCGGCCTCGACGTGACGGTGCTGGAGCAGGCCGCCAAGCCGCTGCTCACCGTCCTGGGCGACGAGCTGGCCGACTACGTCGTCGGCGTGCACGAGTCCCACGGCGTCACGATCCGCACCGGCGTCACCGTGCAGGGGCTGAGCAACGACGCGGTCCTGACCGACGCCGGTGAGGTCCCGGCCGACCTGGTCGTGCTCGGTGTCGGGGCGGTGCCCAATGACGCCCTGGCCCGCGCCGCCGGCCTGGAGGTCGGGGAGCGTGGCGGCATCGTCACCAACGACCACCTCGAGACCGCCGACCCGCGGATCTTCGCCGCCGGCGACGTCGCCCTGGCCGAGCACCTGGACTACGGTCCGCTGCGGGTGGAGCACTGGGACAACGCGATCAAGCAGGGCCGCCTCGCCGCCCGCGCGATCCTGGGCCAGCACGTGCACTACGACTGGCAGCCCTACTTCTACACCGACCAGTTCGAGTTCTCGATGGAGTACGTCGGCCACAGCGCGCCCCACGACGAGGTCGTGATCCGGGGCGACCTGAAGGCGAGCACCTTCATCGCCTACTGGCTGGCGCCGCTGTCCGAGGGTGGGGACGCCTCGCAGCGCACCGTGACGGCGGCGATGAATGTCGGGATCTGGGACGTCAACGAGCAGTTGCGGGCCCTGGTCGGGACCAGTGTCGACCCGGCTGAGCTGACCGACCTGCAGGGCTGACAGAACCGGACAGGCCCGGACGGACCCGGACAGGCCCAGACAGCCCCGTGCAGGTCAGAAGGTCCTGCTCCACAGGTTGACCGCGTAGTCGACCTCGAGACCGGTGTGCTCGGCCAGTACGGCGTCGGCCACCTCGGGGGTGAACTCGATCCGCACCACCGCCTCGAGGTCGGCGCGCGAGCCGAACCGCCAGCCCATGTCGATCGAGCGCCGGCTCCAGCCGTTGACCGACCACCAGCGCTCGATCGCGTCCGGGTCGACCATCGGGTAGCCGCGCCGGAACCAGGCGCCGAAGGTCGATCGGGTGGCGTCGTTGTCGATCACCATCGCGGTGCCGCCACGACGCATCACCCGGTCGAGCTCGGCCAGGCCGGGCTCGGCGCCGGGGCCGAAGAAGTACGCCCAGCGCACGTGCACGACGTCGATCGAGGCGTCGGGGACCGGGAGCCGCTGCGCGACGCCGGTGCGGACCTCGACGTTGCTCAGCCGGCGCGTCCGGCGCGCGGCCAGGGCCGCCAGGGAGGGGTGCGGCTCCACCCCGATCACCGTGGCGGCGTCGGCGGCGAAGAGCGGCAGATGGAAGCCGGTGCCGCAGCCGAGGTCCAGGGCCGTGCGTCCGGTCCAGTCGGCGCGCTCGCGCAGGGCCGCCCAGAGGGTTCCGTCAGGGTCCACCGCCCGGTTCTCCACCTCGTAGGTGGCGGTGTGGTCCCAGATGTTCGGAGACGGGATCGCCCCGTCCGGCTGGACGGGGCGACCCGAACGAGACGACGGGAGGCGGATCAGATCCGGACCTCTCCGGTCGGGCCACGGAAGTTGGCGGCCAGCAGGCCGGGGGTGCCGTGCTCGGCGGCCCAGCGGATCTCG
Organism: Nocardioides sp.; assembly: GCF_030150155.1. Classification (GTDB taxonomy): domain Bacteria; phylum Actinomycetota; class Actinomycetes; order Propionibacteriales; family Nocardioidaceae; genus Nocardioides. The sequence continues at coordinate 66,834 of NZ_JASLGR010000039.1, forward strand.
ACGTTCTCGGCGGGGCGACCGGTCCACGGGTCGACGCGCTCGGCGAGGTCCTCGCCCAGCCACTCCTTGACCCGGGTGGGGTCACCGGAGATCTCCAGGGAGGTCAGGGTGACGTCGGAGCCGGCGTTGCCGGGGTGGGTGTCGGGGGACTCCCACTGGATGAAGTAGGGCAGCTGCGGGTCGACGATCAGGTCGTTGATGCCGATCTGCTTCCAGAGCAGCTCCGAGCCGTTCGGCTTGTGCCGGTTGCCCGGCACGGCCTTGCGACCGAGGCGCTCCTCGACCGGGGCCATGTCGTCGACGCGGACGACCCAACCCATCCAGCCGCCACCCAGGGCGGAGCGGGCCTTGACGGCCTGGCCGAAGGGGGCCTTGTCCGAGGCCGGGTGCTCGAGTGCCTCGACGATCTCGATGTAGAGGCCGCCGCGCAGCGGGAGCGTGTAGTTGCGAGTACCGAAACGAGGGTGGACCCCACCGTCCTCGAACTCCTGACCGAGGAGCTCGCCGATCCGCTTCGCAGTGGCGATCAACCCGTCAGGGCCGGCTGCATAAGAGAGATGGTCCAGGCGCATGTAGGGATTCTTAACAACGACTGAGAGAGGTTCGACACGGGGGTCGGAATCTCTTGACGTCGAGAGTTAAGGACGCGGGGTCCCGATGACCGGGAAGGCTGCCCGAAACGCTTGACAGGAGCGGCTGTTCGCGATCACTGCGGGTCGGCCGGATGCAGGGCCAGCAGCGACCGGGAGCGCACGTGCGCCTCGCAGTGCCGGGCGAGCTCGGCGTACCCCTGCGGGCCGAGTAGCGCGACGAGCTCGTCCCGCGAGGTCACGAAGAGCGGCTCGACGGCGCTGTGCGCGATCGGGTTGCCAGTGCAGTACCAGTCCAGGTCGTGGCCGCCCGGCCCCCAGCCACGCCGGTCGTACTCGGTGATCGTCACCTCGGTGTACGTCGATCCGTCGGTCCGCTCGACCTCGCGGAAGAGCCGCCGGATCGGCAGCTGCCAGCACACGTCGGGCTTGGTCTCGACGTGGGAGACGCCGGTGTCCATCGCCAGCACGTGCAGCGCACAGCCGGCGCCACGGCCGAAGCCGGGACGGTTGGCGAAGACGCAGCCCTCCTCCCCGTCGACGCTGTGCGTGCGGGTCTTGCGGCTGCCCTCCTCGTCGAGCTCGACCCAGTCGTCGGTCTCCACCGCACGCCCGGCGGGCTTGAACTGCCACTGCGCCGCGGTGAGCTGCTCGACCGAGCGCCGGGTCCGGGCCTCGTCCTCCTCGTCGGAGAAGTGCGCGCCCAGGGTGCAGCAGCCCACGCTCGGCGAGGAGGCGTAGATCCCCGCGCAGCCGGTGCCGAAGATGCAGGAGTAGGCCGAGGTCAACCAGGTCAGATCCGCCTTGATCAGCTCGTCGGTGTCGTCGGGGTTGGTGAACTCGACCCACGCTCGCGGGAAATCGAGACTGACCTCTGGCATGGCGCTCAGCCTACGACCCTCCTCCTGCGCGATACGCTGGCGATCATGCGTCTGGGCGTGCTCGACATCGGCTCCAACACGGGCCACCTGCTGGTCGTCGACGCCCATGCGGGGGCCGCGCCCCTGCCGGCGTACTCCTTCAAGCAGCCGCTGCGCCTGGCCGAGCACCTCGATGCCGCCGGCGAGGTCTCCCAGGTCGGCATCGACGCGCTCACCGACTTCGTCCGCGAGGCCGCGCACGTCGCCGACGAGAAGGGCTGCGCCGAGGTGATGGCGTTCGCCACCAGCGCGGTGCGCGACGCGACCAACTCCGAGGACGTGCTCGCCCACGTCGAGCGCAGCACCGGCATCCGGCTCGAGGTGCTCTCGGGTGAGGACGAGGCCCGCCTGACCTTCCTCGCGGTGCGCCGCTGGTTCGGCTGGAGCGCGGGCCGCCTAGTCGTCTTCGACATCGGCGGCGGCTCCCTGGAGCTGGCCGGCGGTGCCGACGAGGCCCCCGACGTGGCCTGGTCCCTGCCGCTGGGCGCAGCCCGCCTGGCCAGCAACTTCGACGCCCGTACGCCGACCGACGAGGAGCTGCGCGAGCTGCGCCGTCAGATCCGCGCCACGATCGCGCGCAACGCCGGCCAGCTCATCCGGGCGGGCGCCCCGGACCGGGCGGTGGCGAGCTCGAAGACGTTCCGCTCCCTGGCCCGGATCACCGGAGCCGCCCCGAGCGCCGACGGGCCGCTCACCCGGCGGGTGCTGCCGCTGGCCGAGCTGCGCACCTGGATCCCCAAGCTGGTCGCGATGAACCTCGACGAGCTCAGCCAGCTCCCCGGGGTGAGTGCCAGCCGGGCCCACCAGATCGTTCCGGGGGCCCTGGTCGCCGAGGCCTGCATGGACATCTTCGATCTGCCCGAGCTCGAGGTCTGCCCGTGGGCGCTGCGGGAGGGCGTGATCCTCGACCGGCTCGACCAGCTCAGCGTCCTGAGCGATCCGTCGTGACCGCCGCACCCACGCCGCTGCGGGTCGGCCTGTCGACGGTCTCGGTCTACCCGGAGTCGACGGCTCAGGCCTTCGACTGGGCCGTCACGCTGGGCTACGACGCCGTCGAGGTGATGGTCGGTGTGGACCGGGACTCGACCAACATCGAGTCGGTGCGTCAGCTCGCCGAGGGCCACGGCGTCGCGGTCAGCGCGATCCACGCGCCCTGCCTGCTCTTCACCCAGCGGGTCTGGGGGAGCGAGCCGTGGGGCAAGCTGGAGCGGTCCGCCGAGATGGCCCACGCCGTCGGGGCAGGCACCGTCGTGGTGCATCCGCCGTTCCGCTGGCAGCGCGACTACGCGCGCTACTTCGTCGAGGGGATCAAGCGCCTCGAGCGCGAGACCGGACTGATCTACGCCGTCGAGAACATGTACCCGTGGAAGGCCAGCGGCAAGCGGCAGGGCTCGGTCGAGATGTACCTGCCCGAGCGCGACCCCTCCACCGCCAGCCCCGACACCTACGCGCACGGCACCCTCGACCTCTCCCATGCCGCGATCGCGGGCGACGACGTGGTCGAGATGGCCCAGCGCTGGGGCGACCGGCTGCGCCACATCCACCTGACCGACGGCACCGGCTCGGCCAAGGACGAGCACCTCGTGCCCGGCCGGGGCACGACCGGTGCCGACCGCTTCCTGCACCACCTGGTCGAGACCGGGTTCGACGGCGAGATCATCGTCGAGATCACCACCCGCAAGGCCGGCAGCCGCGAGGCCCGCGGCGAGCTGCTGGCCGAGTCGCTGGCCTTCGCCCGCACCCACCTGGGACAGAGCGGCACCCCGGTGCCTCCCACGCCCGCCTCACCACCCACCGAGTGAGCCCCGCCACGTCGAGCGCGAAACTCCTTAGACTGGCACCGTGAAGATCGCGATCGTCGGTGTCGGCAACATGGGGGGCGCGGTCCTGGCCGGACTGGCCTCCGCCCCTGCGGGTGAGTTCGAGGTGCGGGCCGGTGTGCGTCGCCCCGAGGCCGGCGAGGCCCTCGCCCAGCAGTACGGCGTCACGCACGGCCCCGGCGCCGAGGTCGTGCCCGGCGCGGACGTGGTGATCCTCGGGGTGAAGCCCTACGACATCCTTACCCAGGCCGGCACGCTGCCGCTGAGCAGCGGACAGCTGCTGATCTCCCTGGCCGCCGGCATCACGCTGGCCCAGCTCGAGGCCGCCGTGCCCGCGGGCGTCGGCGTGGTCCGGGTGATGCCGAACACCCCGGCCCTGATCGGCGAGGGCATCACCATCCTCAGCCCCGGCGCGAGCGCCACGCCTGAGCAGGTCGCCGCCGCGGAGCGGGTGATGGGCTCGGTCGGGTCGACGGTGACGGTGCCGGAGAAGCAGCTGGACGCGGCCACCGCGTTGAGCGGCTCCGGGCCGGCGTACGTCTTCTACATCGCCGAGTCCCTGATCGAGGCCGGTGTGCACCTGGGCCTGCCGCGGGCGGTCGCAGCGCAACTGGTCGAGCAGACCCTGGTCGGGTCGAGCCTCCTGCTGCAGCGCAGCGACGACCACCCGGCGGTGCTGCGCGAGCAGGTCACCAGCCCCGGTGGCACCACCGCGGCGGCGCTGGCGGTCTTCGAGCAGGCGGCCCTGCGCGGCACCTTCCTCGACGCGACTCGCGCCAACCGCGACCGTAGCCGCGAGATCGCCGCCGAGGGCTAGGCCGCACGATGGAGTGTCACGGCCCCTCGAGCGTCGTCTTCTCGCCCGACCTGACCGAGTACGACTTCGGTCCGACCCATCCGATGAGCCCGCTGCGGGTCGATCTGACGATGCGTCTGGCCGACGAGCTCGGCGTGCTCTCCACCGGTGGCGGCTCGCTGCTGACGGTGCCGGCGCCGATGGCGAGCCTGGACCTGCTGGCCACGGTCCACGACGAGGCCTACATCGAGGCCGTGATGAAGGCCGGGGCGACCGGCGAGCCGGATCTGGCGCGTGGCCTGGGCACCGAGGACGACCCGGTCTTCGCCCAGATCCACGCCGCCAGCGCCCACATCGTCGGCGCCTCGGTGGAGGCCTGCCGGCAGGTCTGGGAGGGCGAGGTGCTGCACTCGGCCAACGTGATGGGCGGCCTGCACCACGCGATGCGGGACAAGGCCAGCGGCTTCTGCGTCTACAACGACGTCGCGGCCGGCATCCAGTGGCTGCTCGACCACGGTGCCTCGCGGGTGGCGTACGTCGACGTCGACGTGCACCACGGCGACGGTGTCCAGGCCGCCTTCTGGGACGACCCGCGGGTGCTCACCATCAGCCTGCACGAGACCGGGCAGTTCCTCTTCCCCGGCACCGGCTTCGCCACCGAGCTCGGCGGCCCCGACGCCCAGGGCACCGCGGTCAACCTGGCGCTGCCGCCGGGCACCGCCGACGGGGGCTGGCTGCGTGCCTTCCACGCGATCGTGCCCGAGCTGGTGCGCAGCTTCGCCCCCGACGTGCTGGTGACGCAGCAGGGCTGCGACTCGCACACCGAGGACCCGTTGGCGCACCTGATGCTCTCGGTGGACGGTCAGCGGGCGGCGTACCTCGCCCTGCACGAGCTGGCGCACGAGGTCACCGACGGCAAGTGGGTCGCCTTCGGCGGTGGCGGGTACGCCGTCGTCGACGTGGTCCCGCGGGCCTGGACGCACCTGCTCGCGATCGTGAGCGGCTCTCCGTTGGACCCGACGATCGACACTCCCGGCGGCTGGCGCGAGTACATCACCGAACGGCTCGGCGCGGTGGCGCCGGGGCGGATGACCGACGGCCGTGAGCCGCGCTGGCGGGACTGGCGTGAGGGCTACGACCCCGACGCCTGGCTGGACCGGCAGGTCAACGAGACCCGGCAGACGCTCTTCCCCTGGCACGGCCTGGATCCGTCGGCCTGGTGAGGTGGCCGGCGGCTCGACGGGGCCTCGGCGGGTGGCTCGGCTTGGTGCTGCGTGGTGCACTGGAGGGGCACACCACCGAACGGGCGTGGCCCTGGAGCGACGTCGTGGGGTTCGCGAGTATGGGCGAGTTTGAGTCACTTTCAAGGCGACACGCCGATCTAAGGTAAAATCCCGTCTGTTTCCTCTTCCCCATCAGTCACACCAGGCTCTAATCTTCACTCCGCCGGGTACGTGCGATCAGCGGTGGGGAAGCCGCTGGCGTGCAGGGCAGACAAGGACTGATGAACATGGCTGGCAAGCCCGAACTCGCCGAGGCGAAGTTCCTGACCGTCGCCGAGGTCGCCGCGATGATGCGGGTCTCGAAGATGACCGTCTACCGCCTGGTGCACAGCGGAGAGATGCCGGCCGTGCGCGTCGGCCGCTCCTTCCGGGTCCGCGAGGAGGACGCCAACGCGTACCTCGCGAACTCGTACTACAACGCCGGCTGACGGCGAAGAAGCAGGCTCGATTCTGCACCCGGCACCGGTGTCGGTAGGCTGTGCCGGTCCGGCGCCCAGCCCGGGCGCATGACGTTGGAAGGTTTCATCATGGGTTCTGTCATCAAGAAGCGGCGCAAGCGCATGGCGAAGAAGAAGCACCGCAAGCTGCTCAAGAAGACGCGTGTCGCTCGCCGCAAGCTCGGCAAGTGATCTCGGGTCGGCACCGTCACCGGTGCCGACCAACATCGTTCCGGTCCGACGCGGCCCCACCTGCTCCCCGCTAGGGTGAGCGCGTGGCTGGTCGCGTCGTTCTCGTTACCGGGGTTTCTCGAGACCTCGGTCGTCAGTTTGCGGTTGCCGCCGCCGAGCATCCCCGCGTCGAGCGGGTGATCGGCGTCGACGCCGTGCCTCCCCGCGGTGACGTCGGCGGGATGAGCTTCGTCCGCGCCGACATCCGCAACCCCGTGATCGCCAAGGTGATCGCCAAGGAGGACGTGGACACGGTCGTCCACATGAGCATCATCTCCACCCCCGGTCCCACCGGCGGGCGGATGTCGATGAAGGAGCTCAACGTCATCGGCACGATGCAGCTCCTCGCTGCCTGCCAGCAGTCCAAGACCGTGCGCCACCTGGTGGTGAAGTCGACGACCACCGTCTACGGCGCCAGCCACCGCGACCCCGCGCTCTTCACCGAGGAGATGGAGCCGCGCCGCACGCCCCGCAGCGGCTACGGCAAGGACGTCGCCGAGGTCGAGGGCTACGTCCGCGGGCTGGCCCGCCGCCGCCCCGACCTCAACGTCACCGTGCTGCGCTGCGCGAACGTGATCGGCCCGAACGTCACCAGCCCGATCGCGAGCTACCTGCGGCTGCCGGTGATCCCCACCGTGCTCGGCTTCGACCCGCGCCTGCAGTTCCTGCACGAACGCGACCTGCTCGGCGCCCTGGCCCACGCGGTGGGGGCCGAGCAGCCCGGCACCTACAACATCGCCGGCGACGGTCTGCTGACGCTCAGCCAGATCACCCGCCGGCTGGCCCGACCCACCGTCCCGATGCCCGGCTTCGCCATCGGCGGGATCGGCGACGTGCTGCGCTCGGCCCGACTCTCGGACTTCTCACCCGAGCTGCGCGCGCTGCTCACCTTCGGCAGGGGAGTGGACACCACCCGGATGCGCAGCCGGCTCGGCTTCGAGCCGCAGTTCACCACCCAGTCCGCGATCGAGGACTTCGCGACCGGTCTGGACCCGGTCGCCCACCGGGTTGACGGGATGCTGGCCGGGTTGGAAGGTCGACTCCTGGGGGAGAGCCAGGAGGTGATCCGATGAGCTCGCTGGAGCAGCCGCAGGAGGGCTCCGACGTCAACGGCGCCTCGACAGATGGCGCTCAGATCTTCTCGATCGGCACCGGTGGCACTCCCGGCCGCGGCACCGGTCGCAGGCCCTCAGCGGCCGCCCGGAGCCTCGCAGCGGGCACGCCCCGCCGGGCCACACCGCCCCCGCGTGTCGTCGGCGCCGCCGAGCCGGGGGAGTCGGCCGAGCCCGATGCCGAACCGGCCGAGCCGGCCGCTGCCGTCGAGCCGCCCGTGACGGCGTACGACGTCCAGGCGGTGCTCGAGTCGGACGACCCGCGCACCGGCATCCCGGTCGCGGACTGGATCAATGCCGTCAGCTCTGCGGCACGCGAGGTCTTCGGCGAGGAGTGGGAGCCCCAGCTGGCACGCTTCCTGGCCTTCCTGCGTCGCCGCGTCACCGGAGACTTCACCGTCGACCCGTACGGCTTCGACGAGGAGATCACGCGCACCTTCCTGCTCGCCGCGCTGCGCCCGATCGCGCAGAAGTGGTTCAGGATCGAGGTCGTCGGCGCCGAGAACATCCCGGCGACCGGGGGCGCGCTGGTGGTCTCCAACCACTCCGGAACGCTGCCGATGGACGCGCTGATGACGCTCCTGGAGGTGCACGACCAGACCGGCCGGTTCCTGCGCCCGCTCGGGGCCGACCTGGTCTTCAAGCTGCCGTTCGTCAGCTCCATCGCCCGCAAGGCCGGCGCGACCCTGGCCTGTGGCGAGGACGCCGAGCGGATGTTGCGCACCGGCGAGCTGGTCGGCGTGTGGCCCGAGGGGTTCAAGGGGATCGGCAAGCCGTTCAGCGAGCGTTACAAGCTGCAGCGCTTCGGTCGTGGCGGCTTCGTCGCCGCCGCCCTGCGGACGGGGGTGCCGATCATCCCGGTCTCGGTCGTCGGCGCCGAGGAGATCTACCCGCTGGTCGGCAACATCCCCGGGCTGGCGCGGGTGCTCGGCCTGCCCTACCTGCCGATCACGCCGTTCTTCCCGCTGCTCGGCCCGCTCGGGGCGATCCCGCTGCCCTCGAAGTGGCTGATCGAGTTCGGTGAGCCGATCCGCACCGATGCCTACGAGGCGGGTGCGGCCGACGACCCGATGCTGGTCTTCAACGTGACCGACCAGGTCCGCGAGACGATCCAGCAGACCCTGTACGGCCTGCTCCAGCGTCGCCAGAGCGTCTTCCGCTGACGTCTCGCTGAGCCGTGGCCGGGGTGAACCCGGATCTCGGCGGTGGCGAACCCGGATCTCGCGCGGGGTGAACCCGGATCTCGCGCGTGGTGAACCCGGATCTCGGCGTTACTTGGTGGGAGTGATGCTCGGGTTGAGCAGACCGCCGACCCCGTTGAGCAGGTCGCTGACCAGGCCGCCGACGCCGGTGACGGTGTCACCGACGCCGCTGACCAGACCGCCGACCGGACCGCCGACGGAGGCGCCGGTGCTGCTCAGGGCGCCGCCCAGGCCGCCGACCACGCCGTTGCCGACGGTGTTGCCGACGCTGCCGACCACCTCACCGAGCGAGCTCGGCGCTGCCTTCGGGGTGGAGGTCGACTTCGGGGTGGCCGGGGTCGGGGTCTGGGGCAGCGAGGCTGCGCCCTTGGTCGAGCCCGACTTCGGCGTCGCGGTGGCCGACGGTGCCAGCACCGTGGTCGGTCCGGGGGTCTTCGTCGCGGTCGGGGGCAGGATCGCCGTGAGCATCTGCACCAGCGAGCCGGGCAGGGTGGTGATCCCGCTGCCCGCGTCGGGGAACGTCTGCTTGACCGCCTGGTCGATGCTGAGCACGACCGTGAGGACCGGGGTGATCACGTCGGTCGGGAGCAGACCGGTGAGCGTGCCGAGGTCGGTCACGCTGGTCGCGGTGAAGTCGTGGATCGCCTCGCCCTTGCCGGCGGAGGTGAGCAGCTCGGCACCCTTGTTGGCCGAGGTGACGAAGTCCTGCAGCGTCTCGGTGGCGCGCTCGGTCTGACCGGCCTTGGCCAGGGCGGTGGCCTCCTGGAGGCGGGTGGTGGCCTGGCCGAGCTCGGTGGAGCCCTTCGAGCTGTCGCCGACCGAGATCGCGGTGTGGGCGGACTCGACCAGGCGCTTGACCGGGTAGAGGGTCTCGCCGGGCAGGGAGTCCTCGGCGGCGAAGGCGGTGCCGGTGGCCGCGGCGCCGATGGAGACGACGGCGACCAGGGCGGCGAGGCGACGGCGGCGCTTGGCCGAGCCGGTCGAGGCGATCGGGGTCAGGGAGAGCCGGTGGTCGGAGGCGCCCTCGGCCATCGCGGCCGGCGCCTCCTCCATCAGGCGGGCGCGGAGCGCGGCGGTGAAGTCGGGCCGCGGCTGGGGCTCGGGCAGCGCCCAGACCTGCTCGGCGAAGCCGAGCAGGCGGGTGAGCTCCTCGGGGGCGTCGTCGATGCGCCCCTCGAGCAGGTCGTCGAACTGTTCGGCGGCGTTCTTGCCGAACGGTGACGTGTTCATCGGGTTCCTCCAGCACTCAGGCGACCGGGTGCGATCGCCATCTGGGTCAACGAGTGCTCGGCGGACGGCGTTATGGCGCGAACGTCCTGACTTCGTGTGACATAGGTCCCGTGCGGGTAACAGGCTGGTGTCGTCATCGCAGCCCCTCCGGCATCAGCTTGGCGAGGTTGCGCACGCCGCGCAGCTGGAGCTGCTTGATCGCACCTTCGGAGCGACCGAGCACGGTGGCGGTCTCGGCGATCGACATCCCCTGGAGGAACCGCATCACCACGCAGTCGCGCTGCTCGTCGGGGAGCTTGGCCAGTGCCTGCATCAGGATCTCGTTGGTCAGGCCCGCCAGCACCTCGGCCTCCGGCGACTCCGTCTCGTCGTCGTGGATCCCCATGTCCTCGGTGGTGTACTCCAGCCGGGTGCGGCCGGCCTTGAAGTGGTCGGTCGCGAGGTTGCGGGCGATCGTCATCAGCCAGGCGCCGAAGTCCTTGCCCTGCCAGCGGAAGCCGGTCATCGAGCGCAGCGCCCTGAAGAACGTCTCCGAGGTGAGGTCCTCGGCCAGCGTCTGGGAGCGGGTGCGGTAGTACAGGAAGCGGTAGACGGCACCGTTGTAGTGGTCGTAGAGCAGGCCGAACGCGTCGGTGTCGCCACGACGGGCCAGCTCGACCAGCGCGATCAGGCGGGTGCGGTCGGCCTCGGACTCCTCCGAGGAGGTGGCCAGGTCGCGGTCGTCCTGACTCGGACCCTCGGGCGAGCCCTGTGAGAGCGGGCCGTCGGAGACGTGACCGGGGGCCCCGGAGGCCTCGGACAGCAGCCATCCGGCCGGTCCTGCGGCGGCGCTGACCAGGGTGGGCTCGGCGCACATCGCGGCAGCGACGGCCATGCGCAGGGCATCGAGCCCACGCATGATGTCACCACGATTCGATGGCATGAACACCCTCCCGATGCTCCCCCAAGTTCAAGCAGAGTCACTCTAAACCGGGTTCTGTCGACCTGTCAGCCTTCTCCACAGATCGGTATCAGGAGAGCAACAGCCCGGAGACCGGATCAGCGTCGCCGGCCACGCAGTGCGACGCCGGCGGTGACGGCACCCGCGATCGCCCCGCCGACAGCACCGGTCAGCAGCCCGGCACGGGCCGCCTTCCGACCGGTCCGGTAGTCCCGGATCCGCCACCCCTCGGCCCGGGCGTGGGCCCGCAGTCGACGGTCGGGGTTGATCGCGCACGGGTCCCCGACCATCGAGAGCATCGGCAGGTCGTTGAAGGAGTCGGAGTACGCCGAGCACGCGGCGAGATCCAGGCCCTCGCGCTCGGCGAGCGCGGCCACCGCGACCGCCTTCTCCGGGCCGTGCAGCATGCCGCCGTCCAGGCGCCCGGTGTAGACGCCGTCGATGGACTCGACCCGGGTCCCCATCGCCCCGGTCAGCCCCAGGCGCGAGGCGATCACGTCGGCGATCTCCTGCGGGGCGGCGGTCACCAGCCAGACCCGCTGGCCCTGTTCGCGGTGCATCTGGGCCAGGGCCTTGGTGCCCGGCCAGATCCGGTCGGCCATCCGCTCCTCGAAGATCTCCTGGCCGACCTGGTGCAGCTCGTCCACGGTGTGGCCGGCGATGAAGGAGAGGGCGGAGTTGCGGGCCTCGGCGATGTGCGCGGGGTCCTCGACGCCGACGAAGCGGAAGTAGGCCTGCTTCCACACGGCGCCGGCGATCTCGCGGGTGCTGAAGAACTTGCGCTGGTAGAGCCCCCAGGCCAGGTGGAAGATCGAGGCGCCCTGCATGATCGTGTTGTCGACGTCGAAGAAGGCGGCCGAGTTGGTCGGCTCCACGCCGAAGAGCGCGTCCTCCACCTCGGCGCTGGCGCGCGAGGCCTCGCCGGCCAGGGTCGAGTGTCGGTGCAGGGGCTTCGGTTCGGCTTTCCGGGGAGCAGCCATACCGACACCGTAGTGAAAGAATCGCGATCGTGTCTGCACCTGAACCGACGCCCGCCGCCGTACCGGCGAGGATCACGCTCTACTCCCGTCCGGGGTGTCATCTCTGTGATCAGGCCCGGGTGGTGATCGAGCAGATCTGCGCCGAGCTGGGGGAGTCCTACGTCGAGCTCGACATCGATGATCCGAATCAAGTGGACCCAGAGGTCCGCGAGCGGATGACCGACGAGATCCCGGTCACGTTCGTCGACGGTGCGCAGCACGACTTCTGGCGCGTGGACCCGGTGCGACTGCGCTCGGCACTGCGTCGCTGAGCCTGCAACAGGAGTTCCAGTGAGTTTGTTCTCTTGTTCACAAGCGGCGTACCGTGCGTAGACGTGAGCAAGGGGACCGCAGCGGCCGACGGCCGTGAGGCGCGCAGTGACGTTCGGGACATTCCCGAGGCCACCGTCGCTCGTCTCCCCGTCTACCTGCGGGCGCTGAACGCGCTGGCCGAGGCCGACATCGTGACCTGCTCCAGCGAGGAGCTCGCCACCGCGGCCGGGGTCAACAGTGCCAAGCTGCGCAAGGACCTCTCCTACCTCGGGTCCTACGGCACCCGCGGCGTCGGGTACGACGTGGACTACCTGCGCTACCAGATCGCCCGCGAGATCGGCGTCACGCAGGACTGGCCCGTGGTGATCGTGGGTATCGGAAACCTGGGCCACGCGCTCGCCAACTTCTCCGGCTTCCGCAGCCGCGGCTTCCGCATCGTGGCGCTGCTCGACGCCGACCCGAACCTGGAGCACACCGAGATCGGCGGCGTCCCGGTGCTGCCCTTCGCGGTCCTCGACGAGATCGTCGCCGAGCACGGCGTCGCGATCGGGGTCATCTCGGTGCCCGCCGTCGCCGCCCAGGACGTCGCCGACCGGATGGTCGCCGCGGGCATCACCAGCATCCTCAACTTCGCACCGACCGTGCTGTCGGTGCCGGCAGGGGTCGACGTACGCAAGGTCGACCTCTCCATCGAACTGCAGATCCTTGCGTACCACGAGCAACGGAAGGCGCACGGTGAACCCGCATGAGCGTTCTCGTCGTCGGCATCAGCCACAAGACCGCCCCGGTCAGCCTGTTGGAGAAGGTCAGCCTCGACCCTGAAGGGGTCGTCAAGCTCATCTCCGACGTGGTGGGCACCGACCACGTCACCGAGGCCACGGTCATCGCGACCTGCAACAGGCTCGAGATCTACACCGAGGTCGACCGCTTCCACGGCTCGGTCGAGGGGCTCTCCCAGCTCCTCGTCGAGCGCGCCGACGAGGCGGTCGAGGCGCTCCTGCCGCACCTGTACGTTCACTACGACGACGGCGCCGTGACGCACCTGTTCCGGGTCGCGGCCGGCCTGGACTCGATGGCCGTGGGCGAGGGCCAGATCCTCGGCCAGGCCCGCGAGGCGCTGCGCCTGGGCCAGGAGCTCGGCACCGTCGGCGCCGCCCTCAACACGCTCTTCCAGCAGGCCCTGCGGGTGGGCAAGCGGACCCGCGCCGAGACCGAGATCGACCGCGCCGCGCCGACCCTGGTCAGTGCCGCGCTCGCCCAGGCCGTCCCCGAGGACCCGACCGGCAAGCGCGTCGTGATCGTCGGAGCCGGCGCGATGGCCGGCCTGGCGACAGCCACCGTCTCCCGCCTGGGCTGCACCGACCTGGTGATCACCAACCGGACCCTGGCCAAGGCCGAGCGCCTCGCCACCGAGTACGGCGGCACCGCCGCGCCCCTGGACGAGCTGGCCGCCCAGATCGCCCAGGCCGACGTCGTGATCGCCTGCGCGGGAGCCCGCGGCTACCTGGTCGCCGCCGCGATGCTGGCCGACCGGGAGCGCCCGGTCGCCCTGATCGACCTGGCCATGCCCCGCGACATCGACCCGGCCGTGGCCGCGCTGCCCGGCGTCACCCTGGTCGGGCTCGAGGAGCTCGCCGAGGCGCTGCACGACACCGAGGCCGGCCAGGAGGTCGAGGCCGTCCGCGACATCGTCAGCCAGGAGGTCCAGGCCTTCCTGACCGCGCGCCGCCAGGCCAGCGTCACGCCGACCGTGGTCGCGCTGCGCTCGATGGCCACCCAGGTCGTCGACGCCGAGATCGAGCGCCTCGACCACCGCCTGCCCGACCTCGACGACCGGACCCGGGCCGAGGTGCTCCAGGCCGTGCGCCGGGTCGCCGACAAACTGCTGCACGAGCCGACGGTGCGGGTGCGTGAGCTCGCCAACGAGGGCGCGATCACCTACGAGCGTGCCCTGGCCGAGCTCTTCGCCCTCAACTCCGACACCGTTGCCGCGGTGACCAGCTCGGTGGTGACCTCCGTGGTCGGCCCCCGGGTGGACGCCGTCGCCGAGACCGGCCCTGCCGGTGGATCGGAGGCACTGTGATGAGCGCCCTGCGTCTGGGCACGCGGCGTTCGCTGCTGGCCACCACCCAGTCCGGCCACGTCGCCGACATGATCCGCGAGCGACTCGGCCTCGAGGTCGAGTTCGTCGAGATCAGCACCGACGGTGACCGCTCCCAGGCGGCCGGCACGCCGCTGACCGGGGCGCCGTCGACCGGAGTCTTCGTCAGCGCCCTGCGCGACGCCCTGCTGGCCGGCGAGGTGGACCTCGCGGTCCACTCGCTCAAGGACCTGCCGACGTACCCGACCGAGGGCATCGAGCTGATCGCGATCCCCGAGCGCGAGGACCCCCGCGACGTTCTCATCTCACGGGATGGACTGACCCTCGGTGAGCTGCCGCCGGGCGCCAAGGTCGGCACCGGCTCGCCGCGTCGCGTGGCCCAGCTGGCCGCCCTCGGCTTGAGTTTGGACCTGGCCGGTCTGCGTGGAAACATCGACACCCGGATCGGCAAGGTTCGTTCCGGAGAGCTCGACGCCGTCGTGCTCGCCCGTGCGGGGATCGCACGGATCGGCCGCCTCGATGAGGTGACCGAGACGATCGATCCACTGCAGATGCTGCCTGCTCCCGGTCAGGGTGCGCTCGGCATCGAGTGTCGCGCGGGCGATGACGTGGCCGAGGCACTGCGGAAGCTGGACCACGGACCGACCCGCGCCGCCGTCACGGCGGAGCGGGCGCTGCTCGCCACGCTCGAGGGTGGATGTGCAGCTCCGATCGGCACTCTCGCCGAGATCGTCGAGGGTGACCACGGTGAGGAATTGTGGGTGCGGGCCGTAGTGCTCTCGCCCGACGGGACACAGGCCGTGCGGCAGTCCCTCAGCGGTTCGCCCGCTGATGCCGCTGGCGTGGGATCCCGATTGGCAGAGAAAATGCTTGCGGAGGGTGCGCGCACCTTCTGGGGCAAGAGCTAGAAGGCACGAGCATGAGTTGGGTGTCATTCGTCGGTAGCGGTCCTGGTGACCCTGAACTGCTGACCGTCCGCGCTGCCGACCTGATCCGTCAGGCCGATGTCGTCATCACCGAGTCGCCGGAGCATGAGGTGATGGTGCGAGCGATGCTCGGCATCGCCGCGCCCGACCCCGAGTCCGGCGAGCTGGCCCAGGGGCCGGAGTTCATCGACGGTGGCTTCGGCGAGGACGGCCAGCCGCTGACCCACGCCGCACGGGCGAAGGTCGTGGTCAAGCAGGCCAAGCGGGTCGAGCACGTCGTGCGTCTGATGATCGGTGACCCGTTCGTCTACGCCTCGGGTCCCGAGGAGGCGGCGGCCGTGGCCAAGGCCGGCTTCGGGTTCGAGATCGTGCCCGGCGTCAGCTCGGTCTCGGCGGTGCCGGCGTACGCCGGGATCCCGCTCACCACCAAGGACCACCGCGAGGTCGCGGTCGTCACCTGTGGCGACAAGATCGACTGGAGCCAGTACGCCGATGACCGCACCCTGGTGCTGCTCTCCGGCGTCGGCCTGATCGGTGAGATCGCCAAGGCCCTGATCGCCGCGGGTCGCTCGGAGAAGACCCCGGTCGCGATGACCCGGGTCGGCACCACCACCCACCAGCAGACCGTGACGTCGGACCTGGCGAACATCGCCGCCGACGCCCGCGCTGCGCGGATGGCCCCGCCCGCGATCATCGTGATCGGCAAGGTCGTCAACCTGCGCGAGACGCTCTCCTGGTTCGAGACCAAGCCGATCTTCGGCTGGCGCGTCCTGGTCCCGCGGACCAAGGAGCAGGCGCCGGTGCTCTCCACCAAGCTGCGTGGCTTCGGCGGCGTGCCCGAGGAGGTCCCCACGATCTCCGTCGAGCCGCCGCGCAACCCGCAGCAGATGGACAAGGCCATCCGTGGCCTGGTCGAGGGCCGCTACGAGTGGGTCGCCTTCACCTCGGTCAACGCCGTGCGCGCGGTCCGGGAGAAGTTCGAGGAGTACGGCCTCGACGCCCGTGCCTTCTCCGGCCTCAAGATCGCCGCGGTGGGGGAGAAGACCTCCGCTGCGCTGCTCGACATGGGCCTGCGCCCCGACCTGGTGCCTGCGGGCGAGAACCAGTCGGCCGCCGGTCTGCTCGAGGTCTGGCCCGAGTACGACGAGGTCCTGGACCCGATCAACCGGGTCTTCCTGCCCCGTGCCGACATCGCCACGGAGAACCTGATCGCCGGCCTGACCGAGCTCGGCTGGGAGTGCGACGACGTGACGGCGTACCGCACCGTCCGGGCCGCCCCGCCGCCGGCGCCGATCCGCGACGCGATCAAGACGGGCAAGTTCGACGCTGTCGTCTTCACCTCGTCCTCGACGGTGCGCAACCTGGTCGGCATCGCCGGCAAGCCGCACCCGTCGACCGTCATCGCGGTGATCGGTCCGGCCACCGCGAAGACCGCTGAGGAGCACGGCCTGCGGGTCGACGTGATGGCCGCCGAGCCGTCCATCGAGGCCCTGGCCGACGCTCTGGCTGACTTCGGCACGTCGCGTCGTGCGGCGCTGGTCGAGGCCGGACAGCCGGTCACCAAGCCGTCGGACCGCAAGCCGGCTGCACGCCGGAAGGCCACCAGTAGCTGAAGGGCACCATGAACGACCGCGAGCGAACCTCGAACGGACACCCCACAGGACCGACGATCCGGCCCCGACGTCTGCGCACCACCCCGGCCCTGCGCCGGATGGTGGCCGAGACGTCGGTGGAGCCGCGTCACCTGATCCTGCCGATGTTCATCCGCGAGTCGATCGCCGAGCCGGTTCCGATCAGCTCGATGCCCGGCGTCGTGCAGCACAGCCGTGACTCGTTCAAGGCTGCGCTGCACGAGGCCGCCGAGGCCGGGATCGGCGCCGTGATGCTCTTCGGCGTCCCCGACGACGCCAAGAAGGACGCCGACGGCTCGGCCGCACTGGACCCGGCCGGTGTACTCAACGTCGCCATCGCCGACGCGGTCGCCGAGGTCGGTGGCAGCCTGACCGTGATGTCGGACCTGTGCCTGGACGAGTTCACCTCGCATGGTCACTGCGGTGTCCTCGATGCCCACGGGCACGTCGACAACGACCGCACCCTGGAGCTGTACGCCGCGATGGGCCAGGCCCATGCCGAGGCCGGCGTCGACATGGTCGGCCCCTCGGGGATGATGGACGGCCAGGTCGCGGTGATCCGCGAGGCTCTGGACGAGGCCGGCCAGCTCGATGTCGGCATCCTGGCCTACGGTGCGAAGTACGCCTCGGCGTTCTACGGCCCCTTCCGCGAAGCCGTCGGCTCGGCCCTGGAGGGCGACCGGCGGACCTATCAGCAGGACCCGGCGAACGCGATCGAGGGCGTGCGTGAGGCGCTGCTCGACGTGGAGCAGGGCGCCGACATCGTGATGGTCAAGCCCGGTCTGCCCTACCTCGACGTGCTGCGTCAGGTGAAGGACGCCGTGGACATCCCGGTGGCGGCGTACAACATCTCCGGTGAGTACTCGATGGTCGAGGCGGCCGCCGAGCGTGGCTGGATCGACCGCGATGCGGCCATCACCGAGTCCCTGATCGCGTTCCGGCGCGCGGGCGCCGATCTGATCCTCACCTACTGGGCGGTCGAGGCCGCTCAGCGCCTGCTTCCCCGCTGACCCGGTCTTTCCGGCCCCCGGGGGCGTAACCTCGGCCCTAGTGGTGTCGTTGAGGCGTACGTCACATCGGGAGCAGGGAACATGGGGTCAGTCATGACGACGACGCATCGCGCCGCTGGCGGGGGTCGGATCGGGACGAGTCGGGCCAAGCGCGCCGCGGCACTGGTGCCGCTGGCGATGCTCTCGGCCGCCTGGACGATCTCGATCGGCACCTCGGGTGCCTCCACCGCCACCGCCGACGACCAGCAGAAGCTTCCCGACGGCACCAAGGTCCCTGCGCAGGCGCTCCAGGTGCCGGCCAGCGTCACCTCCGACACCGCCGACGCGGGCGCGACGGGGGAGACCGCGCAGCAGATCGTGGCGACGTCGTCGGCCTCGGCCATCCCGGCCGCGGCCCTGGCGGCGTACCAGCGTGCCGAGACCGTGATCAACAAAGCCGACCCGACCTGTCGGATGCCGTGGCAGCTGCTCGCCGCGATCGGCCGGGTGGAGTCCAACCACGGCCGGGCCCAGGGCAACACGCTCAGCGACACCGGCCTGTCCACCCCCGGCATCTACGGCCGGCAGCTCGACGGCACCCACGGCACCAGCCGCGTCGCCGACACCGACGGCGGCGTGTACGACGGCGACACCACCTTCGACAAGGCGGTCGGCCCGATGCAGTTCATCCCGTCGACCTGGTCCTCGGTCGGCGTGGACGCCGACGGTGACGGCAAGCGCGACCCGCAGAACATCAACGACGCCGCCCTGGCGGCGGCGGTCTACCTCTGCTCGGGTGAGGAGAACCTCGCCACCGACGCCGGCCAGCGCGCTGCGGTGCTGCGCTACAACCACTCCTCGTCCTACGTGGCCACCGTGATGGCGGTCTACCAGGACTACCTGGTCGGCGACTTCACTGCAGTGCCGAACTCGGTCGTGCCCGCCTCCTACTTCGAGCCCGAGGCGTCGATCCGCACGCCGCAGAGCTCGGCGAAGCAGACCAAGACCACCACCCTGGCTGCAGCGAAGCCGAGCGCGCTGGCCTCGGTCCCGGCCGGCACCGCGAGCACGCCGAGCACGCAGCCCAGCACCGCACCGAAGCCGTCGCCCAGCGCCTCGCCCTCGACCGGCACCCTGCAGCTGCCCAAGCCGTCCCCGATCGTGATCCCCACCACGGGCGTGGAGCCGGTGGACAAGGTCCTGACCAAGGCCGAGGCGACCGCGCAGTGCCTAGCCGACTTCGGCTACAACTCGATCAACGGCCTGCTCGCAGCGCTGGCCAACCCGGCCAACCTGGGCAAGGCGATCCCCTCCCTGGCCGACCTCACGGCCTGCGTCACCAAGCTGCTCAGCTGAGCCCCGCGACCCCCACCGGTTACCCGGAGTTCGCCCGACTTGCCCCCGATGGGGACAATGACGGGGTGCCCAGCAGTGATTCCGTGATCGATACCGGCTCCGTCCCTGCCTCGGAGGCGCTCTTCGAGCGGGCGAAGACGGTCACCCCCGGCGGCGTGAACTCGCCGGTGCGGGCCTTCAACGCCGTCGGCGGGACGCCGCGGTTCATCGCCTCGGCGCAAGGCCCCTGGCTCACCGACGTCGACGGCAACCGGTACGTCGACCTGATCTGCTCCTGGGGACCGATGCTGCTCGGTCACGCCCACCCCGAGGTCACCGCCGCAATCCAGGCAGCGGTCACCCGCGGCACCTCCTACGGCACGCCCAGCGTCCCCGAGGTCGAGCTGGCCGAGGAGATCGTCTCCCGCACCCCGGTCGAGGAGGTGCGCTTCGTCTCCTCGGGAACCGAGGCGACGATGAGCGCGATCCGGCTGGCCCGCGGCTTCACCGGCCGCGACGTGATCATCAAGTTCGCCGGCTGCTACCACGGCCACGTCGACTCGCTGCTCGCCTCGGCCGGCTCGGGCCTGGCCACCTTCGCGGTGCCCGGCACCCCCGGCGTCCCGGCGTCGAGCACCGAGCTCACCCTGGTGCTGCCCTACAACGACCCGGCCGCGGTCCGCGCCGCCTTCGCCGAGCACGGTGACCGGATCGCGGCGATCATCACCGAGGCCGGTCCGGGCAACATGGGCGTCGTACCGCCGGCGCCGGGCTTCAACAAGCTGCTCTCGGAGCTGGCGCGGGCCCACGGCGCGCTCTTCATCTCCGACGAGGTGATGACCGGCTTCCGTGCCTCGAAGGAGGGCCACTGGGGCCTGGACGGCAAGGTCGAGGGCTGGACGCCGGACCTGATCACCTTCGGCAAGGTGATGGGCGGTGGCTTCCCCGCCGCCGCGTTCGGTGGCCGTGCCGACGTGATGCAGACGCTGAGCCCGGTCGGGCCGGTCTACCAGGCGGGCACGCTGTCGGGGAACCCGATCGCGACCACCGCCGGTCTGACCACCCTGCGGCTGGCGACCGACGAGGTCTACGCCCACATCGGCAGCGCCGCCCAGACCGTGAAGGCCGCCCTGGCCGACGCGCTCACCGGTGCCGGCGTCGCCCACCAGATCCAGAGCTCCGGGACGATGTTCTCGGTCTTCTTCACCGACACCCCGGTGACCGACTTCGAGACCGCCAAGACCACCGACGAGCGGGCCTACCAGGCGTTCTTCCACTCGATGCTGGCCGACGGCGTCTACCTGCCGCCGAGCGCCTACGAGGTCTGGTTCCTCTCCGCGGCGCACGACGAGGAGGCGCTCGACGCCATCGTGTCGGCGCTGCCGAAGGCGGCTGCGGCGGCTGCGGCGGTGACCCGATGACCGGGCCGAGCGACGGGGCGACCCCCGACACGATCGTCCACCTGCTGCGCCACGGCGAGGTGTTCAACCCCGAGGGGATCCTCTACGGCCGCCGGCCCGGGTTCCACCTCTCCGAGCGTGGCCGGGAGATGGCCGCGACCGTCGCCGAGGCGATCAAGGACCGCGACATCGTCCACCTGGTCTCCTCGCCCCTGGAGCGTGCTCAGGAGACCGCTGCGCCGCTGGCCGCGGCCCGGGGGCTGACCCCGGTGCTCGACGAGCGCGTGATCGAGTCGGCCAACGACTTCGAGGGGCTGTGCTTCAAGGGGCCGAACAACGCCCTGAAGAACCCGCGGATCTGGCCCAAGCTGTGGAACCCGCTGCGACCTAGCTGGGGGGAGCCGTTCAAGGAGCTCGCCGCCCGGATGATGGCCGCCGTCGAGGCCGCCCGCGCCGCCGCCGAGGGGCACGAGGCCGTGATCGTCTCCCACCAGCTGCCGATCTGGACCGCCCGGCTGCACGCGGAGAACCGCTCGTTCCTGCACGACCCGCGCAAGCGGCAGTGCACGCTGTGCTCGCTGACCTCCTTCCACTTCGTGGGGGACCGGCTCGCGCAGGTCTCCTACAGTGAGCCGGCCGGGGCGCTGATCCCCGCAGCGGACCGCAAGGACCCCTTCTCCTCGGGCGGGCAGCGGCCGTGAGCACTCCTGGGGTGGCGCGTCGTCGCGCCGTACGTCGTCCGCGTGCTGCCGTCCTCGGACTCGTCGTCGCCCTGCTGGGCGTGGTCGGGCTGAGCGCCGGCTGCAGCGACCTGCAGGGCACCTCGGGCAAGGCCTACATCACCGGTGACGGCCAGATCTCGGTCTGGCCCGACGCCGAGCGGGGCAAGGCCGTGGCCTTGGAGGGGACCACCCTCGACGGTGGCACCTGGTCGCTGGCCGACGCCGGCGGCAAGCCGGTCGTGGTCAACGTCTGGTGGAGCAATTGCGGCCCGTGCCGCACCGAGATGCCGATGCTCCAGGCCGCGGCCAAGGAGCTCACCGGCACCGCGACGTTCGTCGGGATCAACACCCGCGACAGCTCGGCCGACAACGGCCTCGCCTTCGAGCGCTCGATCGGTGTCTCCTACCCCTCGATCTACTCACCCGACGGCAAGGTGCTGCTGGCGCTCAAGGGCCTGCCCCGCGCGCTGCCCTCGACGGTGGTGCTCGATGCGCAGGGCCGGATCGCGGCGACCATCTCCGGGGCGATCCCGTCCAAGCTCACCCTCACCGAGCTGGTGAAGTGCGTGGCCAGCGGTGACGCCAGTCAGAAGTGCAAGGTGTCAGGCAAGAGCTGATGAGCGAGTGGTTCCACAGTTCGGTCGGCGGGTCGCTGGGTCTGGCGATCCCGATCGCGCTCATCACCGGACTGCTCTCGTTCTTCTCCCCGTGCGTCCTGCCGCTGCTGCCGGGCTACCTTTCCTACGCCACCGGGCTCTCGGGGGCGGACCTGGCCGAGGGCCGGGTGCGCCAGGGCCGGATGCTGGCCGGGGCCCTGCTCTTCGTGCTCGGCTTCACCGTCGTCTTCGTCCTCGTCGGGGTCGCCGGGGGCACCTTCGGGGCCTGGCTCTCGCAGCATGCCAGGGTCTTCTCAGTAATCCTGGGTATCGTCACGATCGTGCTGGGACTGGCCTTCATGGGGCTGATCCCGGCACTGCAGCGTGACGTCAGGGTCCACCGTGTCCCGGCGGTCGGACTGGCAGCGGCACCGTTGCTCGGCTTCCTCTTCGCGGTGGGCTGGACCCCCTGCATGGGGCCGACCCTCGGCGTCATGTTCAACCTGGCCTACAACTCCGGCACCGCCGTGCGCGGTGGCTTCCTGCTGGCGCTGTACTCGCTGGGACTCGGGATCCCGTTCGTCCTCTTCGCGCTGCTGTGGCGGCGCGCGCTGGGCACACTCACCTTCATCCGGCGCCACCTCCAGTGGGTCACCCGGATCGGGGGCGTGATGTTCATCCTGATCGGCATCGCCCTGCTCACCGGCTGGTGGGACTACGGCGTGCAGTGGGTCCAGCAGCATCTTGTGAATACCTGGTCGGTGAATCTGTGAAAGACGTACCCTCTGGCGCCCGCGACGAGCGAGGCGTCACCGACGGCACTGAGCGCGCCCCTGGCGACCTCAACGCCCGCGAGCTGCTGCGCTGGGCCTGGCGCCAGCTCACCTCCATGCGGACGGCCCTGATCCTGCTCCTGCTGCTCGCCCTCGGGGCGGTGCCGGGGTCCCTGATCCCGCAGGCGGGCGTGGACTCCCTCAAGACGTCCAACTGGAAGGACGCGCACCCGAAGCTCACCCCGATCTACGACAAGCTCGGGCTCTTCGACGTCTACTCCTCGCCGTGGTTCGCGGCGATCTACGTGATGCTGATGGTCAGCCTGATCGGCTGCATCATCCCGCGCCTCTTCGTGTACTGGCGCGGGATGCGCGCCCAGCCTCCCGCCGCGCCACGCAACCTCTCCCGGGTCGCCGACTCGGCGTCGTACCTCACCGAGGAGTCCCCCGAGGAGGTGCTCGCGCGGGCCAAGGCCCGACTGCGGCGGCGCTACCGGCTGCGCCAGGACGAGCAGCCCGACGCCATCAGCGCCGAGCGCGGCTACCTGCGTGAGGCCGGCAACCTGCTCTTCCACCTGTCGATCATCATCGTGCTGGTCGGCTTCGCGATGGGCTCGCTGCTCGGCTACAAGGGCGGCGTCATCGTGCTGGTGGGCAAGGACCAGGGCTTCACCAACATCGCCCAGCAGTACGACGACCTCAACCCGGGTTCGCTGTTCAAGGCGTCCCAGATGGACCCGTTCACGATGCACATCGACAAGTTCGACGTGCAGTGGCTGCAGAGCGGTCCGCGGCAGGGGATGGCCAAGGGGTTCAAGTCCTACATCTCCTACTGCCAGAAGTGCGACGGCAGCGACGACAAGAACTACGACCTGCGGGTCAACCACCCGCTCACGATCGGGTCGACCCAGCTCTTCCTGATCGGTCACGGCTACGCGCCGAACATCACGATCAAGGACGGCAACGGCAAGGTCGCCTACTCGGGGCCGACGGTCTTCCTGCCGCAGAACCAGACCTTCTTCAGCTTCGGCGTGGTCAAGGCTGCGGGGGCGAAGCCGGAGCAGCTCGGTCTGCAGGGCGTCTTCTACCCGGCGTTCATCATGGACGACAAGGGCAACCCGGCCACCCTGATGGGCGACGACATCAACCCGCTGATCTCGATGCAGGTCTGGGCCGGTGACCTCAACCTCGACGCCGGACCGCAGTCGGTCTACAGCCTCGACACCTCGAAGTCGAAGCAGGTGATGACGAAGGACGCCACGACCGGCAAGGACAAGCCGCTCCGGCTCGACCTCAAGGTCGGCCAGACGGCGACCCTGCCCAACGGTCTGGGCACCGTCACCTTCGACGGCGTCACGCAGTGGAACAAGATCCAGATCTCCCAGCAGCCCGGCATGCATCTCGCGCTCGGTGGCGTGGTGCTGTGCCTGATCGGCCTGCTCGGCTCGCTCTTCATCCGCCCCCGTCGGCTCTGGGTTCGCGCGCGGCGCACGGAGGAAGGCACACTGGTCGAGGTCGCCGGCCTCGATCGATCCGGGGGTGACGACACCGCCGCCGTGGTCCAGGAGCTCCTCGAGCACCTGCAGGGCACGACGTCACGCTCACCCGAGCGCTCAACCGAAAGCGACAAATCATGACTGCGACACAGTGGGACTCCCTGTCGAGCCACCTCGTCGGTGGTGCGGGCATCCTGTACTTCCTCGCCCTGCTCTGCCACCTCGTCGAATGGTCGGCCCTGGCCGGCCGCAAGACGCTGCTGCGCGAGAAGGAGCTGGTCGGTGCCGGTGCTCCGGCCCAGACCGGTGCCGTCTCCTGGGTCGACGGTGCCTCCGAGCGTGCCGAGAAGCGTGAGTTCCGTCGTGAGTTCTCCGCCCGGCTCGGGATCACGCTCACCGTGCTCGCCGTCCTGGTCCACCTCGGTGCCCTGATCTCGCGCGGCATGGCCGCCGACCCGCACCGGGTGCCGTGGGGCAACATGTACGAGTTCACCATGTCCGGCACCTTCGTGGTCGCCGCTGCCTACGTGGTGCTCTACCGCAAGCTGACCCTGTCCTGGATGGCGCCGCTGGTGCTGACCTTCGTCGTGGTCTGCCTGATGATCGGCGAGATCTGGCTCTACGAGGCGGTCGCCCCGCTGACCGAGGCGCTCAACTCGTACTGGCTCGTCATCCACGTCGTCTCGGCGATCCTGGCCACCGGTGCGTTCACCCTGGGCGGCATGGCCTCCCTGATGTACCTGATCAAGCTGCGCGCCGGTGAGCGCGAGACCGGCTGGCTCTCCCGGGTGCCGTCGTTGACCGTGCTCGACCGGGTCTCCTACCGGATCCACGCGTTCGCGTTCCCGGTCTGGACGTTCGCCGTCCTGATCACCGGCCCGATCTGGGCTCACCAGGCCTGGTCGTCGTACTGGAACTGGGACCCCAAGGAGGTGTGGGCGTTCATCACGTGGGTGGTCTACGCCGGCTACCTCCACGCCCGCGCCACGGCCGGGTGGAAGGGCCGCAACGCCGCCATCCTCGCGCTGGTCGGCGTCGCGACGCTCTGGTTCAACTTCATCGGCATCAACTACTTCAGCACGACCTCGCAGCACAGCTACGCCGCTCCCGCGGTCTCCGTGGTGACGCCGCCGTCGGCTGACCTGAACGAAGGGGTTCTCGCGTGAAGGACTTCGCTGTCTACACCCTGATGCGGATCGGCGTCTTCGTCGCGACGTTCATCGTGATCGCCGCCGTGTGGGCGCTCGTCTCGCAGAACGGCTTCCCGTGGTTCCCGGTGCTGGTGATCAGCGCCGTGGTCTCGATGATCATCTCGGTCCCGCTGCTCAACAAGCAGCGCGTCGCCTTCGCGGCCCGGGTCGAGGCGCGGGCCACGGCCGCCGTCGAGCGGGCCCGGTCCTCGGAGGACGAGCGCGAGGACTCCGCAGGCTCGGACAAGGCCTGACCCTCCCGCACGCCCGCGGGGCGCGCGTCACTGGCACGAAAGAAGGAGCCTCAGCCGATCGGCTGAGGCTCCTTCTTCGTGTTCTGCGTGTCGGCCGGCTCTCGGCGAGAGACCGCTCGGGTCAGACCAGCACCAGCGGTACGGCGACCAGCACCGCCCAGACCAGCTCGGCCTTGCCGGTGGCGCCGAGCACGGGGATCAGGGCGGGGCCCTGCGCTCCGGTGAGGACGCGGCGGATCGCGGGGGTGGCGATCAGCAGGTGGGCCAGGGCGATCAGCACCCACCAGGTGGTGGCGCTGGCGATCGCGAACAGGCTGAGCGAGCCGATCACCATCAGCCAGGTGTAGAAGATCCGGGTGCCGCCGTCGCCGAGGATGACGGCCAGGGTGCGCTTGCCGCTGGCGGTGTCGGACGGGATGTCGCGCAGGTTGTTGGTCACGTTGATCGCGCTGGTCATCGCGCCGATGCCGATCGCGGCGGCCCAGGCGGGCCACGACAGGTGCTCGGTCTGCACGTAGTAGGTGCCCATCACGGCGACCAGGCCGAAGAAGACGAAGACCGCGACCTCGCCGAGGCCGGCGTACCCGTAGGGGTGCTTGCCTCCGGTGTAGAACCAGGCACCCGCCATGCAGAGTGCGCCGAGGACGACCAGCCACCACGAGGTGGTGGCGGCCAGGACCAGGCCCGCCACACCGGCCACGCCGAGGGCGGCGAACGCGGCCCGCTTGACCTGACCGGGCGCGGCGGCACCCGACCCGGTCAGCCGCATCGGACCGACCCGCTCGTCGTCGGTGCCGCGGATGCCGTCGGAGTAGTCGTTCGCGTAGTTCACGCCGACCTGGAGCGCGAGCGAGACCACGAGGGCCAGCAGCGCCTTCCACCACACGAAGCCGTCGTCGTACACCGCCAGCGCGGTCGCGGCGATGACCGGAGTCAGTGCTGCGGGGAGGGTGCGCGGTCGAGCGCCTTCAATCCATTGGGACCTGGTTGCCACAAGGGGTCATTCAACACCTGAGGTCGCCGGCTCCGGGAAGTGGCGAGCGGCGAACCGCTCGGCGAGGCGGACCGAGGGACGCATCCCGATCCCGGCGCAGGTGATGATCGCCGCGATCACCAGCCAGCCGACGCCGGCGTGCCCGCCGATCCCGTCCCAGTCCATCGCCAGCCAGGTGAACAGCGCCGGTGCCCACATCGAGCCGACCCCGCGGGCGATGTTGGCGACGCCGTCGTACTCGCCGCGACGGCGCGGGTCCATCAGCTCGGCCTGGAATGACCACGACGCGGTGGTGATCGCCAGCTCGGCGCCGGTCACGGTGAGGTGGCCGAGCCAGACCAGGGCGATCGTCCACAGTCCGGTGGTGCTGTGGGTGACCATCGTGATCAGGCAGGAGACGATGAAGAACCCGGTGGAGACGGCCACCGCGCGCAGGGCCGCGTCCAGGGTGTGGCCGAGCTTGGCGAGGTACGGCGGCACGAAGATGCACAGCACGGTGTTGGTGCCGAAGAGCCAGGCCAGGAGCACGTGCGGGGCGTCGGTGCGGGCCACCAGCCACAGCGGGATCACCACGGTGAGCAGCACCTGGTTGGTCCACATCGTCGAGTTGAGGGCCGAGGTCAGGAACCAGCCGACGTTGCGGATCGCACTGGGTCCCTCGGGGCGCTCCTGCGGGCCGTCGTCCTTGGAGCGCTCGGCCACGCGCAGGTCGTGCGGGGCGTGCGGCAGCCGGTGGATCCACCAGGCGTTGGCCAGCATCAGGGCGGCGGCCAGCCAGGGCACCCAGCGCACCACCCCGGTGGAGAAGCCGAGGGCGACACCGCCGATCAGGGCACCGATGGTGAAGCCGATGTTGATCGCGGAGTAGACGTAGGCCTGGGTGGTGATCCGCTCCTCGGCCGGCACCACGTCGAGCCGGTAGGCGAGGTTGGCGCTCTCCCCGGCCGCCTCGGAGGCCTCGAAGGCGATCGCGATCGCGACGTAGGCCAGCCACGAGCCGATGAACGGCATCGCAGCGAAGAGGACCGCCCGGATCACGGTCGCCAGCAGCCAGACCCGCTTCGGTCCCAGGGCGTCCACGATCCGTCCGACCGGGTACGCCGCCACCGCGCGGGCGACCAGCGCGATCGTGATCGCCAGACCGACCTGGGCCGGCCCGATCCCGACCACACGGAGCAGGAAGACGGCGCTGACCGTGTCGAACGCCCCGCCCCCGGCCCGGGTGATCATCGACTGGATCGCGAGCCTGCCCGCGATCGGGCTGGGCGGGATCATCGGGCGCAGGAAGCGCGGGACCCGGTCGGCGCGACGGGACGCCGCGGACGGGTCGTGGTGTGGGGAGGTCATCGGTGCCATCCGACCACAGCGGGCTACGGTGAGTCACATGGTTAATGCCGCCTCCGGATCTGTCTCGGCCGCCGACGTGATCGACGCGATGGCGGCCTGGCTGGAGGCCCCCGGCGAGCCCGATCCGTGGATCGTGGAGACCTCCGGCTCCAGCGGCACCCCCAAGCGGGTACGGCTCTCCCGGCGCGCGATGATCGCCTCCGCCGAGCGCTCGGCGGCCCGTGTCGGCGGCGCCGGTCCGTGGGTGCTGACGCTGCCGCCGACGTACGTCGCCGGGCTGAACGTGATCGCCCGCTCGCTGCTCGCCGGCTACCGGCCGACGGTCCTGGACGCCGACGGTGATCTGGGTGCGGCGATCGAGGAGGCGGCTGCGCTGATCGACGGTGCGGCGGGCGCTGCGGCTGGTGGCCGCGGGGTCTTCCTGTCGATGGTGCCGACCCAGTTGGCCCGCGCCCTGGCGAGCGACGCCCCGGCCCTGGCCCGGCTGCACACCGTGCTGCTGGGCGGTGGCCCGATCGACCCGGCGCTGCGGAGTCGGGCGGCCGAGGCCGGGGTGCGGGTGGTGGCGACGTACGGCTCGGCGGAGACCTGCGGGGGGTGCGTCTACGACGGCGTGCCGCTGGACGGGGTCGGGCTCGCGATCGGCACCGAGGGGCGGGTGCGGCTCTCGGGGCCGACGCTGGCCGAGGGCTACGAGGATCAGAGGCTGAGCGCCGAGCACTTCGTCGACGGCTGGTTCCTCACCTCCGACGCCGGCCGGATCGACGCCGACGGCCGCCTGGTCCTGCTCGGTCGCCTCGACGACATGGTGATCTCCGGCGGGGTCAACGTCCCCGCCCCCGCGGTCGCGGCACGGCTGCGCTCCCACCCGGCGGTGGCCGAGGTCGAGGTGCTCGGCGTCCCCGACGAGGAGTGGGGCAACCGCCTGGTCGCCTTCGTCGTCCCCGACTTCCGGGTTTTCCACCGCCGACTTCCGGGTTCGCCACCGCCGAGTTCCGGGTTCGCCACGGAATCGGCCGAGCCGAGCGAGTCGGGTGAGCCGAGCGAGTCCAGCGACTCCGCGGCCCTGGTCGACCTGGTCGACCTGGCCGACCTGCGCGACTGGGTGGCCGTGGAGCGACCCCGCTCCTGGGCACCCCGCCAGCTCGTCGTACTCGATGCCATCCCGCTGCTGCCCAACGGCAAGACCGACCGGATGGCCCTCAAGGCCCGCGCCGCCGCGGAGTCCGAGGCAGGCGCGGAGGCGCGCGCATGAGTGACCGGCACGTCTTCTCCATCCCGATGCGGACCCGGTTCCGCGGCATCACCGTCCGCGAGGGCGCGCTGATCCGCGGCGAGGCAGGCTTGGGAGAGTGGAGCCCGTTCCTGGACTACACCGATCCCGCGGTCGCAGCGCCCTGGCTGCGGGCGGCCCGCGAGGCCGCCGCGGGGGACTGGCCCGCCCCGGTGCGCGACTCCGTCCCGGTCAACGTCACCGTGCCCGTGGTCGACCCCGAGCGTGCCCACGCGATCACGCTCGCGGGCGGCTGCCGCACCGCCAAGGTCAAGGTCGGGGAGAGCCCGCTGGCCGAGGACGCCGCCCGTCTGGAGGCGGTCCGCGACGCGCTCGGCCCCGAGGGCCGGATCCGGATCGACGTCAACGGGCTGTGGGACGTCGACACCGCCGTCGCCGCGATCCCGGTGCTCGACCGTGCAGCCGGAGGCCTGGAGTACGTCGAGCAGCCCGTGATGGCGGTGGAGGACCTCGCCGTCGTACGTCGTCGGGTGAACGTCCCGATCGCCGCTGACGAGTCGATCCGCCGGGCCGAGGACCCGCTGCGGGTCAAGCAGCTCGAGGCCGCCGACATCGCCGTGCTCAAGGTCCAGCCGCTCGGCGGGGTGCGGGCCTGCCTGGAGATCGCCGAGCAGATCGGCCTGCCGGTGGTGGTCTCCTCGGCCCTGGAGACCAGCATCGGGATCGCCGCCGGGGTCGCCCTGGCCGCGGCCCTGCCCGAGCTGCCCCACGCCTG
This sequence comes from Nocardioides sp., assembly GCF_030150155.1. Classification (GTDB taxonomy): domain Bacteria; phylum Actinomycetota; class Actinomycetes; order Propionibacteriales; family Nocardioidaceae; genus Nocardioides. The sequence goes on from NZ_JASLGR010000039.1 coordinate 96,450, forward strand.
CGGGCTGGCGACCGTCCAGCTGCTCACCGACGACGTCACCACGACCTCCCTGCTGCCGGTCGACGGAGCCCTCCCGGTCGGCGTCCCAGCCCTCGACGAGAGTGCCCTGGAGCGCCTGCGCGCCACGCCTGAGCGCGTCGCGTATTGGGAAGCCCGAGGCAAAGCGGTGGATGATCTGTTCTCGTGAACGCGTCGACCGAGCTCTCCCGTGCGGTCGTCGCTGCCCTGATCGAGGCCGGCGTCCGCGAGTTCGTGCTCTCACCCGGCTCGCGCAACGCCCCGCTGGCCTTCGCGGTCGCCGATGCCGAGGCGGCGGGCCTGGCGCGGCTGCACGTCCGGATCGATGAGCGCAGTGCCGCCTTCCTGGCGCTCGGCCTGACCAAGACCGGCTCGCGCGCCGCGGTGCTGTGCACCAGCGGCACGGCCGTGGCCAACCTGCACCCGGCGGTGCTCGAGGCCGCCCACGCCGGGGTGCCGCTGGTGGCACTGACCGCCGACCGGCCCGCCCGACTGCGGGGCACCGGGGCCAACCAGACCACCGACCAGGTCGGCATCTTCGGCCCGCTGGTCGCCACCGCCGACCTGGCTGACCCGGCCGACGTGGACGTCGACGCGCTCTGGGCGGCGACCGGCCCGGCCCACCTCAACGTCCAGTTCGACGAGCCGCTGCTGCCCGATCCGGCCCAGCCGTGGACGCCGAGCGTCACCGCCCGGGAGCCCTGGCACCGCCCCCAGCCACGGATCTTCGAGGCGATCGACGCCGGTCCGGGCAGCCCCCGCACCGTCGTGGTCGCCGGTGACGACGCCGGCCCCGCCGCGCGCCGTCTCGCCGAGAGCGCCGGCTGGCCGCTCTTCGCCGAGCCGTCCAGTGGCTCCCGCACCGGGGACAACGCGATCCGGACCTACCGGCTGCTGCTCGCCGACGAGACGCTGAGCGCCCCGATCGAGCGGGTCGTGGTCTACGGTCACCCGACCCTGTCGCGGCCGATCTCGCGGCTGCTGGGCCGCGAGGACGTCGAGGTCTGGTCGGCGCCGCTGCCCGGTGTCTGGCCGACCCACCCGTTCCCGGTGGAGCGGGGCATCCTGACCGAGCTGCATCTGGCCGAGTCGGCGCCCGGCGCCGCCCCGACCCCCAGCGCCTCCACCGCCGACAGCGGCACCGACTCCACGTGGCTCGACCTGTGGCGCGACGCCGACCGCTCCGTCGGCCGCCAGCTCGACCGGCTGCTCGCCGAGGAGCCCGAGCTGACCGGCCCCGCCGTCGCCGCGGCCGTCGCCGCCGCGCTGGCACCGGGCTCCCAGCTGGTCCTGGGCGCCTCCAACCCGATCCGCGACCTGGACCTGATGGCCCGCGGCTGGCGGGTCGGGGAGAAGCGCAAGGTGCTGGCCAATCGGGGCCTGGCCGGGATCGACGGTGTGGTCTCCACCGCGATCGGTGCCGCGCTCGGACGCCCGAGCGGGCCGACGTACGCGCTGGTCGGCGACCTGACCTTCCTGCACGACGCCTCCGGGCTGATCATCGGGCCGGGGGAGCCGCGCCCCGAGCAGCTCACCTTCGTCGTCGCCAACGACGACGGCGGGTCGATCTTCGCCACCCTGGAGCAGGGCGCCCCGGAGTACGCCGACCGCTTCGAGCGGGTCTTCGGCACGCCGCACGGGGTCGACCTGGAGCAGCTGTGTGCGGCCAGCCGGACGGCGTACACCCGCGTCACCAGCGCCCCGGAGCTCGCCCAGGCGCTGGCTAGCCCCAACGGGGGCATCGAGGTGATCGAGGCGGTCATCGCCCGCGCCGACCGCCGCGACCTCGACACCCGGATCCGGAGCCTGCGGCGATGACCGGCAGCGACCGTCGCACGAGCCGTTCGATCCTCGCGATCGTCGGCGTGGTGATCGTCCTGGTCGCCGCCGCCCTGATCGGGGCCCACCTCACCGAGGACCGCACCGCCAACCGTGGCACCGGCGTCACCGCAGGCGACCTGCACGCCGACCGGATCCGGATCCGGGTCAACGGGGTGCGCAGCGTGGCTGTGACGCCGCTGCGCGCCGGGGACCTGATCACGGTGCACGCCGAGGTCACCAGCCGCGGCGCGGCCTCGCGCTGGATCCGCACCGCCCTCGACCTGAGCGGCACCGACCCGGAGCTGGCGCCGTACCTCAGCATCTACAACGGTCCGCTGCCGACCGGGGTCGCCCTCAAGGCGGCCAGTGACGTCACCGACCCGATCACCTTCCCCGGGTACGTCGGCACCGCGGCCGCCCTCAACCCGGCCATGCTGCCCCCGTCGGTCCTGGACGGCACCACCGAGCAGGAGAGCGTCGGGATCAGCCCCTATCCGCTCGCCGTCGCCCTGTACGTCGACCCGCAGACCCCGACGCGGCTGCTGTCGCGCGCCCTGGCGCTGAGTGCCGTCGTGCAGACCGTCGAGTACCGCTCGCACCCCGACGCCCCGGCCGACGACCAGTGGAGCGACGGGCCCCGGATTCCCCTAGGCTGAGCCACATGCGGATCACGAAGTTCGGCCACGCCTGCGTGCGGATCGAGACCGACAAGGGCACGGTGCTGCTCGACCCGGGCATGTTCTGCACGCCCGAGGTCTTCGACGGCGTCGACGCCGTCCTGATCACCCACGAGCACCCCGACCACTACAAGCCCGAGCTGCTCCAGTCGGCTCAGGTGCCGGTCTTCACGATCGACGCGGTCGCGGCCAAGATCGCCGAGCAGGCCCCCGACGTGGCCGAGCGCACCACCGTGGTCACCCCCGGCCAGGCGTTCTCCGCCGCCGGTGTCAGCGTGCGCGCCGAGGGCGAGCTGCACGCCGTGATCCACCCGGACCTGCCGCGGTTCTACAACTCCGGCTACGTGATCGACGCCGACGGCACCTCGGTCTTCCACCCCGGTGACGCGCTCACCGGCACCGAGGCCGCCGTCGACGTGCTGCTGGTGCCGGTCTCGGCACCGTGGGCGCGCGCCTCGGAGCTGATCGACTTCACCCGCCAGATGGGTGCGGCCCGCAATGTCGCGATCCACGACCGGATCTACTCCGAGGTCGGATCGGGAATCTTCGACGGCCAGATGAAGATGCTGCTGCCCGAGACCCAGAACTACGTCCGTCTCGCCGACGGCGCCGACCTCTGAGAAGGACCTGATGCCGATCTACGCCGTCACCTACGGCTACAGCCCGACCGAGGCCGCCGGCCGCGACCGGGTCCGCCCCGACCACCGTGCGTTCCTCGCCGAGCAGGACGGCCTGCTGCTGTCGGGCCCGACCGACGACGGTGCGCTGCTGCTCTTCGAGGCGAAGTCGGCCGTCGAGCTGGAGGACCTGCTCGACGAGGACCCGTTCTGGACCGAGCACCTGGTCGCCGAGCGCACGATCGTGGAGTGGAAGCCCGTCACCGGGCCGTGGCGGGACACGCTGAACCTCGACTGAACCTCGACCGACGTCCGCGCAGGCGTCTCGGCGAGTCGGGATCGGCACCAGGTCGGTTCTACTCTGGTGAGGTGCAGCCTTCCCTCGTCGTCTCGTCGCACTCCATCCCGGCCGAGCACGCAGCGGATCTGATCGCCCTGCTGCCCGCCGCCGGCGCGTTGAGCTGGGTCCGTCGCGGCGAGGGTCTCGTCGCCGGGGGCCTGAGCGCCCAGGTCGAGACCGCCGGCCCGACCCGGTTCGCCGACGCGGCGAAGTGGTGGGCCGAGCTGGTCGCGCGCGCCGAGGTCGACGACCGGGTGGGCGAGCCCGGCACCGGGCTGGTCTCCTTCGGCTCCTTCGGCTTCGCCGCCGAGCCTGGCGGCTCGGTGCTCTCGGTGCCGCGCTGGGTGATCGGCCGACGCGGCCCGATCGCCTGGCTCACCACGATCACGCCCGCCGGGGAGCAGCCCGCGACCCTGGAGCGGATCCTCGCCGAGGCGACGCCGGTGGCGACGGCCCCCGCCCTGCGGGTCGGTCCGGGCTCGCTGAGCGAGGAGGACTGGAAGGCCCGCGTGGCCGACGCCACCGCCCGGATCAACGCCGGAGACCTGGAGAAGGTCGTGCTGGCACGTGACATCACCGCGCTGGGCACCGGCATGCTCGATGTCCGTGGCCCGCTGGCCTACCTGGCGGCGGAGTACCTGATGTGCTGGACGTTCCACGTCGACGGCCTCTTCGGTGCGACGCCGGAGCTGCTGGTGCGCCGTGAGCGCGGACTGGTCACCTCCCGGGTCCTGGCCGGCACCATCCGGCGTACGGGCGCGGCCGAGGAGGACGACCGTCTCGCCGGTGAGCTGTCCCGCTCCTCCAAGGACCTCGAGGAGCACGAGTACGCCGTCCGCTCGGTCGCCGACGCACTGGAGCCGCACTGCTCGTCGATGAACGTGCCCGAGGCGCCGTTCGTGCTCCACCTGCCGAACGTGATGCACCTGGCCACCGACGTGACCGGCGTGGCCCGCGACGGGATCACCTCCCTCGAGCTCGCCGCCGCCCTGCACCCCAGCGCCGCCGTCGGCGGCACCCCGCGGGCCGACGCCGTCGACCTGATCGCCGAGATCGAGGGGATGGACCGCGCCCGGTACGCCGCCCCGGTCGGCTGGATGGACGCGGCCGGTGACGGCGAGTGGGGGATCGCGCTGCGCAGCGCCGCGATCGAGTCCGGTGCCGACGCGGACAGCACGGAGGGCGACATCCGGGTGCGGCTCTTCGCCGGCTGCGGCGTGGTGGGCTCCAGCGATCCGGCCTCAGAGCTGGCCGAGTCGCAGGCGAAGCTGGTGCCGATCCGGGCCTCGCTCGGTCTCTGAGCGCACCCCGGCGGCGTCGCGCCCCGCGCACCCGGTTACGTCTCTCTCAGGTTCGCAGAGTAGCGTCGCCCCTCGTGAACAAGCCTCGCGTGGTCCTGCCCGGAGTTCTCATCGGCGTCGTCGCCCTGGCCCTGGCTGTCGTCTTCGGCGTCCTGCTGCCCAAGGCGCACGGTGACACGGGCAACCTGAGCCTCCCGGACAAGCTGCCGGGCGGCTACGTCGCGGCCGACCTGCGCTCGGCGTACGACTCGATCTCGAGCGCCACCGACGCGCAGAAGGCGTCGTACGCGACCCAGCAGGTCAACGCGAAGAAGTACGCCGACACGTCGTTCAAGTCAATGGGCATCTCCGCTGTGGCGCGCAACTACCTCACCAAGGACGGCCAGGGCTTCATCGCCGTGCAGCTGATCCGGGCCGAGGGTGGCGCGCTGTCGCCGTACCTGTTCACCGACCCCGCCCAGGCGCAGTCGGGCAGCAGCCTGGACCACTTCGTCAAGGCGGGCGACGCGACCTGCATCGAGACCGGCACCGCCAACGGCACCAGCAAGCTCACGCAGTCGATGATCGAGTGCCAGAAGAGCGAGCACGGCCTGACCCTGCAGGTGACCACGCAGGGCGAGGTCGCCACGGTCGGCAAGCTGATCGACTCGATCTGGGCCGAGGTCGCCTGAGCCTGGCTCAGCGACCCCCTGTTCACCCGTACCCCGACACCCTGGATCTGACTGCGATGGCCCGCGCCGACCTGGACAAGCAGCCCACCGACGTACGACGCATGTTCGACGCCGTGGCGCGACGCTACGACCTGACCAACGACATCCTGTCGATGGGGCAGGACCGCCGCTGGCGGCGTGAGGTCGTCGAGGCCGTCGACGCCCGCAACGGCGAGCTCGTGCTCGACCTCGCCGCGGGCACGGGGACCAGCTCGCAGGCGCTGGCCGACGCCGGTGCCCGGGTGGTGCCGACGGACTTCTCCCTCGGCATGCTGCAGGTCGGCAAGGCCGCCAAGCCGGTGCTCCCGTTCACCGCCGGCGACGGCACCAAGCTGCCCTTCCGTGATGACACCTTCGACGCCGTCACGATCAGCTTCGGGCTGCGCAACATTGTCGACCCCGAGGCGGGTCTGGCCGAGCTGCGCCGGGTGACCAAGCCCGGTGGGCGGCTGGTGGTCTGCGAGTTCAGCCATCCGACCAACAAGCCCTTCCGCACCGTCTACATCGAGTACCTGATGAAGGCGCTGCCCCCGGTGGCCCGGGCGGTCTCGTCCAGCCCGGACGCCTACGTCTACCTCGCGGAGTCGATCCGCGCCTGGCCCGACCAGGAGGGTCTGGCCAAGCTGATCCGCGGCGCCGGCTGGAACCGGCCGCAGTGGCGCAACCTCTCGGGCGGCATCGTCGCCCTGCATCGCGCCACCGCCTGACGCGCTGCCCGTCCCTGCCGTTCGTGCGGGGGAGTAAAACTTTCGCGTCGTCGCTAGTGACGCACTTCACATTCTGGGTGTAGAAAAGCCTCAAGCGGGTTTGTGATCTATTTCACAAACTCACAATCCCGATCCGGGGAGGCGAGTCCATGCATCCGTACGTGCCGATCCTGGTGCTGCTTGCGCTAGCGACCGCGTTCGCGGTCGGTTCGGTGATCATGAGCTCGATGGTGGGGCCACGCCGCGCCAACCGGGCCAAGCTCGATGCCTACGAGTGCGGCATCGACCCGACGCCGCAGCCGCTCGGTGGCGGGCACTTCCCGATCAAGTACTACGTGATCGCGATGCTCTTCATCCTCTTCGACGTCGAGATCATCTTCCTGATCCCGTGGGCCATCCACCTCGACGCGATGGGCCTCTTCGGCCTGATCGAGATGGGCCTGTTCGTGCTGACCGTCTTCGTCGCCTACGCGTACGCATGGCGACGCGGTGGCCTGGAGTGGGACTGAGGCCCGCGATGCCCGCACCGTGCCTGCGTTCTCCTCGCTCGACGGCCGCGTGGTCGCTTCGCGACCAGGCTCCTTCGCTCGTCGGCCTTGGCATGGCACGAACCTCACGACCCTCAGCAGGAGGCATCTGATGGGCATCGAAGAGAAGCTGCCCTCGGGCGTCCTGCTCACCACCGTCGAGGGCCTGGCCGGCTACATGCGGAAGGCCTCGTTCTGGCCGGCCACCTTCGGTCTGGCGTGCTGCGCGATCGAGATGATGACCTCGGGCGGGCCGAAGTACGACCTCGGCCGCTTCGGCATGGAGGTCTTCCGGGCCAGCCCGCGTCAGGCCGACCTGATGATCGTGGCCGGCCGGGTGAGCCAGAAGATGGCCCCGGTCCTGCGCCAGATCTACGACCAGATGCCCGAGCCCAAGTGGGTGCTCGCGATGGGCGTGTGCGCGAGCTCCGGCGGGATGTTCAACAACTACGCGATCGTCCAGGGCGTCGACCACGTCGTCCCGGTCGACATGTACCTGCCCGGCTGCCCGCCGCGGCCGGAGATGCTGATCGACGCGATCCTCAAGCTGCACGACAAGGTGCAGCACACCAAGCTCGGCGCCCACCGCACCGCGGAGATCGCCGAGATCGAGGCCGGAGCGCGCACCCAGCTGCCGCTGATCCAGGACCGGGGGCTGCTGCGATGACCGCCACCGAGTCCGGCCTGACCTGGGTCGACGAGGTCTCCGCCGGCGTGCTGGAGCTCTCCGAGGGTGCCACCGTCAGCACCGACCGTGGCGAGGTCACCTTCCACGTCCGGCGCGAGGACCTGCCCGCGATCGCCCGGGCGCTGCGCGACACCCACGGCTTCGAGATGGCGCTGGGCGTCAACGGGGTGCACTACCTGGAGGACTCCGGCGCCGAGCTGCACGCGGTGTACCACCTGCTCTCGCTCTCGCGGAACCGTCGCCTGCGGGTCGAGGCGACCGCACCCGACGCCGACCCGCACGTGCCGAGCCTGGTCTCGGTCTGGCCGACTCTGGACTGGCACGAGCGCGAGACCTGGGACATGTTCGGCCTGATCTTCGACGGCCACCCGGCCCTGACCCGGATCCTGATGCCCGACGACTGGGCCGGACATCCGCAGCGCAAGGACTACCCGCTCGGCGGGATCCCGGTGGACTACAAGGGCGCCACCACCCCGCCGCCGGACCAGCGCAGGCAGGAGGGCTGAGGCGATGAGCACCACCACGAATCAGGACGAGCGGGGCTTCGAGACCTCCGACGGCCGTGTCTTCACCGTCACCGGGCAGGACTGGGACGAGCTGGTCGACTCCGTCGACAGCGGCGAGTCCGAGCGCCTGGTGGTGAACATGGGGCCGCAGCACCCCTCCACCCACGGCGTGCTGCGGCTGATCCTGGAGCTCGAGGGCGAGACCGTCACCCAGGCGCGGTGCGGGATCGGCTACCTGCACACCGGCATCGAGAAGTCGATGGAGTTCCGTACCTGGGTCCAGGGCGTCACCTTCTGCACCCGGATGGACTACCTCTCCCCGATCTTCAACGAGGCGGCGTACTGCCTGGCCGTGGAACGACTGCTGGGCATCGAGGACCAGATCCCCGAGCGTGCCTCGGTGATCCGGGTGATGATGATGGAGCTCAACCGGATCTCCTCGCACCTGGTCGCGATCGCCACCGGCGGCATGGAGATCGGGGCGCTGACCGTGATGACGATCGGCTTCCGCGAGCGCGAGCTGGTCCTCGACCTGTTCGAGCTGATCACCGGACTGCGGATGAACCACGCCTACATCCGCCCCGGCGGCGTCGCCCAGGACCTCCCCGACGGAGCGCTGGACGAGCTGCGTCGGTTCGTCCCCCTGATGCGCACCCGCCTGACGGAGTACGCCGACCTGTGCAACGCCAACCCGATCTTCCGTGCCCGGCTGGTCGACGTCGGGGTGCTCAACCGTGACGGCTGCCTGGCTCTGGGGATCACCGGCCCGGTGCTGCGCTCCACCGGGATGGACTGGGACCTGCGCAAGACCCAGCCCTACTGCGGCTACGAGACCTACGACTTCGACGTCTGCACCGCCCGGTGGGAGGGCGCCGACGGCGGCTCGGGGCAGGGCGGCGAGGCCGCCGGGGACGCCTACGGCCGCTTCCGGATCCGCCTCGACGAGATGGAGCAGTCGCTGCGGATCGTGACCCAGTGCGTCGAGCGACTGGCCGCCAGCGAGGGCGAGCCGGTGATGGTCGCCGATCGCAAGATCGCCTGGCCCGCGCAGCTGGCCATCGGCAGCGACGGGATGGGCAACAGCCTCGACCACATCCGCCACATCATGGGGGAGTCGATGGAGGCCCTGATCCACCACTTCAAGCTGGTCACCGAGGGGTTCTCGGTGCCGGCGGGGCAGGCCTACGTGCCGATCGAGGGACCGCGCGGCGAGCTCGGCGCGCACGTCGTCTCCACGGGCGGCACCCGCCCGCACCGGGTCCACTTCCGTGACCCGAGCTTCACCAACCTGCAGGCGACCAGCGTGATGAGCGAGGGCGGACAGGTGGCCGACGTGATCGTCGCGATCGCCTCGATCGACCCGGTGATGGGAGGCGTTGACAGGTGATCGACGAGACCACGATGGCCGAGCTCCGGGAGATCACCGGGCGCTACCCGGTCGCCCGCAGCGGGCTGCTGCCGATGCTGCACCTGGTGCAGTCCGTCGAGGGCTGTGTCACCACGGCGGGGATCTCGGCGTGCGCCGAGGTGCTGGGCATCACCCCGGCCGAGGTGCAGGCGGTGGCGACCTTCTACTCGATGTACAAGTCCGAGCCGGTCGGGGAGCACCTGGTCGGCGTGTGCACCAACACGCTGTGCGCGGTGATGGGCGGCGACGCCATCTGGGAGCGGCTCAGCGACCACCTCGGGGTCGGCAACGACGAGACCACCGCCGACGGGAAGATCACCCTGGAGCGGGTCGAGTGCAACGCCGCCTGCGACTTCGCGCCGGTGCTGATGGTCAACTGGGAGTTCGTCGACAACCAGACCCCGGCCTCGGCCACCGACCTGGTCGACGACCTGCGTGCCGGGGTGCCGCGCTCCTCGACCCGCGGTCCCCGGCTGTGCACCTGGCGAGAGGCCGAGCGGGTGCTGGCCGGCTTCGGTGACGGCCTGGCCGACCAGGGCCCCAGTGCCGGTCCGGCCTCGGTGGTGGGCCTCGAGCTCGCCCGAGCCGCCGGCCGTGGGACGGAGGACGAGCAGTGAACGACCTCGCCGCCAAGCTGACCCCGGTCCTCACCGCCGACTGGGCCACCGAGAAGAGCTGGACGCTGCCGACGTACGCCGCCACGGGCGGTTACACCGCCCTGGACACCGCCTTCGCGATGAGCCCGGCCGACGTGGTCGCCCTGGTCAAGGACGCCGGGCTGCGCGGTCGTGGCGGGGCGGGCTTCCCGACCGGGATGAAGTGGGGCTTCCTGCCCCAGCTCGACCCCGACGACCCGAAGCCGCGCTACCTGGTGGTCAACGCCGACGAGTCCGAGCCGGGCACGTGCAAGGACATCCCGATGATGATGGCCACGCCGCACACCCTGGTCGAGGGCGTCATCCTCAGCTCGTACGCGATCGGCGCCAACCACGCCTTCATCTACGTCCGCGGCGAGGTGCTGCACGTCATCCGCCGGCTCCAGGCCGCCGTCGAGGAGGCCTACGCCGCCGGCCACCTGGGCCGCGACATCCACGGTTCCGGCTTCGACCTGGACCTGGTCGTCCACGCCGGTGCGGGCGCCTACATCTGCGGGGAGGAGACGGCCCTGCTGGACTCCCTGGAGGGCTACCGCGGCCAGCCGCGGCTGCGTCCGCCGTTCCCCGCCGTCGCCGGTCTCTACGCCAGCCCGACGGTGATCAACAACGCCGAGTCGATCGCCTCGGTGCCCGGCATCGTGCGCCACGGCGCCGACTGGTTCAAGGCGATGGGCACCGAGAAGTCGCCGGGCCACGGCATCTTCTCGCTCTCGGGCCACGTCACCCGCCCCGGCCAGTACGAGGCCGGCCTGGGGATCACGCTGCGGGAGCTGCTCGACCTCGCCGGCGGCGTCCGGGCGGGCCACGAGCTGAAGTTCTGGACCCCCGGCGGCTCCTCGACCCCGATCTTCACCGCCGACCACCTCGACGTCCCGCTCGACTTCGAGTCGGTCGGCGCGGCCGGGTCGATGCTGGGCACCCGGGCGTTGCAGATCTTCGACGACAGCACCTGCGTGGTCCGCGCGGTGCTGCGCTGGAGCGAGTTCTACAAGCACGAGTCGTGCGGCAAGTGCACCCCGTGCCGGGAGGGCACCTACTGGCTGGTGCAGGTGCTGCGCCGGCTGGAGGCCGGAACCGGCACCCCCGAGGACCTGGACCTGCTGCTCGACCAGTGCGACAACATCGCCGGGCGCTCGTTCTGCGCCCTGGGCGACGGCGCCACCTCGCCGGTGGTCAGTTCGATCCAGCACTTCCGCTCGGAGTACCTCGCTCACCTGGAGCGCGGCGGCTGCCCGTTCGACCCGGTCGCCTCGACCGTCTTCGCCACGCAGGAGGTCGGCGCATGACCACCACCCCCGAGCGCACCCCGGTCACCACCGTGACCCTGACCATCGACGGCCGCAGCGTCACCGTCCCGGCCGGCACGTTGGTGATCCGCGCCGCTGAGGAGCTCGGCATCGAGATCCCGCGGTTCTGTGACCACCCGCTGCTCGCCCCGGCCGGCGCCTGCCGCCAGTGCCTGGTCGACATCCCCGATGCCGGCAACGGCCGTGGCTTCCCCAAGCCGCAGGCGTCGTGCACCATCCCGGTCGCAGACGGGATGGTCGTCGAGACCGCCAACCCGGTCGCCGCCAAGGCCCAGGCCGGGGTGATGGAGTTCCTGCTGATCAACCACCCGCTGGACTGCCCGGTCTGCGACAAGGGCGGCGAGTGCCCGCTGCAGGACCAGGCGATGAGCGCCGGTCGGACCGAGTCGCGGTTCGCGGCGTCCGGGGGCGTCAAGCGGACCTACCCCAAGCCGATCCCGCTCTCGCCCAACATCCTGCTCGACCGGGAGCGCTGCGTGCTGTGCCAGCGCTGCACCCGCTTCGCCGACGAGATCGCTGGGGACCCCGGGATCGCGCTGGTCGAGCGCGGTGCCGCCCAGCAGATCGGGATCGCGCCGGGCGTCGAGTTCTCCTCCTACTTCTCCGGCAACATCATCCAGATCTGCCCGGTCGGGGCGCTGACCTCCACCGAGTACCGCTTCCGCTCACGTCCGTTCGACCTGGTCTCGGTGCCCGGCGTGGGGGAGCACGACGCCTGCGGTGCGGCGGTGCGTGTCGACGTACGCCGGGGGCAGGTGCTGCGCCGGATGGCCGAGCGCGACGACGAGGTCAACCAGGAGTGGCTCAGCGACAAGGACCGGTTCGGCTTCGCCTACCTGAGCGACCGGATCGACACGCCCCGGATCCGCGAGGCGGGCCAGCTGCGGGAGGCCTCGTGGACCGAGGCGCTCGCCGTCGCGGCCGCGGGGCTCGACGGCCAGCGGGCGGGACTGCTGCCCGGCGGTCGGCTCACCTTCGAGGACGCCCGGGCCTGGTCCCGGTTCGCGCGCGACGTGCTCGGCAGCGAGGACGTCGACTTCCGGGCCCGCCCGATCTCGGCCGAGGAGACGGGTTTCCTGCGTGAGCAGGTCGCCGGTCGCGGCCTGGAGGTGACGTACGCCGATCTCGCCGCCGCCCCGGTCGTGGTGCTGGCCGGACTCGAGCCCGAGGACGAGGCGGCCACGATCTTCCTGCGTCTGCGGGCCGCCGTAGCGGCCCGAGGCACCCGGGTGATCGCGGTGGCGCCGTACACCTCGCGCGGGACGGCGAAGCTGGGCGGCGACCTGGTCCGGGTCCGTCCCGGCGAGGAGGCCGCGGCGATCGCGGCGCTGGTCCTGCCCGAGGGCGCGGTCGTCCTGGCCGGGGAGCGGCTGGCGCTCTCCCCGGGAGCGCTGGCGGCCGTCGTCGCCACCGGTGCCCGCTGGGCGTGGGTGCCGCGGCGCGCGGGTGACCGCGGTGCTGTCGAGGCCGGACTGCTGCCGGGCGCCGGTGGACGCGACGTCGACGCGATCATCGCTGCTGCCCGCGACGGAGCGCTGGACGCCCTCGTGGTCGGTGGCGTGGAGCTCGACGACCTGGCCGACCCGGCCGCCGCGCGCGCTGCGCTGGAGGCGGTCCCGTTCGTGGTCTCGCTGGAGCAGCGGCTCAGCGAGGTGAGCGACTACGCCGACGTGGTGCTGCCGGTGGCCGCGGTCACCGAGAAGGCCGGCACGTTCGTCTCCTGGGAGGGGCGTGAGCGCTCCTTCGGCGCGGCACTGTCCACGCATGCGCTGGCCGATGCCGAGGTGCTCGACGGCCTGACCCGGGAGCTGGAGATGGGCCGCCGGCTGGTCGCCGCCGAGCGCGGTGAGCTGGTCGGGAGCGGTGCCGGTGTGACGGCAGGGGCGAAGGCGGGGGCGACGGCAGGGGCTAGGACCGGAGCGACGGCCCGTCCCGCCTCCGAGCCCGACCCGCAGCCCGAGCCACACTCCGGGGCCACCTCGCCGGAGGCAGGCCGGTTCCACCTCGCCACCTGGAAGCTCCACCTCGACCGCGGCGTGATGCAGCGCGGCGACGCCGACCTGGCCGCCACCGCCCGGCGCCCGGTGGCCCGCCTCTCGGCGGCGACCGCAGCGGCCCTCGGCGCCACCGGCTGGGTCCGGGTCAGCGGTGACCGCGGCGCGCTCACGCTGCCGGTCGAGGTCGTCGACCTGGCCGACGACGTGGTCTGGGTGCCGGCCCACTCGGTCGGTCGCGGGGTGCTCGCCGAGCTCGCCGCACCCGGCACCCGGGTGGACGTCGCCAGCGCCGCCGAGCCTGACGGACAGGACGAGCCCCACGAGCGGCCCGCGCAACCCGAGCAGCACGAGCAGGAGGGGGAGCACTGATGCACGCCTTCGGAATCGACCCGTGGTGGTTGATCGTGATCAAGGTGGTCGCGGTCTTCGTGATCCTGGTCCTGCTGACCCTGTTCAACATCTGGGCCGAGCGCCGGGTCGTGGCCCGGATGCAGCACCGGATCGGGCCCAACGTCAACGGCCCCTTCGGCCTGCTGCAGAGCCTCGCCGACGGCGTGAAGCTGGCGCTGAAGGAGGACATCATCCCGACGGCGGCCGACAAGGTCGTCTACATCCTGGCCCCGATCCTGGTGGTGGTGCCGGCCTTCGTCACCTTCTCGGTGATCCCGCTGGGCCCCGTCACGAACCTGTTCGGTCACCAGACCCCGCTCCAGGTCACCGACCTGCCGATGGCGGTGCTCTTCGTGATGGCGATCGCGGGCATCGGGATCTACGGCATCGTGCTGGGTGGGTGGGCGTCGGGATCGACGTACTCGCTGCTCGGCGGCCTGCGTTCGAGCGCCCAGATGATCTCCTACGAGGTCTCGATGGGCCTGTCCCTGATCGCGGTGTTCCTCTACGCCGGGTCGCTGTCGACCAGCGCGATCGTCAGTGCGCAGGAGAAGGTCTGGTACGCCGTCCTGCTGCTGCCCAGCTTCCTGATCTACGTCACCTCGATGGTGGGGGAGACCAACCGGGCACCCTTCGACCTGCCTGAGGCCGAGGGCGAGCTGGTCGGCGGCTTCCACACCGAGTACAGCTCGCTGAAGTTCGCCCTGTTCTTCCTCGCCGAGTACATCAACATGTCGACGGTTTCGGCGCTGGCGACCACCCTCTTCCTCGGTGGCTGGCGGGCGCCGTTCGGCCTGGAGCACCTCTGGGACGGCTTCAATCACGGCGTCTTCCCGCCGATCTGGTTCTTCGCCAAGGTGGGGCTGTTCATCTTCGTCTTCATCTGGCTGCGCGGCACCCTGCCCCGGCTGCGCTACGACCAGTTCATGGCCCTGGGCTGGAAGATCCTGATCCCGGTCAGCCTGGTCTGGGTGCTGCTGGTCGGCACCGTCCGGGTGGTCAGCGACCGCGCCGACTGGAACAGCTCGCTGGCCGTCTGCCTGGTCGGGATCGCGCTGACGGTGGTCTTCTTCGCCTGGATGCGGGCGCGCACCGGCCCGCTGGCACCCCAGTTCGCCGGGTTCTGGGTGACGTTCAGGACGATGTTCAAGAAGCCCGTCACCGAGCAGTACCCCTTCGTCAAGGAGCCGACCGCTCCCCGGTTCCACGGCCGTCACCAGCTCAACCGGTACGACGACGGGCTGGAGAAGTGCGTCGGGTGCGAGCTCTGCGCCTGGGCGTGCCCGGCCGACGCGATCTACGTCGAGGGCGCCGCCAACGACGACACCCCGGGCGGTGAGGGCCGGTTCTCGCCCGGCGAGCGCTACGGCCGCGTCTATCAGATCAACTACCTGCGCTGCATCCTGTGCGGGCTGTGCATCGAGGCCTGCCCGACCCGGGCGCTGACGATGACCAACGAGTACGAGCTCGCCGACGACAACCGCCGCGACCTGATCTACACCAAGGACGACCTGCTCGCGCCGCTGCGCGAGGGGATGGTCGCCCCGCCGCACGCGATGGGGCCGGGGCTGAGCGCCCACGACTACTACGCGCCGGAGGGGATCATCCGATGAGCTCGACCCAGGTGGCGTTCTGGACCCTGGCGCCGGTGATGGTGCTGGCGGCGCTCGGGTTGCTGGTGGTGCGCAAGGCGGTGCACGCGGCCCTGCTGCTGGCCGTGGTGATGGTCTGCCTCGCCGTGCAGTACGCCGCACTGGAGGCGCCGTTCCTGTTCGCGGTGCAGATCGTGGTCTACACCGGCGCGATCCTGATGCTCTTCCTGTTCGTGCTGATGCTGGTCGGGGTCGACTCCGTCGAGTCCGCCGCCGAGACCATCCCCGGCCAGCGCTGGCTCGCCATCCCGGCTGCGGTGCTGCTCGCCGCGGTGCTCGTCGTCGGTGTCGTCCAGGGCGTCTACTCCGTCGACGCCGGCCTGGGCGCGGCCAACCGGGGCGGCAACATCAACGGCCTGGCGAACCTGATCTTCTCCCGCTACGTGATCGCCTTCGAGGTCACCAGCGCCCTGCTGATCACCGCTGCGCTCGGTGCGATGGTGCTCGCCCATCCCGAACGGCTCACCCGTCGTCGTACCCAGGCAGAGCTGGCCGCCCAACGGGTCCAGGACTGGAAGAGCGACGGCACCCACCTCGGGCCGCTCCCGGCCCCGGGCACCCTCGCCACCTCCAACAGCGTCGAGACCCCTGCGCTGCTGCCCAACGGGAAGGAGCTGTCGTGATCACCCAGTACGTCGTCCTGTCAGCGATCCTGTTCAGCATCGGCGCTCTGGGCGTGCTGATCAGGCGCGACGCGATCGTGGTGTTCATGTGCATCGAGCTGATGCTCAACGCCTCGAACCTGGCCCTGGTGGCGTTCAGCCACCAGCACGGCTCCCTCGACGGGCAGGTGATGGCCTTCTTCGTGATGGTCGTGGCCGCCGCCGAGGTCGTGATCGGCCTGGCGATCATCGTCACCATCTTCCGTAGCCGCCGCTCGATCTCGATCGACGGCCCGAACCTGCTGGAGGGCTGAGATGAACGCCCTGCTCTGGCTGATCATCGCCCTGCCCGCCTTCGGCGCCACCCTGCTCCTGGTCGGCGGTCGCCTCACCGACCGCTGGGGGCCGATCCTGGCCACCGTGCTGCCGGCCGGCTCCTTCGGTCTCGGTCTCGTCCTGCTGATCGACGCGCTCGGCAAGCCGGCCGATCAGCGGCGGCTGAGCGTCCACCTGTGGACCTGGATCGACACCGGTCACCTCCAGATCGGGGCCGACCTGGCCTTCGACCAGCTCACCGCGCTGTTCGTGCTGCTGATCACCGGGGTCGGCACCCTGATCCACGTCTACTCCCTGGGCTACATGGCCCACGACCCCCGCAAGCGCCGCTTCTTCGCGTTCCTCAACCTCTTCCTGGCCGCGATGCTCACCCTGGTGCTGGCCGGGAACTACCTGGTGCTGTTCCTGGGCTGGGAGGGCGTCGGCCTGGCGTCGTACCTGCTGATCGGCTTCTGGCAGCACAAGCCCAGCGCCGCCGCGGCGGCGAAGAAGGCGTTCATCGCCAACCGGGTCGGCGACCTCGGCCTGGCCGCCGCCGTCGCGCTGCTGCTGAGCTGGCGCGGCACCCTCGACTTCCACACCCTGGCCCAGGCGCCGTTCAGCGAGCACGACGCCACCGTGCTCGGGCTCCTGCTGCTGTGGGGTGCGTGCGGCAAGTCCGCCCAGGTGCCGCTGCACACCTGGCTGCTCGACGCGATGGAGGGCCCGACCCCGGTCAGCGCCCTGATCCACGCCGCCACGATGGTCACCGCCGGCGTCTATCTGGTGGTGCGCAGCGGCTTCATCTTCGACGCCGCCCCCTCGGCCCAGACCGCGGTCGTCGGGGTGGCGGTGGTGAGCATGCTGTGGGGCGCGATCATCGGAACCGCCAAGGACGACATCAAGAAGGCGCTGGCCGGCTCCACGATGAGCCAGATCGGCTACATGATGCTCGGCGCCGGGCTCGGTCCGGCCGGCTACGCGTTCGCGATCTTCCACCTGCTGATGCACGGCTTCTTCAAGGCCACCATGTTTCTCGGCGCGGGCTCGGTGATGCACGCGATGGACGACGACGTGAACATGCGGCACTACGGTGCGCTGCGCAAGGCGCTGCCGATCACGTTCCTCACCTTCGGGATCGGCTACCTGGCGATCATCGGGTTCCCCGGGTTCTCCGGGTTCTGGAGCAAGGACAAGCTGATCGAGGCGGCGTTCCACGAGCGTCCCGTGGTCGGCGTACTGGCGCTGCTGGGGGCCGGGATCACCGGCTTCTACATGACCCGGATCATGCTGATGACGTTCCTCGGCAAGGCCCGCTGGGCCAAGGGCGTGCACCCGCACGAGGCGCCGTCCACGATGACGATCCCGCTCCAGGTGCTGGCTGCGCTCAGCCTGGTCGGCGGGGTGCTGCTGGCCGGCAACTGGATCACCGACTGGCTCGCACCCGTCGTGGGCGAGACCCCCGAGCACCACGGCGGGATCCCCGCCTGGCTGGTCTCGGTGCTCACCGTCGCGGTCGTGGCCGTCGGGGTCTGGCTGGCCTGGCGGTACGTCGGCTCCGCACCGATCCCGAAGCGGGCACCGGCAGCGGGGTGGGCCGTCCACGCCGCCCGCCGCGACCTGTACGGCGACGACATCGTCAACGGCGTCTTCACCCAGCCCGGTGCCCTGCTGACCCGGGCCACTGTCGCCACCGACAAGGCCGTCGACGGCGCCTTCACCCTGTCCGGTGACGGGATGCACGGCTTCGCCTCCGCACTGCGGCAGGTGCAGAACGGCTACGTCCGCTCCTACGGCATCGGCGTCGTCGGTGGCGCGGCGGTCCTGGCCCTGGCGATGGTGGCGGTGAACCGATGATCCTGACCCTGCTCTTACTGATCCCGCTCGCCGGCGCGCTGGCCACCGCGATCACCCCGTCCGGTGGCCAGCTGCCGCAGCGGGTCGCGCTCGGCTTCTCGCTGGGCACCCTGGCCCTCAGTGTCGGGGTGGCGTTCGACTTCGAGCCGCACCACGGCCCCCAGTTCGTCGAGAACCTGGACTGGATCGCCCCGCTCGGGGCGCACTACGCGCTCAGCCTGGACGGCCTCGGACTGCTGCTGGTGCTGCTGGCGACCGTGATGGTCCCGATCGTGATCGTGGCGTCGTGGCGGGACACCCCGCGGGCGTCGTACTTCGCCTGGGTGCTGGCCCTGGAGGCGTTGGCGGTGCTGGTCTTCCTGGCCGACGACCTGCTGCTCTTCTACGTCGCCTTCGAGGCCACGCTGCTGCCGGCGTACTTCCTGATCGGCGGCTGGGGTCGGGCCGACCGCGCCCGGGCGGCCCTGAAGTTCCTGCTCTTCCAGCTCGGCGGGGGACTGGTCCTGCTCGGTGGCGTGATCGGGATGTGGGTGCTCTCGGTGCAGCAGCGTGGCGACGCCGGTCCGTCGTTGCTGCTCGGCGACCTCGCCCACCTCGACATCGGTACGACGGCCGGTCGCTGGATCTTCGTCGCCTTCTTCCTCGCCTTCGCGGTCAAGGCCCCGCTCTTCCCGCTGCACACCTGGCTGGCCGACACCGCCGAGCAGGCCACCCCGCCGACCAGCGTGCTGCTGGTCTGCGTGCTGGACAAGATCGGCACCTTCGCGATGCTGCGCTTCTGCCTGGGGCTGCTGCCCGAGGCCAGCCGGTGGGCGACCCCGGTGGTGGTCGCGATCGCGCTGATCTCGATCATCTACGGCGCCCTGCTCGCGATCGGGGCCGACGACCTGCTCCGCCTGGTCGGCCTGACCTCGCTGTCCCACTTCGGCTTCATCACGCTCGGCATCTTCGTGATCAGCACCGACGGCGGCTCCGCGGCGATCCTCTACATGGTCAGCCACGGCCTGGCGACCGGAGCAC
Organism: Nocardioides sp.; assembly: GCF_030150155.1. GTDB lineage: Bacteria > Actinomycetota > Actinomycetes > Propionibacteriales > Nocardioidaceae > Nocardioides. The sequence continues at coordinate 115,566 of NZ_JASLGR010000039.1, forward strand.
TGCTGCTCGCCGCGGGCTTCCTGCTGCGCCGCCACGGCACCGTCTCGATCCGCGAGCTGCGCGGCCTCGAACGCGGCACCCCGGTGCTGGCCGGCTTCTTCCTGGTCGCCGGGATGGCGACCCTGGGACTGCCGGGGCTGGCCCAGTTCGTCGCCGAGGTGGTCGTGATCGTCAACGCGTTCTCCTGGCACTGGTACGTCGGGGCGATCTCCCTGGCCGGCCTGGTGCTGGCCGCGTTCTACATCCTGTGGGCCTACCAACGGGTTTTCACCGGGGTGCCCGACCACACCGACGCACCCCCACGCCACGGTGCCTCGCCCCACCGCGACCTGACCGTGCGTGAGGTCCTCGTGATGGCGCCGCTGACGGTGGCGATGGTGCTGGTCGGCTTCGTGCCCGGCCCGCTGTTCCACATCGCCAACCCGACGGTGACCTCGATCGTCGAGGCGGGTCAGCGGTGAGCGCGATGGCAGGAGGGATGGGTGCCGTGACGCACGGGTTCGAGCAGCCGCATCTGGAGTACGCCCAGCTGTGGCCGCTGCTGGTGGTCTTCGGGGTCGCCTGTCTCGGCGTCCTGGTCGAGGCGTTCGTGCCGCGCTCGCGCCGGTTCGGGCTCCAGGTCGGGCTCGCCCTGGCCGCGGTCGTGGTCGCCCTGGGCGGCACGATCGGGGTCGCCACCGGGCTGCCCGCGCTGCAGGGGGCGCACGGACTGCTGGCCGGTGGCGGAGCGCTCGCCTTCGACGGCCCCGCGGTCTACCTCCAGGGACTGGTGCTGGTCTGCGCCCTGGCCGGGGTGCTGCTCTTCGCCGAACGACGCCTCGGCGCCGGCGTGAGTGCATTCGCCGGTCAGGCCGCAGCGGTGCCCGGATCAGGCGCCGAACGGCGTACGGCCTCGTTGGAGCACACCGAGGTCTTCCCGCTGCTGCTCTTCGCCGTCGGCGGCATGATGCTCTTCCCCGCGGCCAACGACCTGCTGATCCTCTTCGTCGCGCTCGAGGTGCTCTCGCTGCCGCTCTACCTGCTCACCGGCCTGGCCCGACGTCGGCGGCTGCTCTCCCAGGAGGCCGCGCTGAAGTACTTCCTGCTCGGTGCCTTCTCCTCGGCGTTCTTCCTCTACGGCGCCGCGCTCGTGTACGGCGCCACCGGAGCGATGCGCTTCGCCAGCATCTGGTCGGTGGCCGCCAGTGCCGACGACGCCGGGGACCGCACCCTGCTGGTGATCGGCATCGCGATGATGGCCGTCGGGCTGCTGTTCAAGGTCGGCGCGGTGCCGTTCCAGTCCTGGACCCCCGACGTCTACCAGGGGGCGCCGACGCCGCTGGTGGCGTTCATGGCCGCCGGCACCAAGGTGGCGGCGTTCGGGGCGCTGCTGCGGCTCTTCTACGTCGCCTTCGGGGCCAACCTCGACCAGTGGCGGCCGATGCTGTGGGCCGTCGCGATCGCCACCATGCTGCTCGGCGCGGTGGTGGCGCTGGTGCAGACCGACATCAAGCGGATGCTGGGCTACTCCGCGATCGCGCACTCCGGCTTCGTCCTGACCGGCGTGGTCGGGCTCAGCGCCACCCGGATCGGTGGGTTGAGCAGCACAGGCGCGGTGCTCTTCTACCTGTCGGTCTACTCGGTCGCCGTGATCGGGTCGTTCGCGCTGGTCGGGCTGGTGCGCGACCCCGGCGGCGAGGCGACCGGGCTGAGTGCCTGGGAGGGCCTGGGCCGGCGTAGCCCCGTCCTCGGCACCGTGATGGCGGTCTTCCTGCTCTCCCTCGCCGGGATCCCGCCCACCGCCGGGTTCATCGCGAAGTGGTCGGTGATCAGTGCCGCCGCGGCCGCCGACGCCTGGGCCGTCGTGGTGGTGGCGATCGTCGCCTCCCTGATCGCGATCGTCTCCTACGTCCGGCTGCTGCTGGTGATGTTCTTCCGCGAGCCGACCCTGGGCACGGCCGCGGTCACCCGCCCCTCGCCGCTCACCCTCGGGGTGATCGGTGTCTGCGCGGTCGCCACGATGGTGCTCGGGATCGTGCCCGGCCCGCTGCTCGACCTGGTCGTCAAGGCGGGCGTGTTCATTGGCTGACCCTCGCCGCGGACGCGACCGCTGGGTGGCTGTGGAAGGATGCCCGGTGTGAGTTCCCTTGCACTGCCGGTGACCGATCCCGACCTGGAGGCGCGCCTGACCGCCCGTCTCGCGCTCGTGGAGAAGGCCCTGGCCGGTCACGTGCAGAGCCGCGCCCCGTTCATCACCGAGGCGGCGTCGCACCTGCTCGACGCTGGCGGCAAGCGGTTCCGGCCGCTGCTGGTGCTGCTCGCCGCCGAGTGCGGCGACCGGGCCGACTCCGAGGACGTGCTGACCGCTGCCTGCGTGGTGGAACTCACCCACCTCGCCTCGCTCTACCACGACGACGTGATGGACGAGGCCCTCGTACGCCGCTCCGCGGACTCGGCCAACGCCCGCTGGGACAACCACGTCGCCATCCTGACCGGTGACTTCCTGTTCGCCCGCTCCTCGGAGCTGACCGCCGAGCTCGGCCCCGAGGCCGTCGGCATCCAGGCGCGGACCTTCGCCCGCCTGGTCGAGGGGCAGATCCTCGAGACCCGGGCGCCCGCGCCGGGGGAGGACCCGGTCGAGCACCACCTCGACGTCATCGCAGGCAAGACCGGCATCCTGATCGCGACCTCGGCCCGCTATGGGGCCCTCTTCGGTGGGGCCTCCGCCGAGGTGGAGCAGGCGCTGACGTCGTACGGCGACATCGTGGGTGCCGCCTTCCAGATCTCCGACGACATCCTCGACATCGCCTCGGAGTCGGAGGTCTCGGGCAAGACGCCGGGCACCGACCTCAAGGAGGGTGTGCCGACCCTGCCCGTGCTGCTGGTGCGCCAGCACGCCCGCGCCGAGGACGCCCGCCTGATCGAGCTGCTCGACTCCGACCTGGCCGCCGACGACGCCGCGCTCGCCGAGGCCCTCGGCCTGCTCCGCGCCAACCCCGCGATGGACGAGGCCCGCGCCTACGTCCTGGCCGAGGCCGAGAAGGCCAAGTCCTTCCTCTCCGTCCTCGACGAGGGCCCGGTCCGCGAGGCGCTGGAGGCCTTCGCCGACATCGTCGCCACCCGCTCCGCCTAGCCGACTTCCGGCTTCACCACCGCCCAAATCCGGGTTCGCCACCGCCGAGATCCGGGTTCGCCACGCGCGAGATCCGGGTTCACCACGCCCGACTTCCGGCTTCACCACGCCCCACTTCCGGGTTCGCCACGCGCGAGATCCGGGATCGCCACGCGCGAGTTCCGGGTTCGCCACCGTGTGATCCCCTGACGGACCTCTGGTCCCGACCGTTCGCCGGCGAGGTCGCCCCCTGGGTGTCCGTGCCAGGCACCCGGCGCGGATGCCGTCCGTTGGTGTGCGCTGAGCTGCGCCTCTGTGTGGCCACGGGCTTCGTGGTGAACCCGGATCTGGGCGGTGGTGAACCCGGAAGTCGGCGGTGGTGAACCCGGAAGTCGCGCGTGGGAAACCCGGAACTCGCGCGTGGTGAACCCGGAAGTCGAGCGTGGTGAACCCGGATCTCGGCAGATGGGCACAAGTCCACTATTTGGACTAATACTGGTGAAGTTCCTAAAGTGACCTAGAGTTGTCGACTAATGCCGGGGGTGCCGGCTGTTCACGTCCACAAGGGTGCACACACATGAAGATTCTCAAGCTTGGATCGGTTCTCGCTGCCAGCGTGCTGGCCCTCACGGCCTGCGGCTCGGGCGGTGACTCCTCGGCCAAGGTCGTCAACGTCAACGGCTTCTCGATCCTGGAGCAGGCCAACAAGAGCGTCTTCGCGGACTTCCAGAAGACCGCCGCCGGCAAGGGCGTCGACTTCAAGACGTCGTACGGCGCCTCCGGTGACCAGTCCCGGGGCGTGGCCAACGGCAACAAGGCCGACGTGGTGCACTACTCCCTCGAGTCCGACGTGACTCGCCTGGTCAAGGCCGGTCTGGTGGCCGAGGACTGGAACAAGAACGCGACCAAGGGCGTGCTGACCTCCAGCGTCGTGGTGCTCGCGGTCCGCAAGGGCAACCCGAAGCACATCGAGGGCTGGGACGACCTGATCAAGCCCGGCGTCAAGATCATCACCCCGAACCCCGGCTCCTCGGGCTCGGCGCGGTGGAACATCCTGGGTGCGTGGGCCCACGTCGTCGGCAACGGCGGCACCGAGGCTCAGGCCACCACGTTCCTCACCAGCCTGCTGAAGAACACGATCGCGCTGCCCGGCTCCGGGCGTGAGGCGACCACCGCGTTCACCTCGGGCTCGGGCGACGTCCTGATCTCCTACGAGAACGAGGCCATCCTGGCGCGCGCGTCGGGCTCCGACATCGACTACGTCGTCCCCGACGACACCCTCAAGATCGAGAACCCGGGCGCCGTCACGAAGACCGCCTCGCAGGCGGCCAAGGACTTCCTCGCCTTCCAGACCAGTGCGGAGGGGCAGGCGGCGTACGCCCAGTCCGGCTTCCGTCCGGTGATCGACGGCGTCACCGTCGGTGACGTCAAGGGCGCCAACGACCCGGCCAACCCGTTCCCGACGCCGAAGAAGCTCTTCACCATCAACGACTCGTTCTTCGGTGGCTGGGGCGTCGCGGCCGACAAGTTCTTCGGTGACGGCACCGAGGGCAAGCCCGTCGGTATCATCACGAAGATCCAGCAGGACACCGGAAAGGGCGCGAACGGCTGATGTCCCGTCCACTCAGTGCCGGTGCGGGCCTGAGTCTCGGTGTCGCGGTCCTGTGGTTCTCCATCCTCGTGCTGCTGCCGCTGGCGGCGATCATCGCCACCGCGGCCGAGGGCGGAGTCTCCAACTACCTCCACGTCATCAGTGACGCCCAGACCTGGGCGGCCGTCCGACTGACGGTCGTCCAGGCGGTGGTGGTCACCGTGGTCAACGTGGTGATCGGCACGATCATCGCCTGGGTGCTGGTCCGGGACCGGTTCTGGGGCAAGCAGATCCTGAACGTCGTCATCGACGTGCCGTTCGCGCTGCCGACGGTGGTCGCGGGCCTGGTGCTGCTCAGCCTCTACGGCCCGACCAGCCCGGTCGGGATCCACGCCGCCTTCACCCCGTCGGCCGTCACGCTCGCCTTCGCCTTCGTCACGCTGCCCTTCGTGGTCCGCACGGTCCAGCCGGTGCTCGAGGAGCTCGACACCGACGTCGAGGAGGCCGCGGCCTCCCTCGGTGCGGGCCGCGGCACCATCCTGCGCCGGATCATCCTCCCGGCCCTGGTCCCGGCGATCACCGCCGGAGCCGCCCTCAGCTTCGCCCGCGCGATCTCGGAGTACGGCTCACTGGTCCTGCTCAGCGGCAACAAGCCGTTCCAGACCGAGGTCGTCTCGGTCCGGGTGCTGAGCTTCATCGAGAACGGCTCGACGGCCTCGGCCGCCGCGATCGCCTCGCTGATGCTCGCCGTCGCGCTCGTCGTGATCGTCGCGCTCGACATCGTCCAGCGGAGGGTGGCGCGTCATGGTTAAGCTCCCTCGCTGGCTGGTGTGGCTGCTGCGGATCGTCGCCGTGGGGTACGTCGCCCTCCTGGTCGTGTGGCCCGTCGGGATGCTCGTCAAGCAGACGTTCGGTGACGGCTTCGATGCGCTCAACTCGGTGTTCTCTGATGCCGACGTCACCTCGGCGCTCAAGCTGACCGCGATCGTGGCCGTGATCGCGGTCGTGATCAACCTGGTCTTCGGCGTCACCATCTCGCTGCTGCTGGTCCGGTTCGACTTCCCTGGCAAGCGGATCCTGTCGGCGCTGGTCGACCTGCCGCTGTCGGTCTCGCCGGTCGTGGTCGGCCTGGCGTTGCTGCTGGTCTACAACAGCCGCGACGGCTGGTTCGGCAAGCCGCTGGACGGTGCCGGGATCCACCTGATGTTCTCCTCGCCCGCCCTGGTGATGGCGACCTGCTTCGTCGCGCTGCCGCTGGTGATCCGCGAGGTCGTGCCGGTGCTCACCGAGATCGGCGACGACCAGGAGCAGGCCGCCCGCAGCCTCGGCGCCAGCGGCCCGCAGACCTTCTGGCGGATCACGCTGCCCTCGATCAAGTGGGCCGTGGTCTACGGTGTGGTGCTCTCGCTGGCCCGGTCGGTCGGTGAGTTCGGGGCGGTCAAGATCGTCTCGGGCAACATCACCGGGCAGACTCAGACCGCCACTCTCGCCGTCGAGGCGAAGTATCAGGGGTTCGCCCAGCCCACGGCGTACGCCATCGCCTTCCTCCTCGTCCTCGTCAGCATCGCGTGCCTGGTGGTCGTGGCATTCCTCCGTCCCCGCGCGCAGCAGGAAAGATGACTCCCGATGTCTATTGATGTTCGCAACGTGACCAAGCAGTACGGCGACTTCTACGCGCTCAACGATGTCTCCGTCTCCATCCCCACCGGTCAGCTGACCGCCCTGCTCGGCCCCTCGGGTGGCGGGAAGTCGACCCTGCTGCGGATCATCGCCGGCCTCGACTCCGCCGACTCGGGGACCGTGCAGATCGAGGGCAAGGACGCGACCAGTCTGCCTCCGCAGAAGCGCAACGTCGGGTTCGTGTTCCAGCACTACGCGGTGTTCAAGCACCTCTCGGTGGCGAAGAACGTCGCGTTCGGCCTGGAGATCCGCAAGAAGAGCAAGGCCGAGATCAAGCAGCGCGTCGGTGAGCTGCTGGAGCTGGTGCACCTGTCCCAGTTCGCCGACCGGCTGCCCGCCCAGCTCTCCGGCGGCCAGCGCCAGCGGATGGCGCTGGCCCGGGCCCTGGCCGTGGAGCCGAACGTGCTGCTCCTCGACGAGCCGTTCGGTGCCCTGGACGCGAAGGTCCGCAAGGAGCTGCGCGACTGGCTGCGCCGTCTGCACGACGAGGTCCACGTCACCACCGTGTTCGTCACCCACGACCAGGAGGAGGCCCTCGAGGTCGCCGACGAGATCGTGGTGATCAACAACGGCACGGTGGAGCAGGTCGGCTCGCCCGACGACCTCTACGACCGCCCGGCCAACGACTTCGTGATGGGCTTCCTCGGCGACGTCACCCGGCTCGGCGGTCAGCTGGTGCGACCGCACGACGTCCAGATCTCGACCACCCCCGACGTCGGGGTCGAGGCCACCATCACCCGGATCCTGCGGGTCGGCTTCGAGGTGCGGATCACGGCCCTGACCATCGCCGGCGAGGAGGTGCTGGTGGAGATCACCCGTACCCACGCCCGCTCGCTCGGCCTGGCCGAGGGGTCCACGGTCTGGCTGGCGGCGGCGCCGGGCGCGACCACGGTCTGAGCGGAGGTCCCGGCGGTCCGTGCGGACCGCCGGGGTCGCCCCGGGACCGTTCCCGGCATCGCCCAGGGGGCCGCCGGGCGACCGCCCAGGTCCATTGCAGGACCCGCTCAGGTGTCGGCCAGGGCTTCCCGTCGGAACGTCGCACCCCCGCTGAGCCAGCCGACCGCGGCCGCGACCACCACTCCGACCGCCGTCCCGCCCGCGACCGCGGTGACGACGTCGACGGTGAACATGCCGCGGGTGCCGTTGAGGGAGACCACCGCCCACCCGCCGAGGGCGCCTACGACGGCTGCCGGGAGGGCGGCGACCAGGATCGGGAAGGTGAACTCGACCAGGTTGGCCAGGCGCAGGTCGCGCCGGCTGGCGCCGAGGGCCGCCAGCGTCGTCACCGAGCGGGCCCGCTCCCATCGGCTCTCCAGGGCTGCCATCAGGAACGAGCAGACGCTCAGCAGCAGGCCGAGCGCCACCGCGGCGCGCAGCGTGCCGACCTGGGTCCGGTAGCCGGCGTACTGGTCGGGATTGCGCATCCCGGCGTCGAGTCGGACGCCGGGGAACGCGGCCGTCAGGGCGGCCAAGGTGGTGCGGTACGACGAGTCGGCGCGCGAGACCCAGTAGGTGAGCGTGCCGTCGGCGACGTCGCCCAGCCACGGTGCCTGGGCGAGCGGGACCTTGACGTCCCAGGCCACGTCCGGGGTCGGCGCGAGGTCGCCCAGCGCCAGGGTGTGGCCGCCGACAGTGACGGAGGGCTGCGCTGCCGCGGCGGTCAGGCCGCCGCGCTGGACGGTCTCGGTGCACGGTCCGGGCCGGGTGAAGACGACGGCGGAGAGCCGCTCGACGCCGGCACAGTCGCCGACCACGACGTCGGCGGCAGCGGTCGGCCCCGGGGCGCTGACCTCGGCGGTGAAGGCCCCCTGCGGCAGTCGCTGGACCCAGCCGTGCGGCAGGTCCGCGATGGCGACCGAGATCGAGGCCTCCGTCGGGTCGCCGAACGCGGAGCGGTGCAGGGTCGCCACGAAGGCGGTGCACAGCCCGGCCAGCATCACCGACCCGGCGATGAAGGCGATCAGCTTCTGGCTCGACGGGAGCCGGTGGACGGCGCCGCGCAGACCGAGGGCGACGGTGGCGGGGACGGCGTCGCTGAGCCGGCCACTGAGGGCTGCCACCGCTGCGGGAGTGCCCAGCACGACGGCCGCGACCGCTCCGGTGACCGCGGTGAGGATGCCGAGCGCGTGCGGGTCCGAGGCCCAGGCGGTCGTCGGGCGCAGCGCTCCGATCGCGGCCGTGGCGACGAGGTAGCCCACCGACGGCAGGCCGAGGACGAGGGCGATCCACGCCTGGAGTCGAGAGCTGCGAGTCGTACGCCGGGAGCGGCTCCGCGCGGCCAGGCTCGTCATCGAGCGGCGCGCCAGGACGCCGACAGCGGTGACGGCGACCACGCCGAGGACGACGAGCAGCACCGGGCCGATCCGGCCCTGGTGGGGCCACCACCGGATCCCGAGCAGGCCCGAGGCGCCGAGTCGGCCCTGCGTGACGACGTACGCGCCGGCTCCGAGGGCGTAGCCGAGCACCGCGATCAGGGTCATCTCGCGGCCGTAGAGCCGTGCGGCCCGGCGCGGTGACATCCCGACCAGGGTGAGCGCGAAGGAGCGCCGTGCCCGGCTCGCGGCGGACAGTCGCAGGCACGACAGCAGGAAGAGTGCGGCCGGGCTGATCACGAGCAGCACGACCTCGAGGACGGGGAGCAGCCCGGAGCCGGTGACGGAACCGCCGCCGAACCCGATCACGGCGGGTTCGGCGGCGTCCTGTCGTCCGGGGGCGTGCGCTCCGGCGGGGGCCGCGGTGACCGTGTAGGAGACCAGCTCGTCGGGGGCCGTCAGGCCGACGGCCCCGATCGTGTCGGGGGCCAGGTCGCCGACCATCGAGGCGACGCTCGGGTCCTGGCGGGCGAGGTCGCGCAGGGCGGGGGAGGCGACGCTCTGGCCGACCTGCGGCCACGCGGTCAGCCCCGGTGGGAGGGGGGAGGCGGCGGTGGCTGCCGAGACCTCCACCCGGGTCCAGGGCCGATTGTGCAGGGTCGCCGTGGTGGAGCTCAGGTGGAGGCCGGTGCTGCTGTCGTTCTCGGCGTAGACGGGGGTCCGGTCGGCCTCGACCTGGTGCGCCTGGGCGGTGACCCGGGGCGCGGCGATCCCGATCAGGACGGCGAAGACGGCCAGCGCCACGCCCAGTGCCATCGCGCAGAGCCTGACGATCTCGCGCCGACCGGCCCCACGCAGCAGCCGGTAGGCCAGCCCGAGGTCAGCCACGCGCTTCCTCGCGCGCGGTGCCGTCGGCCTGGCGGCGCCGGTCGGTGCTCACCGTGCCGTCGGTGAGCACGATCTGGCGATCGAAGCGGTCGGCCACGTCGGGGTCGTGGGTGACCGTGACCAGCAGGCTGCCGATCTCGGCGACCTGGTGCAGCAGCAGGTCGAGTACGACGTCACGGTGCGCCCGATCCAGGGCACCGGTCGGCTCGTCGGCGAAGACGACAGCGGGGCGGGCGGCGACGGCACGCCCGACCGCACAGCGTTGGGCCTGGCCGCCCGAGACTTGGCTGGGGCGCCGGTCGGCGCTCTCGGTGATGCCGAGCAGGGCGATGAGCTCGTCGACCCGCGCGGTGACCTCGCGGCGGGGGCGGCGGGCCAGCTGGAGCGGGAGCGCGATGTTCTGGCGCAGGGTGAGCTCGGGGACGAGGTCGGCGGACTGGAAGACGAAGCCGACGTGGCGCAGCCGCAGGTCGGCGAGCTGGTCGGCGGAGAGGTCGGCCAGGTCGTGGCCGAGCAGGGTGACGGTGCCGGAGTCGGGCCGCTCCAGCCCCGAGAGGCAGTAGAGCAGGCTGGTCTTGCCCGACCCCGAGGGGCCGGTGATGGCGGTCGCCTCCGAGTCGGCGAACCGAAGGGACAGGCCGGTCAGGACCGGCTGGTGTCCGTAGGCCAGGGTGAGGGCGTCGGCTCGGAGGGGACCGTCGGTGATCGTCACAGCGTCAGGATCCACCCTCAGCGGTTGACGGTCTTGCTGGAGCAGTCGTCGCCGTACCAGTGTTCGCGACAGACCTGGAGCGAGATCGAGCCGTGCACGATCACGTCGCGGCCCGACAGGCAGCTGCTGTAGCCGTAGGAGGTCTTCGAGTTGCCCTGCTTGATCTTGGCCCAGCCGTAGCCGTCGACCTTGGCGTTGAGGTGGATGTTGGGGGTGGTGACGACCAGGGTGCCGCCGACGTACCCGTCGTAGGCGGCGACACTGCTGGTGCCCCAACGGCATCCGGAGTACTTGAAGTTGTAGACGCCGCCGGACGTGTAGGCGCCGTCGGTGCTGACGTTGAGGCCACCGCTGGTGGCTGCCACGGCGGCGCCTGCGCCGGCTATGACGAGGGCCCCGGTGCCGAGGATTCCGAGAACTGTCTTCCGCATGGGTTGTCCTTCTGCTGGGAGCGCGATGCGCGCATCAGGGAGAACTGCTTCGTACGTTCTCTGGATGTCCGCCGCGCCGCCGCGTGGGACCCCCACATTGAGGTAACCCGGTGCGGGGCTCAGGTGACCGTGATCGGCTGGGTCAGCCGGCCGGTGCGTCCCGGGATCTCCACCATTGCCACGTAGTTGCCGGGCGGCAGGGCCGTCCCGTTGGCGGTCCGTGCCGGGAAGTCGGGGCCGGGGTAGGTCTCGTCGTAGCCCGGCTCCATCGTGCGCGGCCCGGAGCAGTCGATGATGTAGGCGCCCCACAGGTCGGTCTCGTTGTTGGCCTCGTCGACGGGGACGATCGCGTAGCGGTAGGCCGCCACCTGGCAGCCCGGGTCGACCACGGGGTCCTTCGACCGGTTGGCGATCGCCCAGGTGCTGTGCACGCTCCGGCCGCCGGCGACGTGGCTGTCGGCCAGGGTCAGGCGCAGGTCGAGGCTGTCGAAGCGCTGCGCCTGCGCGGAGCCGGGAGCCATACAGCCGGTCGCGAGCGCGACGAGGGCGAGCCCGGCCAGCAGGAGAGCTGGTCGACGGGCTCCGGTGGTCGCTCGGGCGTGGGTCGCCGCGCGATGACGGGGCATACCCCTATGACGGGGTGAGGTGCCGTTTCGGTTGCACCCGGGCCGAGGTTTTTCTCAGCGCACGCTCAGTGCGGCTGCCAGGCCTCTTCGTTGGCGGTCCGGTTGGTCACCGCGGTGGGCAGCTTGCGGGTGGCGAGCTGCTCCATGGTGACGAACTCCAGCACCTCGCGGATGGCGTCGCGGGCCGCGATCCAGACCTGCTGCAGGCCGTCGGCGGTCTCGTTGTAGGTGACCGACTCCGGGCGGAGTCCGTAGACCGAGACCAGGGGGCCGTCGACGGCCCGGATCACGTCGGCGACGGTGACGGCCGAGGCCGGGCGGGCCAGCCGCCAGCCGCCCGAGGGGCCACGCTGAGAGAGCACGATGTCGGCCTTGCGCAGGTCGGCGAGGATCGCCTGGAGGAACCCGTGCGGGATCTCCTGGAGCTTGCCGAGCTCCTCCGCACTCACCGCCTTGCCGTCCTCACGGACGACCATCTCGATGAGGGCCCGGAGGGCGTAGTCCGACTTTGCTGAAACGCGCACGGCCATAGTCTGTCAGATCGATGAGAATTGGTGGGCTGGACAGATTCAGCCTGCGGTCGTGCGACGTCCGCTCCTGCGTCGTACGACGTCCACCGCCAGGCCCCGCCACGACCGGCTCCGCACCGCGCCCACCCAGACCCCGAGCCCGTAGGCCAGGTCGTCGAGCCGGCGCCCGACCAGCAGCGTCGGCAGGCCGACGCCGGGCAGGTCGGGTCGGCGCAACGGCCGGTCCAGGGTCAGCGCCACCGCGGTGTCGACCAGGACCGCGCTGCCCACCATCCGACGCACGGTCGGGGACACCGCGCAGCCGACGGCGGCCGCGGGCCACCAGTGCCGCAGCAGCAGTGCCGACTCCTGGCGCACCGACCAGCCGAGCCCACGCAGCGCCAGCAGGTCGGCGGTCCGGCCACGGCCGTCGAACTCCGGCAGCGTCGCGGCTACCGATCGCCGGGCCGACCAGGTCGCGGCGGCGGCCAGTGTCACCGACCAGGGCCGGCGCAGCAGGATCCCGGCGCCTGCGGCCGCCATCAGCGGGGTCAGGCGTGCCACCGCCACCGCGTCGCCGTGCCGATCGGCCAGCGGCCCCGACCCGGTGCCGTAGAGCAGCTTGCGCGACAGCATCTCGCCCAGCCCGGCCCGGACGTCGTGACCGACCTCGACCCCGGGCTCGTAGCGCACCGTCCAGCCCGCCGCGAGCGTGCGCCAGACCAGGTCGACGTCCTCGCCGACCCGCATCGCGTCGTCGAAGCCGGTCCGGTCCAGGCTGCGCAGCGCCGCGGTGCGGGCGACCAGGCAGGCGCTGGGCAGCCAGCCGACCGCAGCGCCGACGGCGACCGAGCAGCGACGCTCGCCCAGGGCCAGGGAGGACGCGCCGGCGTCGTACCGCTCGAACCAACGCGGTCGCGGCGAGCGCAGTACGCCGCGCACCAGCGGCCCGACCAGGGCGACCCGAGGGTCGGCGAGCTGGGCGGTCAGGGCCACCAGCGCGGGCAGCGGGGCGGTGACGTCGGAGTCGACGAAGGCGACGGCGGTCGTGGTGACCGCTGTGAGACCGGCGTTGCGGGCGCCGGCGGGACCGACGTTGGTGGACAGCGCGATCACCTCGGCGCCGTGCCGGGCCGCGACCGCGGCGACGGCGGCCGGGTCGTGGGAGGCGTCGTCGACGACCAGCAGCCGGGGCAGGGCGGTAGGGGTGGAGTCGGCGTCGGAGGGTGCGGGAGCCGGGGAGGAGGTCGACCGCAGTGCCGCCAGGCAGCGGTCCAGCTGCGCGGGGCGATCGCGGACCGGCACCACCACGGTGAGGTCGGCGACCGGCAGCGGCGCCGTCACCTCGGGGTCGGCCAGGTTGCCGTCGAGCAGGCGCCGGGCGACCAGGGCGGCGGCGGCGTCGGTGACGGTGAGGGTCGGGCCGGCGAGCAGGCGTACGGCGGCGGGGCTCAGCCGGATCGACCGCGTCGGTGAGCCGCCGATCAGCACGATCGCGCCGTCGGGGGTGCGATGGGTGGCGGTGTCGGCGCGGAGCCGGAGCCGGAACCCGTCGGGCAGGGGCTGGTAGCGCGGATCCTCGCTCGGCGGCTGCTGTGCTGAGCCGGCGGGAGCGGGGGTCGCAGCCGCAGCCGGCCCCGCGGTCGTGCTCATCCCGCGAACCCACCGTCGGCCGCGACCACCGAGCCGTTGAGCACCGCACCGGCCGGGGAGCAGGCGAACGCGATCGTGGCGGCGAGCTCCTCGGCGGCCAGCGGTCGACGCAGGAGCTGGTGGTCGGCCAGGTCGGTCGCGGTGACGTCGTACAGGTCGGCGGTGGCGTTCAGCATCGCGGTGTCGGTGGAGCCGGGGGAGACGGCGCAGGCGGTCACCCCGGTGCCGACCAGGTCGGCGGCGAGCCCCTTCACCATCCCGACCACGGCGTGCTTGGCGGCGTTGTAGGCCGCCAGGTGGAACAGTCCGCGGCTGCCCGCTGCCGAGGCGACCGCGACGAACCGGCCGCGCGAGGGGTCCGGTCCGGCGAGCAGGTGCGGGACCGTCGCGGCGGCGGTGTTCCACACCCCGACGGCGTCGATCTGCCAGAGCAGGTCGAGCTGTGCGGGCGGTGTCCGCCACAGCGGCTGCCCACCGGCGACGATCCCGGCAGCGGCGACGGCCGCGTCGAGCCTGCCCCACCGCTCCACCGCGCGCCGTGCTGCCTGGGCCAGCGCCTGCTGATCCCGTACGTCGGCCACGGCGACCTCCACGTCGGCGTACGGCTCGGCGACGGCCTCCAGGTCGGCCACGGTCGGCATCGGGTAGAGCCCGTCGCCGGGGGTCGGCCCGGCGCACCAGTCCAGGGCCAGCACCGCCCAGCCCGCCTCGGCGAGGGTGCGGACGGTCGCGGCACCGATGCCTCGGGCGGCGCCGGTGACCAGCGCCACCCCGGTCGGAACCGGGGTCGTCATCGCGTCTGTCCCGTCGCGGCCGGGGCACGGTGGTGCAGCAGCTCCGCGCTCAGCTCGGCCACCATCGAGTCCAGCACCTCGGCGCCCTCGGCGGCGCTGGCGCCGGTCGGGTCACCGAGGATGCCGTTGGCCGAGACCGCCGCGACCCCACCGGCGATCATCGCGGGCAGGATCTCGCGCAGCGGCCGGGTGTCCCCGGGCTCGGCCCGCTCCAGGCGCACCGACTCCGGTGCCAGATGGAGCAGCAGCGAGGTCTCGGTGCGCCCGGCATGGAGGTCGACGCCCTCGGTGCGGCACGGCAGCCAGCAGACGTCGTGGCTCTCGGCGTCGAGCTGGGCCACGGCCCGGGTGAGGGCCTGGGCGTTGCCGCCGTGGCCGTTGATCAGGACCACCCGGTCGGCCCAGGTACGCGCCGAGCGGACCAGCTCGACGACGACCTGGTGCAGCACCTCGGTGCCGATCGACACCGTGCCGGGGAACGACTGGTGCTCGCCGCTGGAGCCGAAGGAGAGCGCGGGTGCCACCCAGACCGGGTGCCCGACCCCGCCCAGACGCCGGCCCACCCCGTCGGCGACGGCCTGGGCGATCCGGGTGTCGGTGTCGAGCGGCAGGTGCGGACCGTGCTGCTCGACCGAGCCCACCGGCACCACCAGCACCCGGCGCGTCGCCGCGTCGGGCCAGGTGGTGTCGGCGAGCCGATGCGTCATTCAGGCCTCGCTGCGAGCCGGCGCGCCCAGGGCGCGGTGGAAGTCCTCAGGCAGCAGCAGGTGCTCGGGTCGCAGGTCGTGCACCGAGCCGAGCGCGAGCCCGCGCAGCCCGGAGTCCAGACCGCCACGCAGCACGTCGAGCACGTTCTCCACCCCGGCCTGGCCGTTGGCGGCGAGCCCCCACAGGTAGGCGCGGCCGATCATGACGGCCTTGGCGCCCAGGGCCAGGGCCTTGAGTACGTCGGACCCACGGCGTACGCCGCCGTCCATCACGACGTCGATCTGGTGCCCGACGGCCTCGGCGATCGGGCCCACCATCCGGATCGCTCCCGGGGTGCCGTCGAGGTTGTTGCCGCCGTGGTTGGAGACCGAGATGCCGGCGACGCCGGAGTCGACGGCGCGCAGCGCGTCGTCGATCCGGGAGACGCCCTTGAGTACGAACGGGGTCCCCGAGATCTGGCGCCACTGCTCGGCCATCCAGGCGACGTCGTCCCAGGTCGGCGGCGGGGTGGTCATCCACTCGTAGTACGCGCCGAAGAAGGTCGGTGCGGCACCTCCGGGAGGGGCCAGGTTCGGGGCGGTCAGGTCGGGGATCTGGCCGGTCTTGCCGAACTCCCACAGCCACTTCGGCTTGCCGACCACCTGCGGTGCCATCCGCACCATCGTCTTGAGGTCGACCTTCTCCGGGATCTCCGGGCTGCCCCAGTCACGGCCCATCGAGAACGACCAGTCCAGGGTGGCGATCAGGCCGTTGACGCCGGCGTCGTGGGCGCGGGTCATCCGCTGGATCATGGTGTCGCGGTCGCCGGTCCAGTACATCTGGAAGAACGTGTTCGCACCCGTCGCAGCGACGTCCTCGACGGACTTCGAGGCGAAGTTCGACAGGCCCATGATCGTGCCACGGGCCGCGGCGGCCCGGGCCACGGCGACCTCACCGTCAGGGTGGACGGCCTGCACGCCGGTCGGGGAGATCAGCACCGGCAGGGAGACGTCCTGGCCGAAGACCCGGGTGCTCAGGTCACGCTCGGCGTGCTGGCCCACGACGTGCGGGGCGAGCCCGATCGAGGCGAACGCGGCCTCGTTCGACTCGATCGTCTGGCCGCGTTCGGAACCCGCCACGAGGGCGGCGTACACGGGCTTGGGCAGGCGCTTGTGGGCACGTTGCTGGGCGACGGCGACGGATTCGAACCAGGGGTTCTGCTTCCACGGGTTCTGCAGCCAGGCGGGGCGAGACATGGGTTCTCTTCTCTCAGTTCGGGGTGGGGACGAAGCCGGCCAGCGGCGACTCGGCGCAAGCGCTGGCAGGAGGAGTGGACAGGTCGGGGCGCCGGGTGAGCTGGAGCAGCACCGGCTGGTTGCGGGCGGCGACCTCGCGAGAGTGGTCCTGGCTCGCGGCCGGGATGCTCCGCTCGCCGGCCAACGCGGACTCGCCGTAGCCCTGGACGCACTCGGGGTCGGGGCCGTCCAGGGGTAGCCCGGTGAAGAACTTCGCGGCCATGCAGCCGCCGCGGCAGGAGTCGAAGAACTGGCATGACGAGCAGGCGCCGCCGGTCTGCGGGGAGCGCAGCTCGCGGAACAGCTCGGAGTTGCGCCAGACCTCGCCGAAGCCGCCCTCGCCGAGCAGGTTGCCGGCCAGGAAGTTCTCGTGGATCGCGAACGGGCAGGCGTAGACGTCGCCGATCGGGTCGATCAGGCAGACCACCCGGCCCGCGCCGCACAGGTTGAGGCCGGGCAGCGTCTCGCCGAAGGCCGAGAGGTGGAAGAAGGAGTCGCCGGTCAGGACGCTCTCGCCGTGGGCGAGCAGCCAGTCGTAGAGGGTGCGCTGCTGCTCGGGCAGCGGGTGCAGCTCGTCCCAGACGTCGGCACCGCGGCCGCTGGGGCGCAGCCGGGTCAGCCGCAGGGTCGCGCCGAAGCGCTCCGACAGCGCCTGGAACTCGTCGAGCTGGTCGATGTTCTCCCGCGTGCAGACCACCGAGATCTTGGCGTCCTTGAACCCGGCCGCGGCCAGGTTCTCCAGGGCGGCCAGGGCGGTGTCGTAGGAGCCCGGTCCCCGCACCCGGTCGTTGACCTCGGCGGTCGCCCCGTCGAGCGAGATCTGCACATCGACGTACCCCTTCATCGCGGGCGAGGCGAGGAACGCGGCGCGCTCCGGGGTCAGCCGTACGCCGTTGGTGGAGAACTTCACGCCGACGTGATGTTCGACGGCGTACTCCAGGAGCTCCCAGAAGTCGGGGCGGATCGTGGGCTCGCCGCCGCCGATGTTCACGTAGAACACCTGCATCCGCTCGAGCTCGTCGATCACGGCCTTGGCCTGCTCGGTGCTGAGCTCGCGCGGGTCGCGCCGGCCGCTGGAGGACAGGCAGTGGGCGCAGGTGAGGTTGCAGGCGTAGGTGAGTTCCCAGGTCAGGCAGATCGGGGCGTCGAGGCCGAGCTCGAACTGCTCGATCAGGGTGCCGCCGAGGGGGCGGTCGCTGGTGGTCGGAGCGGCCGGGGTCGTTGCGGCGGGACGCTGGGGTGCGATGGTCATGCTGCCTCCTGCTGGCGCGGGCGGATCATGTCGGTGGCCGCGAGCCCCTCCAGGGCGGCGGCGTAGGCGGGGTGATCGCCTGCGGGGATGCCGGCGGCCTCCAGGGCCTGCCGGACGGTGGGATGCTCGACGAGCCCGCGCACCACGGTGACCAGCTCGGGTCGCTTCAGGAAGGTCAGCTTCCGGTTGCCGAAGTGGTAGGCCAGGGCGCCGAACGGCTCGGGTCGCAGCGCGACCGCCGGGGAGAGCGCCCAAGGCTCGTCGAGCATCGTGGTCATCAGTAGACGCCGCACATGCCGTCGATGGAGACCTCTTCGATGAGGGCCTCAGCCGTCAGGTCGGTGGTCGCCTCGGTGGCCGTCGGGTCGTGCCGGGTGTGGTTGTCCATCAGTGAACCTCTCGGTGCCGGTGAATCCTGATCGCTCGGATGTGAG